>CAYMSF010000070.1:0-18402 GCA_964392985.1 uncultured Victivallaceae bacterium | reverse complement strand
CATACTTCCTCCGCCATAAATCAAAATCCTATTCCCGTCCACAAAACACACAAAAAGAACACAAAAAAGACATTTTTTAACCACGAAAGGCACGAAAGAACACGAAAAAAATCAAAAACCTTAGTCAGCGGATATTTGCGTTCCACGCAATGATCCGCTGACTTGTCTTTTATTATTTCTTCTTTTTCATTTTCTGTATTACTTTCGTGTTTTTCGTGGTTAACATTTCCCTGGCTTTCCCTTCGCATCTCTGCGCCTTTGCGTTAAACTGTTCCCGGTTTTCCACTTTTATATTTCTGATTTTCACCAGTTACCATTCACCAGTCACTATTCACCAGTTATGCTTTTTTACTATTAGTGATTTTGTCAACCGGAACAGTAATGATAAGTTCAAATACCGTAATTAAATGAATTTTAAAATCAGCAAGACCATGTTGTATTTCATGAACTTTAAAAATTACTTACATTTTTTTCTAAAAACTCAAAATAGCTATTGACAAATCAGGATACTTAGCATTACACTAATAGATACCAAAGGATACTTATAAAACTTTAAAGGTGCTTATGCTTGATTTGCGGTACAAGAAAGACATCCTGTACAGGGATTTAAAGCAGTCTATTCTGAATGGTAGATATAAGCCGGGAGAAAAATTGCCCAAAGAAGAATTTTTCTCACGCGAACTTGGAGTATCACGGAAGACTTTGCGTGTTGTATTGGAGAAATTAGATTCGGAGAACTTAATTCTTCGCATAAAAAGCAAAGGCACGTTTGTCAGTAAATCCGATAGCCATAAAAGGCGCTTTTTGGTCATTGCTGAAATCCGCGGGGGGCAGGCTCTGCCGTGCCACTATATCCTGCCGGGAATTGAACGCGCTGCAAATTTAATAAATATTGAGATTGAAATTTGCGACATTGAGTATTTCAATATGCAAAGTTATGAGGAAGTTTCTGAACGGCTGAAAACCCGTAATATAAAAGGTATTATTTTAGTGGCTAATAACTTTTCCGGTGATGAAAAGATTATGCAGTTGCTCAAAGGGCGCAATCTGCCGGTTCTTTTGCCTTTTGCCATCCGCAAAGACTATCAGGTTACCGGCTGGGCTGCATTGGCTTTTCCAGAACGCCCGGCCTGGCGCGATGCTTTAAAGCATTTAAGAGGAATGGGACATCGGAGAATTTTTACATTGGCATACCCAAATTGTCTCATCAGGGGATACTCTTCTGCTGAATACAAAGAACTGCTGGAAGAAGTCGGCGCTGACACGTCAGAAGACTTGATTGTCCATTGTCCGTTTGAAAGCGCTGAAATTCGCAAATCGGTAAGAAATATACTCGACCATCCCATGCCTCCGACTGCAATTCTGTGTTATTCCGATTTCTGGGCTCCTGACGTATATCATGCTATCAGGAAAGCTGGTCTGCGCATACCTGAAGATATTGCGGTAATGGGGTTTGCCAGCGGGTTCAACTGTGAATACATGCATCCGACATTGTCAACAATCAGCGCCGGTTTTTTTGAACTGGGCGGCAAAGCAGTCGAAATGCTGGACAAAGCCGATGCCTGGTTCAAGCCGGAAGATAATTCATTCATGCCTCCGTTTTTTACTTTGGAATATAAACTGGAAATACGTGAAAGTACCGGAAAAAAACATTTCGAAGATAAAACAAAGATGCGCAAATTGATTCTTCAACCTGCCCGGCAAATGGCAATAATAACGTAAACAATGCTCGTCAAATCAAAAAAGAAAGGGATACATAATGAAAAACAAAAAAAGTTGTTTTCGAACCGGTTTTACACTTGTTGAACTCCTGGTTGTGATAGCTATCATCGCAATTTTAGCCGGAATGCTGTTGCCGGCGCTTAATAAAGCGCGGGACCGCGCGAAAGATATAACCTGTAAAAGCAACCTGAAGCAAACAGGTTTGATGATCATGAATTATGCCAACGATAATCAGGGTTGGACGATGTCTGGTTATATGAAGTCCAGTGATTGGAACGGCAGCCTTACATGGGCAGCTACGCTTTATCATCTGGGCTATATGCCGGGCAACAAGTTCCCCGGTGCGGTGACCAACAAAACAAGTCCTTTTGTCTGTCCGTCAGTCGCGCCATTCGGCAAATACGTGGATAGTGCGCAGACGTATGGATTCTATCAGTCAAGTCAGAAATATTACTTCAGCATATTGAAAATGCCGGTATACTATTATTTGGAGACCAGTAAAACCAGGGGCACTTACAGCACCTGGAAATCGCCAGCAAACGTTTTTTATTTAGGGGATAGTTATATTGCGGCGCCAACAAGTCTCCAATATTATTATATGGATGTTGGCGGCGGTGGCTGCAAGCCTCATACCAGACATTTCGACGCTGTCAATATGCTGTTCGGTGATGGTCATGTAAGGGCAATGCCACAAAAAGAACTTAAGCCTAACGTGACTAATTATATTAACAGCAGAGGAATGGTTGCAAATTGATGTACTGGCGTATTTTTGAGACATTCATTAGTCTCTCCGAAAGCAGTTTATAAAGAGCATCTCTCTGGCAGTTTCGAATTGTCAGCATGAAATGGCTTGTCTGTTATTCCAGATAAATTTAATCACAAACGTATTATAAATATAAAATATATAATTCAAGGGAAATTAAAATGCGTATAAGTTGCAGAGTCATGTTCGGTTTATTGCTTTCCGCGCTTGCCTTCACTGACATTTGTGGCACGGAACTGTTAAAAAATGGAAACTTCAAAGACGTGTTGAACGACCGCCCGACTGGTTGGAACTTCCACGATTGGAACGGTACTTCCAGCTTAAACATTATCAAAGAAGACCAGGCTAATGTCGTTGTTCTGTCTTCTAAAAACGCGGAAGGGAAAGCCACATTCGGTCAAACGGTATCAGGACTTGGACTGAATCAGGGAACCACATTCAAATTCTCCGGGTGGTACAAAACAGACGACTTGGGTCTGAGCGACAATGGTATGCTTAGGGTTGAATGCACCTACAACCGGTTCGCCAGCGTCAATGGAACGGCGAATCCGAAAAAATATCAAGCCGTCAACTTGGCTCCATCACAGGGCAAGTGGGAGAAATTCGAAAATGTGCTTACCGTTCCAGTTCCGGTTGCCGATCTTTATTTCTTTATTCTCGGCTATAATTTTACCGGGAAATTCTATTTGCGGGATATTTCACTGGAAGCAATTCAGCAGACCAATGAAATCAAGCCTGACCGGAAATATATATGGCGGGAAGCTGAACAAATCTTCAAAGGAACCACCAGCGCCTATGGCAGCGAAGTGAAAGATTATTTTTCCGGAACTGGCGGGGCGTATGGCAAGTCGGCAAATTTCAAATGGCGCTTCCAAATAACGCCGGAAACCGACCCACAATCCCTGCTGCCGGTAAAACGGCAATATTATGTCTGGCTGCGGTTGTACGGCTATCTTGATTGTCCGCAGGTAGATGTGCTTTTCAAAGATCAGCCAATCGCTTCTTTCAAGACAGTTTGCAATGAAATTGCGGATGCACAGGGCAAATACAGCGCTCCGGGCAAATATTACTGGCAGAAAGCGGGAGCATTTCAATCCGAAGGCGGTCCGGCCGGCCTGACTTTCAATTCTACCGGGCGGATGCTGATTGACGCAATTTTAGTCACTGATGATCCGGCTTATGAGCCGCTTGGATTTGAGGTTGCCCAGGTATCGGATAAGAGTTTCTTCAAAGACATTGATACGCCGAACATGATAAAAACCGTTTATAATTTTAACGGCGTCAGTGATAAAATTGCTTCGCCTTTGGAATTCATGTTTCATAACGATAACAACCAGCAGATTAAAACCGGCGACAAACCGGCGATACTGCGAATTGTGCTGCCTAAGGCAATCCAGATTGCCGGAGCGACGGCTCACTGGGGCGGGACAGGCTGGGGATATGAGCCATTTTGGGGCGATAAACGTTTAAGTTGGGAAACAAAAGGTCTCCAAACTATAAATGGCATAGATTGCAATGTCTATGAGTTCTATTATTATTTTCTGGGGCTCTCCACCACTCTGTTCATCAAGGCTGACTCAAATGGTTTTAAGCATGGACGGAAATACGTCGGCGAATACCAGCTCGAATTCAAAGGAATAAAACAGCCGATGGAAAAACTGGTACTGGACGCCGTTGAATTAAAGCCGGCGACAGCCTTTAAAAATATCTGGATTGGTTACTGCGGGGAGACGCCATCTTCGTATTTTGATTATCCCAATTTGATCAAGGCGATGGGGTTTTCCGGGATGAATCTACTGAATCCATGCCATATCAGATTTAATTATAATTTATTTGAGAAATTTGCCGATGAGTGCCTGAAAAATCGTATCATGATTCTCGGAGAATGCTCTCCGCTGTATAATGTCCCGCTTTCAAAGCCTGATTTCATGGTTACACAGGATGGAACGATCAAGCAGGGTTATCCTTCGCTTTCCCTTGATAAAGACAGTCCTGCCGTGCAGGCGACCTGCGCTTATATGGAAGACGTGGCTTCGGGCGGTTTCGGCTTAGTTGCGGACGATGAACATACCAATCAGTTGAAAGATTCGGCAGACTACAATCCGGCAATGAAAAAACTGTTTGAGGAATATTTAAAAAAGCAGGGGCTGGCTTATGTCGATCCTGTCACTGTTGTAAAGAACAAGGAGTCGCAAGCCCAGCTTTACGCGGAGTGGATTAACTTTCGTTGCGAACGGATGATTAATTTCTATCGTTCATACCAGCAGGCATATTTGAATGGCTTTGCGAAGTCCGGGGGGAAATATACTTTCGGGAAAACCATGTTTATCCCGCAAATTTTAATGAACAACACCGCGATGGAAAGCAAGATCAATTCGTATTGGGATTATAAAGCATTGGCGCAATACTGCGATTACGTCAGCCCGATGATTTATACTTATCAAGGAATTGAAGATTCGGCAAGGGTAGGCGATATTCTGAAAATGTACAATGATTATATCGGACGCAAAATTACGGTTCCGACCTTGCTGGCCGGCCATGCGGGGTTTGGGGAAATTACATTCTCTCAGAAACCTATGATAAAGTATCAGATATTTGAAAGTCTGATGCAGCAGTCCAGGGTAATTATGTTCTGGGTAGCGCCAGCGCCAATGAATCCGCTTAATCTTCAATTCATCTCTGACGCGATACGGCAGGCAGGTCCCTATGAGGAGATTATTTTAAACGGGCGGCCAATCAAATTAAATGCCTCGCCTGAATGGGTAAGGATAAATGCCTTGCAATTGGACAAGCAAATCTTGATTTATGTAGCGAATTACCGCAATGACGCTTCGCTCAAAGCAAAAGTAAATTTGACCGGCAGGGCGGTTAAAGTTCTGGATATTGAAAGCGGCAAAACAGTTCCTCTCGCAGACAATTCATTTGAAACTGATTTTCGTTCAAGTCGTGGCAAACTGTTTCTCGCGACAATGGAATAGCAATTTAACTTTTGTTTCCGGCAAATCAGCCGGAAATAACGATTTTATAAAAACATAAAAAAAGAGGTAAAAAATGAAACTTCGTATGTGTGTACTGGTTTTCTTAACGATGGTTGCGTCGGTATTGGCTCAAGTTCCAGATTCTCAGCAAAAAAAAGATGATTCGTCAAACATAATCTCAGAGATTAATTTAAAGCAGCCAGTCGCTGATGGGGTTATAAGTAAACAAGTCAGAATAGAAGATTTCAATGGGGAGAAATGTCTGGTCGATGACAAGGAATACCTTCTTGTAACCATGGTGTTTGATGTCAAGCAGTCAGGCATTCAGGTAATATGCAGGGCAACTACAGATTCAACCCCGCCAAGTACATTCGGCGCAATATTATATCGTTTCGAAAATGACAAATGGGACACTGTTAGGAACTTAGGCTGGAATATTGTATTGGACAAGGCGAAATTCAAAGATGTGACATTCAAGATTTCTTTCGATGAGATGGGAAAGAAAGACGGACGATACCGGCTGATTATTTATCGGAGCAACAATCAAGGCACGTTAATTATTGAAAATATACGCGTGGAAAAATTAGATAACAATGTAACAACATCAGGCGATAAATAACCGATTATTCCAAAAGGAAAATATCATGGAACTGACCAGTGGAATAACCAAAGTCTTGATAGATGAGAAAAACGGTTCAATTGTGCTGCTGAAAAACACGAAGACCGGATTCGAACATATCAACAACCGGAACGACAAGCACCGTAATGGAGGGCTTTTCCGATTAATCATACCCAGCAAACAATGGAGTTCCCGCTATGCGGACAGTCAGGAGCAAGCCACTCCTCAGATAAAAATGGATGGCAATGTTATTATTCTGCGTTATCCGCAACTGCTCGCGGCTGGCGAAGCCACCGGAGTGTCAGTTGAAGTGAGAGCCTGGTCTGATGATGGCAACGGAGAAATTCGTTTTCAAATGAAAGTTGCTAATACTGGGGTTGATGATGTAGTGGAAATACAGGGACCGATGCTATGCGGCTGGAAAGGTGTTGGCGGAATCGAAAAATATCGCATTATGTATAGCCCTTTTATTGATATAAAGCATCCCCACAGATTACCGGCCATCCATAACGGATCTACTATATTGCGCTTACATCAGCGTTTTAGCACCCCTTATCCGGTTGGAGCCATGATTCCATGGCTGGATTTGTCCGGCCCCGGCGGCGGTATATCCTACATCAACTGGGCCGAACGTCCGAAGAATGGAAATTTTTTCCATGAGAATATGTCCGGCTGGAATGAGGAATCTGGTTTAAGTCTGCGGGTCGGCTATGGAAATTACGGACTGGTGCGGCCTGGACAGGAATGGCAATCGACTGTGGTTGGAATGAGCGTTCATAATGGCGACTGGCGGAAAACCTCTGACCGTTACAGCAACTGGGTTGATTCCTGGTTTATACCGCCACAGACTCCGGCGGTTCTGAAGCGTTCCATTGGTTACCAGAATGTGATGTTCAGAGATTTTGATGGCAAACCGGTTCGGGATTTAAAAAGTATTCCGACAGTAGCGGCGGCAGGTCGGCGCTATGGGGTAAATCATCTATCGGTCTGGGACTATATGACGCTTGGTAATTATTTCAAACATACCACCGAGGATCTTATGGACTATTCCGGTCAGGATCGTGAAATTATCCAGAAAGGATTGTCTCAGGCAAAAGCTGAAGGAACAACCTGTTCCGCGCTGATCAATTTCAGATTGGCTTCCCGGCTAACCTCGACCTATGATGAAAAAGAACTTGTAAAAAATTATTATGGCTTTCACCACCATATGTCGTACCCCGGTTCTCCTATGAGTAAAATGTACGCATGGTTGAGCCCGTTCTCGCCATCATACAGGAAACGCGTCTTACGGCAGGCATGCGAATACATGGATATTGGGTATAATGCGATGTTTATCGATCAGCCGTTTGCCCAGGTTCCCGACTACGGCCATATCAACATGGGCTGCAGACCGGAAGATACTCATGCAGCGCTGATGGATATCATCCGGGAAATGCGCGCTTTATTCCTTAAAAATGATCCGAAAGCATATATGATTGGCGAATGCTGTGATCCATTTATGGCACAATATATAGACCTGTGGATGGCCTGGTATTCTTTGGGTGAATCAGCGCTGAATGTATCTTATTCCGTTCCTCAAACTATGAATAGCTGGGTGGTGGCTAATTCGCTGTCGCGGGATATCGGAGGAAGGATGGTGACCAATGTGCTGACTCAGGCAAGCTTCGGTTTTGCGGCCGGATTGCAGTTGTTTTTCCTGCTAAATGGAGGCGAGGCAACGCTGGATGATCTGCCTGAACTGGGAGCGCATGTAAAGCAATTGGCGGATTTGCGGGAAAGAACGGCGGAACGTACGACAATGGCAAGATTTCGTGGAACTCTAGGGATATCTACTGAAGGTGATGGGCTTTTAGCTTATAGTTTTGACAGTGCGGCTGGTCCGGCTGTAAACGTGACGGCAATGGGTGAAGGCGGTCACGGAAAAGTCAGCGCGGATCGCAAAGCTTTTTCCGCGCCGGGGAACCCGGATAAAGGGCGTATCTGCCGGATCGGAGGCGGAACCTCGAATATTAGCGGCGATGAGTGCGAGTTTATTCTAAAACCGAACGAAACAGCTGTCTGGCTATTATGAGGGCAAGATGTTATGACAGATAATAATTACATATTAAATGAGAGGAAAATGTCATGGAACTGACCAGTGGAATAACGAAAGTGGTGATTGATGAAAAAAACGGCTCGATTGTATTGTTGAAAAACACTAAGACCGGGTTCGTGCATATCAACAACCGGGATGACCGGCAGCGAAATGGGGGACTGTTCCGGTTAATCATACCGGGCAAACAATGGAGTTCCCGCCATGCGGACAGTCAGGAACAAGCCGCTCCGCAAATAACAACCGACGGCGATGTTGCCATTCTGCGCTATCCGCAACTGTTGGCCGGTAGCGAAAACACCGGCGTGTCGGTTGAAGTGAGAGCCTGGCCTGACTTTGACACCGGTGAAATCCGTTTCCAAATGAAAGTGGCCAACAATGGCGGTGAGGATGTAACTGAAATCCAGGGACCGCTCTTACATGGTTGGAAAGGCGTCGGGGGGATTGACAAGTACCGTTTTATGTACAGCCCGTTCATTGACATAAAAGGCAGGCTGCCTTCTGTTATGGCTGGAACAAGCTATGTCCGGGCGCATCAGAGGTTCAGCACTCCCTATCCGGTTGGAGCGATGCTCCCGTGGATGGACTTGTCCGGACCCGGCGGCGGCATCTCCTATGTCAACTTGGCGGCGCGGCCGAGGAACGGCGTATTTTTTCAGGAGAATATGGCCGGATATGAGCCCGGATTGAAGTTGCGGTTCGGCTGGGGGCACTATGGGCCGGTTCGGCCCGGAGAGGAATGGGTGTCTTCAACAGTCGGGATCAGTGTGCATGACGGTGACTGGCGGGAAACAGCAGACCGTTACAGCCGCTGGGTTGATACTTGGTTCATTCCTCCGCCGACTCCGGCGGCATTGAAACGCTCTATCGGCTATCAGAATGTAATCTTCAAAAGCTTTGACGGCGCACCGGTTCGTCCTCTGACAGACATTCCCGTAGTGGCGGCGGCAGGCAGGCGCTACGGGGTGAATCATTTGTCTGTATGGGACTATATGACTTTGAGCAAATACGCCAAACATACGGACGAAGAACTTCTGGACTATTCCGAGCAGGACTGTGAAATCATCCGGCAGGGCTCGCGCCGGGCAAAAGCAGATGGAACGTCCTGCTCCGCGCTGATTAATTTCCGTTTGACAGTACCGTCATCCCGAACCTGGGATGAGAAGGAACTGGTGAAAACCTATTACGGCGGACATTTACATAATAATTTCGCCGGCTCGTCATATAATGCAGACCTGTGGCGTTCTCATATGGGCAGTTTCTGTGCCTGGCTGAGCCCGTTCTCCCCGTCATGCCGGAAGCGTATGTTGCAACAGACAAAAGAATACATTAACCTTGGATATAACGCGATGTTCTTCGATCAGCCGTTTGCCGGGATTCCCGATTACGGGCATCTTGACATCGGCTGCAAACCTGAGGACACGCACGCCGCATTGATGGATATCATCCGGGAAATACGTTACATGATGCACAAAAACGATCCGAACGCCTACATGATCGGAGAATGCTGTGATCCGTTTATGGCGCAATATATCGATATGTGGATGTCCTGGTACTCTTTGGGGGAATCCGCGCTGAATGTCTCTTATTCCGTTCCGCAAACCACTAACAGCTGGGTGGTGGCAAATTCATTGACGCGGGACATCGGCGGCAGAATGGTGACCGACGCGCTGACTCAGGCCAGCTTCGGCTTCTCTGCCGGACTGCAGTTGTGCTTACTGCTTGACGGAGGGGAGGCGACACTGGGGGATTACCCGGAACTGGGCGCACATGTAAAACAACTGGCAGATTTGAGACAGAGGACGGCGGAGCGGACAACAATGGCCAGATTTCGTGACAACCGGGGCATATCCGTCAAGGGCGACGGGCTGCTGGCCTATAGTTTTGACAGCGCGGCCGGTCCAGCTGTGGCCGTAACGGCAATGGGCGATGGCTCTCACGGCAAGGTCAGCGTGGACCGTAAAGCCTTTACCGCTCCAGGGAATCCGGATTCCGGCCGCATTTGCCATCTTGACGGCGGAGCAACTGACACCCGCGGCGATGAGTGTGAGTTTATTCTAAAACCGAACGAAACAGCGGTATGGCTATTGTGAGGGCTGGTCTCAGTCATCCCACAAGATGACGGATTATCCGCCTACGCAGAGATGCTTCCGCCGTCGCTAAGAAGCTTTGGCATGACAAGATGGCGTGACAAGATGGATTACTGGATTATTGGGTTTGAGTTCAAGAAAAACCATAGATGCTGGATTTTAAGGAAAATTTCAGAATAGGCATTTCGGATTTTTCCCCATATGTTGATTTTTGCATAACTCTTTGTTTACAAAAGTCCGTTAATCCAGAAATCCAATAATCCATGGGACGGCAGTGAGGAAAGGTTCTATTTTGACAGAAAACATTATTGGAGGAATTTTATGTCGACTTTTAAAAAGGAAATTATCATAGCAGGCGGCGGGGCCAGGGGATTGTGGTTCACGCAGATGTTCACCGAAAATTTTAACCGCAAGGTCGCCGCCATCGTTGAACCCAATCCCAGAGGGCATGACAGGATTAAAAGCCTTCTCGCCAAGTGGGGCACGCCTGACACCCGGATAATTTCATCCATGGACGAAGCCTTGGCGCAAATTCCCCGCTCCAGAGCTGATATTGTCTGCGTGATGACCCCGGAATGGACACATTTGGATGTGTTTTCCAAGGCCGTAAAAGCCGGTTGCCATGTTTTTTTGGAGAAGCCGGTTGCCACAACCGCCGCCGATGTCAGGAAAATTGCCCGGATTGCCAATAAATCAAAGACCACGATTCAGGTCGGTTTCGTCCTGCGCTATTCCAATTTTTATCATGCCGTGAAAAAAATCATCAGCGACAACGAAATCGGACAGGTCGTCATGATTCAGATGAACGAAAGACTCTCTCTCAAGCACCATTCGATTTTTTGCAGGAGCTGGCATAGGAAGACAGCCTTTACGGGCGGCCTTTTGAATGAAAAATGCTCTCATGACCTTGACATCCTGGTGTGGCTAAAGGGGGAAGATCATAAAGTCGACAAGGTTTCCTCATTCGCCGGACGCCATTTTAATCCCCCAAAAGATACTCCTCACAATTGCCGCAAATGTGAAATTGACAACTGCCCCTGGCGCTTTACCGGCTCCATCAGTTATAATGAGATTGACGGGAAACCTGTTCAGGATGATACCTGCGGCGATTATGACCGTTGTGTTTTTCATTCTGACGCTGACATTTATGACCATCAATCGGTCAATCTCAAATTTTCCGACGCAACTCAGGGGATATTTAATGTAGTGACATCAAGCGGCATTCCCGGTCGCGACCTTCGGATTTTCGGAACGGACGGATATTTGGAAGGTAAGCTTGAAGAAGGGCAACTCTTTGTTCAAAACTACTGGAAGGATAAACAGCCGCGGTTGATTCCACTTCAAACAACCGATGGTCACGGCGGCGGAGATAAACCGATACTGGAGTGTTTCCTGAAAAGCATTGAAAAAAAGGAAAGGCCTTTGTCCACGATAATGAATGGTGTAAGGGCCAGTCTTCTGGCGTTTGCCGCTGATGAGAGCGCAAAAAAAGGCAAGGTCATCAAATTCAAGGACAATGAATCATGAAATCTTCCGTATCACAAACCGCAGATCAGGAGAACAAGTTTCCGTTCTTCCGTAAGCAATGGCGCATCCTCGGCAATTGGGAACCAAAGATGTTCCTGCAACGGCGAGGGGACGGATCCTTCTGCGATCTGGACGCCATGTGGCGGGACATCCACTCAGATCAGGCCATCCAGCGGATGAAGAAGATTGGGATCAACTTATCCCATATACATTTTCACAAGGGATATGGCCTTGAGCATGAAAAGGAATCGATAGCGGAAGCCAGGGCGTGGGCCAAACGACTGCACGATAACGGCATCGCCGTGGGAGTCTACATAGGGAGCACTTTTTTCTACGAGGCATTCCGGCATCCAGACTACGAGAAGATGATTACGCAGAACGGCGTTGTGGGATGGAACGGGTCTCAGTATTTCCGGAAGGGCTGGTGTTACAACAGTTCCGAGGCGTTCGAGTATTTCAAGGAGGTCATCCGGGTGGCGATCAGGAATGTCGGGGCAGATGTCCTCCATTTCGACAATTCGTTCGGCGGTGTCTACGATCTCCTCTGCCACTGCGGGAACTGCATCTCGGGGTTCCGCCGTTTCGTAAGGGATGAGATCCCTGATATCGTTAAAGCGGCCGGATATGACCGTCCCGAGCTTTTACTTCCGCCACCAATCGGGAACCGCGAGCATTACGCCAGCCTGTCAGAATTGCGGGAACCCGGAGCAATAGCCTGGGCGCTCTACCACGCAGAGTCGGGGACGCGCGCCTTCCGGCGCTTTGCAGATTTTGCGCGGAGTCTCCGGCATGATATAGCAATACTCTTCAACGGGGGGGACTTGTGCGGGATTACGCCGCTAGCATTCGCCAACCATGAGATGGAGAAGATGGCAATCGCCGACATCACTTGCGTCGAGGACAGCTTGGAAAATCCAGTTGGCGTCACGGCGGATGGCATGCCCGTATCCCGCTTCCGGGCTTACAAGGCGGGCGCCAGGACAAAGACCCGCATCTGCTACTACACCACGGACGAGAAACTGGATAACCGACTCATGCTGGCGGAGGCGGCGGTCTTCAACTACCGGTCTCTTGGATTTGTTGAAACCGCCATGCAGGCGAACCACAAGGTGAGGGACGAGGATGAGCCACTGCTGCGGTATCTCGTTGAGCGCGAATCCCTGTTTGTCGAGCGCGAGCCATGGAACAACATCGCGGTGCTGCGCCATCATGAAAGCCAGATCCTGAACCCATTCCCCAGCGGGCTTTCCCCCTACGTTGTCGAACAGATGCTTTTCGAAGACCATGCGGCATTCACGATCATAGGGGAGAAAGAGATTGACCTCACCCTTCTCGCAGGCCAGTTTGAGCTGGTGATTCTACCCGATTCCAAATGTCTGAGCGAAAAGGAGATTTCCGTCCTGGAGGACTATGTCCAGCAGGGAGGACGGCTCTTGTCTATCGGTACCACCGCCACGGCCACATCCCTGAATCAATATCGCCCAACATGGGGGTTTGGACGGATTTTCAAACATCCGGAACTGCCGACAGCATCAATCTCCAGCTATGAGGAAGTGGCGACAAATATTGCGACGCTAAAATCCAATAGCTCCGGCTTGACGCTGAACGCCATATATGGAAAAGGCCAAGCCATTCACATTCCCGATTTGGCTTTCAGGCTTCCGGACAAAAGCAAACTCAACCGTTTCTCCGGCTATGACTGGTACTACCACCCCTACTGGAAAGCTCCCGCCAACGCCGAACTATTCCGAGAAGCGGTGCAAAGCCTGATCTCTGATAAGTTGCGGGTGCGCACCTATCTTCCCCGTCACGTGGGGATGGAGACATACACCATCGCCAACGGCTATCGGATTCAGCTAGTAAATTACCACCATCCTGAGCCGACAGCGGCCTGTAAGCTGACATTGAAGATCCCAGAAACCGTGTTAAGTTCGGTTCAGGCGACCTGGGAGACTCCGGAGGGAACTTGTAAGCTTTCCCGCCGGATGACACCGGAAGGTGATATGGAATTAGACTTGCCGTCTTTCGCGTTATTGGCTACACTATCCGTTTGCAGATAATTGACAACATAAATAATCAAATAAAGGATATGAATTATGACCTCGGGTGAAAGAGTTCTTACAGCGCTCAGGCATAAGGAACCGGATCGGATCCCAAGGGATCTCGGGGGTACGGAATCCTCCGGAATGACGGGTTGCGCATTATCAAAGCTTCAGAGGCACTTGAAGCTTGACTCCGAGATTAAGATTTTTGATCCATATCAGTATGTGGGCTATGTCGGAAATGGAATCCGTAACAGGTTCCGGATAGATACGTTCAATCTGACTTTGGGGCCGAAAAGATGGGTAAAGGCAGTCAACCCATTTGGTTTTGACACCCTGGTTCCGGAAAAATGGAGGGAAGTGTCGGATGATAAAGGGGGAACGGTTGCACTGGGAGGGGATGGTCAGCCTGTGGCTTCACGCCCTGAAGGAAGCCATTATTACGATCCTGTCAACCCTCCCTTGCAAAATCTGACTGATTCTTCTGAAATGAAACAGCACAAGGAAATAATTTACAGTTTTGATCTGCCTTCGTTTGCGGATGTGCCGGAAAGTGATTTACGGAAAAGATCCATAGAAGCCCGGACGAATGGCGACTGTGTCGTATTCAATCTCTGTTGCCATATCCTGGCGGCGGGACAGCTTCTGCGCGGATATGAGAACTTCATGGTTGATCTGATGACAGACGAAAAGATGGTCAAGACACTCCTTGACTATCTGCTCGAAGGCTACCTTCTCCGTATTGACCGCCTGGCTCCGCTTTTACGCGACAGCGTGGATGTCGTACTTCTAAATGATGACCTTGGTACCCAGAACGGTCCAATGCTTGCGCCCGCCACATACAGGGAAATGATCAAGCCCTACCAGAAAATCCTTTTCACACATGTCAAAAGAATGTTCGGGAAGCCGATTCTTTTCCATTCCTGCGGCGCGGTGAGGGAATTTATTCCGGACCTGATAGATATAGGGGTGGATGCGCTCAACCCTGTCCAGCTGAGCGCCAACGGAATGGATGCGCGGGCACTCAAACATGACTTCGGGAAAGATGTAAGCTTCTGGGGAGGAGGCGTTGACACACAGACCGTGCTTAACAAATCCAAAGCTTCGGAAGTGGTGGACTCCGTCAGACGGAATTTGGAGATATTCGCTCCCGGCGGCGGATTTGTCTTTTGCCAGGTGCACAATATCCAGCCGGATGTTCCGCCGGAAAATGTTGTGGCGATGTACAAGGCGCTCGACGGGCATGGTGATTACTGAAATCTTAAGGCAGCTTCTGAGTCGCGGCCGCTTAATTATCGCAAAGGAGTAAGAAGTATGAAAGTTTATATCAACACGGACATTGAGGGTGTTGCCGGTTGGGTTTTTTACGCCTCATCTAGCAATTCCATTTTTAATTTCAAACATCTGGACCGCATTAACCGTGTCCTGACCAATGAAGTCAACGCGGCTGTACGCGCCTGTCGGGAAATGGGCGCTGACGAGGTTTGTGTCAATGATGGGCACGGTTCAGCATACAATATCATATACGATGAACTGGAGCGCGGCTGCAAGATAATTCACGGTCGGTCCGGGCATTTCCCCTCCTGGCTGCCGATGCTGGATGAAAGTTTCGACGCGGCGATCGGTATCGGAATGCATGCGATGGCGGGAACGCAGGCCGCAGTCTGTCCGCATTCCTGCTGGCATTTGACCACGGGCGGCGGCGATGAGCTAAAACTCAGCGAATGCACCATGTTTGCGGCGCTGGCTGGCGAAAAAGGCGTTCCGCTGGTAGCAATTTCCGGCGACGACAAAATCGCGGCAGAGGTCTCCGCTAAAATTCCGGAATGCGAAACCGCTATCGTCAAACAAGGACTGGCCGCGCAGAATGCCTGTTCACTGGATCCGGCGACCGCATTAGACCGGATTACTGAAAAAGTCAAAGCCGGACTGGCCAAGCGCGACAGGATTAAGCCGTTCAAGCTGACTGGGCCGTTCAAACTCAATGTTTCCGACCGTGATCCTGCGGTAAAAGCCCTGCCGGAAGATGTGACCGGCAATGATCTGTGGAATCTGATGCATGAAGTCTGTTGTGTTTTCGGCAATAAGTGGGGTGACCAATCCATAGACGACCGTGCCTGGCGTTATCCCGACAATCTTTTTAAACCATGAATTTGAAAATTAAATTGACATGGTTCAATTCGGGCATGACCCCAATACCGGCTCTTTCCGGAATTTTCCCGGGCACATGCGGAATACCAGAGTGCCGGGGAAAACTATTCATCATTTGCATCGAAGCCGGCGAGTCAAATTTTTAATAAACAACTTGTACCAGCGAGGACTGGTGATGATATCAATACAGAAAGTGATGGTGTGTTCAGGAGGATGGAGGAAAAGTCCGGATTTGGACAGCGCAGCGACTTAAATGATCCACCTGAATAAAAGATATTTTAGACCATGCATGATTTTTACTGGTTGGAATTTTCTCCGTTATTATCAGATAGCATAAATTTAACTTAGCGCCACCTGAAAAAATGTTATTGGAGACAAAATGTCATTTAGAAATTTGAGTCCGCAGCAGATGTTTATCGAAATGGCCGCAGAACATGTGCCACTGTACACTTTTAATGCCAAAACCGATTTTACCAAATGGAAAAACCAAGCGCTGCCACAAGTGCTTGCCACTATCGGCGACAGTCCGGAACAGATACCGTTGAACCCGCAGCTGCTGGCGGAATGGGAACATGACGGCCTGACCAAACAGAAATGGCTGATTGATGTTTCAAAACATATCTCCGCAACCCTGCTGATCGCATTCCCGGAGAAGATGAAAAAGAACCCAAAATATCCGGCGATTCTCTGTTGTCACGGCCACGGACTATACGGCAAAGAAACGGTGATGGGGAACGATTCCACCCCTGATCTGCGGAGCCAGATCAGCCAGCTTAACTACAACTACGGGCATCAGATGGCAAAAGCCGGGTTCATCACCTATGCCATCGACTGGGTCGGATTCGGCGAGCGTAACGATAATAACAAGCCCAATCATCGCTTTCAGCAGGGACGCGACTGGTGCAACCTTTATTATCTGCACGCCACCATGCTTGGCATGACCTCGCTGTCGATCAATGTCACCCACGGCAAAGCCGCCACCGACTTCATCTGTTCGCTGCCTAAAGTTGACTCCGGTAAACTTGGAGTCATGGGGCTCAGCGGCGGCGGCACGATGGCGTTGTGGATGAGTCTCTGTGACGAACGCTTCAAGGCAACAGAAATCATCTGCTACAGTGACCTGTGGGCGCATTTCGGCATCCGTGACATCAACTACTGCGGGATGCAGGTGGCACCCGGTCTTTACAAGCTGGTTGACCTGCCGGAGCTCCAGGGCCTGCTTGCTCCGCGTCCGCTGCTGATTGATATCGGTGCCAATGATTCATGCTTCAAAGTGGATACTGCAATGACATGCTTCAAGAAGCTCGAAAAGATTTATGCAGTAGCCGGAGCTGTAAAGAATCTTCAAATTGATTTATTTTCAGGAGGTCATAGTTGGGGTGGGAATAAGTCTGTTGATTTTTTTAAAAGTCATCTTGGTTGAATAAAACTAGAATCTAACAATTGAAAGAAACAAAATGAACAAAGAAAAAATAAAAGTCGGGATCATCGGAACTGGTGGCAGAGGGATTTTTGCTTTCGGCAAAAATATTGCAGTGCGAGAAGATGCTGAAGTGGTTGCGCTTTGCGACCCTAATCAGGTCAGAATGAAATTAGCATCGAACGAGTTGGGCGGTGGCCAAACGTTTTATACTTCAGTTGAGACAATGGTTGCTTCTGCAAAAATTGATGCTGTAGTTATTACCAGTCCGGACTATTGTCACGAAGCCAACGCTGTTGCAGCCCTGAATGGTGGTGTTAACGTACTGATTGACAAACCGCTTGCAACAACGGTAAAAGGTTGCGAGAACATTATTAGAACAGCTGGGAAGACTGGTAAAGTTGCAATGATGGGCTTTAATCTGCGCCATAATGCGGTATTGAAAAAACTTAAGAAGTTGATTTCAAATGGTGATCTGGGCCGTATTTTCCTGATAGAAAACCGTGAATTTTATGGTGGCGGCCGCACTTATATGTCCCGCTGGAACCGTCTTTATGCGAAAAGCGGCGGCCTCTGGATTCATAAGGGCAGCCACGACTTTGATATTTTCAACTGGCTGCTTGATTTTCCCAAGCCGCTGAAAGTCAGCGCGTTTGCCGGAGTTGATGTTTTAAAGCTGGAGCATATTCCTTTTGAAGTAAAAGCCGGTCTGCCCGCAGGCCCGACATGCAGAAAATGCGCATATAAAGAAATATGCCCGGATATCTTCAAAATTGAAGATCTCCAGCCCGGTTTCTGGCAAGGCCAGGCGGTTGATGCTGACGGTTATTCTAAAGATTTGTGTATGTATACTTCTGACAAAGACACGCATGACAATGGCATTGCAATCGTGGAATACGAAAATGGGGCTAAGGCCAGTCATCTGGAATGTTTTATCACTTCCAGTAACTGCTCAGATACCCTGAATGAAGCCCAAATAGCAGGCTGCCAATATCGTT
>CAYMSF010000069.1:0-18462 GCA_964392985.1 uncultured Victivallaceae bacterium | reverse complement strand
CTTCACATAAAGCTTCATTGACCGTAATGGTTTGATTACAGAAAAGCGGCGAAGGAGTCAATCCTAACTTCAAAAGCTGCCGCACGGCTGGACATTCAGATACTTCCAGAACGATTGCGTCCGGAGTCTCCTTAATTTGAAAAGCTCCTTTTTCGCGGGTAAAAAAGTATTGCCAGTGTTCAATTAGTTCACTGGCGTCGCCTTGTTTCAGCTTTTCATGGATGGACTTATAAACCTTCTGTCCGACGGCAAAAAATATTTCATGCAGCGCTTCTTCGCCAAAGTTATTAGCGATGTAATTAATGGTGGTGTTGGTTGCCCCGTGGAAATCCAGGTGCAGTTCTCCGGTTTCACGATAACGCATATTGATCACTCCTTTTCAGCTTAAAATCAGACAGCTAATACATCTACCGAAATTTTGATTACCACTTTGGTTACTGGTCCCGGTACTTTTGTCGCAAGACCTGGCATGTGAATATCTCGAGGTAACAGCAAAACGAAATATCCGGGCTGCAAAACGATGCTGGAATATTGTGTCGTTCCAGACTCGTAAAGAATAACATCACCAGTTGCGTCATAAGGCGTTTTCTCCTGCAATTTGTCGCTCTGAATAACGCCAACCTGTTCTTCGCCGCACAATAATAATTGCAGATCGGCGTATTTTTGATGCGCCTCGAAAACGCCTTCCTTCCCGACGATGGTAGTATAGCAGAAAATCGATGCGTAAACACGCTTACCGTCAATTTCATATTTTCCAGCAGGAAGATCCGGCGATTTTTCCAGGAATTCGGTGATTTTATCACAAATCGTTCCCGGCAGCGGTAGTCTCGACAAATATTTGAGCTGGTCATAAATCATATAATAATTCTCCAGTGAAAATTTTTTTCTATAAATGTTAATTCCGTTCCCATAACCCGGGACGAATTATTTTTTCTTCAAATGTTGGAACTGAAGCTGAAATTTGTTGATATAACTTTTCATGAAGCGGTCCTTTCTCAATGATGGAAAGATTCTGCTTCAACTGCTCAACGCTGTCCACCCCGATTAACACGCAGGAAATCTTTGGATTAGTCAGAACGAAACGAAGGAAAAGCTCCGGCATCTTCAGGCCGGCGGCTTTGGCTAAAGCCTCAATTTTACGGCGAGCAGGGATTATGCATGAAAGTGCAGGTTTAATTTTTTCTTCCGGCATGAGCAACAGTCCCTGCAAATAAGCGCTGCGGGCGAAGATATGAGTGTTATCCGGCACTTTGGCGAAAAAATCATCAAACCGGCGGTCAAAAATATTACAGGGCAGTTGAATATATTTCAGTTTACGGGCAATCACCTCATTGCAATGTGTATTGGTATCCAGCGAAATCCCCGCTCCGCCAATCAAATCCCGCTGTTTCAGTTTTTGAAGAACTTCAAGGTATTGGAGATCCGCCTCGATATGAAACAAGCAGACGGCTAAACGGTCAACGCGCAACCGGCGCAGTGAATTCTCCACGCTGTTTGTGATAAATTTTTCCGCTTCGGCAGGGGTGAAATTATGCAGATATACCTTGTCAACTTTGCTGATTATCTGCATCTTATCGTTAAGCTTCAATTCAGTCAGCGCGCGGCCGATTACTTCCTCGCTGTCTCCGTATCCGGCAGCGGTATCAAGACAATTTACCCCGTTTTCGTAAGCTACTTTAATAATTTCCCTGGCTGTTTCATAAGCAGGTTTACCCGCGGTATTGGCAATGCCGTAGTTAAGTCCAAACTGGACGGTGCCAAGCATCATTCTGGAAAATTTCATTTGGCGGTGTACCCTCCGTCGACGGGAATATTAGTTCCGGTAATATAACGCGAAGCATCAGAGGCCAGGAATACGATTATCCCTTTCAGGTCCGTCGAATCAGCTAATCGTCCCAGCATGGTATTCCTGGAGTAATTTTTTATAAACTCTGGATTTTGATCCGAAGTTTGAAAGCCGCCTGGGTTGATGCAATTGACCCGGATTTGATGCTCTCCAAGGATACTTGCCGCCCAGCGGGTGAAGTTTACCATTCCGCCTTTTTCAAAAAAATAAATGGGCGACGGATTAGCCATCATATCCGTGCCGGTGTAGTTAGTCGGGTTTGGTCCTAGAAGGCCCATATAGGAACCAATATTGATGACCGATCCGTCACGACGTTTTTTCATATCTTCACCCGCTAAGCGCGTGAGACAAAATAATGCGGAAGCATTGATACGCAGACTTTCATCAAATTTCTCCATCGGCTGATCCCATCCGTTAACCGCCAGCCGGGTAACGGCGTTATTGACTAATATATCAATACGCCCGGAACGCCGGAGGATTTCCGCCACGACTGATTTTATGGAATCCTCGGAGGATAAATCCAGATGGAGCGCGGTAACTTTACCGCCTGTCCGGCCTAGCTCCGCGGCGACACTTTCAAGCCTGGGTAAATCCCTCGACGCGATATAGAGTTCTGCTCCCGCTTCGGCTAATGCTTCGGCAATCTGCCGTCCGTAAAGTCCGGCCCCGCCGGTAAGCAGCGCCACTTTACCTTTTAATGAAAAACTGTCTAATACTTTCATTTCATGATCCTTAATAAGATGTGTTTCATCGCGATTGAGGCTGGTTACTTATCGAAAGACCTGGAACAAAAAAAGCACAGGTATTACTTCCTGCGGCATCGAATATTCCCATCGTTTCAAAAATCAGCCGGGCAAAAATACGATGCCCGAACGCATTGGGATGGATGGAGTCGTTCATCCAGTAATGAAGATCCGAACCATTGTTCTTCCAGAAAAGATTATGGTCAATCAGCTCAATTTCTTTCACTTCCGCGGTCTTTCTGATTATATCCATATACTTGTCTAAATATGGTTCACGCTCCGGGCGTGAATTTGGCAACACTGGACAAGCGGTCTGAAGAATCGGGATAGCGCCGATACTGGTAATCCTGTCAACTAAATCATTAAGGTTGCTTTCAAATTTTTCCGGTGGAACGGCTTCAGCAGAACAGTCGTTCATCCCGAACATGAGAAATACAACGTGCGGAGCAAATTGTCCTATCAAAGTATTGAAATTCTCCAATGGACTGAACGTGCTGGTTCCACTTATTGCGGTTTTAATTACAATATCAAGGCTTCTGCGCATCTCAAAACGAATTCTCTCGGAAAACAGTTCAGTGTAATCTCTTTCGCCATATGTATGCAATGCTCCATGCGTTATACTGTCTCCTGAAAATACCCATCGGACAGGAGTTTCTGATGACAGCAGGCGTTTGATCTTTTCCATAAACTGAACCTCTCTTACATTGCCCCGGTTTCACGATAACGCATGACACGCCTCCGGCAGCAGCCACATTTTTTCCCGCTCAATCGCCGCATCAATCGCCTTTTCGCAAGCCGCGTCAACACTGTAATTAATAATCGTTTTGTTTGTTGAGAAAACACCTAATTTTACCATCAGCAGTTTCTGTCCGGCCAGCCAGCAGTGAATATCCTTGCCGCCGAAAACGTCGAACATGAGTTCATTCATCCGGTTTTGCAGTAATTTGGCATCGGCAATTTTATCAAGTTTAGCCAGCCGGATGATTTCTCCAGCCATTAAACCGTTGAAACAGGCGCCGCCGAGCAATGCCCCGTCATATCCGGCCTGGGCGTAAGTGACACAATCAAATTCATTGCCGTTCAGGGCAAATAATTCACCTTTGCGATGATCGCGTACCTGCACGATGGCTGACATCGCCAGTGGATCGGCTGAACTGTCTTTGATGATTTTTACTTTGGGATGGCGGATAATTTCGGTCATAGTCCCGGTCTCGACCAGGGTCTTGGTATTCTTGCCCAGGTGGTAGATGCCTACCGGCAGCGGGCTGGCTTCAATCACCTCCAGATAGAGATTTTTCAAATAATCCTGCGAGGCATTGATTTGAAAAAACGGCGGCGCGATCACCGCGATATCAACCCCGGTATCGGCGATGCGTTTAATGTTATCAATAATCCGCAATGCCGAGTTGTCAGTCACCTGCATGGCTAACAGCATTTTGCCCTGATTGTGTTTGACGCTCAGCTTTGCCAGCTCCAGCCGCATCGCGTCGCTGAGCCAGGGACCTTCGCCGCAGGTCCCGGCAATAAATACCCCGTTGATCTTGAGTTTCTGCTGATGCGCCGCCAGCCGTTCAATGGATGCTTCGTCAATTTTAAAATCCGAGTTCAAAGGCGTAGGCGCCGCCGACCATACTCCGCATAATTTTTCTGTTTTCATTTTTTCTGCTTCATTTTGTTAATTTGATATAGTTATATATAATACTATATAACAATAGATTTGTCAAACGCTAATTACATTCGCAATTGAAGAAATGAAAAATCTTTTATCCGCGCTATCGGCACCAGCTAATCGTGCTTAATCTTTGCATGCTTTTTATTCGTTGCTGATTTGATCGATCCCAGGTTAAGAATTTCCCTGTCATAATAGTAGTGTGTATTATCCGCTTCGCCGGTTTTAATGATTTGGAGTAATACTTCCATAATCTTCCGGCAGCCAACCGCTATGTCGCCGCGCACAATGGACAGCGGAACCCTGGTGTGCATTGCCAGCGCGTTTTCGCCATGCACCAGGATAGAGATATCTTCGGGGATTCTCAGCTTTAGTTCATCCAGAGCGCTAAGTACAGGAGAGATACTCATCCAGTTCAGCAAAAACAGCGCATCAGGTTTAGCTTTTTTCATCATTGCTTTGGTGCACAGGTATTCGCCATCCGGAGGGTTGATAAATTCATCCAGAATCATTCCGGGTATTTTATTCGTCTCTTTGCACATGGCGGGCAGCATGCTGCTTACTATGATCGCATCGGCTCCGGCGCCGATTACCGCAATGCGATTCAGGCCGCACTGATTAAAATATTGGACAACATCCCTGCCTTCCCGGTCAAAATCAGTGGAGATCACAGGGAAATTTCCCGGCACATTTAGTCCGATACCCACCACCGGAATATGACATTTCTCCAGGATTTTAATATCGTCGGGTTCAAAAATTCCAATGGTTATTATACCCTCAACTTGGGCATCAATCAGCGACTGGATATGATTATGGCTTAAGTACAGCATGTAGCCGTTTTCGGATGCGCACTTGTGCAATGAACTGATAACGCGCCCCAGCGCTAAATTATTGTCCAGTTCAATATTGCCGGTAAGAATGCCGATGGTGCAATGGTCAGTAATTTTCAATCTGCTGGGACGGCTGGGCAGTTTGCGGACATAAGTGCCGCTACCGCGTCTGCGTTCGATAAACTTGTCCTGCTCCAGAAGCGCCATAGCCTGACGCACGGTCAGATTTGTCGTCGAGAACTTTTCGGCCAGTTCGTTTTCGGAATAAAAGCGGTCTCCGGGCTGATAAGCGCCGGATGAAAGGCGTTCCATCAGGAAACTGCGTATTTCCTGGTATTTAGGCAGCGCCGCTTTGTTACTGATAACCATAAAATCACCCACATGTTATATCTATAACCATATAACTTAAAGTGATTTTTAGCAAGTCCGGTTATTAAACATGATGCACAGATTCCTTTACATTTAATCCTGTTAAATATAGTTTTTCCCCCATATTTTCTACTGATTAAGAGCCCATGGCTTAGGGAAACGCTGAGATTCACACTTTGTTAACAAGGTCTGCAGTAGAAACATGATCGATCACTCTCCCGTCATCATTAGCATTGGTGGTTTTGTTTTTGAGCCGGTCGAAAAGTCGGCAAAGATCCCATGTGCCGCCAATCGTAAACCAGATAGTGGTAACGCATCCGACAACGCCGGCTAAAATGATGTTGTTCAGATAGAACCAGTTTGCCCACCAATTTATCGGCCATGGCGTCACCAGATTCCATATTACTGCGAATAGCCAAGATCCCAGTCCCCAAACCACCGAATAGACAAATACCGAATATGCAATGGCCTTGTCTCCGCGGCTGTATTGGGAATTGATCCCAATCATCGTTCCCAGAATTCCTTTCCATTGGAATGGTGTTTTTTGTATTTCCGCCATGCCATCCTTATGATATTTGCCACGGTGCAACATCCGTTCCAAGTTGAAAGGTTCTTTGCAGGTAAGCAGTGAAACAACAATATAAAGAGAAAGCGAGCTCATCATGGATGTGAAAAAGATTTCCTGTGAATTTATGGGAAATTTACCCGGTTCCACAACCCAAACCACATAAGGATTCAATGGCTTGGAAATACCTTCCAGGAGAGTAGTAACTGGTTCCAGCATATGACATTTTACTATCCATGGATAAAGGTGGGTTACCCAGATTGCTTGACTTATAAAGCCGCCGATCGCAATTATCGCACCGCTGAACAAAGCGGCGAAAGCCCCCCAGGATGTTCCTCGTCGCCAATACAAACCGAAAACAATACACGAGCCTGCGCCGCCGAGCCAGATAGCGCTTGTAATCGTAAAAAACATCACCAAATAGTCTACTTGGCGGAATAATGCGGAAAACAGGAATGCCGTTGCTGCAACGCCCACCATCATGCAACGCAGCAACCGTAACTGCTGTTTCGGGTGGAACGGTTTTTTTCGCAAAGGCAAAATGATATCCTGTACAATAATGCTACCCCAGGAATGGATACAGGCTGTATCGGAGCTGATCATCATGAACATCATAATAACACAAAACAAACCGATTAACCCGACCGGTAAAATCTTTTTAATCGTCGACGGAATCAGCAGCTGGCTATAGATGGTGCCGAATTCCTGGGCCTGGGCTTTGTCTTCGGATTCCAAAGCTGCTTTAGCAATTTTAAAGATATTGTCATTGTTGCCATTGTTGCCATTGTGTGAAGCAATAACTTGTGCGATTCCCGGACTTATTTTAGCGTGATCGATATATTTTTTTATCTCCCCTTTCACTTGCTCGACGGCTTGTGGCACAGCCAGGTCGGACGTAACTTTTATTGCCAGGGCGCTGCGGACATTATTAGCTTCATGCGCAAATCTGGGACCGTTTAGAAAAGAATAGGAAGCCAATGCCAGAAGAATAAACATCATTGATGCAAAGCCGCCGCGCCATATTCCAAGCATGGCCCCCATCTTTTGCTCATGGGCATTGGCGGCAGCCACTGTGAAGCCCTGATTACTCGACCATGCCATCTGGTTTAGCACGGCCGTAATCAGACCGACGCAGACGGCGAAAATATTAAAATCCCGCAAGTTTTTAATGTCATAAGGATTGAGCATACTTTCACCTGACTTACGGTCAATCAGGCAAGGCAGAATATCCAGTGACCACGAAAAAGTACAAAGAATAAAAACCACGATTATCAGATACAGCGGATAACTGAGTATTCCCTGAATGCAATCCGTAACCATAATGGTGATCTGGCCGCCTAACGTGATTATTATAACCGCAATGGACAGCATAATTATCATAACCAGCATGAAAGTAGGAAACACCATGCCGAGAATTTTTACTTTCAATGGCAAATCGCAGAAATACACCAGCACTCTGGCGCCAACCGCAGGAAAAATGGCATAGTTCAAAACTCCGGCAATAGACTGCAGGGTTGCCGCATAAATTCGTAATGTTTTACTGTAACGGATCTCCAGAAATTGTCCCATGGTCATGGCTTGAGTTTCCCGGAAACGATAAATGCAGTATCCCCAGAGGCCTAATACGATCAGAACGATTGACGCTATCCGCCCCCAGTAGCCATTAACGGCAAATCCGACTTGATAAAGGACTTCAAACGTGGCAATAAGGGAAACCAGGCCCATCGCCGCTTCGCCGCTTGCCACTGAAATAACATAACGTCCGGCGACTCTGCCTGCCGCCAGAAAGTCTGAAACGCCGTTAACATATTTTCTGGATTTGATGGCAACCCAGAAGACTATGATGAGCGGAAGCGCAATAATCGTCCAGTCAATCCAATGCATAAAAACACCTTAAATAAATTATGATCGCAATACATTATTCAAAGACTTTGCGTCTTATTGCACAACCTTGCAGCAATGTCGGCAACAGATCAATCTGGTTAGAAAATCGTCGCAGTTATTTTGAACCATACGAACCTTGCTTTATAAGATCATGAGGTATGGATATGACATGGAGATGTTAAATTACTCATTTGTTGCCCCATATTTTATCTGCGTTCATTTCCCACTTTTTCATGGAGTAGTAACTGACGTGACCGTCAGCAATTGCATAATTTGCGCCGTTTGAATGGCGCTTGGGAGCCGCATTGTTATAATTGTTCTGTCCAAGCGCCGTATCTTTCAAGCCATCGCCATCAATGTCAACGGTAAACTTGTTATAAAGCGGATTTAAGATGCTATAGGTTAAATCCGCGTCCGCGAACAAAAAGCATGAACTCGGGACTTTGCTGATGATGGTACGCGTGGCGGCTGTTGCCGCTACGAACGGATACTGAAAACTGGAATTGACGGCGCTGACGGCTGAGGTATTCGCCCCATAAGATACGGTAAAGCCGCTGCCGGCATTATTGGGCATGGCGGACTGGCATTTTAATTTAGCGACATACGTGGGGGGCCCATCAAAAACTAATCTCCAAGTCTTGTTGTTATTCTGATCGACACCCAGGTAAGGGGCCAAAGCATATCCCCAATACTGCGAGGCGGATGCAGGCCCGTATGCGGTAGGCATAATATCTTTATTGTCACAGACATACATTGCCAGCGCCGTGCCAAGTTGTTTCAGGTTGCCGGCACAGTTAGCCCGTTTAGCCATTTCACGTGCACGACCAAAGGCCGGCAGCAACATTGCCGCCATAATGACAATAATGGCAACGACCAGGAGGAGTTCTATGATTGTGAACTTGTTTAGTGCTAATGATTTATGAAATTTATTCCGTGAAGTCATTTTACCCGCCTTTGTTGATATGTTTTTTAATGTATTCATGGATCCGCCCTTGCTATTCCTCCGGCTGCAACCTAATTGGAAATCGTTCTTAAAACGCGAAACCCCAGACACCGCATGCTTTTATCAGGAATAACATTACTGCGGCTGGAAACCTGGCAATCACCGGAAAATGTGTTCCATCCACCGCCGCGGATGGTTTTGGTGTTGTGATACGACAGTGAGTCGGCAGGATCGTTATACCAGTCATCCGTCCATTCCCAAACGTTTCCACTCATGTCATAGAAACCAAGTTCATTGGCTTTCTTGAGACCGGCCTCATGCATTTCATAATTGCTGTCGCCGCAATACCATGCAAATTCATTGAGTAGTTTCCTTGGACAGCCGCTGAATTCATAATGCTGGCTGTAGTTTCCGCCGTGCGCCGCGAATTCCCATTCTATTTCCGCCGGCAAGCGATAGATTTCATCATTCATCAGCCGTTCCGCCTGACGTTCGAGCTGGGTCAGTTTCCAGCAAAAGTTTGACGCATCATACCAGGAAATATTTTCAACCGGATAATTATCTCCCTGTCGATATGATGGATTGACTTTCATGACGGCCTGATATTGAGCCTGAGTCACTTCGTATTTGCCTAAATAATAACCATTGGCAATGGTCACTTTATGGTTAGATGGGCCATTGGCATCAGTACCGGTGTTTTTCATCATAAAACTGCCAGGGGCGACATAATTCATTTCCAGTTTTATGCCGCCGGGAAGACTTGCGCTTGCCGCCTGGCCTGGCGTCTTTTCCGCCGCCGGCTTAACCTCAATCAGGCAACTGTCAATATATGTGTGCATCAGTCCTTTCAATTCCGTATCGCCACCGTAAAAAATCACATAGGCTTGGTCTTTCCCCACGGGAAGGATCGATTGCGTACCGCCGTATCCAGGACCCCATGGACGTCCGCCGTTATATTCAGGACGGCTGTAATAGACCGTTCCCAGCCGGTCATAGTTTTCCCCGTCCTTGCTGATGAACAAGACCGTCGGGCGGCAGTTTTTTTCAACCAGACCGCAAACCATCAGATATAACCCGTTATTGAGTTGTTTGATTTCGGGAAAGTTACCCCGAATATTCGTTTCCGCCGGAATGGTCCAAGTCTTGCCGTTATCGCTGGAAGTGATCTTCCACATATTGTTGACCGGGAGCGAGTCGATGCGGGCGAACCCGACAATTGAGCCGTCATTCTTTACGGCAAACGCAGACTCATTGAACAATAGCGGTTTCGTTCCGGCAACTTCCTTAAACGCCAGTTCGAATGTCCCCCAGGTTTTTCCCCCGTCTGTACTGCGAAAAAAGCCGGAACCGTAAACCGCCCCCGGCTGCCGTCCGAATGTCGGGTAACAATATGCCGGCAAAATCAGGTCCCCGTTCTTCAGTTTCACCAACGAGTTCATGCAGGCTACGACAGAATTATCCGGGGTGTTCAATTCCTGTAACAATGTAAAATTTCGTCCTTCGTCCTGACTGATCATCATGGTGATTTTTGAGGTACGCAAATTTTTTGTCGCGGAATTCTGGCTGCTGTCTGCGTGAGATAAAGTGTTTTTGGCGGCAAGGATGCTTCCGTCGCCCAGCGCATATAGATTAAAAGCAAGTCCTTGTTTTTCATTTTCAGGTTCGATAATCCGATATGGTTTTGACCATGTTTTTCCGGTATTTTCAGACTCAATGAAGTAAACTTTGCCGTTGGCGGCAGAATCCCCTTTGTCAATAAAGGTAAGAAGCCATTTTCCGCCTGGGGTTATTGCGATGCCACCGGGATGGACGGCATCCGTCACTGTATCGTTTACCACCCCGTTGCGCAAAACCCTGAACACGGTTTCCGTGGTTGCCGCAAAAACCGGGCTTATGATCATCAATGGTAGCATGGCAATCAAAATGCGTGTTGTCCTCATTACTCTACTCCCGTTATTTGATTTCTTCAAACTTGATATTTTTAAACAGCATGACAGAATCTTTGATTTTATTGTAATTCAATATAAAGCGGACCTGGACGAATTTGGTTCCGGGCCGAAACGCGTTGGGGGCGCAACTGCAAGAAATTCCGGTAATTTTCCCGCTGAACGATTGCCATTGGCCGGTGCCGGTCAAAGAACCGGCCACATAGTTATAAGGATGACTGTCCCGATGCTCACGTACCCTGGTTCCTGCCGGAAAGTCCTTGCCGCAAATGTCTTTAAGGGTTATTTCCCATGCTGAATCTTTCTTTTCTACTTTGACGATTCCCCACCCCCGGCTGATATTGCGGTTGGGCAGATCATTGGCCGACGGATCGGTATTAAAGGCAACGCAGAAATAATCCCCCGCCTGCCATCTTGCTCCATCTTTAATTTTTAGAATCTTATCGTCATAAGTGCATGGCTCGACCAGTTCGGTATCCGTCCCTGGCCATTGGTTAACATATCTGGGTTGGAGGGCATTCTTATTTTCATCCAGGCAACTGACTCCAAGAAGACAGATAGCTCCAGGTTTGCCGATAGCCTTGAACTCTCCGGACAGCATATAATTTTTATTGACTTCAACAGGAAAAACTTCTTTAAATATGAGATATGGCGCGTCAACGGTTTTGATACATTTGATGTTATCTTCCATTACATTAGTCAACTCTTTAGGCAACCATTTATCCGCATCATGGTTAAGCAGTTCCGTCTCTTCCGCGTAAAGCGCTCCTGTCCATAAGACCATTGCGATCACAAAGCAGGGCCTGAATTTTTTCATGCTCACACTATCTCCTTAATGTTTTTATTAAATTTGCTCGCCACAGAGGCTTTTACGTTTTCGTCCGGTTATGTTTTTCTATGATGATAAAAGATATTTTTTTCTCATTTTATTGTAATTGTGTTATCTGCGTTTATTATAATTATATATGTTTATTTTCCTGCTGCAACGGCGTAACGATGCAATAAAATATGATAAGGATATAGTTTTCTATGAGTTATCTGCCGGTACAACAAATTTTGCAGGCGGTAGTGTCGATTCCCTGGGACGGCTTATCTACGCTGGTGCTGAAAGATATTGATGCCAAATATATTTCTCACGAAGGCATTCATTTTCACAAAGAACTGGAAATCACGGTAATATTTAATGATCCGCCAGACGGCGGCAACATCACCATCGAACAGATTATCCTGAAAAAGCCGAATATCATTCATCGCGCTATCCTGCTGCCTTCGCCTAACCAGCATCTGCTGAACATTCTTATTGAACCCAATCATATCATGTTTGGATTGCACCAGCACATGCAAAATTATATTAAGGATGTTCCAGCCATGAACCTGCAGACTTGGGGCTATAATCTGGAAACTGCGATGATTTTCATAAAAAAACAGATGGACAGTTTTTCCGATACTTCTCATGACTCCGACCATCTGTTCATTTTTATAAAAGGCCTGATATCCGCGCTGTTGTGTACTCTGACACAAGCGGCGAAAATGAATGATCAGCAGGTCTTGTCTACGGCTGAAATCGCCGGGAACTATATCCGGGAATACTATTATCGCCAGAATTTGTCGGTCGGAGAAATTGCCGAGTTTGTCGGTTTGACCCCTAATTACTTTGTTAATGTGTTTAAAAAAGAGTTTAAAATGACAATTCGCCAATATATTATTTTGACCCGGCTGGAAGCGAGTCAAACGTTATTGAAAACCCAAAAATATTTGGTCCGGGATGTGGCCAAACTGACCGGGTGGAGTAATCAATATTATTTTTCGAGTTGCTTTAAGCAATATTACCAATATTCGCCCAGTTCCGTCGGCAAAGATTATTAGAACTGATATGCGATAGCGTCCGCCGGATTATGTGGCGCTCTCAATTTCTTCTCATGCATAATTGACATTACCGGATGCCATTCGCCTGGCGACAAGTTGCAAGTAGTAGAAAATTGTATCCGGTAAGATATTTTTCCGCAATGTTTCCCATCTTGTTAACTCATCTGTAATCATTATATTCAATTACGTAACGCATTTAAAACTCAATGAAAAACGACGGAACCTTTTATATGAACTGGATGAAAAATTGTTATTCGCGGTTGCTGATTGATAATCATATTACTGACCTGAAGCCCAAATTCATGAGCCGGTTCAACCCGGCGGAATATGTCCGGATGGTGAAGTCTGCCGGCGTCGATTCGGCCATGGTCTATGCCTGCGACCACAACGGCAACTGTTACTATCCGACTCAAGTCGGCCACCGCCACTCCAATCTGGACGGACGGGACATCTTAGGGGAAACGATTAAGTTGCTGCGGCAGAAGGATATTGTTCCCATCGCCTATTATACCGTGATTTTTCATAACGATTCGGCCAAAACTCATCCTGCATGGCGGCAGCATGACGCGAACGGGCAGGATCATGGCGGACGTTATCACTATTCCTGCCCGAATAATTCCGATTACGTGGCATTTGTAAAACGTCAGCTGGATGAAATCGCCGCTTATGACATCAATGGATTTTTCATCGACATGACCTACTGGCCGCTGGTCTGCCAGTGTGACAGCTGCTGCCGGAAGTATCTGAATGAGACTGGTCTGGAAATACCGCAAACCATCGACTGGAACAATCCCGACTGGGTAAAATTTCAGCGGGCGCGGGAACGCTGGATTGCGGAATTTGCCGCCGGTCTTACTGCACATCTTAAAGCGATTAATCCGAAATTGAGTGTTACTCATCAGTTTTCTCCGGTTCTGCACGGCTGGCTTCTGGGGCAGAGTTCGGGGATCGCGCTGGCCTCGGACTATACGTCGGGCGATTTTTACGGCAGCAAATACCAGCAGCGGTTAGGTGCCAAAATCTTCGCGGCCTATTCACGCCATCTGCCATACGAATTTATGACCTCCACTTGTGTGAACCTGAAAGACCACACCTCAACAAAATCCGAAGACGAACTTTTCCTTCATGCCGGAACCACGCTGGCCAATGGCGGCGCGTATCTCTTCATCAACGCCATCAATCCCGACGGCACGCTGAATGAGCGGGTGTACCGCCGGCTGAGCCGGGTCGGCCAACGGCTGCGACGGTTCAAGGACTGCATCCAGTCGCATGTTCCATCATTGCTGGCCGATTGCGGTCTCTATTTTTCGCTGAATTCATGCGTCAATGAACTGATTTCAGGAACGGAGTTGAAAAAGCTGGCGGAAGGCGGTTTGAACATGGATGTTCGCTACAATGCGGTAGTTGATGAAATTACCGGCGCTACGGTCATTCTCAATAAAATGAAACTACCTTATCGGGTGATTACCGATACCGTCAGCAACTTCTCCGGTCTGAAGTCGCTAGTGATCAACAACGCCGCCTACCTGTCGGCTGCGGAAGTAGAGCGCATTCGAACGTTTGTCCGTGGCGGCGGTACTCTGATCGCGACCAGTAAAACCTCGCTCTACGATCTAGACGGCAACAGCAGCGGCGACTTCCAGCTGGCCGATGTTTTCGGGGTGTCATACAGCGGCAAATCAGCGGGGTCCATTAGCTATTTACAAACTGATACCGAACACGATCTGGTTTCCAGCGCCAAACTAAGTGCGCCACTGGTCAACGCCACCACGGCACAGGTTATGGGTACCGTGGTAGAAGCCGATTTTCCGGTCAACGATCCCGAACAGTATGCTTCGATTCACTCTAATCCACCGGGTATTTTTACCGATTATGCGGGGTTAACTATAAATCGTTATGGTAAAGGACAATGCCTTTATCTGTATTCCTCCCTGCTCAAGCACCAGCAGGATTCGCAACAACAGTTTGGCCGGGAACTGTTCCGCAAATTCATTCCGTCACCGATATTGGAAGCAAAAAATCTGCCGGACAGTACGGAAGTTACCATTCTGCAAAGCAGTACGTCCCGGACGCTGCTTTGCTGCCTGGTCAATTATCAGGACGAATTGCCGAATATTCCGGTCTGCAACCTGCAGTTGGTCTTACAATTGCCGGTCGGCTTCACGGCTCAACGTCTGACCGGAATTTCCGATGGGCAAGTCATTGCGTTTACGGTGAAGGAAAACTGTCTCGCATTCAATGTCGATAAACTCAACGATCTTGAAATGATCGAAATTGCCGGCGAATAGTTCATGCTTTTGAATCGTCGTTTTTGACCATATTCTTTTAAACGGCATGTTAATTGGTTTTCCTTTCGGCAAACCTTAAGATTAAGCTTATAAATAACCAAAGGTTGTCATGAACAAATACGATTATTTAAAAAATACCAGTGATTTAACGCTACCGGACTGGGGGCCGTACTCGCGTGATTTCTTTGCCGCCTCACACATTGCAGACCACGACAAAGGGTTCCGCATGGATTTTTTTATGGTACCGGGGCTGGCCCGGCGCCGATTTTGTCCGCCCGAGACTCTGCATGAATGCGATTATTCCCCGTGGGAGGCTAGTGCAGATTTGAGCTACTACAGCGCCCGCCAGCAAATTATCGGACGCAATGAATTTTTCACCGAAACCAGCTATTCGCGCATTTCACCGAATTTCCGTCTTGGCCGGATCGAATTTGTCAATCATACGTCCGAGAGTCAAACTGCGTCACTGATGCTGTTTAGCCACTTTGCTCCTCGAAATGAAGTTGCGGTGCAACTTCCGGAATCGGCGCTCTGGCTCGATGCCCTGGATCATGTCGATGTCGAATATGCTTATTTCCGCATGGATCGCAATCTGGTTTACTCTGGCGGACGTCGAGGAGAGGAACAGAACTTTCCCGGTACTGTTCACAGTCGTTGCCTCGGCAAACCGCACTATGACCGTGCGCTACCATGTTTTGGTGAAGCGGCCGGAGATCGAGTCTATTATAACTTTGATTACCGTTCTGCGGCCGGCAAACTTTTGATGCGCGCTCGACTGGAGCATGGTGAAACGCTGGCCTTGAATGTCGAGATTGGGGGGGAAGTATACTCGCATATGGTCACCGGGACGGGACAATTTGAATTGTATGAACTCTATTTCGGCATTATTGCGCCGGGACAACTTCAACTGATTTCCGGCGGCTCAGCTCACGGCATCCGCATCGATGGTTTTATTTTTATGTCTCGTGAAACCCCGATTGGCGCAATCTCTTTTCCGCTTATCAGTCACGCAGTCACACCCCGTGCGGTTCCCGGTCCCATCGCCAAAAGTAATTTGATAATGGCTGATGCCTTCGACACAAGTTATATCGTATGGTGGAGTACGTCGGCTGCTGGAGAACGCGAATACTGGGTTGATGACTTGTCCAAGCTATTGTCGTTCAGCTATCTGCTGCGACATCCTGACTATACCCCGGAAATGCTTTTCAAGGGTGTCAAAGGAAGCAGTTATTGCAAGGAAACTTATATTCTACCCATTGCCGTCGAACCCGGAGCAAGTATGATCCTATACGCGATCTATGGTGCAGGCGAACTCAATACATTGCCGGATGAGTTGAACAAAATTGATCGCACGCCTGCGGCCATGGAGGAAATATATCAACAAAATAAGCAAAATGCATTTGGCCTGCCAGCGACTCCGGCCGGGGAGAAATACCGCTTCAGCCAGCAATTGATGAGCGCGGCGGTCATGACCAATATTGCATTTCCGGTATTAGCCAAAGGCAAAAACATCCGCCATCATGTCCCCGATAAATTCTTTTATTCATTATACAGTTGGGATTCCGGCTTTACCGGCCTCGGATTGGCCGAATTTGATCAGCACCGTGCCATCGAAAACCTCAATGCCTATGTGACTGAACCTGATGATGAAGAGTGCGCATTTTTGCTTCACGGTACCCCGTTGCCAGTACAGGCTTATCTTTATCTCGAACTATGGAACCGCACTCAGGACAGAGATCTGCTGGAATTCTTTTACCCTCGCTTAAGGCATTTTTATGATTTTCTTGCTGGACACATTGAATCCTCGCGATTCCGCCATTTCAAGACCGACATCCTTAATGGCATGGAGTATTGCTATAATGCCGGAGGCTGGGACGACTATCCGCCGCAATGGCAACTTTTACACGACAAACGTTTCGATGCCGCGCCGGTGGTTACTTCGGCGCATACGATCCGCTTTGCCCGAATACTCAAGGAAGCTGCATTGATCTTAGGCGGGCATGAAACCGACCTGGCGCTCTATGAGCGGGACATCGAGGCTTTGGGCAACGGGCTGCAGAATTATTCGTGGAATGAAGATGACGGGGTGTTCAGCTATGTGATTCACAATGAAGACGGCACCTTCAAAGAACACTATCTCGACCCCAAAAGCGGAGTTAATTTTAATTTCGGCCTTGATGGCGCTACTCCGTTGCTTGCGGGGATTTGTACCCCGGCGCAGGAAAACCGTCTCTTTACCATGTTGACTACCGAGGAACGGTTTTGGTCAAAGTACGGGTTGTCGGCAGTCGACATGAGCCAGCCTTATTTTCGAACCGACGGTTACTGGAACGGCAGTGTGTGGATGCCTCACCAATGGTTTTTCTGGAAAACCGCACTGGATCACAACCGTGCTGATTTCGCCCGTAAAATTGCCATCACTGCTTTGGAATTATGGAAACACGAAGTTGATCAAAGCTTCTATTGTTTTGAACATTTTTCGCTCCAAAACGGACATGGCGCCGGGTGTTGCCACTTCGGGGCGCTCTCCAGCCCGGTTTTGTGCTGGCATCATGCCTATTTTGCCCCCGGTAAATTGACTGGCGGTTTTGATTTATGGGTTATACAGCAACAGTCCAATGCTGATGGAGGCATCAGTGCGCAAATCAAACTTTGCGGCGTACCTGGACATGCCGCTACATTACTCTACGTTAATGGCGGCATGGCAAGCTTCCAGGCAACGTACAATGGCGAACCAATTCCGGCGATCACCGGAATTCCTGGATGCCTTGAACTGACCTTACCCAATGGCAGCAATGGCATGTTGGAGATATTCAAATTGCAGTAAGCGAATATGATCAAAGACGTTACTTTTCTCACTATAGCAGCAGGCTGTCTGAAAATCGGTCAAACGCCGAAGTAGAAAATATTCGTAATGAGGATAAATTCGGGTTTACCTTAACACCATTGATTTTCGCTCGTTTTGATTATATACTCAAGTCGAATATCAAACCCCGGTTCAGTAGATATACTCTGCGCATCTGAAAATTTAGCATATATTGAAAAAATTTTGAGAATTGGTTCGTATTCTGAGAGGCTGCCGTCCTGTACCTATATCCTGCTTAAATTAAGAGGGATATAGGTGCGTGATCATATCGCCAGTCAATCGGATCAAAAAAACCCAACTCACAATCCTCCTCGTCTATTTTTAAAATTTCAGCAGTGCGGAGTATAACATGTTCTCTCGAAACACTTTTTATTGCGTACGCACCTCTATTTTTTCAATGGTGCGAATCTCTCCGGTCTCCGTGGATTCACACCGCACTGACACTATGTTCCTGCCAATTTTCAAACAGTCCGCCGGCAACTCATAGGTTGTTTTCAGCAGTTTATATTCCGGGGCGATTGGAAAGCATTTCCATCCACCGGCCGTTGGCTGCGGCTTGTCACAATAAATCTGCGGGTCAGCCCATGAATCGTCAGAAGATAAAAGCGGCAGAGAACGACCGTTAATCCGGACTTCGGCGATTTCCG
>CAYMSF010000068.1:0-18507 GCA_964392985.1 uncultured Victivallaceae bacterium | reverse complement strand
TAAACTCCAATTAACAATCAGGAGATAAAAAACTCAGAATAACTGAAAATTACAATTACAATTTAAGATAAGTCATTTATTGACTTTCGACTCGTTTATTATCTGAAAACCGCCAGTTTACAAGAACAAAGAAACGATGTTGAAAGGGCTCCCTTTGGGTGCTCTTTCACATTCTTTGTTCGGGTACCTGGCGGTAACCTCAGATAAGGTGTGACTGAGCGCCCTCTTTTTTGTACTGGCGTGATCAGCACATCTTTGAAACCAGATGGATTATAAGCATGGGCAGTTCAGCAGTATACCCAATGGAGCATTGATGAACAAAAAAGAACTTGAAGACTATCTCTGGGGCGCGGCCAATATTCTGCGCGGAATGATTGACGCCGCCGATTTTAAGCAATACATTTTCCCGTTATTGTTTTTTAAACGCATCAGCGACGTATGGGATGAGGAATATCAAACCGCCCTGAAAGAGAGCGGCAACGACCTTGCCTATGCCCAGTTCCGCGAAAATCACCGGTTCCAGATTCCGAAAGGCTGCCATTGGGAAGATGTCCGCAAAAAAACCGTGGATGTCGGTGCTGCCCTGCAAAAAGCCATCAGCGGAATTGAAAAAGCCAATTTCGATATGCTCCATGATGTGTTCGGCGATGCGCAGTGGACCAATAAACGCCGGATGAGCGATGAAAAGATGCTTGACCTGATTGAACATTTCAGCCGGATGAATTTAACCGTCAGCAATGTTCCCCATGACATCATGGGCGAAGGTTACGAATACCTGATTAAGAAATTTGCCGACGACAGCGGTCATACCGCCGCCGAGTTTTACACCAACCGCACCGTCGTGAAACTCATGACCCAGATTACCGACCCGCAACCCGGCGAAAGTATTTATGACCCCACCTGCGGCAGCGGCGGGATTCTGCTCTCCAGCGCTCTGCATGTCAAAGAACAGGGCAAGGAATACCGGACGCTGAAACTCTACGGTCAGGAACTGAACCTGATTACCTCCGCCATTGCCCGCATCAATATGTTTATGCACAATGTGGATGAATTCCTGATTGTGCAGGGCGACACGCTGGAAAGTCCGCAGATACTCGAAAACGATGAGCTTAAAAGGTTTGACGTCATCATGGCGAATCCGCCATACAGCGTTAAGCGCTGGAATCAGCAGAAATGGATGAACGATCCGTTCGGGCGCAATATATGGGGAACGCCGCCACAGGGTTGTGCTGACTATGCGTTTCAACAGCATATTATGAAAAGCCTGAATCCTGAAACCGGCAGAAGCGTGGTGCTATGGCCGCACGGCGTATTGTTCCGTGATTCCGAAAGCGACATCCGCAAACGCATGATCGAGGAAGATTGTGTTGATGCGGTAATTGGGATGGGTAAAAATCTTTTCTATAACAGCAGCATGGAAAGCTGTCTGCTGGTGTGCAGAATGCGAAAGCCAAAAGCAAGACAAGGCAAAATCATTTTCATTGACGCCAAAGAAGAATTAAAGATTGACCGTACTAATGCCTGGCTGGAACCACAGCATATTAAAAAAATCAGCGAGGCCTATTGGAACTTTAAAGACAACGAATGTTTTGCCAAAGTAATGAACAGTAAAGAGGTGTTGACGAACAACGGCAATCTGAGTGTGCAGTTATATGTAAAGCAGGCGGAAGTCGCCAACGAACACAACACTGAAGAACTGATAGATGACATTAAAACCGGACAAAAGCAGATCAATGCTTCGCTAGAAAATTTATTTACTCAACTGAAAAATATAGGTATTGAAATATGAAGTTGAGAAAGAATAAATGGGATACAGTCAAACTGGACAGTCTTTTCATAATAGAACGAGGAGGCTCGCCTAGACCGATTGATGATTATTTCACCGACGATCAAGATGGTTTAAATTGGATAAAAATTGGTGACACAACTGAAATTACAAAATATGTGTATCACACCAAGCAAAAAATTAAACCGTCAGGGGCTCAATACTCAAGAATGGTTTATGATGGTGATTTTATACTATCTAATTCTATGAGTTTCGGACGGCCCTATATTGTAAAAACCACTGGCTGTATTCATGATGGATGGTTATTGCTGAGAGAAAAGATAGATAACATTGATAAGGAATTTTTATATACAGTATTAAGCTCTGATTTATTATTTCGACAATTTAAAAGCTTTGCGGCAGGAACTACCGTCAAGAACTTGAATATTGAGGTTGTTAAAAAGGTAGAAATCCCCCTTCCTCCGCTTGAAGAGCAAAAACAAATTGCCGCGCTATTTCAAGCCATCGAAACGGCGATTGATCGAGTGGAGGTGCAGGAGAAGAATTTATTGAATTTAAAAAATCAGATGCTGCGTGAATTGTTTGGCGATACGCAGGAATTCGGCAATTATCTGCATAAAAATGATTTCGAGAAAGTTAAGTTTGAAACGGTTGTGTTAAACATTTCCGAAAGAGTGGAACCACAGAAGACAACACTGGATACTTATGTCGGATTAGAGCATTTAGACCAGGATAATCTTGTTATCGCCAGAACCGGGACACCGGATGATGTAATCGGCACGAAATTAAAAATTTATAAAGGTGATATTATATTCGGGAAACGGCGGGCTTATCAGCGCAAAATTGCGGTTTCACATTTTGACGGCATTGCCTCTGCACACAGTATGATTTTAAGAGCCAATGAAAAGCATATTGAAAAAGAGTTTCTACCATTTTTCATGCAATCGGATGTGTTTATGAACCGGGCCGTTCAAATTTCGGAAGGCTCACTCTCGCCGACAATCAAATGGAAAACATTGGCCGCGCAGGAATTTTATTTACCCAGAAAAGAGAAGCAGCAAGAATTGACCAAAGTATTTAAGCAGTTTGATATTACCCAAGAGCAGCTCAAGCAGCAAAAAGTCACGTTGAAAAACCTGAAACAGAAACTATTAAGCGAGATATTGGGATAGTAATATGGAGCATTTTGTTGATGTCAACAAAATGGTTAAGATTATAAAGAGGAGGAATTAGCAATATGGCTTTTAATGAACTTAACAGCGTGGAATATTTCATTATTCACCAGCTTACCGGAGTTAACCTGAATCTGGTTCAGCATGGCATGGTCAGGGAAGAACCCGCGACTTATGTCAATAATGCCGGATGGAAATATGTCCAGCCGGAATTGCTGCCGCGGGAGATAACCGATGTTTTTCTGGAAAAGGAATTAAAAGAGTCATTAATCCGCCTGAATCCGGCAATCGCGGCAAATCCCGAACGCGCCGAAGAGGTCATTCACAAACTGCGCGCCATTTTAATTACAGTCGGGAATGTCGGTCTGGTACGGGCAAATGAAGAATTTGCCCGGTGGCTGCGCGGAGAAATATCGATGCCCATCGGCAAAGACCATGAGCATGTAAATATCCGCCTGATAGACTTTGATAACATAGACAATAACACTTTTCTGCTGACGAATCAGTTTAAAATACGCGTTCGTGAAACCAAGATACCCGACATTGTAATGTTTGTAAACGGCATTCCGCTGGTCGTTGGAGAAGTAAAAACCCCGGTGCGCCCGGCGGTTACCTGGTTTGACGGTGCGCACGATATTCATGTGATTTACGAAAACGCGGCGCCGCAACTCTTTGTGCCGAATGTATTCTCGTTCGCTTCCGAAGGGAAAGAACTGTATATCGGCGGAGTAAGAACCCCGCTGGAATTCTGGTCGCCGTGGCGGCTGGAGGATGAAAAAGACGAACTGCATCATTTTGCCGGTTTGCAGGATGTCGCCCGGCAGGTAACCCATTTGCTGAAGCCTTCAACGTTGCTGGACATACTGCAATACTTCACAATTTATGCCACCAGCAGCAAGAAGAAAAAGATAAAAGTAGTCTGCCGTTACCAGCAGTACGAGGGGGCCAATGCCATTGTCGAGCGGGTAAAGGAAGGCAAAATCAAGAAAGGTTTAATCTGGCATTTTCAGGGATCGGGCAAATCGCTGCTCATGCTGTTTGCCGCGCAGAAGATGCGCAAGCAGGAGGAATTGGGCAGTCCCACGGTACTGATCGTGGTTGACCGGGTGGATCTGGACACGCAGATAACCGCGACCTTCAATACCGCCGAAGTGCCGAATATGGTAACCACCGACAATATCAAAGAACTGCATGATCTGCTGGAAAGAGACTCCAGGAAAATCATCATCACCATGATTCATAAATTTAAAGAGGCGTATCCCGACATGAACAAGCGGGAAAACATCATCGTGATGGTGGACGAAGCGCACCGGACGCAGGAAGGCGACCTGGGCTGCAAAATGAGAAACGCCCTGCCCAACGCCTTTCTTTTCGGCTTGACCGGAACGCCGATCAACCGGGCCGACAAAAACACGTTCTGGGCATTCGGAGCCGAAGAAGACTCGAACGGTTATATGAGCCGTTACACTTTTCAGGACAGCATTCGCGACAACGCCACGCTGCCGCTGCATTTTGAACCGCGCCTGCCGGACTATCACATTGACAAAGATAGTCTGGATATTGCATTCAAAGAGCTGGCGAACGACCTGAGCGAAGACGACCGCAACAAACTGAGCCAGAAAGCCGCGAAAATGGCGGTATTTTTGAAGTCCCCGGAGCGGGTTCGCACCATCGTTCAGGATATCGCGGAGCATTTCCAGACGCATGTGGAGCCGGAAGGTTTCAAGGCGATGATCGTAACCCCCGACCGCTATGCCTGCATCCAGTACAAAGCGGAACTGGATAAATTGCGTTCTCCTGAATCCAGCATTGTTGTCATCAGTACTTCCGTAAATGATGATTCGGAGGTGAAGCAGAACTTCGGCATGGATCGTGACCAGCAGGAAAAGGTGATTGAAAAATTCAACGATGCGGATTCGCCGCTTAAATTCCTGATAGTTACCGCGAAACTGCTGACCGGTTTTGATTCGCCGATTTTGCAGACGATGTATCTGGATAAATCGCTTAAAGACCATACGCTGCTGCAAGCAATCTGCCGGACAAACCGGCTCTTTCCGAATAAGACTTTTGGCCGGATCGTTGACTACTTCGGAGTTTTTGATGATACCGCCAGCGCCCTGGCTTTTGATGAAGAATCAGTCAAGAAAGTTATCACTAATTTGCAGGAATTGCGCGACAAACTGCCTGAGCAAACCGCACTGTGTCTGTCACATTTTGCGGGTGTGGATAGGACGGTTGAAGGTTTTGAAGGCTTGCAGGCCGCGCAGGATCGCATCAACTCGAACGATAAACGCGATGCTTTCGCCAAAGATTTCAGCTTATTATCGAAGTTGTGGGAGGCACTTTCCCCTGATGACGTATTAAGAAATTATCAAAGAGATTATAAATGGCTTTCACAGGTTTACACCTCAGTCAAACCGGGGGCAGACGATAACGGCAGATTATTATGGCATGCATTAGGCGCGCAGACGACGGCGCTTATTCATGAGCATATCCATGTTACAGGCATCAATCACGATATGGAAGAAGTGATTTTAGACGCTGACGTAATTGACAACCTGATGAATAAGAAAGACCCGAAGCAGGCGGAGAAAGTTTTGAAAATACTTACAAGCCGGCTTGGCAAACATGGCGGAAATCCGGTTTTCAGAAAGTTGAGCGAAAGGCTTGAAGCATTGCGGGACAAAGCCGAAAAAGGCTTGATCCACTCCATCGAATTTATCAAAGAGCTTTGTGAAATAGCGAAAGATACATTGCAGGCGGAAAAACAGGATAACAGCGGAGTACAGCCAAAATCAGCCAAAGCCGCGCTGACCGAACTATTCCTGGAACTGAAGACAGAGACCACGCCGGCCATCGTCGAACGCATTGTTAACGACATTGATGAGATTGTGAAAGTAGTGCGCTTTGACGGCTGGCAAAATACTATCCCCGGCGAACGGGAAGTTCAAAAATCTTTGCGCAAGACATTGTGGAAATATCAATTGCATAATGATGAAGAACTTTTCAATAAGTCGTATGCCTACATCAAGGAATATTATTGATCCGCTGTTTTTACAAAAAACAAAGCAGCAAGATCAATGCGGGCCTATCGGAACATCCGCCTTACATGAACTTGCCGCTAATTGAGTCAGTGGTAAATTTTTATTCCGACCAAGATCGGAAACAAGGGGCAATCAGGCCTCATCTCGTAAAACCACTGACTCAGTTGAAAATATATCGCCGGATTACGGGTAATCAAATTCTGAAAAGTAACTTATGAATTAATAACAATATAACCGCCGACGCCAGCGCTTTTAAAGAAACTCTAATCATTATATATTCACGCATTAATTAACGCGGATGCTGTGTGAAAAAACAAAGTCGGAAAGCAAATCCCCGGCAATACTACCGTCCCTGAACTCAAGCGTTAACAATGAGCGAGGCAGGACTGTTTCCGACTTCTTAAGTAAAGAATATACTGGCGGGCAGAGATAATGTCAAATGGAACACGCCGTCCAACTCTGCCGACGGCATGGCTGCCAATGGAGAAACGGCAGAGACACAAACCATCAGCATCAACAATAGCTATATCGCGAAGTCCGGACATTTCAAATCAGAGAAGCAACAAGATCAATGCTGGCCTAATATTCATCATTGCTGTCCACTTCATCCCTTCTGCTCCGCCATCAACCGGTAAAATTCATGCAATTTTTTCTGTAATATTCTCTTGTCAGGCAGGCGGGTTCTATACTCGGCTACCATGGCTGGAGAAAACGAGCGGCTCAGGGCATACTCGACCACTTCGCTGTCCTTGGTGGCGCAGAGCAGAATCCCGATCGATGGATTCTCGTGCGGCTTGCGCACATCACGATCCAGCGCCTCCAGATAAAACTCCAGCTTCCCCAGATGCTCCGGTTTGAATCTGGCAGCCTTTAACTCAACAGCCACCAGGCTGTTTAGAGCCCTGTGAAAAAAAAGCAGATCGAGTGAAAAATCCTGGCCACCGACCTGCAGAGGAACCTCGGAACCGATGAAACAGAAATCACGGCCCAACTCCGTAAGAAACCGCCCCAGATTTCGCAGCAAAGCCTGATGCAAATCCCCCTCGTCATGCGTTTCCGAAAGGCCGAGAAACTCCAGCAAATAAGAATCTTTGAAACAGGATTCCGCTTCCGGATGCAATTCTCTCAACGCTGTTGAGAGTTTTGGCGGATTCAGAATCGCCTTTTCGTACAGACCTGACTCCATCTGCCGCTCCAGTTCACGCACCGGCCAGTGGTTTTCGGCGGCAACACGCAGGTAGAACTCGCGCTCTTCCGGGCTTCGTGATCCAGACAGAATATGTAAATGCCCCGACCACGGAATTTCTCTCAACTGGGTTGAGAGTTTTCCCGCCTCTCTATACGTCTCAAAAAACTGTCGCATCCGCCATAGATTTTGAGGGGAATATCCCCGCAGCCCCGGTTGCTGACGCTGAATATATTCGGAAAGCAACCCAACCGTACCTTTGCCCCAGCCGTCCTCGGCAATTTTGTGCGATAGATACTCACCAACGCTCCAATACAAATCAATCACTGCCGCGTTGATCGCCTGTTCCGCATGTCTCCGTGCTGCCGCAATCAAATCCAGAACAGCCTGAAAGGCTGATTCGTTCGCCTTCACCACCAAAGATTCTTTACTTATTTTCTTTCCCATGTTTGCTCCCATTCATCCTTAACAATTCCTCTGATTCTCTAATCCCAGCCCGGCAGAGTCGTTTGGCTAGGCAATCCCTTCAACCTCGTCACGATCATTGACTCCAATTAAAATCGTACCACCATCAGCATTCGCCATCGCCACCAAAGGTACTGCCAGCGCTTTGGGCGCAATCAAAATGCTTTTCCGGTCAAAACACTGACATTATTTACGTTGGAGCAATTCTGCAATCATGGATTATTATTCCTTATCTTACCATTCCCGGCTTTTTTAAAGGTAGCACAGCCATTTCTGGCTGTGGCATTTTCAGAGCATAACATTACCTAATTTGTTGTATATTTCAATAGGTGTTTTACTCTTTTTTCATCATACTCACTCGGATTGCCCATTCCGCTCCTTTCCCTGACAGAAAATCAAGTTGCCGGTTGACATTCTGTCTAGTTATTGATGCATTATTATTTAAAGTTTTTAAATTTATAGGCGGACGATGAGAATAAAACCTGAACGCCGGTTTGTTAATTTGCGACAGATGTTTGAACAAGCTTGAAGAAAGGGCGAGGCTAAAATGAAGGAATCTTTTGTGCTCTATTTATCTTTTTGGGAACCTGTTAAGGATTTACCCAGAGAACAAAAAGGCGAATTGCTGGAAGCAATTTTTAATTATCAGCTTGGACACGATATGATTATCGTTTCTCCACATGTAAAAATGGCAATGTCGTTTTTTAAAAGTCAATTCAGACGCGATGATGAAAAGTATTCTGCTATTGTTGAAAAACGCCGGGACTCAGGGAAAAAAGGTGCGGAGATTACAAATTCCGGCAAATGCCGGCAAGCCTCGGTACGTTCCAGCAAATGCCGGCAAACCACGGCAAAGTCGGCTGTATCTGTATCTGATACTGAATCTGAATCTGATAATGATACATTAACACTATCCGGCGATGTATCGCCTATTTGCGCGTTGTTTTCGTTTGAAGAGTTTTGGAAACAATATAACAAACCGTCCGACAAGATTAAGTGTCAATCAGCATTTAAAAAATTAAGCGACGCTGATTTAGAACTGATCCAAACAAGACTACCCGGTTACATCGCCAGTACTCCGGAGGTAAAATACCGGAAAAATCCTTTGACTTATTTAAATGGTAAATGCTGGAACGACGAACCTCCCGCGACAGAGCCGGAAAGGCGGTTGGTGTTATGAAAAATTATATTGATTATGGCATTGTTGCGCCGGATGTTGGTAACGGCGAATATCGGACCGTTTGCCCGGAATGTGAACCTGGCAGAAAACACCAGGGTAATAAAGATTTGTCAGTTAATCTAACTGAATCAACATGGTATTGTCACCATTGCGGATTTACTGGCGGGTTGGGTAATGACCAGACGAACGGCACAAAATACAATGGCGGACGCAAAGAGGCTAAAGTTCAGCCGGCTAAACATGAAAAGATTGAGGGTGTTTTTGTGGTTCCAGACTTGCAGCCATTATCAGAGGCCGGATTGCAATATTTGAGTAGTCGCGGAATAACTGAAGAGACGGCGATTGCCGCCGGGATTAAGTCTGCCGGGATATATTTTCACAAACTGGGAAAGCCTGGCGCCGCCATTGCGTTCCCGGTCTACCGGTCCGGGAAAATTGTTAATGTGAAGTACCGTTGCATTGAAAAGAAAGATTTTAATCAGTCTAAAGGCGGAGATCAGACCGCGTTATTCAATGGTGATTCATTGCCCGGCAACGATACGGTTATATTTACCGAGGGTGAATTTGATACGCTGGCAGTTCTTGAGGCGGGTTATCCGGGCGTGGTCTCCTGTCCCAACGGCGCGCCGCCGCCGGAAGCAAAAAACATTGTGGCAAAGTTGGCATTTATTGCGGCAAACAGAACGGCATTCAATGCCGCTGACCGCATTATACTGGCAATGGACAAAGATGAACCCGGTCTGGCATTTGAAAAACTGTTGGCGGAACAACTCGGCGCGGAAAAATGTTTTACCGTTGAATATCCGGCAGGCTGCAAAGATTGCAACGATGTATTAATTCAACATGGCAGGAGTGTTTTAATTAACTGCCTTGATAATGCAAAGCCTTATCCGGTGAACGGCATTACCACTTTTGACGCTCATGATGCTGAAATCTTGCACTTTTGGGAAACTGGCGGCAGAGAGGATTTATTCAGCACCGGACTGAATGGCGTTGATAAGTTTTTAAAACTCCAGATTGGAACTTTAAACATACTCACCGGTATTCCCTCTCACGGCAAAAGCGAATTCCTCGATCAGATAATCATTAACACCATTCGACTGCATGGTTGGCGCTGGACAGTCTTTTCACCGGAAAACTACCCCATTACGAACTATTTTCAAAAGCTGGCGGAGAAGTGGACTGGCAAACCGCTCTTCAATCCGGGCGAGACGCAACGCTGGAGCATCCCGGCAATGGCTGAAAATGAATGGCGAGAAGCCTCTGCTGAATTATCGCGACAGGTAAAAATATTGACGGTGACGGAAACCGGCACGGACATTGACAGCATCCTGGCCCGTGTTCAAGTCTGTATTTGCCGGGATAAGATAAAAGCGTTTGTGCTCGATCCATGGAATGAGATAGAACACAAACGACCGGTAGCGCTTTCAGAAACGGAATATATCAGTCAGACGCTTTCACAGATTAGAAATTTTGCCCGTTTGCACAATGTTTCCGCATGGATTGTAGCTCATCCGGCGAAGCTGGTCAAAGATAAATCCGGTAGCTATCCGATACCGACACCCTACGATATCAGCGGCAGCGCACACTGGCGGAATAAAGCAGATGTGTGTTTATGTGTCTGGCGTGATGTTGAAAAAAATGACGGCGTGGTAAAACTCTATATTCAGAAAGTGAGGAACAAGAATGCCGGCAGACCGGAAACGGTAAATTTGCACTGGACCAGAGCAAATGGCATAATCAGCGATGAAAAGAGGTTTTGAAAATGAAAAAAATATCGCCGCGTGCATATCCACAGAGTACTGCAAACATCCCTGCTTGCTTGTCTAGCTGGAAGTTTACCTGCCAAAGGCGACCAGGGCGCGAGGTACTTTAAATACTGTCAAATACAAAGGCATCCGAGAGAAACGTGAAGATGTAAAGGTTATTTCTTTACAACTCCTTAGGAATATTTATTAAAGAAGAGATTTGCTTTTTCAATTTTCTCGACTATTTTAATATCACACTTTAAATTAGTCGAAGGAGCTGAGAATATGTTCACTCGTAGAACATTAGAAACCGCGTTTCTGGACACTTGTAAATTTTTTCCGGCAGTATTGGTTACCGGTCCGCGTCAGGTTGGAAAAACCACTTTTCTTTGCAACCTGCGGGAAGACACGCGTAAATATGTGACTCTGGATAATATGCTCGACTGTTCCATGGCCAGAAACGATCCGCAGGGTTTTCTTGCCCGATATTCACCGCCGGTGCTGATTGACGAAATTCAATACGCTCCGGAATTGCTGCCGCACATAAAAATAATGATTGATAAAGCGCGTCAGGCTGAAAAAGCGGATCGCAACGGCATGTTCTGGCTTACCGGATCACAACAATTTCAACTGATGAAAGGGGTAACTGAATCTCTGGCCGGTCGTGTTGGTATCGTTGATCTGCTTGGTTTCTCCCAAAGCGAACTGGAAAATCGTCACTCCGTACCGTTCCTGCCAGATATTGCGTTCAGCGCCGACGGCACCGGCGTTGACACGACGGAACTTTACCGCCGCATCTGGACCGGCGCTTTCCCGGAAATTGCCCGGGATAACGGCGAACACTGGACGATGTTCTATTCATCCTATCTCCGGACATACCTTGAACGTGACGTCAGGGATCTGTCAAATATCGGCGATCTTGAACATTTCTCCCGTTTTCTCCGGGCGGTTGCCGCCAGAACTGGACAAATGTTAAATTATTCCGATCTGGCCCGCGACGCCGATATCTCCATGCCTACGGCCAAAGCGTGGTTAAGCATTTTGAAAACCTCCGGTCTGGTCTGGCTGCTGGAACCATATTTTAACAATATCACCAAACGCATGATTAAAGCGCCGAAGCTCTTTATGCTGGATACCGGCTTATGCGCCTTTCTAACCGGCTGGGATTCGCCCAGGGTACTGGAAGCCGGAGCAATGGCCGGTGCGATCTTTGAGACATGGTGCTTCACCGAAATATTAAAAAGTTATTTGCATAACGGCCGCTCACAAGTGCCGTTTTATTATTATCGCGACAAAGACAAGCGCGAGATTGATTTACTGATCGAGCAGAACGGGATGTTATATCCGGTTGAATTCAAAAAGTCAGCTTCAGCCAGACTGGATGACGCCAGGCATTTCAAAATCCTTGAACAGCTTAAAAAGCCGGTCGGTATGGGGGCGGTTATCTGCCTGTATCCGGAACTGGTTCAGTTGCGCCAGGATTGCCGCATTATTCCCGCCCCGCTCCTGTAAATCTTTTTTCCCGTGAAGGACTTAGCACGGCATCGCCGCAACCCAACGGAATGTCCAACAGAAGAAGTGAAAAACCTTTCTAAAAAAACAAGGAATACGGGTAGCAGTAAGTATTGTATCAGGTATTCACACAACTCTTGATTTATTAAACAACGCAATTCTTGGTCAAGGTTGCACTTGATTTTTTGAGCTGTTCAATAATTTTTATTTTCTGTGGACATTTTGTTTCGCACAGACCGCATTCAACACAACAGGTAGCCGGCTTCCCCGACCAATCCAGGGTAGCTTTATCGTAATTTTTCAAGATGTTTTGATATGATGATGCGGCATAACTCTTACAGTCGTAGACATTGTAAAGAATATCAAGATAAAAAATATATTGAATATTAACTCCTGACGGGCAGGGCATACAATAGTTGCATCCGGTACAATAGAGGTCGGCAATCTTTTTGTATTTTTTCAGCAGGGCCAGCAACGCTTTTTTGTCCGTTGTATTCAGCGTCTCTTTATTTGATGCAATTGCGACATTCTGTTCGACTTGTTCCATGGTATTCATGCCTGAAATTGCGTTGGAAACGTCCTTGTTGGAAAAAACAAAGCGCAAACCCAGTTCAACCTCGTGCAAATCTTTTCCGATATTAATCTCTTTTGCCAGATTTTTAATTCCGGCAATTCTGCCTCCAGCAAGCGGTCCCATTACGGTAACGCCAAGACCTTTAGCGGTTGCGTGTTTTATGACTTTTTCGTTATTAAGGTCCATAAAGTTATACTGGAGTGTGATACATTCAAAATAGCCGGTATCGATCAGTTTAATCATGTTTTCCGGAGAATCATGACTGGAGAAACCAAAATGGGATATCAACTTTTGTTCTTTTAATTTCATGGCGCGTTCAATCGGACCGTCTTTTACCGACAAGTTTTTGTGAAAATCTTCCCAGGAAAGATAGTGAGAAAGATAGAAATCAAAATAGCCGCACTGCATGGTTTCCAGAGATGTTTCCAGTACCTTCTGCCATTCATCACCGGAATTACTCTTATTGGGATTTTTGGTTGTTATGAGAACGCTGTCCCGCTTTCCTTGTAAGGCCCTGCCGAGTACCAGTTCACTGTCACCGTAACCGCGGGCAGTATCAAAATGGTTGACCCCCAGTTCGATGGCGCGGTGAACGATACGGATAGTTTCGTCCTGGTCGATTTTGTCATTCTTCTTCGGGAATCGCATACAGCCGAATCCAAGTAATGAAACCTCTTTCCCGGTATTGCCATATTTTCTGAATTGCATAAATATTTCCTTAAATCAGGGTAAAACTGTTTATTATTAACCATGGGTATAGAATATCACCGGAAAGGCGTTGCTTCTATCTTTAAGTAGATGAAGATTGCAAAGATTTTTCGTGTTTCCGGTCATATTTTATACATGGACAACGAAAATCGCTTTATTCTGTGTGCATTGGCCGGGCAAATTTTCCTGTGTCAGACGAAAAGGTGTAACCAGCAACTTACGATAATGCGTTTAGTATAGCATAATCCCCGGATTACTCTATTCCCCGGATATATTCTTCCCTTTTTCTGAAATACACCGCCGTTTTCATAACCAATGCGTCGAGAATTTTTTTATCAGTTTTACCGTACATGGCAGGATATGGATCACCGCCGGGTCCCAATGGTTCCGGAGTGAAAAATCTGCCCGGCGCGTTATAACCGATGAGATACAACGCCTTTATAATGGTATCTAAATCCAGCGAACCATCGCCCAAAGCGCACCGGTTGGAGTCGGCCATGTGTAAATTGGTCAGGCGTTTGTCTGCTTGAATTACAGCTTCGGCAATATGACTCTCCTCTGATTGCATGTGGTACACATCACCGTTGATATGCTGAATTCCCGGATGGTCAACGGCTTGAATATACTTTATGGCATCAGATATTGTATGAACGATGCTAACCTCCGCGGAACGGATTGGTTCAACCGCGGCTTTGATTTTTCTACTGTAAAATTCATCTGCGATTAAACGGAGAGTCTCAACGCTGCGCTCAAATTCCGCGTCATCATATTTGCCCGGGCGTCCAACCGCGCCGGGAACCACTAGAATATATCCCGCCTTGATCCCGGCGGCAAAATCGAGCGTCCGCTTGAGATAATCCAACGCATTCTGCCGGGTCACTCCACTATTGCTGGAGAGATCGTTCTCTTTTGAGAACATGCCGCAAATCCCGGCACAGGCGACGCCATGGTCGTCAAGGATCATTCTGGTTTCGGATAGTTTGTACCCGAGATCAGCTCCGTAATGGTTACCGTGCAGTTCAATGAAACGAATGTCGTTATCGGCCAGACGTTTGACGGATACGGCTAACGGTTCAATACCGAACCCCCAATTGCTCCAGGAGAGGTTCAATTTTTTTGCCAGTTTCTTCGGATTTTCTTTTTTTAGCTTCAAAAAAGAATTGTGAATCTTTTTATTCTTCAGTTCAAAATTTTGCATTTTAGCTCCTGTTTTATTTAGTTAATGGTTGATACACCACTATTTAGTTTGACTCCGGCGCGGATTCTTCGGTGAAAACTTCACGTCTTTGCAATTAAACTTGACTGGAACCCAGGATTGATAATAGTTGCCCGTCGCGCCGGCGCTGGCGAAGTCGCAATAACGCACCGGTTTGCCCTTCGCATCTTTACCTTCCACTAAAATCAAAGGGTTGTCTGACGGAACTTTTTTCCATCCGGGAAGTAGTTTCAGCACGGGTTCTGCAAGCAACGGTATAGATTCCGGCTTAAAGTCGGTGTCGTTGAAACGCGCATCATAAGCCAGCAGTACCGGACCGCGATAAATAGAAACATAATTGGTTTTCGGAGCATTTGCCCACTCTGTTGCAGAAACAAATTTGCCTTTTGCAATTGTCAACATCCAGCCGATGCTTCCGGAATTGATTCGGAAACCGATTAAATTACGTCCACGCTTCAATTCCAGCGGAATATAGAAACTTCGCTTTTTGGAGCCGGAATTGTTTACGGCTATAGTTTTGCCGTTGACAAAACATGAATACCACCAGTCACAACCCAGCGAGACCGGAAGGATGCCGTTGGACGGCGCGTCAATTTCTGTAAAGCACCACGCGGCGGTAAACTCGCCCATTTCACCGAAAACTTTTCTAAAATCAATAACTCCTGATTTACTGTGAACCCGCACTGGCTTGTTGCCGGTCGCTTTAATGACAGTTTCCATGGTTTTGGCGCCGTCAAGAAAGAGTTCTTCAGAAGGAATTGACTCAAGTGATTTGCCCTTGCTTTTTACTGGTCCGACCAGAGTCCATTCGGTCTCCCAGTCACTGCTATCCATGTGACAACGGCTTATATCCCGCCAGAATTGAACTTCGAAGTTCATTTCAATTTTTATTTTGTCGCCACTTTGCCATTTCCGTTCAATTTTGAAATATTCGCCGGGTATTACTTTTTTCAACTCTTTGCCGTTTAACTTTATCCCGGTATTCTTGCTCCAGTAGGGTATGCGCAAGGCAAGTGTGAACGTTTCTACGGTTTTCGTCGTTATCGTGAGTTCAATTTCTGCGTTGCGCGGATAGTCGGTAGCCTGTTTGATGCTGACCGTATTGCCGGACGGAAGGGAGGTTTTTATCGTACCCGGACCATAATAATTCAAGGACAGTCCGTTTTTGTCATGCATCAACGCCCATTCGCAAAGCATTCCTAAAGCGCGGGGACCGTTCACCGAGCAGCAGTTCAATTCAGCGGAGCCGGGACGGGCCTGAAATGCAGTAGCATCATTGGGGCTGGCGATTCTTGTCCCGTCCATCGGTGTATTGTAAGTAACCCAGCGTCCAGAAGGACTCATCATGCCGAGTCCGCTGTTGAGCATGGATAATTCCAGTTCATCCGCGACCAGAGAAGAGCCGGTGAGCCGCAGCATTTCAACAGACATTGCCATCCAGGCAACCGTACAGCAGGTTTCAATCGCGCCGATATGATATGGATTGCCGGTGGCTTGTTCTCCGGAGGTAAATCCGCCGTTATTATGGCGGTCGCCACGCAGCATACTCCACCACAACGATTCAAAAGCCTTGCGGCATGATTCATCGCCGGTAAGCCAATAGAGCTCAACCAATCCCATAATCGGATGCAGGCTTTCCCAACGCGGTTTCGGGGTCTGAAAAAATTCCTGGCCGGACAAGGGAGCTAGCAAATAGTTGCCGGCAAGGAACGCGCCGTTCGCGTCCTGTGCCGCAAACTCTTCCAGAATCTGCTGTGCCATGGCCAAATATTGTGGCTTGTTTACTTTACGGTACAGCAGGCAGAGAGAATGGATAGGAGCCAGATTCATTTCTGTCGAGCCGGTATCAACCAGTCGGGGAGTTTTTTTGCCGAGATATATTTTACAGAGCAAGCCGGCGATTTTTTCAGCAGTATCAAGCGCATTTTTATCACCGCTGATTTCGTTCCACAACAGCAATCCGAGCATGGCATGATAATGCGACCAGGTATCCCAGGTACCGCCAGGATTCCAATTTGAATCGGAATTTCGCGAACGGTTGGTTAGATGGCAATTCTGCGGCCAGCAACCTAAATAGCCATCGGCATCCTGACAGGCACACATCTCTTTGACAAATTTTTTAAGATGTGAACGCAGTCTGGTGTCGCCGGTAAGCCGGAGTATTTGCACCGCGTGAGTAAGATATTTACCGGCGAATTCGCCTGCCCACGGCACCATATTCCGATATGGCTCATTGTCCCGGTCTCTGAACATTCCCAGCATGGCGGGGTTGGCTTCCGGTGTCGGCAGAATCCACTGTTCCGTTACCGCATTAAGCCGCCGTCCGATTTCACCGGCGAGCTGAAATTCAATTGAAGACGGAACAGTCAAAACAGGCTCGTGTTTTGCTGTTACTGCAGAGGTTTTTTTTGTTTTCATGGTTTTCATTCCTGTTTTGCTGTTTTATTTAGTTTTTATTATGTAATGGTTGATACACCACTATTTAGTTTGACTCCGGCACGGATTCTTCGGTGAAAACTTCACGTCTTTGCAATTAAACTTGACTGGAACCCAGGATTGATAATAGTTGCCCGTCGCGCCGGCGCTGGCAAAGTCACAATAACGTACCGGTTTACCTTTCACATCATTTCCCTCAACTAATATCAAAGGGTTGTTTGATGGAACTTTTTTCCATCCGGAGAGTAGTTTTAAATTCGGATTTGCAAGTTGCGGCACTGATTCCGGTCTAAAGTCTGTATCGTTGAAACGCGCATCATAAGTCAGCAGTATCGGACCGCGATAAATTGAAACATAATTAATTTTGGGAAGGTTTTCCCACTCTGCAGCAGAAACAAATTTGCCTTTTGCAATTGTCAACATCCATTGATCTCGCCGGGCGTTGATTCGGAAACCGATTAAATTACGTCCATGCTTCAATGGCAATGGAATGAGTAAACTTCTAACTTTGGAGCCGGAATTGTTCAAAACAACGGTTTTGCCGTTGACAAAACATGAATACCACCAGTCACAACCAAGCATGACCGGAAGGATGCCATCGGATGGCGCGGAATTAAGTTGTTTACGTCGGGAAAACGGCGGGCTGTTGATGCGGCTCTGGGAAAGCCGCGGCAAAAACAGTAAAATCAAATGCGTTCTGAATCAAAAAATTAATTCATGCATTCTGACTGATGCCGCCGGAACGAACATAAAGCCTTTGCTATTTCAAGGCAGTTCCATCGATTTGCAGCTTAAACCATTTGAAATCATAACTTTATTTGTCAAATAACATCATGGAGAAATTTATGGCTCAGGTATCGGTGAATTACGCAATGCCTGAATTATCTCCGGAACTGGCGTCATATTATTTCAATACTATTGCTCCGAAACGAAACCAGCTTACAAAATCTAGTAGGAGTTCAAGCCAAATAATGCAATGTGGATTCGTTTCGGAGCAATAAATTAATGTGGAAGAATGAAATGCTGATCATGCTTGCCAACGTCGGTTGGACGGTCAGCTTAGCGGTGCAGGCGCTGTGCCTCGATCCATAGTCCGCAGCCTGTCCCAGGCTAGGAATATTTGGAAAGATTTACGCAAAGAATACAAAGATTATCTGACAACATTTAAATAGCAATGCGAAATTATGATGAATTCAAAAGAACTGGTGAGACGGGCAATCAATTTTGAGAAGCCTGAACGTCTGCCGTTTACCGGCAGCATGGGAGAAACTGATTTTACCGGAGATACTGTAGCAATTTTTCCGGAATTCGGACTGAAGTGGTGACTAGGCGGCGGTGGAACCGACGAATGTTTTTTTTGCATCTCTTCATTGATTTATCGCATATTTATACATCATAAATTTTATGTTTTCAGCCGGAATGTTCATACCAATGAGTGATCAGTCATAGACAATAACGATTAGGAATTTGGCGATGGATT
>CAYMSF010000067.1:0-18786 GCA_964392985.1 uncultured Victivallaceae bacterium | reverse complement strand
GCAACTACTCATTAAAGATAAAGCCAATAAAATTAAATTTTAAAGAATTAGGACTGAAACTGCAAAAAGTAATTTTACATAATTGTAAAACATAAAAGTATTGAACAGACATGTTATAAAAGATAATTTAAACAAAGCAAAACAATTTTGGGAGAAGGTCAAATGATTAAGGTATTAGTAACGGATCTGGAGTATAACAAAGCAAAACATATTTTTCAGAATGCCACCGGATTTAAGTGTATTTCCGCCCCATCCGATGAGGCAGGCTTGGCGAAAGCAATTCGAGAAGAACAGGCTGAATATGTAATCATCGGAGTAAATAAATATACGAAAGAACTTTATGAAGCAATTCCTGCAGGCGGGGTAATTGCCCGTTTCGGTGTTGGTCACGATGGAGTAGATAAGGTGCAAGCGAAAGCAAAAGGCATCTACTGCACGAATACGCCTGGCGTATTAGATGATTCAGTTGCCGAATGTGCCATCGGGTTGATTTTAACCGCTGCCCGGCATTTAGCAACTTGTGCCGCGGATAATAAGAACAATATATGGAGAAACCGGGTCGGCGTTGAGCTTGCCGGTAAGACGCTGGCAATAATAGGCTGCGGCAATATCGGCCGCAAAGTCGCAAAGATTGCCAAACATGGTTTTGGCATGAAAATCGTCGGATATGATATTGTCAAAGGTTCAAACATGGAGAATTTTGACCTCTTTTGTCCGGACTTTGCTGAAGCGGTGAAAAATGCCGATTTTGTCACAATTCATATACCGAATATTCCGGCAACGCAAAACTTTATCAATAGTGAACGACTGTCGATGTTTAAAAAGGGCAGTTGGTTGATTAATACCGCACGCGGTGGCGTCGTTGATGAAGATGCCGTATTTGATGCTGCAAGTGTTGATATTATTGGCGGAGCGGCATTGGATGTCTTCAAGAACGAACCATATATCCCGCAGACAAAAGATTTGCGGACGCTGGAAAACGTCATCATGACGCCGCATATCGGCAGCAGTACGCTCGAAGCTTGCGAACGCATGGCCTTAAGCAGTTTGAAAAATATCGCATCAGCCAAAGCCGGCAAAATTACCGAGATGAATATTGTTTGACAGAAGGCAGTCTGTGGCGTAATACCATAATTTAGATTTAATAGACAAGCCTCCACGGAGTTCATTCCGTAATTGGGCATGGATATTGGATAAGATCGTTTTCATGGATAAAATACTATTACGAAACTGAATATTTTTATCAATGGTAATGTTATTAGGTTTATCATCGTAACTACTTTAAAACATGGATGTATCATTGACGACAATTTTTATGAAAATATTTAAAGGCGTTATCTAGGCGATTGGTTGCATAGAGAGAGAAATCCAAGATAATATAGCTATTACAAGAGCAATAATTCGGCTTAAAAAAACAGCCATTTAACCGAATATCATCTAAAAAAACGCCCTACCCTGTATTATTTTTACGACAGGGTACAAAACGGTGGGACAGGCCTTATAACAAAGTGTTATGATACACCTTTTCGGCTATTGCCGGCATCAAGCTTACCTTTAAGAATAATATCGGCAAACCTATATATGCTTTTAAGGTAGACGTAATATGCATTAAAAAGCCTGTTACATACTATATGTAATCACTGCAATAAGGTATGGTTTTGTCAATTGTGTTAGACGGTGACGCTATAAAATATATCCAGAATATTAATATTCTGTCAATATTGTCAATTGTGTTAGACTTCAATATTATACAAGAAACAGTTGTTGTTCAACATGAAAGTGTTTTTGATGAATATATCTTAAACCTTAGACATACATTAGACAGCATATATATATTAGATCTATTTAAATGAAGCGATATAAGCCATAAAGTGTTCATTAGTAGGATGATAAAAGTGGTACGCCCGTAGGGATTTGAACCCCAAACCTTCTGGTCCGTAGCCAGACGCTCTATCCAATTGAGCTACGGGCGCTCGTAAAAATGCATGTCCTGTAAAGTTACTTTAAATTTTAAATTTTGCAAGTTTCAAATGTTATTTTTAGTAAAAAAGATGAATAGTCACACTGTTTCATTAAATCTGATAATATTTATAGATAATTTTGTGGTTGCCAAATAAAGAAATGATGCTATGATAAGTATTAGCTTGTAATCGCGGTGGAATGGATAATTGTTTTTTGTACTTCTCGGATAAATAGAAGGTCAGAACAAGTTACATGCAACCTATTTTGCTTGAAGGGAATCCATTGGTGAAGTGTTCTATGAATATGAAAAACAAACGAGTTTTAGTTACTGGCGGAGCGGTTAGGATTGGAAGCGTGATTTGTCAGGCGTTTGCATCTGCCGGAGCTGAAGTTGTGATTCATTGCAATCATTCTCGACGCGAAGCTGATGCATTATCAGCAAGTTTCGAAAGTAAAAAAAAACACATGGTTGTTGAGGCTGATTTATCAATTGAACAACAAGTAAACGGATTATTTGAAAAAATTGGTAAACCGATTGATATACTGGTTAATAATGCATCACGATACGAACCGCGGTCACTTATAGATGGCGACATAAATTGTTCAAGGCTTGATTTCGAGGTAAATTTTTTTTCCCCATTGATATTGATGAAAAAATTTCACCAACAGTATTGCGGTGGTGATGGCATAATAATAAACGTTCTTGATCAGGAAGTTGGACAAACTAGTATAAAAAGTGGTAGTTATGGGTTGTCACGCAAAGCATTAATGGAAGCTACGATTGCAGCGGCAGTTGAAATGGCGCCGCAGATAAGGGTCAACGCTATCGCCCTAGGTCCAGTTATGCCACCGCCAGGACGAGAGCATTGGACAATGGAAAAGACGTTACAGACAGTACCGTTAAAACGCAAAGTTGAAATCGTTGATATTGTTTCAGGTTGTCTGTTTTTAGCGGAAAATCGTTCAATGACAGGACAGATTTTATATTTGGATTGTGGTAAACACTTATTATAATACATATTCTTTTGTAGAACAAACTGGATAAAAAATTGCCGAAAAGCGCAGGAGAGTCGTGATGAAACTTTGTATTAGCACATCAATTTTCGGGACAGAAGAAAACTCAACTTATCTTTTAGCTTTTTTACAAAAAGTTAAAATCGCCGGATTTGAATACATTGAAATTGGCAAGCGGCATCATGATTTAAAAGAACGAGCTGCAGAAATAGAAGAATTACAATTAAAAGTATGGTCGGTACACGGCACCCTTTCTACCGGAAGTATTGATCTTGATGAGCGAGTCCGTCGTCAAGCAGTTGAAAAGGAATTTATACGTCTTGAAGACGCTGCCACTTACGCTCCCTGCCCCTACGTTGTTCACTACTTGAACAGAATGAATGATCCTAGACACTCAAGGCAATTTCGCAAAAGCATTGAGGAATTGTTACAGAAAGCGATTGAACTTAATATAATTCTGACAATGGAGACCGCCCCTTTTAAACCCCAATTAAACGAACGGTACCCAGACAGCCGTGAAATAGCTGATTTTGTCCACTCTTTTGAGTCTCCTAATCTAGGTATCACTGTGGATATTAACCACTCAAATTTAAGAGAAAATTTAACAAGAGTTGCTGAAAATTGTAATGGTCTGATTTCTAATATCCATATTTCCGACAATATGGGCCAATGGGAAGACCATCTTCCGCCAGGCGATGGCATAATCGATATTCGAGGCGCATTGAAGGAGTTAATCAAAGCCGGCTATAAAGGGCCTTGTAACGTTGAGTGCCACTACACTCACCCGACGATTAATGTATTGCGTAAAATTCGCAAAACAACAGAAGAAATATGTGGAGATTTATAGATACTTGTTAAAAATAAACTGTTACATACGAATATGTTGTGCCAAAATCAGCCAGCGCAGTCCCATAATGATATATTTGACAAATTGAGCGACAGCAATCACAACCAACTTCATGCGTAACACTAAATTTACCATACAATCTGTTTGTTTTTACAGGCTCGACAAGCATAAACACCTATTTATAACAAATTATCATGAAGTATGCGAATATAATCTTTTTACCGGAAATTTATATCTCGCGACTTAACATATTTGAATACCAGAAAAATTATATATTACAATTGATAAAAGAAAAGAAGAAGATTCTTAGTGAAATTTATCATCATACCGTGGGTGATTTATACTTGCAATCTGCATGTATAATATTTATAGTATTTATTTAGAAGACGTTGTTTTACTGCCTCCATTTCTTTCAAGGCGCAATCAGGAAGATTTATGTTAAGTTATATTATAAGGCGTTGTATATATTCCGTATTGGTTGTCATAGGTGTTTTGATTCTTACTTTTTTACTGTTTCGTACTGCGGCCGGTGATCCGGCGGCTGCACTGTTAGGAAAAAATCCCAGCCCCCGTGAAGTTGAAGAGTTACGCTCAGAATTAGGTACTGACCGTCCGGTAATATTCGGATATTGGCGCAATACTGAAGTATTTACATCCATCAATTTTTCCAACAGAAAGTTATTGCCCGGAGTAAAATTGCATTTTGAACCGATGTGGACAGCCGATGGATTAAGAATCCAAACAGCAGATAGAATTGAATTCGTCCGCAATTTTAATTTGCGTGGAACAGAAATAGAGCTTGCATTTTTCTTTCGTGGCCTGATTGCGATAAACGGTTCAATATTTAACTCAACAGAATGTCGTGAATTAAGATTGCCTGTTTCTGATAACCAGGAAAAAATTATTATTTCTGGTGGAGACAATACAGAAATCTATAATGTCAGATTCTTTAGAAAACAAAAATCACCTCTTGACTCCCAGTTATCTGCTGCATTATTTGAAATATGCCAACCGTTTAAACATTTCCCTTATCTGCAATTCTTTAACTTTGGAAAAACATTAATGACACGGGAACCAATACGAGAAATACTCTGTCGCGGAGTTGTACCATCCTTGTCGTTGATGGTACCCATCTTTACCGGCGAGTTATTGCTCGGGATTGTTCTTGCATTACTATGCACTGCCTTCAAAGGACAATGGATTGATAGATTAATCGTACTTTCAGCAATTGCGGGAATGAGTGTCAGTTATTTGGTTTTTATAATTTTTGGACAGTGGTATCTGGGTTATTACTATAATTTATTTCCGGTGTGGGGCTGGGGGCAACCTTGTCACCTGGCATTGCCGGTCATCATTGGTATAGCTAGCGGACTGGGCGGCGGAGTACGTTTTTACCGCACCGTTTTTGTGAACGAATTGAACAAGGAATATCTTCGGACAGCAACGGCAAAAGGGTGCAGCCAATTTGCTATATACGGACAGCATTTATTGCGTAATGCCGCGATTCCAATTATCACCAGGGCATCGGCCGCATTGCCGTTTCTTTTCACCGGCAGCTTACTGCTGGAGACTTTTTTTGGCATTCCCGGTCTTGGATACGCAGGAATAGAAGCATTAAACAATTCTGATTTACAATTGCTCAAGGCATTGGTAATCGTCAGTGCAATGTTATTTGTCATAATTAATTTAATTTCTGACATTGTTTATGCATGGGCAGACCCACGGGTGCGTCTTTCAAAATAACATTATAACTCAATACAAATCAACAATTTTGAAAAAATAAACCGCACAGTTTGATTATTAAAGTTGCAGAGTTGCAGGAAAAGGTTATTTTAAAATAGCATTAAATGGACATGGTCAAGCTAAAAAGTGTACTATCAAATCATTATTTATACTTAATCATTAGCACATAATAAATAACACAGGAGTTTATCAATGGACAACATGGAGCTTAAAAAATTTATCGCCGAACAACTGAATAACGGAGTTGCATTAAACGATATTCAAAAAATTATTGTTGAAAAGTTTAAGAAAAAAATGACGTTTCTTGAACTTCGACTGCTGGCATCAGAACTGGAAGGAGTCGAATGGAAAAAACAAGACCCGGAACCAGTGGTAGAAGAAAAAAAGCCTGAAACTGAAACCACACAAGGAAAAACTATTGTTGAAATGAGTAAACTGACAAGACCGGGAATTATGGCCAGCGGTTCAGTAACTTTTGCGTCAGGAGTTACAGCTGAATGGCTTATTGATCAGACTGGAAGATTAGGTCTTAATAATGCCAGCGGTCAACCAACAGAAGATGACATCAAAGAATTTCAAGTGGAAATTCAGAAAGTCATCTCACGCGGCAGATAATACCGACACAAAATATGCCTGTTGAAATAAACTCGAAACAGACTGAAACTTTTAGTTATAAAAGTCTAGCGATTGGTAACGTATCCCTTTTGAGCTTTTACCATTTCGATAAAAGCCACCATGTTCTCAACAGGTACATCGCCTTCTACAGAATGCGCAGGAGCAAATATATACCCTCCCCGCAATCCTTTTTTCAACAATATGGCTGTTTCCTGTTTGACCTGTTCTACAGTACCGTAAGGTAGAGTTTTCTGAGTAGACAATCCACCCCAGAAAGACAAGCGGCCGTGATACTCATCCATGAGTTTCAAAGTATCCATAACTTCAGGCTGGAATGGATTAAAACTATTCAACCCAATATTAATAAGATCATCAAAAAGTTCATCAACATCACCGCAAGAATGTATGCTTACCAGTTTGCCGGCATCTTTACATACTCCATACACACGTTTTAGTTGCGGATAGATAAAACGTTTCCACATTGCCGGCCCCATGATTAACCCGTGTTGCTGCCCCCAATCATCTCCAAAATGGACCACGTCAATGTCATATTTTACCGCTTTTTTGACAATTTCAATATTAAAATCGGTAATTGAGGTCAATAATTCATTAACAAATTCCGGATTAATACACATATCCATCAGCAAGTTTTCCATGCCGCGCATGGTCCATGCCCGTTCGAACAATGAAAAACCAATGCCTAACAACCGTAATTGGTCAGGATTACGTTCAATGATAGACGGAATTGCGTCAAAACAATCTTGAGATGGTATTGGGGGCATTGAGAAACCTGACATTACCGGTTCCGGAAGCAGGCAATTACTTACAACACCGATATCTTTATCTTCACTGCGGTCCCAAATTACTCCGAAATAATCTTGCCACATATCGTTGCCAACTTCCTTAAATTCACCAAAAACATTGATCCACATAATGTGATTATCAAGTATTTCCTCAATGTTGTCAGTTTTATAATACTCCTGAAGTTTATTTTTTGCTTCAAAAGTAAACCCCATGCTCCAGGGAGTATAAGGTACGGCACCGCCTGTAATTGCCGCAAGCGCAACTTCTCGTTTATTCATGTTCTTTAATTCCATTGTTTATTGCGTTTAAAATTTAAAATGTTAGATTATATACTTAATCAATATACACTTAACTTATATATATGTGAATGTTAAAAAACGGCAAAAACATTGTAAAAATAAGCAATATACCGGATTCATGCCGGGAAGTTTTTTTAAATTTAAAATGTATCGGAGCATCACCGTTAAAACGGTTAGGTGTTTTTTTTGCCGGCATCAGTCAACTGCAATCTGGTTATGAAATAGGTCTTCCGGAGCACAATGATAATATAATTATAATTTTCACTCAAGGTGGATCTGGAATTATTGAAATAAAAAATGAACTTATAACTGCGCTACCCAATACAGTATGCGTAATTCCTGCATCTGAACCATGTCGTTATGCCGTTAAAAATGACCGTTGGGACATTCTCTGGTTTCATTGTAATAAAAATGACTACCCGGGAAAATTTGATAAACACCTTACTTATCAGCCTACAGCAATAATACCGCGGTTGGAAATAGCAATGAACGGATATCTGCTTGAATCCTCCGATTATACTTCGTCAGACAATTATGCGTCGGAATATGCCAGAATAATATCACAATATATTGTTTTGACACTAAGCGGAACTCATCTTACTGATACAGATGAAATTGCTTTGGCTAAACTTTTTGAAAAAATAAAGTCATCACTCGGTATTAGCTGGACACTGCCGCAAATGGCAAAACTCTTGAATATGTCACCAGCAACACTACAGCGACGCTGTCAATATTATTACCATAAAACACCGCATCAAATTTTAATAAGCATGAGAATGGAATATGCATCAAACTTGCTCACGTGCACAAACTATCCGTTAAAAACCATTGCACAATCTACAGGTTATTCAGATGAATTCGTTTTTTCTGCGGCATTCCATAAATTTACTGGCATTTCTCCGTATTTTTTCAGGCATCGTAACGCTGTTGAAAATGGTAAGACCAATAGTTATTGACAATAATTGCGGATATAAACTACCTTAATCAGAAGACCATAATAATATCCTGTAATAATCCTAAACATTAGTGTAGAAAGGCATAAAGTAATAACGTCTTCTTGATATTTGTTCAATTTTTGTTTTTTTTTACTATTGTTTTTGCATTCTTTCATTGGATAAATTATATTCAGAAGTTATTAGTTGAGAAGTGACGAATTAGTACATTAACATTGAACATTATAAACTCTTTCTGTTCTGTATGAATTTTTGAAAGGATTGGTGCAATGAATTTAGAATTACAATGGTTTATTTCCGGCATTGTCGAAAATAACATAATGACACTGGCTGAGTGTCAGAATATTGTCAGGCAACTTGGCGATAATTGTCAAGCAACTGCAATGGCTCAAGAAGTTTTAAACCAAAAGTCTGGTCAATTTGAAGAAGAACAAATCAGCCAGTTACTTGAGTATTTCCAGGCATTGCTTGCATTTGCAGAGGAACAGGCCGCCGCCGGCAGCGTGCCTGCGATATTTGCTAACATGACTCCGGCAGTTCCCATGGTTGCCGCATCAACGGTTAGTCCTGTTGTTGACACAATAACCAATGATGGCAATGGGGAGCATAGTTCGATTTCAGACGCTGATATTTCAGAACTTCCTTCACTTGAAAACGTCAATAAATTGAATGACGAAGAAGTTGCGGCATTGATGATTGTTTATCTACGCAATCTTCGTGAGATGGGAGCCAGTGATTTGCACATGTCTGCCGGTTCTGTGCCATTCATCCGCTCAGAATTAAATATCGTTAAACTTGGCAGTCGTATCATTCCGCCAGCAGACGCAATGCGTCTTAATACGGTTTTACTTAACCCGGAACAAAAAAAGATATTTGATGAAGAGATGGATTTAAACTTTGCACTTGAAGTTGAGTCAAACCGTTTCCGTGTAAGTTTAATGATGCACAAAGATGGCGCATCAGGTACATATCGTTTAGTACCCAATAGATTACGAAAACTTGCAGAACTGGGCTTCCTGCCTGATGATGTATCCACAATCGAGCGCCTGCTTGATTACCATAACGGTTTGATATTGGTTACAGGACCATTGGGATGCGGTAAAACCACTACACTGGCCTCAATGGTGAATGCCATCAACAAAAAACGGCACGACCATGTTATATGCGTAGAAGACCCTGTTGAGATTTTAATACCGTCTGAAAACTGTAACATAACCCAGCGTGAAGTCGGGAAAAATACAAATTCCTATAGTTCCGCCTTAAAGGGAGCGTTGCGGGAAGACCCTGACATTATTGTCATCGGTGAATTGCACGACTTGGAAACAATTGAAAATGCAATCACAGCTTCTGAAACCGGGCATTTAGTTATCGGAACACTGCATACCTGCGACGCAGCCAATACCCTTAACCGTCTGCTTGACGTATTCCCTCCGATGCAACAGCCTCAAATCAGGGCGATGACCGCTGGCAGTTTGCGCGGGATTATTTGTCAACGTCTATTACCTGGAATTGGCGGAAAGCTTGCTGTTTCTTATGAAATACTTCTCAATACCATGGCAATTGGCAATATTATTTCAGAAGGTAAAACACACCATCTCAAAGGAGTAATGCAAACCGGAGCAAAAGCAGGAATGTGTACTTTTGACACTAACCTGTTAAATCTTTTCAAAGCTGGCAGAATAACGGTTGAAATGGCAGAAAGCCAAATGAAAGACAAGGCAGTTATTAAACAACTAAGGGAAGAGTCGGCAATTGCAGAAGCTAAAAAATATGCGGCGACAAACAAAAAGAAATAAAACTGGAAGGATAACACTATGGCACTTATAGATGAATATTTACGCGCTATGCTGGAAAAGAAAGGTTCAGATTTGCACCTTTCAATCAATCTTCCCGCCAAAATTCGGGTACACGGTGATCTTGAACCTCTAACCAATTATGTTATCACCGCGGAATTGATGGAGCGGATTCTGTCTGAAATATGTCCCCCGATACGCTGGAAAAAATTCATGGAGACACATGATGTTGACTTTGCGCATGAAATCCCTGGATTGGCACGATTCCGTACTAACTATCTCTACAACTATCATGGCATGGCGGCAGTATTACGTCAGATTCCGTCTAAAATTCTAACTATTGAGCAATTAAAACTTCCACCTGTTCTTGCTAAAATATGTGAAATAAAAAACGGTCTGATTTTAGTTACAGGGCCTACCGGTAGCGGTAAATCAACCACTTTGGCCGCGATGATTGACCACATCAATATTCATAAAAACATACATTTAATCACGATTGAAGACCCTATCGAATTTGTACATCAAAATAAAAGCAGCATCATTGTACACCGGGAAGTTGGCATACACAGTAATTCATTTGCCCGCGCACTCCGAGGGGCCATGCGTTCAGACCCTGACATTGTACTCATTGGTGAAATGCGTGACTTGGAAACCATCCGCCTGGCGCTTTCCTGCGCATCTTCTGGAATGTTGGTTTTTGCTACATTGCACACTAATAATGCACCAAAAACAATTGACCGTATTATTGATGCATTCCCTGCAGATGAACAGTCTCAGATCAGAACCATGTTGGCAGAATCACTGCAAGCAGTAGTGTCACAATTACTATGTCGTACAGCTGATGGTCATGGTCGTGTTGCATGTCATGAAGTATTACTATGGACTGAAGGATTGCCCAATACCATTCGTGAAGGACAAATATCCAACTTGATAAGTATTATTGAAGGAAACAAAGGAATAGGAATGAGTTCAATGGATGGGAATCTGCAGAGTTTGCTTGACCGCGGCATCATAACTGGTGCGGAAGCATACATGAAATCCAGTGACAAAAAACGTTTTCTGCAATATCTTGACACAAACGCTGATTAATATGCTTGATGTTTGAAGACAAATATCATCCACGACTAAAGATCAAGTATGAGGAATGCGTAACAAATTTTGTATTTTATTTGATAATATCAAGGTTTGCTATTAAAAATCATTTAACTGTGGAAATGGGTTGCAGTGAGATTTTCTGATTGAATGTTTTGCAATTTTTTATCCTCATTCCAGCAGCATAAGGAACAGAACCAGTATTAACAAATTGATTCAATACTGTGTTAATTTCCATATTCAAAGGACCATATTGTTGCACATTAACCGGAAAGGCGGCATCCAAACTGATGGTAAAATATTTAGTATTGTTAGACGCGTTGAAGTCTAAATGAATTTGCATACATTTGATATTACTAATATTACAGATTGACATTAATCGAACATTACCAGTAATTTTATCCGGTTTTAAAGAAACTTTGACTAATTCTCTTGATAACATATTCATGTCGGGTAACCAATTATCGCCGACTCTTATTCTATCTGGCTCCGGTTGACCGTAAATATCTTGCTCCTTCAAACCGATATTCAGATTAAAAATCATTTTAAGGACAGATGCTACCTTTGGATCGACCGGCAACCCAGTTGACCAATCTCTAAAAATTGTGTCGCCATTTTCAGCATTAACAACAATTTTCCAAGGGGAACGCATAGGTTTGGATTCAGTATCATCCAAGAAAAAAAGTTCTTGAGGACAAAGTAATAATTCGATTACTTTTTTCCCTTCTACCCGGGAGAACATGATTGTACCAGTAAATCTTACTTCTTTGATTGCTGTTTTTTGTCCGTCTTGTTTATTGTTTGCTATAACAGTTGTTTCTTCATTCCAAGTAGCAATAACCTTACAATAATACTGGTCACCTGATTTTGCTTCACGAACAAAATTAGCAATAAAATACTCCTCAGCTTGTCCGATGGTAACAACACAGAATAAAATAAAAAAAGTATTAAGAAAAATCATCGTCAAGAATAGCCATCTCGTTTTCGACAAAATCTATGGCCTTTTGAAACGCTCTGGCACGATGACTTATATTGTTTTTAATTACAGCGTCAAGCTCTCCAAAAGTTTTATCGTATCCGTCCGGAATAAATATCGGGTCATAACCAAAACCATTCTGACCACGTGGAGTCAGAGCAATATTGCCGGAAACCTCGCCACGAAATGTTTCAATTACTTCTCCATTGATGGCTATGGCTATAGCACAAACAAACTTTGCCCGCCTGTTAAGATTATTTCCCAATTCATTCAAAATACGATTGATTTTAGAATGGTCGTCATTAGCATATCTTGCTGACATTATTCCAGGAGCATTATTCAATGCTTCAACTTCAAGTCCGGAGTCGTCAGCAAATGCAGGAATATCACAATAGTTATTTGCTGCCAATGCTTTAATTGCCGCATTTTCCTCAAATGTTTTACCATTCTCATCGATTTCAGGAATATTTTTATAGGAGTTTAATCCAACAACCTCAACTTTCTGGTCCTTTAATAATTCGCGATATTCTGCGAGTTTATGTTCGTTACAGGTAGCAGCAACAATCTGAGCCATAAAGACTCCTTTCAATATACTGTTAAATGATAATCTATTTATCGATGAGTTGTAATTAACCTCATCTTCTTTTATATTAACTGGTTAAACAGTATAAGTCAAGCTAAGAATCAAGGTTTTTAAATACATGGATATTGAGAGTATTAAAATTCATTTGCAGAATTTTAAGGGATGGAAAATTTATGCAGGATTCAGTGGCGGCGCTGACAGTACCGCCTTGTTGATGTTGTTAAACGAATATGCGGAATTTTTAAATATCAACCTCTGTGCAGTTCATTTTGAACATGGCATCCGTGGCAAAGATAGCATTAAGGATTGCGAATGGTGTGAAGAGTTTTGCATGTTGTTGAAAATTCCTTTTGAAAAAGTATCTTTAAATGTTCTTGAAAACAAAAAATCCGGTGAAAGTATTGAAAGTGCCGCACGGAGAATGCGGCTGGAATATTGGAGTCAACTGATTAACGGAAATAGTAATATTGCGGTTGCCCTCGGACATCATGCAGATGACGCGGTTGAAAACCTATTTATCAGGATTTGTCGCGGAGCCAATGTATCAGGCTTAACATCATTGCGACATAGTTCCATTGTTAATGGTGTTATATTTATTCGACCGTTGTTGCATTGCAATAAAAAAGAGTTAGTTGATTTCCTCATTTCACGTAATATTACTGATTGGCGCAATGACAAATCAAACAAAGATGCCGATATTGTTCGCAACTTTTTCAGGAATGAAGTTATTCCCGCCATCGGGCAGAAATTGCCACCGTCCTCAAACGGTTTGCTTAAAGCGCTGAAAGTATTGCAATACGACGCTGATTTTATTGAATATTATGCGGATAAAGTCTTCCAGGATAGTTGCAAGAATGATGTCACATCTGTCAGGTTTTGGAAAAAACTTGAACCAGCACTGGTTCCAAGAGTGTTACGCCGTTGGTTCAACCGGGAAACGGGTAGTGATTTTGTCCCCGACAGTAACTGGATTGACCAATTCATGCAATCCATGACAGTTTCCCGCAATAAACAACGTATTCTACAGATATCTCCAAACTTTTATCTTAGAATACTTGCAGGAGAGTGTGCAATTATACCTGTTGAAAAATTAAATATATGGCCAATTGACGATATCAATTGGGAATGGCGCGACACACCGTTATTGGCACTCCCGGATGGTACACGAATTAGTGCTGCTGTCATAGCGGCAACAAGTGAGATTACAATAAAATGCAGCCCTGATTTTGCTTTATTTGATGCAGACGAGATGCCGGAAAGATTAAAAGTAAACCAACGTCATGATGGTGACAAAATCGAACCATTTGGAACAAACAGGTCGGTAAAATTAAAAAAAATAATAATTGACAGCAAACCGCCGGCAAGCTTAGCCGCACACATTATTCTTTTACGTTATAACGACAGGATTATATGGGTTCCAGGGATTAGAAGATCTAAATATTATCCAATTACTTCAGCGACAAAGTCAATATTAATCATGAGACATTATTCCCCATGAGATTTCATGGGTGTTCATGTAATTCCTTAACTTTCATACCGCGTGATTTTATTTTCAAGACAAGTTCTATTAAAAACTCCTTGATAATTCTTGACAATTCACCAATATATGTTGGTATGATAATCGCCAGTATCAAGTATGCAATCCATAAGTGTTGAATATAACGGTTTGCAGAAAAATCCGGAGTTATACCAGCAACCATTTTAAACGTGCTATCGAGAATAAAGAATACCATCATGTGGTTTGCCATGATATGATATGAATTATTCCCGATTTTGTAGAGGATGTTATCGCGACTGATACGATTAGACAGATACTTCGCAATATACAATAAAAAGTATATATCAATAATGCTGTAACAAATACTGCTCAAATGTGTAAAATCAGCTTTAAAAAATGAATAACATGGAGAGTTGAAGTCAATAAATAACACAAGCCTGATACCAAGCATAAGAAAAAGGATTCTAGCCTGATAAATGTCTTTTTTATCAAGTTTCAGCGCAAAAATGCGACCAACTGAAATAAAGAAAACACCGACAAGCAAACGCAACCCGATACATTCCAAAGAATCTTCATCTGGCAGGACAAACTTTCTAATACCGAAACCGATAAGACCGATAATCGCAAAAATCACAAAGTGCGTGTATTCCAGTTCAGAAAACTTCCGGATTAATTTTGAAATAAACATGTAACATATTTGTACCATGAAGAAAAACGGGATAAACCACAGGGAACTGCAGAGCAGATATTGTTGGCCGTCAATAAACGGTTGAATAAAAAAATTGTATAAATTGGGAAGCTGTCCAAGTACAATACCACTTTTAAAATAAATAAACCAGGTTATTGAAGCATAGACAGCATTGTAAATAAAATACAGTACCATTAACCGTTTAATTTTCTTAATTATAAACTGCAATGGATAAATTTCGTCAGTAGCGCGATAGAAAAATCCCGACAGGAATAGAAACAACGGGATTGAACTGGCAATAAACATCATATCTGAAAATGGCCAATGTTTGTGTCGCAACACAACATCAATAATAGCAAACGCCTTGAATAAAAGCATTTGACAATTCATAAATAACATCCAAACTTAATAGACTTAATCAGGTTATAAAAAAAAGGCTGTACACAAACAGTACAGCCCATTGCATTTTCAGTTGATAAAATTACCAACGTTCACTACGCTCTCCTCCGCGCCGGTCACCGCCGCCGCGAGGACCACGGTCAAAGCGAGGACTACGGTCGCCACCGCGATCCCCGCCACGGAATGGAGGCCGATCTGTTTTTTCAGGACGGGGACGTGCCTCATTTGCGACGACAGTACGTCCGCCCATATCAGTATTGTGAATTTTTTCTATAGCTTCTTTCGCTTCGGCATCATTAGCCATTTCTACAAATCCGAAACCTTTTGAACGGTTCGTAAATTTGTCAGTAATAATCCTGGATGAAGTTACCTGTCCATAAACGGAGAACGCCTTTTCCAATTCTGCTTCTGTAATAGAGTACGGCAGGTTTCCAACATAAATGTTCATTTTCTCTCTTCCTTAACTAAATTTATCTTTGAGTAAAATAATAGCACAACTGATGTGCCGCAACAAAATCCCCCGTTCGCTATTGCAAAAAATAAATATATGCCCTCCAGTTATTCTTCATTGATAACAAAACTACAACAGAATGACCGTATAGTCAGGGGGGATTGTAAACAGGCTGGACCAATCGGAAATTGCATTGCAGTTATCTTCAGTATATTCTCATTAAATTGCATATTAATCTAAATTGTTCTTTATCATAGCAAGAAAATCGAGAAAATACAACACAAGAAGTATTTTTTTTAAAAATATTTTTAATATTTTGTAATTTTTCACATGAAAACTTGCACACGACGTTTAATATAAATTCTTTGTTAACGCAGTTTGCAACATCATCAATAATATATATAGTACTTATAAAGTGAGGCATTTTAGTAATTTAGTTTTATTGTCTATCACAAAATGACACTTATTGTAATTTATTTTTTTATAAATATGTAGTATATTAATTATGACAGTTAAAATATCTCCAAAGTTATTACAAGTATGTATGATATTTGATTCCAAAATTATATGGAGCTTTTTAGAATATGGATTTTGAGATAGTATTCAACTGCCCTGAATGCGACGCTGAAGTTTCGGCAGTAGCATCGCTCGCTGGACAAACTGCACAGTGTTTGCACTGTCATAATATGATTGTGATACCCTTGCCCGGTTTAAATCAAGACTTGGAGCTTGGAGATTTTATTTTAGAACGGAAAATTGGCAGTGGCGGTATGGGAGAAGTTTGGTTAGCTCTCCAAATTTCAATGACTCGCCCTATTGCTCTAAAAATTCTCGCCCCAAAATATGCACAAAACAAACAGTTTATTAAACGTTTTTTAGCTGAAGCAAAAACCGCCGGAAAGTTGTCACACCCCAATATCATTACCGCATATTCTGCTGGACATATTGGCGACTACTATTATTTGGCAACAAGTTATATTGACGGCGTTGAATTATCGAACAAGCTGAAAGTTGGTCCGATTTCTGAACGTGAAGCTTTAAAAATTTGTAAGGCGATAGCAACAGCTTTACGTTATGCCTGGGATGAGCACCGTTTATTGCACCGGGATATCAAACCATCGAATATAATGATAGACCACCGCGGAAATCCGCAACTTATGGACATGGGAATATCTAAGTGTTTAAATGATAACAATGAAGATACTTCAATGAATCTGGTAATCGGGACGCCTGATTACATCAGTCCCGAACAGGCACGTGCTGCACGAGATATTGATTTCAGGGCAGATATTTACTCTATGGGGGCAAGTTTATATCATATGGTTACCGGCCGTCCGCCATTTGTCGGAGAATCACCAGTTAGAGTACTGCAAATGCATGCCAACGCGCCACTAACAGTCCCGGAAAAAATTAACCCGCAAATTTCAAAAGAATGTTCTGCTCTTATTCAAATTATGATGTCAAAACTCCCGGATAATCGCCAATCAAGTTGGGATTATGTAATAGCGGATATTGATGCGGTACTTTCCGGACGTATGCCAGGAAGAACGAATCTAAACATTAATGCTAAGGACCGTAATGTTTCCGGAAAGTCATCAAATCCCGGTGACGCCGTCAATCTTAATGTGCATTCACGCACGGGACATAATTTTGCATCGCCTGCCACTGCTGAAACTTCCAATGTAACCTTAAAAATCCCCTTGGATAACGTAAAATATGCTGAAGCAAATAAAACAACCGCCGAAGTTTCGCAGGGATTAAATAATGGGAATATTACGGAATCGGCGCAGACACAAACGCGATCAAATCAGTCAAATAGTCTCCCCCCTAAAATTACCGCACAAAAAAAAGACAACCAATTGCTGACAATAGCACTTATTGTGACTATAATTGCACTATTGTTGATAGGAATTTGCATTGTCTACCGTATCATCAACAGATAGATTACCCGTTTAAGTAACAAGAATATAATCCCGTTTTGTAATTAAATAATTGAAAAACGGGATTATATGCAAAAACAGAGTAGATTGTTAGCACATCTCAAGCATGAATCTAAATATTCTGTCGTTACTGCCTGGCAAACCTTCATGCCCAAAATCCGGGTAAACAATCACATCTTTTGGGGATGTAATTTTATTATAAACAGAAAATTGTGTAGATGGCGGGCAAATCGTATCCATTAATCCAGTAGTCATCAAAACTCTGCCTTTAATCCGTTTTGCAATATTTTGAATATCGATATAACCTAGACGATCAAAAAAAACATCCTCCTTTGAGTGTGTCGGGTCATACCAACGAAAATAATCGCGTATTTCAGCATAAGCGGCAACACTTAAATCCATATTCCAAATTCTCCGGTAATCACAGAGGAACGGATAAACTGATGCTGCACGGTTTATTCGTGGTTCCAATGCTGCGCAAGCAATAGTCAAGCCACCGCCCTGAGACCCGCCCATTGCGCCGACTCTGGTTGGGTCGACACCTGGCATTTTCATTACCAAGCCTGCGAGTTGAGCACAATCAAGAAATATCTGGCGGAATAAAAGCTGTTCAGGACAAGCGTCTATACCACGAATAATGTGTCCTTTAAAGGTATTTCCTATAACGCATGTATTATCTTCGGAGTTACCAGCTTGTCCGCGACAATCAAGCGCTGCAACAGTAAATCCAGCAGCAACATAAGCAAGCTTATCCTGCCAATCGCCAGAATTACCGCTATAACCATGAAACATCACCACTGCAGGTTGTTTCTTTTTTGCAATATTTTTGGGCCGTAGGAGTTTTGCATAAACTCTAGCCCCGCCAACCCCAGTGAAGTACATGTCATAACAATCTGCAAAGGGAACCTGAAAATCTGCAGAGAGCAATTCCACATCAGGGTCAACTGACTTCATTTCTGCAATAGCATCATTCCAAAATTTATCTATATTTCGCGGACACGGACTACTTCCCATATATTGCTGCAGTTTTTCCATCGGCATATCAACAACTGGCATAATATCATCTCCAATACTTTATCTTAATTCCGTGAGAGAATTTTATTAATTTCCTCACTTTTATTTTTTGACT
>CAYMSF010000066.1:0-19065 GCA_964392985.1 uncultured Victivallaceae bacterium | reverse complement strand
AGATCGCGATGCCAGGATGAACCGGATGGAATTGCTATGCCTTTGGCCTTGAATGTCTGTTTTAAAACATTTTCAATTCCATTATAGAAGTTATGCAAAAGTGCTGCCACACCGGCAAGTTCCAGTTCTGACAGTTCTGAGAGATTTTTTTTAGGCAAAGCCGACAGAGTATGCTCAATGGCTTCATATTCGGCTTCGATTCGCATGATGTAGTCAGCCATAGAGCGGCACGCCTTCCTTTAAAATCAGGTCGATAAACCTGCTTTTTTTAGAAATATCAACCACATCAACCGGTTTGGACAATGTACACAGCAATTCTCCAAAGAAAGCGTAAAAATCCTTGTCTGCAATACCTTCGACCGCAAGATCAATGTCACGTGCCTCCTCAGTGTCGCAAAGTGCGGAACCGAACAGCAAGACCCGCGACGCATGGTATTTGTGCGCTATGTGCTGGATTGTTTTTTTGTCTCTATCTGTAATCATAAATATTGAGCAATTCTCTTATTGTATATTATTTTTACAATACATCTTAGTCCCATTGTATGCAAACTCAAACAGTTTGAACCCGGCAAATAAGATGAAACTAGATTTAAAAAGTTGACGAATCCCAACAGCCATCACGTCATCCATGACTTATTGCTTATTGGTATTATCTTCCGGTTTGACATCTTTCGAGGCTTTTGCTGCGGCTTCATTTTTTTCAGCCTTCAGCATTTCCTGATGATACTTTTCTATCTCTTCGTGACTGAGCATGCCATCGCCGTTTTGATCAATTTTCTTGAAAGTTTCATCATCAACAGAAACATCGTTGGTTTTCTTCGCGGAATTGCTCTCCTGCTGGTCAATTTTGCCATCTTTATTATGTTCGGCGTTATTGGATTTATCCTGTTCCCTCATCTTTTTAAGTTTTTTTGCGGCAATCCTGCCGAGAAGGAATCCACCGCGCGGGGTAACCTCTTCAGCGCCGATAAAACCCGACGAAAAGATTAAAAATACCAAAGTCATGACAATTAATCTTGTACTTAACATCTTTGAATCCTTTATATTTAAAAATTATCAGCGATATTTTAACCTTTAAATGCAGGGTTTCAAGATTATAGAGTATAATAATCCGCGGAATAGATACTTTTATTTTACCGGAATTGAAAATTGCTTGAGTTGGATTAAGACATTAACTACGTTGCTTCTCGCATCAAATTTGACTAAACAGCTATTTTCTTTGCCCTTTTCTCGGCTCGTCGAATTGCCCTTTTCCGGCGATGTTTGATTATATTCAAGATAAACATTGGGAGCCGCAACAGAATAGACGGTGCGAATGTAAGTCCGCCTAGACGGATACCTTTATTGATAATTTTACATATTTGGGAAATATTGTAAAATTTATGATATTGCTGACGTCTGAATACGTGAAGAAACTTCGCAGAACATTCATCAGAGAATACTTTCCCGTCAGGTGCAATGTGGTATTCAGGATTTGCCTTTACCAGTTCTTCAAGACCAGAGTATGGGGCGACCCGTAAAGTGGAAAGGGCTATCGTATCCAATCGCAGCTCCTTGGCAAATGGAACAATCTGCTCCATATCGTTACACGACTCACCAATATTACCTAAAATGAAATAACCGTGTAAAATCATTTTCGTTTTAGACAGCACCCCAAAATATTTTCTTATCTGAGCAGTATTGAATCCTTTACCCATAGATTTAAGTGTTTTGTCATGAGCTGATTCGATGCCCAACATCAGCAGTATAAAGCCGGCTTGCTCCATTTTTCGTATGACATCTGGTCTTTTGGCAATTTCCAATCGAGCATTTATTACATATTTTTTGCGGATTTTTTTGGCGATTATCAGATCACATATTTTTTCAACCCGGTCCATGTCATAGGTAAAAATGTCATCAGTGAAACCAATGATGCGACCGTGCGACTGTTCAATTTCTGCTACAACAGATTCTGCTGAACGCGGTGTCCAGTCTCTTTTTGTTCCCCATGGATTGCGGCTGAAAGAACAGAATTTACAATTGAACGGGCATCCTCTTGATGCGGCGATCATGTCAACTTCAAGTCCGATTTTGGCTCCCCCGAATACCATCTCATATTTATATTTTCTCAGGCTGCGGTCGGGGAACAGGTTATCCTGAATTGGACCAGGAATACGGTTTTTATTGTGGATTATTTCATTTCCGGACCGAAAGCTCAATCCGGCAATATCTTTGAATGGGACTCCGCGGCAGATCTCTTCAACAGTTTCTTCACCATCACCTCTAACGACAACATTAACATTGGGAAAGTCAACAAGCCAGCGTTCAGGATTTTCAGAGGCGTGACGCCCTCCCAGGAGAACAAAAATTCCCGAGGGAACAGAACAAATTTCTTCAGACAGAAAATCCTGGTCGCGATCCCAGTTGATGGAGAAACAGACCATGTTGGTCTCTGGTCGGAGAAAATCAGCAGTGCGTCCCGACTCTTTCCTCATATCAACAATATCGATCTGCTTTGAGAACGGCTGGATTACTTTGGCAATGAATTCAAGCCCGATTGGCGGAAAAAATCCCACATCATTGAGTTCACGCCGGTATGGATAGGAACAAAGGACATGACTCAGTGAGCGTTCCAACCTGACGTCACGTACTTCAGTAATAATCTCACTGCATCCACGTTCCTGCTGAGACTTTTCTACTTTTGTGCTGGAGGATTTGGAACAAGCATTTACAATATTCATTGTTTCCTTTCCAGTACTCAGATAAAAAATACCTGTGGTACCATATAATTTTGATAATCTTAGTCCCACAGGTATTACCTGCTGCCGGAAAACCAGCCCAGCCCCACACATCAAACGTGATGTATCGCCTGCTCTATATTGTTTTGTAAATATAATTTACTTGCATAGTCTCAATCAAACAAATCAATTATTGCTACATTCTTTACATATCACATATCCTTTTAGTAGTATTTGCGACTCTTGTTGCCACTTAGGCACCTGATTATATCAAATTGTTCCATAATAATTATTTTTTATGAAAAATTATTTGCCCGGCATTTCTGGTACAGGGGTTAATATCGTCTGACGATTTAAATAATTAGCAAAACCCATCTTCTTTAATAAATTAGCCGGGAATGAGTCGATGAGAATATAAAGAGCTGGAAGAACAATAAGGGTTAGCGCCGTTGACGAGATTACGCCGCCAATAACTACAATAGCCAAAGGTCGTTGAACCTCTGCTCCCATCCCGGAAGAAAGCGCCATAGGAATAAAACCAAAGGCGGCAACCATGGCAGTCATCAAAACTGGTCTGAGACGCAACACACAACCCTGCATCGCCGAGTCAATCAAGGACTCTCCGTCGGCTCTTAACCGGTTGATAAAAGTCATCATCACCACACCGTTCAAAACTGCTATTCCAGAAAGAGCAATAAAGCCAATGGCGGCAGAAACGGAGAAGTTCATTCCCATCACCCACAAGGCAAAAATTCCTCCGGTAAGTGAAAAAGGAACCCCGGTAAAAACAAGCAACGCGGACTTAAAATTGCCGAAGGTGGCGAAAAGCAGGACAAAGATAAGTCCCATAGCAAGTGGAACTACTACATAAAGCCGATTCTTCGCCGCGATAAGATTTTCAAACTGACCACCCCAGCCAATCCAGTAGCCGTCTGGCAACCGCCCCAATTCCGTTTCTATTTTTTTCTGGGCTTCATTAACAAAACCGCCGAGATCGCGTCCCCGTACATTACATTGGACAACGACCCGACGCTTGCCGTCCTCGCGTTTTATGAGTCTCGGCCCCTCCGCCATCGTTACTTTTGCAAGCTCGGAAAGGGTTACATAAGGCAGCAGATTGGTCTTTTTGGATGACGGCAGCACATTTTTACTATCAATCTCCGTGCCTGCAAGCGGAATAGGCAGCTTCTTCAAAAAATCAATATCAATCCGGCGAATATCCGGAAGCCTGACCACTAAATCAAAACGGCTGTCGCCGAGCATTACTTCTCCGGCCTTAGCGCCTCCAATGGCGATTTCAATCACGTCCTGCACATCTTTAACATTCAAACCATATCTTGCAATCGCCATTCTATCCACCTCAATGGTGAGGAATGGCATTCCGGCAGCCTGCTCGACCTTAATATCCTGCGCTCCTTTTATTTTCTCAAGAATTTTAGCGGCGCGAGTCGCAATCTCCGTAATTTTGTCCAATTCCTCGCCATAGATTTTTACCGCCAAATCACTGCGAACGCCTGATATGAGCTCGTTCATTCTCAGTTCAATAGGCTGACTGAACTCATAGTTCTGACCGGGAATTCCTGCCGTCACTTTTTGCATTGCCGCGACAAGCTCTTCCTGTGATTTAGCTTTTTTCCAACCGCTTTTGGGTTTTAATGTTATAAAGGCATCAGATACATCCTGCCCGCAGACATCTGTAACAACCTCAGAAGTTCCTGTTCGTGCGAATATTCCCTCAATCTCGTCAGGAAAGTTTTTCACCAGTTCTTTCTCGACTTCACACTGAAGCCTGATACTTTCAGTCAGCGAGATACTCGGTATTCGAGACGGCTGAATCGCAATGGCTCCCTCATTCAATCGGGGCGTGAACTCCGAGCCGAGTCGAAGAAACAGGAGAAAAGAGAGTACAAGAATCACCATGGCGGAAACTGTAACTTTAATTTTATTGGCAAATACCAGGTTAAGCAGGTGGCTGTAGCGTTTCTTTAAGATGAGATTGAACTTTTCTTCATACTTTGCTGTTTTACCGCCGCCAAGCAGAATAGCCGCAAGCGCAGGAATTACCGTGAATGCCATAACCAGTGCACCGCCAAGCGCCAAGAGTACCACCTGGGCCATCGGAGTGAACATTTTTCCCTCAATTCCAGAGAGAGTCAAGACGGGCAGATAAACAATCATAATAATGGCGACACCGAAAACCGTCGGCTTAGCGACTTCCGAGGCGGCAGAATAGCTTAAGTCAAGTCTTTCGGTGACATTTAAATTGCGTCCCAGCTCAGATTTCTTCTCGGAAAATCTGCGGACAATATTCTCAATCATTACCACCGCGCCGTCAACGATTATCCCGAAGTCAATAGCGCCAAGACTCATCAGATTGCCGCTTATTTTACTGTGAACCATCCCGGTAACAGCCATGCACATTGACAGAGGAATGACGCAAGCGACAATCATTGCCGCCCGGATATTGCCGAGCATGAAAAAGAGCACCGCAACAACAAGCACCGCCCCCTCCAACAGATTATTTTTGACGGTTTTCAGGGTTGCGTCCACCAAATAAGACCTGTCATAAAGAGTTTTAATCTCGACATTTTCAGGCAGTGTTTTATTGACCGACTTTATTTTGTCAGCAACACGACCCGAGACAACACGGCTGTTTTCCCCGCTTAGGAGGATTGCAGAGCCGAGAACAACCTCGTCGCCATTTTTAGTAGCCGCACCAGTCCGCAAATTTCCGCCTTTAGTGACTTCGGCCACATCTTTCACATACACCGGAGTTCCGTGGTGGGCTCCCAGTTTTATATTTCTGATGTCTTCTTCATTTTGAACAAGTCCTGTTGACCTTATGAGATACTGTTCGCCTTTATGCTCAATATAACCGCCCCCGACATTGGCGTTATTAGTTGCCAGTGCATCTAAAACATTTCTAAAAGTCAGCCCGTATGCCAGTAGTTTCATCGTATCCGGTACAACCAGGTACTGTCTTTCAAAGCCGCCAATGGTGTTCACCTCAGCCAGTCCCGGAATTCCCCGCATCTGCGGTTTAATAATCCAATCTTGTATTACCCGGAGTTCGGTCGTGGAGTATTGCGTTCCGTCAGTTTTGGGGCCAATAGCCTCAACGCTCCAAAAGAATATTTCGCCGAGCCCGGTCCAAATCGGCCCAAGAAAAGGCGCCCCGACCGAAGCTGGAAGATCTTCTTTCGCCTGAGTAAGGCGTTCACTGAGAAGCTGTCTGGCCCGGTATATGTCAACATCATCTTTGAAAATAGCGGTTACCTGTGAGACACCGTAAAAGGAAGTAGACCTTATTTCCTCAATACCCGGCACCCCCTGCACCGCCCATTCAATGGGACAGGTTATCTGTTTTTCAATCTCAACTGGAGACAATCCGGTCACCGCAGTGTTGATTTGAACCTGTTTGTTGGTAAAGTCAGGGACCGCATCAATTGGCAGTTTGTTAAAGTCGTAAATACCAAGAAAGATGATACCCAACGCGCAGAATACCATCATCCAACGGTACTTTATGGAAAAACTCAGCAGTTTATCTGTCATTATTTATTCGCCTGATTGGTTTTACGGTTATATGATTAATGCGCGTCCGCACATCCGCCGGCTTTGCCTTTCGCAAACTCCGCCTTGATTAAAAAAACACCCTTCACGGCTATTTTGTCGCCTGCCTTCAGTCCGTCAATGATTTCAACATTCATATCATCTGAAATGCCCCGGGTAATTGGCTGCACGGCAAATTCATTTTCCTCGCACCCCTGCTTGAACACTACCTCTTTCCCTTCAAACGTCTGGACAGCATCCACCGGAACGACAATATTCACCGCAGTATTTGAGATTATAACCTTGCCGTCAACAAATAATCCGGGTTTTAAAATATTATTTGGATTATTAATCGTCACCCTGACAAATCCGGCTCGTGTTTTATCCTCAATTGTGGGTGAAACTGTAGTAATTTCAGCCGTAAAATTACCGGCATCTGATTGGATAATCGCTTTACCGTTCCTGGCAATCCCCACTAAATCTTTCGGGCGAAGATTTATGTCACACCAGAGTGATGAGAGGTCGGCAACAGTAAAACAATTATTTTCCTGATCCGCCTGTTCGCCATTGGCAAGATGTCGTTCAATAATTACGCCACTGATAGGGGATTTCAATTGATAACTGGAGACATGCTTGTCTAACTTATTTTTCTCCATTTGCTCAATATCCTCTTTACCGAGCCCGATCATATATAGCTTTCTTTCGGCGTTTGACATCGCCGTTTCGGCGATCATAAGTTCACGACGGGATTTCAAGATGGTCTGTTCTATTCCCAATTCGACATCTTCAACCGCCCCGCGAAATACGGCATTGGCGCTTTGATACTCCTTATTCTTCAACTCCAGGTCTGCAACGCTGACAACGCCCTTGCTCTGCAGTTTGTCTGAACGGCTGAGAGCTGCTTCCAGTTGGCGACGCTGTGAATACGCAGTAAGCAATTTAGTTTTAACCTCTCCTACCGGATTATTTTCTGTTTGGGCTATTATTTCCGACGGCTCCAGTCCGCTTTTCAATAAGCCCAGAAGCGTTTTTGTATTCTTATAAACTTTCTCGTCCTTGTCATAATCAAGCTTAGCCAAATCCAGTTTGGTTTTTGCGGTGTAATATTCTATCTTAGTCTCCCCTAACGCTGCACTTTCAAAAATTGCCAGTATCTCACCTTCAGACACTTTATCGCCCAGACTTTTAAAAATTTTCACAGCCACACCAGAAACCTTGGGCGATACATGTGCCACTTTGTCCTCGTTTAAAAGAATTTCCCCTGGTCCACCAACAGTTTTATATATCGTCCCCGGTTTAGCCTCCCCCATTTCAATGCCATGTTTTTTAATATTGGCAGCAGTAAAAATTACTTCCGGTGCTTCTTCAGATATCTTTTTTTCCTCCGCACCATGTGTATCAACAACTTGAGATTTGGCCTTTTCCTCCGCACCATGCGTATCAACAACTTGAGATTTGGCTTTTTCCTCCGCACCATGCGTATCAACAACTTGAGATTTGGCTTTTTCCTCCGCACCGTGTATTTCAGCATCTTGTAAGTTAGAATCTTTATTAATCGCAGGTTTCTTCTGACCATGAGAACCACAGTTCACTGCAGCAAAAGAGGTCACAGACCAGGGCAAGTATAAAGACAAAATAGCGACATACACACGGCATCTAATCGACACTGGTACCACGTAATTTAACTTCATAAATGACCTTTATATATTTTGTATTACATTAAATTTTATAATATCTTGTGAATTACTAATTCTACAAGTAAATTATGCCGCTATAATCACAAGAATCGACACACTTTTAAATTTCATCAGTAGAGATTATCATTAACCTGAATTTTTCGTTGTATTTTACACGACGAAGTATTTTCAAGGTTATTAAAATACTCCCTTTGGGCTACAGACAACTGATTATATCAAATTGTTCCATGATAATGATTTTTTTATGAAAAATTATTTGCTATGGAAGTGAGAATTTTATTCCATCGACTTTTAACAAAACCATTTTTACGCGGAAACATCACCTAATGATAAATTATATTGCACGATATGTAATATTGTAAAATATGTTATCAATGTCTTAACGTTTTGTAACGGCACTTGTGATATACTAAACACAATGAGAGGTGTTTGTCTTACTTTTGCCCAAACTGTTTCTATCCAGATTTGTTCTTACCGGCAAAATGGAAAAACACAAGCGATATATAAATTTCAAAAAAAGGTGTAAGATTTATGAAAACTAACGTGTTAATTGTACTGGGAATTGCTGCAGTAGTTGGAACATTATCCTTGACCGGTTGTGGTAAAAATGACCGTACCGGCGAAAAAGCCGGCGCCAAAGTAGATACCGCAGTGAATAATACTAAAGATGCGGCTGCAACCGTCGCCGACAAAACATCAGATGCGGCGGCAAAGGTCGCCAATAAAACATCGGATGCGGCAGCCGCAACCGTGGCAGCGACAAAAGATGCTGCCGGCAAAGTTGTTGACAAGACCGGGGTTGTAATGGAAAAAACCGGCGCAGCCATAGAAAAAGCTGGGGAAAAGCTTCAAAAGTAATACCAATCCGGTAGCATTGATTGACGCCTGATTGATTCTCTGTCGACGATTTTGGCTATAAATCCTGGAATGATATTCATATCGTTCTACGGTTTATAGCCAATATTCATTTTTTCGCCAATATACCGGCCTTGATAAATTCACAATTGAGAATTTTTTCTTTCAAGTCGGCAACGGTGTAGTAATAATGGTTGCTGGCTTCAAAGCCGATGCGTGAGTCGCGCATCACCACCTCAATCAGCCGCCTTGCCAATTCAATTTCCTCATCGAGAATGCAGAGAACAATATTTTTCTCGCCGGAATCGCGCATCCGGACAAATCTGATTTGCAGATAAGTGCTGCGAAAATGACAATAGACCGCCTCAGCCACATTCATCAAATCATTCAGCGCCGCAACTTTGTCCACAGTTATTTTTTTCTGTGCCAGTTTTAATTGTTCCAGTCCATCCGCCCAACCAGTGCTTAATTTGCGGAATTGCTCTTCAAAAATATCTTCCGGATAATGATTTCCCCGCCAGGTTGCGAGATCATCATAAGGGAAGCCAATCATGGTCGCCTTGTAACCGGTCGGTTTTTCAAAAAGCAAACTCATGGGACCGAAATTCTGCGGCGCAGTGTAAAGTTGCGGCGTCGCATTCAAAGGAAATTCCACGAAAGCAAGATCGAAACAAGCCCATGCCTTCAATACCAATACTGCGGCTTCGCCACCATATTTTTCTATGGCTGATTTTTCTTTCGAGAGTTTCAGCAGTTCCATATTGCCGCCGGGAAATCCGCCCAAGGTCCAATTCAACATCAAATCAGTGACACCGGCATTTTCAAGATTGCGTAGATGCTTCTCCACTAACCCCGGCACCGGAATATACGGAACCGCAGAGCATTCCCAGGTATTGTTCAACTGAACTTTTGCAACGGTTTTAATTCCGCATTCCGCGGCTTTTTTCCATAATCTCAGTGCAATTGGTCCTGGTCCGACTTTTGAAATGGAATAATCAATCACTGAACCCGGTACGCCCATAGCATCGGTGGGCAATGCGGTTTCACTGACACACATTAATTTGACATCTTTGGACATTAACGCCACGGCCTGTTCATCCCATTCCGGCGCCCACGCCCATGTCCATGCAATGACATCGGCTTCAGGATTTATCAAATGAGCACCTTCTGCCAGCGCCTGATTGACTTCAGTAACAACGACCGCATGACCGCGTTTTGAACACAACGGACACGGAGCACTTAAATCTTGCGGACGGGAACAGCAATTAGTCAGGTTTTCTGACATGGTAATGGTAAATAAACCGCCAAGTTCCGGCACATTGCGAAACAATTCGGATATGCCATCTTTAAGAGCGTTAAGCACCGGTGCCTTACTGGTACATAAGGTAAAGCTCAAACCGTCGCTGGACGGTGCTCCGCACCAATCCGGATGCGTCTCAAAAAAATCCGGAGGCATTGAACGCGGTTCATTCAGATACAGATAGACTTTAATCCCGTATTTTTCCGCTTTTTTACACAATTTTCTGAGATTGACAAGACGAGTCTGCCAGCCCTCAGAATATTTGGATTCGCCCATCCACGGTACGAGAGTGTAAAGCGTTCCCTGCAGCCATACCGCATTGACTCCGACCGCGGCGTAATCCGCGAGCAAGCCGTCCGGGTATGGATCAAGTTTGTCGTTGAGAAAAGGATCACCGTAAACCGCCGAATAGGAATAGGTCATACGCAAACCGGTGCGGTGTGCATCACCGGCTGAGTTTTTATTCGCAATATTACCATATCGTTTTAGAAATTCGAAGGGTTTATCCTGCGCCAGATGATTTCCGGAAAAATATTTTGAAATCGTTGTTTTAAGTACCGCAGTCTGCCGTATTTCATCTACAGTAAGCAGGGCATAATGAACCGGGGCAGTTTCAGGTTTTACATGTCCTAGTTTATGCCACAGGAAGTCGTCTTCTTTAAGTACAAAAGCCAATTCATCCGGAGTCCATTCCAGCAGTTCGAGTATTTGTTCATAAGGCAGCAGATGCCAGTTCCGCCGGATAATGGTGATATATCCGCGTTCATGCCATACCGGGCAGAGACTGTCGTCTTTATGCAACCCCATCCCGGAGGCAAGTTCTTCAATCTGTGCCGGCGTCGCCATCAGCACTTTGGCCAATTTTTCTATTGTTACCATCCCCCAGTTACGCCAGATAACAGCTTGCAGACGCGTCGGGAAATGCGGAAAATCTAAAGCCTGTACGGATTTTCCTGACGATGGCAGAACATTGATACTCATCGGTAACTCCTTAAATCTTGCGATATTCCGTTATAACTTCTACCGGCAAAACCGCGCCGGGTTCAAGCACGGGAGGACAACCTCCGACAGCCTCAATCTCCATAAAACCGTTCATGTCACTGTACACACTGTACCGTGTTCTTTTATTTGAAGGTTTTGTCGCTGGAGAGACATCCGCGATATCAATATAATCCATATTTGCCGGCAGTTTTGATGCGAATCGTTTAATTTTCATTTTTTTATCCGGCAGGATAAGTTCAATCCAAGGGACGGATTCACCGAGTCCAATCTGATAGCGTTGTGATGCATCGGTTCTGGTATGCACCAGGCCATTTTCAACGCAACGGCAATTATCACTGGGATCGTATAAATCCCAGATTTCCCCGTCTGCGACTGCGGGGAATACTACTTCGCAACCGGGACCGCAGTCAAACTGGCAAAGCGTCCACGGCGCAATCATGCAATCTTCGCGATTAAGAGTTTTCGCGCCGGCATACTGAATTGATTCAATAACTTTTACAGTAAGACAACCGTGGTCTGATACTACCGCAATATCCCGGCTGAAAATTACCGGAACGCCAAATCCGGAGGCGTTGACAAGGTCTATTTCAGCTTCGATTCGTGCCCGGTTTGAAGTTTGTTCGATAACTAAAAACCTGGCTCCGGTAAGTCCCGGCGGAACACGCCAACTGCCGGTTCCATATTGATAACCGAGGCAGGTACCTTCCGGCGCCGGCCACAAACCATCGCCACCGGGATTCAAGTATCCGGAACGGGTAGTTATGCCAAGGATGGCGGCAGGGTTCACCCGGTTCATTACGACGCCATTCATTACGGTGTAGAGGCGCCCTTCCAAGTCAAGACCGGCAATGACGCCATTTTCAGCGGTACCGATTAGATGACAGCGTTTTCCGCCTTTTTTAAACAATTCAATCAACTCATTGCCATTCATCTGCAACCTCCCCGGCGGTTTTAAAAACTCCGCCGCGTTGTTTTAATTCATGCAATAAAACTTCGAATTCCCGGCAGGCGACATCGCCGCAATTTTTCGTAATAAAGGGCCGCGGGGTAACGCTTGCTTCGCCATAATCAATCGCGCCTTGCAGCATTTCATAAAATTCCCAGGGATGGAAATAAAAACATACTACCGGACGTTTGCCTCGAGTGGCGACATAATCAATAAAACTGTCCGCTTTCTCCAGCACGGCGGCGGCGGATACGGTACGGAACAGCGGCCACTGGTCGCGATCGCGCTGATACGGATCATTGCTGACCATCGACAAGTCGCAAAAGTTCGGAATTTCCACAATCTTCATACTGCCCTGTTCAGTCCATGCCGTTTCGGAAGGATGATAGGGATAATAGAGATTTCTGTAATAGTACAGCGGCAGCGACGCATCCGATTTGTACCCCAGCGATTCTAGCACATTAAGCACTTTAGTACTGCCCCACAATCGCGGACAGCGGAAACTTACCGGTTTGACTCCGGAAACTTTCTCCACAATCCGGGTCGCTTCACGAAGACGTCCCTCTACTTCAAACGGAAATACCGGCCAGTTGTTGGGCAGCGGAAATATCGGATCGCCGAGAGTTTCATGTACAAGTCCGTGACAACCGGTTTCATGTCCGGCGGCACATACTGCCGCCACAATTTCAGGATTGTTTTCTGCGGCATGCCCGGTCCAGAAACAGGTAGAGCGGACATCCTGCGAACGCATAATGTCAAGGAGGCGGGGCGTGCCGTACTGCACCCCCGCATAGTCGCTGGTAAAGGAACCGATATCAGTTTCCATATCGATTCCTAAAACCACATCAAATTCAGTTTCCATGACTGAATCTTCCTTAAACTGTCGTATGGATTTTGTCCATTTTCGCGCTGAACGGCACTGCACCTTTTTTGGTAATCTCATAGCCGGTTTCAATGCGGACTCCGTGAAATTCCGGATGGCCGAAGAAGCTGACGTCAACGCAGACGGTCATGCCGGGCACCAGCACATCACTGCTGCCGGGACCGAAGAACGGAGATTCGGCTTCATGCAATCCGATAGTATGCACAAACGGGCAGACCAGATATTTGCTCAATTTATGTTTTTTGAAATAGGCTCTGGCAGGGGCGTCAATTTCGCGGCCGGTCTTACCGACAACGAGCTGTTCTTTCGTCAGGCAGAACGCTTCACGCAGATATTTGATGCATTCCTTCTGCCGTACAGTATATTTGCCGCTGACCGGTAACGCATCACCCATAACTCCGGCGTAACCGTTGACTTTGGGCGCCAGGCCGATCATGACCATCTCGCCGTTCTGAACTTTCTTGGAGCTGGCGGTAGGAACAACCGCATTGGCACGGGCGCCACTGCCGACAATCGCGCTGAAACCGAATCCACTGGCGCCACGACTTCTGGCGGCAAATTCTCCGGCTGCGGCAACTTCGATTTCCGACACGCCATCAGTAATTTTGGCTTTCATCGCATCATAACAGAAGTCGGCAAGCTTAAATGCAGCGCGAATCTGTTCGATTTCCCATTTGGATTTGTTATATCTCAGCTTGACATATTCATCAGTAACGTCCACCAATTCAACACCGCCGAAACCATCGACGATGCCTTTATAACATGCGGCAGGCATTCTGCCGGCACCGACCAGACCGACACGCTTAACTTTGCCGAGGGTCTTTTTCAGTTCGGTGAACAACGCCGGGAAATCAATGATTGTGGCATTCGGATATTCTTCATCCGGTACCATGAACACCGGAAAATTGCGGGTGGCGGTAATCGCGCTGTCCATCTGGGCGAAAGGTTCACTTTCAGGACCGCCAAGCAGCATTGGTGCGCCCTTGCGCGGAATCAGTACCGCACCGCTTTCAAACTGCGGACACCAGCCGGTTAAGTACCAGCCGTTGCCGATGTTGAATTCATCATAATAGACGAGTGCCAGATCGAGTTTTTTAGCTTCGAGTAATTTACGGACATTGTCCAGACGCTTTTCGGATTCCTGTTGAATTAAATATCCCATACAAAACCTCCTGTATTGCGGAAAAACCGACAAAATATGATCGTTTTCCCTGTTATTATTTGGTAACCAAAAACATTTATTAATTTATCAAAATCAGTCAGCGATGCTTTCCGGCATTCAGCAAACAGTGCTTTCCCGGATAGCCAATGACGGCAGTAACCGTACACGGCAGGGGATGCGACTGTGGCCTTCGGCTTCAAGCATATATTTTATCGCCATCTTGCCGAGCGCTTCATAATCAAGAACAACCGTAGTCAGTCTGGGAAAAAGATGCGTGCCTATCGGCAGTCCGTCGCAACCGCAAACCGCGATATCCTGCGGTATTTTCAAACCGGTTTCCAGCAATGCACGGTAAACCCCCGATGCCATTTCGTCATTGGTGAAGACCGCATCAAAACGCAAACCGGAATTAAGCGCGGTAACCATCACCTCATAGGCGTTATCGGCGGTGAAATCAGTATGCAGAATCAATTTCTTATCGACTTTTATTTTACGGCAGGCAAGAGTTTCACAATATCCCTGCTCTATTTCACGGGAAAAAAAATGTTCCGGCGTACCGTTTACCAGTAAAATTCTGCTGCGCTTGCAATCCAGCAGATGCCGTACTGCAATCCTGGCCGCTTCACTGTTATCGAACGCAAATGAACTGTAAGGAATTTCGATGGACGGTTCACCGGGATTATCCAGTAATACCGCCCCGGGACATGCTTCAAGCAGCGCTTTAAGCTGTTCAGCAATAAAACAGCCGACAATCATAGTCCCGGCGGCATCTGAATTGCGAATATTTTCCAGCAGTTGCAGGAATTGTTGATAGTTACCATTACAAGTCCGCACCACGCATTCATAATTATTCTGCGACAATTGCTGTTCTATTGATGTCAGCAGTCGCGAATGAAATACCGCCATACTCCGGCCAATCGTTCCGGCAATCAGTTGAACTTTCAATACCGGTTCATTTCCGGCGGTGGCAGGGCGCCCCATACGTGGAGAACGGATATAGCCGAGCTGTTCGGCAACCGCAATAATTTGCTGTCTGGTCGCTTCTTTTACCAGCGGATTGCCGCGCAACGCCCGACTGACAGTCATTGCGCTCACCTGGCATTTACGTGCCACTTCAGCTATTGATTTTTCACTATTGGTTTTCATATTGTATATTATAACAATATTAATGTTAAAGTCAACATAACAAGACAAAAAAAGCAAATAATTTATTATTATATCAAATTATTTGCACAATTTTATATTGTTAAGACTTTACGGAACCATCTGGTTGTTCAAGCATTCATCGGTAGAGTGAAGGTAATAGCATTACCTGAAACATCAATTTTATAATTTTCTCTACACAGATTAATACGAAATTATTTAAAATTGGTCGGAGGGATATTGCAGCTTTCAAGTAAAAAGTCAGTGGACTTGCCCTTTGCCTCCTGCTCCATGGTCACCATGGTCTGGAAATTCTTGCCCACCGCCGGAGTTCCGAAATTGGCAAAAAGAGCGGCGGTTTCCGGAACTTTATTGCACAGGAGAATGGATCCGTCATCACAGCATAACCATGAATATCTCAGATATATTTTACCATTTGAACTGTTGTTCTCAATGAGGTCTTTCTTGAACGGTCCTTCGCCGCCGAACCGCATATTATCAACAATCAGAGTTTGATAATTTTCGATCCATACAGTTTTGGAAGTAACGCTGGGTACGCCAATATTGTCAATTACCTGCATCGTTCCCCGGTTAACAAGCGTCCCGTGTTTTGATTCGTCGTAAAGCGACAGCCAGTTATAATCAAAAACGGCATTATTTGCATTCGTAACCATCGCCTGACCGGGTATGCCGTAAACACTATCTGTTATGCGCAAATCAGTAAGATTTTTTTCTCCAGCAACGCCTTGTCCGGACAGGCAACTGACCGCAACCCCGCCAATATCTGAAAATTCACAATGTTCAAAAAGTATCTGTGCTTGCTCATCAGACACCGTTGTGAGTTCCACCGCATTTTTAACTTTATAAAACCCGGCATTGGCAAAATAAACTTTCCGGACATTTTTACCTGAGAAAAGTGTTTCCACGCCGGAGACACTTTTGAAACAAGCATTACCCAGACCGCGAATTGCTATATTTTCCTTGAGAATAATCGTCTTTGAAATATTATACAATCCGCCCGGCAGAACCAGTTCTGCGTCAGTTTCAGCAGCGGTGTCAACCGCCTGTTGAATTGAGGCAGTATCGTCGGCACGTCCATCGCCTTTGGCACCGAAATTGTAAACGTTAATACTTTTAGCTTTTTTCATATTGGAACTGTTGACGCGATTAAAAGCAGGATTAAATCCGGCCATAACTTTTTCTGATAACGGTTTCTCAACAAACGGTTCCAGCACTGCCGGCAAACTGCAATTAAGATTCTTATTGCCATAAAGCGCTATGGCATAGTTATGTTTGTATTTAGTTTCATCAATGGTGTAAATGCGCGGCATGGTCACCATGTATCCGTAAATCTGAGCTAATTCAGGCAGACGTTTGACCAGTTCCGGATACGAAACACTTTGAAGATATTTTTTGGTAACCTCCTGACGAAAACTGACGGCTGGAATGTTTTGTCCGGAAGTTTCTTTTGAATTAGTAATACTGATCAGATTCGGAACCTCTTCACAATAGACAAAACTGTTTTCGTTCGAGCCGGCAGCTTTAATATTGCAACCATCAATGACCGTATAAATATTATAGAGTCCGCCATTGTCATAAATAGCGCGGTTATAAATCGGACAGATACCCGCGCCGTCGGTGTCAATAGTTACATTTTGCAATATCACTCCGGCATTAATATTATCGACCAAGCGTTGATTATTGCTTTTATTGACTTTGGCAAAACAACTGGTATCTTTGATTTTCAATACGCCGCGTGAATATATCGCCGCTCCCTTCATTTCGGGGTTGGTGGTGATTTTGCAATTACTGATAATCCCCCAGTCCGCAAAGGCACGCGCAACTTTATAGCAATTAATAAATTCACAGCCATCAATATGCAAAATGGTTGAAGTGAAAAAAATGTCCGGCAGTGCGTCAACATTGACTTCGGTCGCGTATGGCAGCGAGTTTTTCCATTCAATCACGTATGGATCAATTATTTTGGAGTGATGACTTCCCTTCAATGAATCATCAATCGCATAGCTTGAGGCATCAATAAACCGGCAGTTTCTCACCAGCAGTTGAGCACAATTCATGTTTCTGGAAAAAAATTTAACTTGGATTCTTCCGCCGGTAAATGTAATATTTTCAATTGACTGATGAAAACCGTAATGCATATAAAATATGTCTTTACCGGAATCTTTTTGAGCAATGGTAACGCTGCCCTCGCCCCGGATTGACAGATTCATTCCGGTTTTATTCGCGGCAATCACAATCGTACGGGAAATAAGATAGTTACCGGCAGGAAAAACAACTTCCGGATAGGCAGTTAACGCCTTGCGATACTGATAGTTTTTCTGTTCTACCTCTGTGATGCAACGTTGAATTGCATCAGTATCGTCGGTTTTGCCGTCACCAATCGCGCCATAATCTTTGACGCTGTACGGTTTCCAGTCGGAAGCGTTTGCAGTGATGGTAGCAACTACCAAAAACATTGCCATTGATACGAACAGAAAACATTGCTTTACATTCATAATATACCTTTTTTCCTTTTGTCACCAAATACAATTTAGTGGATTATACGGAATGGTTAAAATTTATCTCTACGTTACACTTTTATCTGGCAATAATATTTACTGCCGTAGTCGTCATTAGCGTTCATCAAATCGTCACTTTGCTTAGTAACGCCTGCATTTGTAACAACCGCCTATTCTTGAGAGAATGATAAAAATCGAAAAATGTAAACAATATTTGATTTTCAATTTTAATCTTCATCGGGTAAATTCACCGACACTTACGGGGACATTTGTTTTTATTTATTAATTTTCGTTTTGAATCTCCGTCCCGCACTGATGGCGTGGTAGTCCGTCCGTAATACAACAGGAATATGACCCGGTGATAAAATGTACAGTAGAAAATTCTTTATTTTATCCACATACAATTTTTTTGAGTGAGAAATACATATATTAATATAAACTTGTAGCGGAGGCCGCCGTTTCCCACCGGTGCCAAAACTTCGATTCCAGCGCTTTTTGCCCCGTAGTCAATATAATACCGTAGCCGCCTACATTTCTGCCTAAAATGGTATTAAGCTTTTTATTGCCAACGTTTCCGGCAAGATATAGAACATTCATTGTCTTGCTGTGTCGGAAGTCAAAACCATGCCGTTGATCAGTATAGTTTGAATCAACTTCGGTTTCAACAACGCCGGAACCGCCAGGCATTGGTCCACTCTCCAGAAGTATCATGGTTTCAGATACATATTTAGTTTTGTTAATTTTTCGTGCACCAAAAGTAGCATCATTTGTATACGGCCACAAATTGGCATAATCTGAATTGAAGCCATAAGCCGGACAATTAGTTCCGGTTAGCGAATAAAGTTTACCCTTTTTCGTCCAAAAGCTGACTGGTACGAGTCGAGCGTTTGAATTACAGGAATATATTTTGGTATTATTTAAATAAGGATAAAATTGAGCCATCCACGCCCCGGCGGGATGACTACCGTCCAAAGGAGAGAGCCTTGCATTGGGAACATAATCATCATTTTCCATGGTATAAAGCGCAAGAGCGCTACCTAATTGCTTCAGGTTATTAACGCAAGAGCTGGATCTGGCTGTTTCCCTCGCCTTGCTCAATGCCGGGAGCAACATCCCGGCTAGAATAGCAATGATAGCAATCACGACCAGGAGTTCGATTAGTGTAAAATTCCTTCCTCTCTGCACTGAACGGTTCTTTGATGTTTTAATTTTAACACCTCCTTTGTTTTGGGAACTATATGTGTTCTGCGAAATTAGTTAACTTGTTAATATTAAACGACTTATATTGATTT
>CAYMSF010000065.1:0-19310 GCA_964392985.1 uncultured Victivallaceae bacterium | reverse complement strand
GTCAAGCAATCCGCAAATACTTCGCCTTCGTGATTCTGGCAGCCTGGCTGCTGGTAGTCTACAAACTGATAAGTATTATGATGTAATCAATTTTTTCCGCAGCATTTTTTGTATTTGATGCCGCTGCCGCAGGGACATGGGGCATTTTTTCCAAATATAGCGGCATTGTCAAATTTTAGTGATGGCAATACATGTTGATGTGGATTGCGTTCCTTGACAATAGATATGGCAATATCTTTGAAGCGTTCAACCGTATGTTCATAAAACATTTTCCATCCCGCGCATAACACGCTTAATCCGCCGGGCGGATTACCATGGCCGTGGCGGTTCTTCTGACAACAACCGGCACACAATGCGAAAAAGCGACAGGTGGAACATTGTTCTGCGACGATACTTTTGCGTTTGCCGAATTCCCGGTACAGGGGCAGATTCAGCAAATGCTGCCAGTTGACACTGGCGATATTGCCAAGCTGCCACTCGGGCTGAACGAAGAAATCGCAGGGGTAAATCGTGCCATCGTGTTCCACCACAAAATATTGACAGCAATTATCGCTGATGCTGCAAACATTGGCAACGCCATCAACCATTTTTGTCAGGATTGAATCAAATAACCGGACTGAGACCTTGTGAGTGTCATGCGCATACCATTCATCAAAAACAGTGCAGAGGAATTCTCCCCATGCCTCCGGGGATACTGCAAACGGCATGAGTTTGCCGTTCTGGTCAAATTCAACGCATTCGATATACTGATGGAATCTTATTTTCAAGTCATCGCGCAAGTAGCGGTAAATCTCCAGCGGTTTGGTGGCGTTATGCGAATTGACCAGTGTCAACACATTGTATTCAACCTGATTGCGGTTTAATGCCGCCAGGCCGCGCATGACCAGTGCATGGCTGCCGGCGCCGCCGGTCGTCAAACGGTTGAAATCATGAATTTCCGCTGGACCGTCAATACTGATTCCGACGAGAAAGTTATATTCCCGTAGAAACCGGCACCATTCATCATCAAGAAGAACGCCATTAGTCTGCAACCCGTTGGAAACGTTTTTGCCGGAATGACCATACTCTTTCATCAGGTCAACTGCCCGGCGGAAGAAATCCAGTCCCATCAACGTCGGTTCTCCCCCCTGCCAACCGAAGGCATAAGAGGGCATGTCAAGATGCATGAATGACGCGATCATCTGTTTCAACGTCGCATCGGACATGCGGTGACGACCAGAGCCGAACACCTTCTCTTTGCCCAGATAGAAACAATAGCGGCAACGTAAATTGCAGTCAAATGACGCAGGTTTAATCAATAACGAAAACGGGTTCATAACGCTTCCTTTTTATTGTTGCGCCAGCGCCTCTGTAAATCATAGCGGTAAATCCATTTTCTCAAGCCATTGCCGATATTTCTGCAATGAAAATGGTCTTTTGCCGGCGAGATAATGATTTTTAATGACAGTACCATTGTCGAGTTGAATAATCAACTGCCACATCTGTGGCGCGGTAACTGCAGGAACCGTACTGACAGTTACGATAGAGTTGGCAAGCACGGTGAAATCATATTTTCCGATAATTGCGCCGTCATCAATATTGACCAGCTTAATTTTTCCGTGAACGTCAGCGAGGGTATCATTGGTCACGACGAGTTGGTGCAATCCGGCGTTATCCGGTTCAGTAATAATGCCGCAAACATCGGCTTGAGATGCCTTGATGTAGTAATATGCCAGCTTCTTCCGGAAGTAATAATCCACGACGGCATCGGAAATAATTGGCCAGCCATCGCGGAGATTCCACCACAGCATTCCGGTCTTGCGCGGTTTGCCGGAACGCCATTTCTCGATAAAATACTTATCGGCCTCCGCCTGACTTATTTGCGAGGCAAGAATGAAATCATCCATATTGGTCAGGTCATCCGCGAACAACAACCGCGCCTGATTAGCCATAAGCGGAATCCGGTAATTGTAGTCAGTGTGTGAAGGCACCGACCTTACCGCTTTGGTCAGCCATTGTTCATTATGTTCAAACGGCCAGACGAATTCCGGGTCGAACATCTCTTCCAGGCTTTCCCGTGACGGGCAGCCGTGATAGCCGATTTCACTGACAAAATGTGCATTGGAACTGCCGTAGAACGGTCCTTTGAAGTCATCACGCGGACCCCACAAATGATCTTCCGGTATCATCTCATGGCGACATCCGGCCTCAATCAATTCGGGTGAGTAATATGGCGAACTGGGTAGATAACGGCGGTACGGATCCAGTTTTCTGACGATGGCGGCAAGGGTTTTACGGCTGATGATGTCATGTAAATTCGGGTCTTCCTTAAAACGGCATCCCCAACCGCGATAAGCCTGATCAATTTCATTATTGCCGGCCCACAAAACCAGTGACGGGTGATTGCGCAGTTTTTTTACAACGGATTCCGCCTCAATGGTAATTTTATGTTGAAACCATTCATCCTGCGGATAAATGGCGCAGGCAAGCGCGAAATCCTGCCAGACCATTATGCCGTTACGGTCACAGAGTTCAAAGAAATCATGATCTTCATAAACATTGCCGCCCCAGCAGCGGATCATATTACAGTTGCAGTCGGTTATCATTGCCATGGTTTGGTTTAAATGCTGTTTATCTCTGGAGTGGAGAGCATCCAGCGGTACCCAGTTGGTGCCTTTGGCAAAAATTCTTTCGTCATTGACGACAAAACAAAAATCCCCCTCCTGTTGCGCCGAAGTGGTAGGCGAAGCAACCAGTTCAACTGTTCTTACGCCAATCTGCTGGCTGTTTTCCGCAAGCACACTACCGGCGGAATCCACCAGTTGGAGAACAGCGTCATAAATCGGCTGAGAGCCGAAATTTCGCGGCCACCACAATTCAACATCCTTGAGTTCAATACCATTCAGTCCAGAAGTTCCCAGAACTTTTTCCTGTTTATGGTAAACCTGATGACCATTCAGCGAAATGGAAATATTTAAGGTTAAATCGTAAATTGAACAGACATCGGTACGAAAATTCCAACGCAGAAACAGCCTGGCGTAATTGTCTGCCCGGTCAACCTTGGCAGTAGCCCAATAGATGCTCGTAAAAACGGTCGGGGCGGTTTGTTCCAGATAGACATCGCGCCAGATGCCGGCGGAAACAATCCGGGGCATGATATCCCAGCCATACATGTGTGATGCCTTGCGCACGCTGAGCGATTCATGGTTGGCGGCGAAAGCAAAATCAACTGGCGTGCACTCATATTTCCGTCCTTCGATCACTGCGGAATCCAGACGGATATCAAGACGATTGGGTGCATCATAGTTTATTGCGGAAGTGATATCGAAGCGATGGGAAATCATCATGTTATCAGAGGTGCCGATTTTACGGCCGTTAAGCCATACCGTCGCAAAACAGTCTAAACCTTCAAAAACTAACTCAACGCGGCTTCCCTGTTTATAAACGGGAGCAGTGAACATTCTGGTGTACCACCAGCAGTGATTTTCATATTTAAGATTCTGATAAACATTGTTACCGCGGGAAATATCCGGCAGAAGACCATGCCGCATCAAGTCCAGTTCAACGTTACCGGGAACTTCTGCGGGTATTTCTGTCCAGCCGGAGTTGTCCAATTCAGCCGGAGTGCCGGGTGAATTAAGTTCCTGACGCGCGAATCTGAGTCTCCATGTACCGTTTAATGATTGTTTCATATTTATCCCGTTTACACTAAAAAAACAAATTACACAAAACAGCCGCCTGAAAAGAGAAAAATTTCCAGGCGGCTTGAGAAGTTTGAGTTAAAAATTACTGTTACTTGACCTCTTCAACCGAAATATTTGAAAGTGTAACGGTGGCATCTTTAAAACCTGCAAGCCAGAAACGCAATTGGCGCGGAGTATCATATTTGCCATCATAGAGCTTCTTCATCGGGAGGATGCAATCATATTCTTTTTCGCCGGGTTCTAATGCCACCTTGACGTTCTCATAAGTAGTGTGCGGTGCTTTGGCTAAGCAATAAGCAACGATAATTTTGCCGGCCTTATCAGTATTAGCTTTGAATTTAATCTTGCAGCTTTTATCCGCATCAATGTCAACAGTTTTCATGATTTGGATTTTCCACGCATCCTGCTTTTCAAGAGCGGGGGATTTGACAACGGCCTTTCCGTCCTGAAAGGTCAAGCTGCCACCGGCATCAATTGCTGTTTTTTCCACCCAGAATGCCCAACCGCTTTCCTTTGAAAATGTGTTATCTTTCAAGATATCCTCTGCCAAAGCAGTAATAGACACGGCGACGGTGAGCGAAACAATGAGACTTTTTATCAGAGATTTCATAATTTCATTCCTTAAATTTTTGTGCATAGATTGCACGGTTTACTTGTTTTCAGTCACAAAACCTGTTTTCATGACCTGGTTGATTTTCAAACTAAAACCTCCTTCCGGCAACTGCCGGGCTTACGGTTTACGTTCTAACAACATAAAATATAGAGCATAATATATTATTGCCTGTTATAAAATTGTCCAGTGGTTTGCCAATAAAATTGCTAATTTTACCGAATGACAAAAGTAGAACGCAACATAGTTTTTGGCAATCAGAATGATTTTTTTATATTATTCTTTACCTAGCGCCTCCGATACTGTATGCGCACCAATATCTTGTTTTGCAATAAGCTTTACTTCATACTGGATTACTTGCATAATTATTTCTTCAATATCTTCTGCTTTCATCGTCGCTGATAATTCTAATGCCTCCTTATACATCCCTGACCTTCTCATAAGATCTATGGTAATTGCCTCAGATACCCCTGCTTGATCTGCAATTTTTTGCCCGTATTTATTTGCATTTGCAATTAAGGTAACGGCTTGCCTTCTACACTTTGTTGATAATTCTAACTTGTTTTCATCATCACAAATCCAGGCAGCATTAATTGCTCTCCACGCGGAATCAGAGTAATCCTGCTGCTTCTCCTTTTCATATGACAGAGCCAAAAAAGAAGCGGCTATTTCTGGCATTTCACTGCTTACGATAATATTTTGGTACTCTTTTGAATTAACAATTTTTTTAGTCATATTGCTGCATTCGGAAAGATCAGGCGAGCAATAACCACATGAAGGGCAACGTTGGATCGAGTTATATATCGTTGACCTTCTCATCATGGGAGGGCGTGTATCTAAATCAGGCGAACCAAATGAGTTGGTGCTTGCAATAACCATATGGTTACTCTTTTCCCCGCAGATGCAACATTCAACATCTTCGTTAAACATTGTTGTCATTTACTGGATCTCCTTTTTTTGTAGACGGGTTTGCCAATAAAATTGCTAATTTCACTGGACCAATATTCATTTCAACCGCTATTTACCAGCGCGAACAAACTCGAAATAGGCTGTCGGTCCATTTTTCAGAGTTCCAGTTTTCAGCGTTGCAGACACTTTACCGTCTTTAACTTCCAGCGGTAATTTTTCAACGCGGGTGCCATTTTGCGCCAATGCCCATAACTCCCATTCATCCGGTTGCGAGAGGCGGGCGCGAAGTTTGACATCCAATATCCGCACAATGACCGGTCCCTTGCCGATATTTACCAGCACTTTGCGGGATTCATCCTTAAACACCATGTCACTATTGAGTGCGTCGCCGGAAACAATAAGCAGAAGGCGGTTGCTTTTGGCAATCGGTTCGGTTGAAAGCGAAGTCAGAAACAAGGTCATGCAGGCGCCCTGATTATCCACTTCGATTTCACCTGTTGCCATCGCAGATGGACCATTGGGCAGGCAGACACCCTGACTGAGCGGAGTATTCAACGCAAAACGTTTTTTACCGGCTTCAAGATAAAGTTCTTTAGTATCACTCTCGAAGATATTTTTGCCAATGTCAGTACGGTTATTATTGTCTAACACCCCTTTTGCGCGCAGTTTTTTCACGAGTGATTCCGTATCCTTGCCAGCACCTTTCGCGGCAGTAAGTTCAGCGCCGTCAACAGTTTGAATTGCGGTGCTACCATCGGGCGTGATAACCAATTCCGGGGTATATGGCGCAGTCGGCGCACTATCTTTGCCGCCTACAACGCGGGAACCGAAACCGGTGAGCAATGCCAGCGGAGTGATTGAATAGGAGACGGTGTCAGCGGCATTGAATTTGCTGAAAATCGTCCGGGCATCAAGTTGCAGCTCAACTTGATGCGGCGACGACTTGACGTCGCCACGGGCAAAGACAAAAGCGATTATGCGTTCATTAGCCTTTGACGGTGGATCTTTCGCCACATGAAATGGCACAATAAGAGTCCCTTTCTCTCCGATATTTCCGAGTGAAGGCCATACCGGCGTGGCATGCTGCGCAATCAGTTGCCAGTCTTGAAAAGCGGCATAGGATGCAAAAGTAATACCGTCATGATGGCGGTAAGGATTCCAGAATACTCCGCCCCATTCCGAAAAGGTAAACGGCCGTCCCAGCATTTTAGTCGGAATAATCCAGCGGAAGTCGCCAATCTGCCGTTCCAGCGAGTTATCGCAGGTCATTTTGGAACCGGATGAAATATAGCTGCTGGGATGGTCATGATAAACGTGATTGTCCACAAAGGGCATGACATCGCGGGCGATGATGGATTCCATCGATGCGCCATTGTTATAATCAACTACAGGTACCTTTACGCCAATACTGCGCAGAAAGTTCGCACCCCAAAAGTAGGTTTCCTGTTCAATGTCGGCAAAGAAGCGCTGCAAATCGGCTCCGACCGGTCCCTTTTCTTTCATCGGCGGCAGTTCCACATTGTCAAAAGTTACATTGGCGCCCAATGCTGAACCCCAGGCGGCAGCCCAGGCAGAGCGGTCTGAATAGCGTTTTTTAAGCCAGGCACGATATGGTTTGACCATGCCGGGGTCATAAAACCGTTTGCCGGGCATGAGAAAATTTAAGCCCGGCTCGTTACGCAGAGAAACCCACGCAACCTGCGGTTCATCTTTCAGCGCTTTACCGGTGTAGGGATTGACGTGTTCAAAGAGTTGTTTTACACACTTCATCCATATTTCCCGCGCTTTGTCGTCATAATAAAGACGTGTTTTCATCCGGTAATCTTCAGAACCTTTGTCCCAGGACATCAAAGTGGAAAACGCCGCCCAGGAGGAACTGGCGTCAATTACCAGATAGATGCCGCGTTTCTTCAGCGCGGCGGTGTAACGTTCCCACCGGTCAACATTCTCGGGGTTGAAAACGCCGTCAGTCTTGCTGCCGGCCATGAGTACCTGGTCGAGGAAATGGGCGCGCACGGCATTATATCCGGCAAGCCGGATCTGTTCGGCGAGCGCATCGACGCTGCCAAAGGGTATGTCGCCTTTCGACGTAATTTGCGGTGCGCAGAACATTCTGACCGGCACATCCGGGCGTTGTTCAAAAACAAACTGACCCTTGTTATTGATTTTCAAGAAGCCATATTGACCAGCATCGCCTTTTTCCACCAGAAAAGAAAAATCAAGGGCTGTTCCAGGCTTAATGGAAAGATCCTGCAGGTCAATCACCTTCCAGTTCTCATCAGCTTTGGAACGCCATTCCGCCGCAAGCGGAGTGACACAAAGCGCTGACAACATCACGGCACAACAGAAGATTATCAGTTTTGAATTTCTGAAACAGATCATTTAAAACTCCATAATTAAAGATGTATTATTTTTTTACCCGTAAAGCCGCAGTGTCATTGCCTGTCTGTTTGAGATATTTTTTAAATTCCTGTGTGGTTTGTTTCGCGCTCTGCTGAAGTATTAAGGCGATTTCAGAATCAATTTTCAATATGACGCTATTCAGCACACGGATTTTGTTGGTAAACTTTTCCGGATTTATATCAAGAACGGCAGAGCAGAACGTGCAGGCATTCAAATAGGTGCCGAGAATTGTGGGATGGCTTTGGTCCGGGTCATATAATCCGATGCCGGGATTTTTAGCAATGACCTTCTGCCACGCCAATCCGGCAGGGAATATACGTGCACTGATTCGCCGGCTCAACTCAATATAGGCCTTAGTAATGCGCGACTGGGTTTCGGGCAGGAACTGTCTGGACCAGGTAAGATATAACACCGGCTGGACTTTTTTTGAGGTTACCCGGTTGAACAGCGCTTCGCCGGATACAAACATTTTTTCCGGTTCATCCAGGGGACGGGTGCTGAATTCCTGGAATACGACATAATCCCATGCTTCGCGTTGTAATGCTTCAATCGTTTCCGGATTATAATAATGCCATTCCAAAGACTTGCCGCCGCCGATAACCGCTGACACTTCCAGTTTGACTCCCGCTGATTCCGCGAGTTGACGGATTGTTCCGGGAAGGTCATTGAAGTTGTTAAAAGAGGTATAGCTGTTACCGATAAAAAGTATTTTCTTAACACTTTTTATCGCTCCGGATGTTGTTGCAGTTTTTTTTGTCATTTAAACAAATTTCCCTGGTTACTTGTTATTATTTTTCAAATATTTCAGCAGAACCTGTTTCCGCGGATTGTCATCGGATTTCTGGAATTTGTTATCCGGGGTTCCGGTATGCTCAACACTCCAGCCTTGCCACTCGCGAAAGGCATGATAGGTCCAATCCCATTTATATTCTTCAAACACAGAAATACAGTCTTCGATATATTTCTCCGCACCCGGTGCCCAGGTAATCGCGGAGAATTCACCGACAAAAATCCGTGCATTATGTTTCAGTTGAAAATCGCGCACCGGTTGCATGGATTGCTTAATCATGGCGCGATTCCATTCCACATCGCCGATTTTTCCGGGATAGCGTAACATCTTGTCCGAACCGAGTTCCCCGAAGCTGTTACCGACCCCCTGATGGGTGAATTGACCGGGAAGATACATATGAACCTGATAAATGACATTATCCATCTTGAGCGGGCTGAGATAACTGAATGCCATCGGACTGTCCCATTCATTGGATTCAATGATTATCGGGGTATCCGGATCAATAGCGCGAACAGCTTCCGCCGCCATGCGTTGCAATGTCCAGTAATCATAAAGTGCCGGGCGATTCTGTACCGGCTCATTGATGATATCGTAGCCGACAATATTTTTATTGCCTTTGAAGCGGGTGGCGATGCGTTTCCAGCAATTGATAAAATGAGCGGCATATTTTTCTTCATAAAACATCCGCATATTTCTGGATTCGTCGCGACCACCTGGAGGGGAATGTAAGTCAATAATCAGTTTTACTCCATATTTTTCCGCCCATGGCAACGCTTTTTCCAAATCATCAAGTTTGCCATTAAGCCACTTGTCATATTCATCGATATCCATTTCGGTGTTGGTTTTGCCCCAGTTTCTGGTGATTTGTACCCGCATTAAATTGGCATTCCACTCTTTCAGGGTTTTAAAATCATCTTCAGCAAAGGAGTTGGGCGACATGACACCACGCGACACCGGATTAGCATTCGCAGGATAGCTTATTTTAAAATCCTGATTGACCATCGCAACTGCATCATCATAAACTTTTAAACTGCTCAGGTCAAAAGTTATTTTGCCGTAAGAATCTTGAAGTCCCAACATTAATCTCCCGTCAGTGGCAGTTTTTTCTACCGGAGAGGAAATTTGAATCTCTTTCCAGGCAAACGTTCCATTAAGATTGCTGGGATTCAACCAGCGCTGGTTGCCGTCAGCCTGCTTGAAGTTAAGCATAAACTTTATGCCGTTCCACTGTTCCGGCGGCACACTTACCTGTTCAGCCTTGGCTTGAATCGTAAAACTAAGCTTTTTACCCCGATATTTGGTGATGTCAAAAGAGTGAACAGCCACACTCTGTCCCTTGGCACTATCTTTGGGGACATCAACGGTAAGTAACTTTTTACCGTCAACCTCTGACAGTTTGGCAAATTTCCCCAGTTGCCATTTCATCTTGTCCGGAGAAAAATCAGCAATTGGTTCACGCGCGTTTGATTTTGTGGCAATGCAACCGAGGAACCCAACAAATATAAACAATAAAATTTGCCTGAACATTATCACCTTCCTGATTAGTGTTAAATTCTATAATTATACTAATCTAGTTTACGCATCATTGTTTTCAAGAATGGAAAAGCATTCGGTTATAAGAAATTTTGCAGAATAATCAATAACGACAAAAAAATATGATTTAAAAAGAAAAATTCATTGATAAGCGCGTTTTTTAACATTTCACAAGCGAACACCGTTTTTCTCAAGGAGTGAACGCACTACTCTGCCATCGACTTCGCGCGGAGTGCAGCCACGTTTGATACTCTCAGCCGCCGCAGTTCCGGCAGCCTCACCCATTGCCACACAATTTCCGGTAACGCGATACGAGGCATGAGCCTCATAAGAACCGGAGATGCAGCGCCCGGCAACCAAAAGTTGTTCAACTTTCAGCGGGACAAGACAGCGGTAGGGAATCTGGTAGGGCTGGACATGGCGGCAGACCTGTTCTTTGGAATCCGGAGAATGGATGTCCACGCAAAACGTCACCCGGCAGATTCCGTCATCAAATTTGGCGCCACTGGTAAGGTCGTCAATTTCAAGATGATATTCACCGAGAACGCGGCGTGTTTCCCGTACTCCGATTTGCTGTGCCGTCTCGACCAGATATGCCCCGCCAAAAACATCCGGAACATTCTGCAATAATTTTACTGCGGTCTGTACCTGTTTGCGTCCATTGATAACAGCTCTGGTCAAATCATCGGCATTGGTGCCGTTGGCGCCATGGATATGTGTCCACATGACAACGGCAGTGGCTGGTTCGCCCGGTACCGGAATTAACCACGGCCGGTTATATGGAATCGAATCAACGGCATCCTTGTCATTGTGCTTTAGAACAAGGTTGTATAAGGCTTCAGCATCAGGTTGCGTGTAATCAACACCACTGATTTTAAACATCACTGACATAGGCTGAGGCAGATTATCGTTCATCCGCCCGAACTCGTATTCACATCCGGCATGACAGGCAATGTCACCATCACCGGTGCAATCAATGACAACTTTGGCGAGAATGGCGCTGCGTCCGGATTTATTTTCAATAACCACACCGCGCACTTTGTCGCCATCCATCAGCGCTCCCACGGCAAAGGTGTAAAAAAGGACATTAACACCAGCTTCCCGTGCCATCACATCAAGGAGATATTTCATTGATTCCAGATTGAATGAGATATTCCACAAACCGCCCCAATCGCCTTGTGACTCAAGCCGGGAGATTATTTCGCTGGCAATGCCGCCTTTTTCTCTGCCATCAAAAAGTGGATTGAGCAGTCCCACGGTCCAAAGACCGCCAAGACAACCGAACTTTTCCACGACCAGAGTCTTCATCCCGGAACGTGCCGCTGCGAGCGCCGCGCCAACACCGGCAGGTCCGCCACCGACAACGACGACATCATATTCACCATAAACCGGAACGACACGTTCCGGTTCAACAATGGTAGAAGTTGTTTCTTGACTACCGATATTCACTGAATATTTCATTCAATACCTGCCTTTATAAAAAATGAGCAATTATTATATCGTTGTTACAATACATTTAATTTTCCGTTAGCCCCACCGAAAAACACCATTTTTCAAAAATAAACTCTGTTTATACTTTGATCATCTTACAGATGAATTATTTGCTTTAACTTACCTTCTGCAACATGTTTTTTCAATGACAGAATGACATTCATCATATCCCCGATTTTAGTATTTTTTGATTTTTTTTACAACGCTATTGACAAATTCAAAAAATTCTGTTATAATAATAGTGTGGTAACGTTCCCGCAAAATGAAAAAGGATTAATAATGAGTGTAACGATACTTGAGATATCCCGTAAAACCGGATTTTCAAAATCAACAGTCCACCGGGCACTGTCGGGTGTTGGGCGCATTAATCCGGAAACTCGTATTAAAGTCATGGAATGTGTGAAGAAACACAATTACCATCCCAATCTTCAAGCGCGCAGTCTGGTTGGAGCAAAAACATTTATTATTGGAATAGTGGTTCCTGATTTGAGTTCACGGGCTTATGCCATGGCGATTGCCGGAGTTGAAAAAGTAGCCCAGAGTAAAGGTTACAGCATCCTGATCTTCTCCTCCGATAACAGTCACGCGAAACAATTGCAACTGATCAACCGGATAAAACAGTATGGCATAGAAGGTTTTATCATCAGTCCGGCACCGATGTTTGAACAACAAGAGTTTATTGACGGATTGAAAAATGCGGGGATTCCTTATGTAGGGATTCACAACTGTCAGGCTCAGGATATCTGTCTGGTGAGCAGCGGCGAAGAAATCGGGGCGTTCCGCGCAGTGGAATATTTGATAAAACTGGGACATCAACGAATCGGGCACATTACAATTGAGCAGCCTGACCCGGGGATAAAGCATAAGCTTGACGGTTATATGCGCGCACTCAAAACTTACGGAATCACCTGCGATCCGGCGCTGGTTATCCGTAAAGATAAATCTTATGCATTCGGTTCCGGCTATGAAACAACGCGGGAACTTTTGCAAATACCAAATCCGCCGACCGCGATTTTTGCGTTGTCGGATAATATCGCAGTCGGAGTTGCAAAGGGAATAAAATCTCTAGGGTTGAAAATTCCAGATGATGTCTCTTTGATTGGTTACGACAATAAAGATTTTACACAAGTCATGGAACCACAATTAACTACTATGATGAGCCGTTTTGATAAAATCGGCGAACATGCAGCGGCGTTGCTTATAGGAAAAATAGAGAACCATGATTTTGAATTGCAAAAAACTGTCTGCATCCCTGAACCGGTCATAAGAGGATCATGCGGCAAAGCTAAAATTCAACAATAACTGAATTATACAGGATTTCAAAAAATGTACCAGCCGGATTACAATACGCTTAAAGAACAAGGAAAATTCTCATGGGGAGTTTCCGCCAGCTATATGGCACTGCTGGAAGCAACCGGCATCAAAATAAAAGAGATGTTTTTAAGCCCGGAAGCGGGAATAGAACTTTACAAAACCGGCAGACCTCTGATTAGAGACTTGTTCGGACCGGAAGTCATGCTGCCTGCCCCGATGACTCCGCCGGTAAGCTACGGACACATAAACACGCTTGGCGCGGAGTTGCTTTTTCCTGACGACGGAGAAGTGAATCACGGAATTTTATGCAACAGTCTTGAAGAAGGCATTAAGATCCTGCAAAAACCGATAGATTTTGCCAACGCCGGAATGGTTCCTTTTTATCTGGATTACCGGGAGAAAATGCGGCAGGCATTCCCGAATGAAAAAGTCTATTTTGCCTATAAAGGTGAAGGTCCGCTGACTACCGCTTATCTGTTGCGGCGCGATGAATTCTTTTATGATCCCTATGATAATCCGGAGTTGACTAAACAATTTCTTAAACTGATTACTGACAGCAGGATAAAATTCGACAAGTTTCTTTTGAGAGAAATACATGGTTTGCCGGAAATAAATAGTGCATACGCCGGGTTAGCGGATGACTGTGCCGCCATGTTAAGTCCGGAACTGTGGCCGGAGTTTGTAATGCCGTACTTCGAGCAATATTTCAATGCGATGACCACGGGCAGAAGAACCATGCATATTGAAGATTTGCGTCCAGACCAGTTGCATTTTCTTGAACAATTGCAGCTGGTTAATTACGATCCGGCGGTTTCCCCCAAAATAAATCCCCGGATTATCAGCGAATCGATCCGGGTGCCGTTTCAGTGGCGTTTATGCAATTTTCACTATCCGGAGCTTTCGGTGCGGGAAGTTGCCGACTTTGTGTATCAGGCGGCAGCCGACGGGGCATCAAAAGTTTTAACTTCTGTCTGCCACGGCATGTGCAATAATGAAAGTGTTGAAAAAGTCCATTCCTTCATCGCCGCGAGCAAAGAGGTTGAGCGTATTTTGGCTCAGGGAGGGTCAAGAGATGAAATAAGGACAATGGTCAGCGAATCAGGAAACAAAAAATTCTGGAACAACTGGCCGCAGCAGGCGGCTTAATAACATTGGGAGAAAAATGACATACTGCTTCAAGAACAAAAAAAGCATACTTGAATTTAAAGGTTCTAACGTAAACAATTTAAATAATTGACAAAACCTAAACAATAAAAAAAGGACTTAAAAATGAAAAAGTTAAGTTGTAAGTGCTTGAGTTTCACACTAATAGAACTACTCGTGGTGATCGCGATCATAGCAATCCTCGCAGGAATGCTGCTGCCGGCACTGGGAAAAGCGAGGGAAACCGCGAAAAAAATCAACTGCGTCAATAATCTGAAACAGTTAGGTACCTCCAGTTCAATGTATCAGGCTGATTATGACCGGCTCTGTGCGCCTTCAAGCACCGATGGGTACTGGTTCGCGCTACTGTGGCCATATCATAAGTCCGGCAAACTCTACAGTTGCCCGTCGGATACCGCGCGTATATACATGGGGACGACAGGAGTCGCCGCCGCCATCAAGGGCGGATTGCCCGGAGGACTGTCGTATCTGCGCAATGGAGACGTGGATTTCTCTAATTTGCCTTTCAAAAAAAATACTGTATTCAAGTTTCCGTCTCGAACTTTATATTCCGGGGAAGGCAGTGGCAATGCGAACGCGTTAGGCTATTCCGCTGCGGTTGGCGCAAACGATTTCCGTACTCCGTACGTTGTCGGAGTCAGCAATACAAAATATTTAGCCCGACATAACAAATCGATTAATACATTACTTCTTGACGGCCATGCCGAAACGTTCGCCACAACCACATTTCCAATAGACTATGCTGATGCCACCATGCCTGTGAGTATTATGAGTGTAAATATATTCTGGCGCGGAACCGCCAACGGCGCTTCCGCTAAATAAATATCAGGACTGAGCTAACCAGAATAGGTTTAAAATGTCTAAAATTAAGAATGCTCTGATATTATGCTTGTCTCTGCTTAGTATTGGAGCAGTATCATCAGAAGTTACCTCTGGACTTGTTATTAAGCAGGGACAACCGTTCAAGATAATTTATCCTGCCCAATCCTTGCCGGTGGAAAAAACGGCTGCAGCGGAACTGGCGGCTTATGTGGAGAAAACAACCGGAGCTAAACCGCAAATTCTTGCCGAATCAGCTTCCGGCGATGCTTCAGGCAATGCATATATCGGGCAATGCGCGTTCACCAAACAGCAGAAGTTTTATCAGAAAGAGTTTAAACAGGAAGGATTTCAAGTCACCGTTGATAACGGCAAACTTTTCATTCACGGCAATGACCGGGACGGGGAGCCTTACTCCGGGTCAATTTGCACTGGAACTCTGTTTGGCGTGTATGATTTCATCGAAAAAGAATTGGGCGTGGCCTGGTTATGGCCGGGCGAACTCGGCGAAGACATCCCTCCACAACGCGAAATCGTGCTGAATAACTCTTCAAGACTGGAAACTCCGGGTTTCATAATCCGTTCAATGAAGTTCGGTTATATGAAATACGAGCCGGATCAATTAAAGAAAGATCTTTCCGTCTGGGAAAAACGGATGAAGATGAGCTGGATTCCCCGCGCCTGGTTCGGTCACAGCTGGGATTATTACATCTTCCGGACAGGCGCAGACAAGGCGCATCCGGAATGGCTGGCGCTGGTAAACGGTGTCCGGAGAAAACCGCATTGCTGCACTTCAAATAAAGCATTCAGGGACTATATTGTTGAACAATGCCTGACCAATAAAACCAATAAACAAATGTCGATAGTATCGATTTCCCCCTCAGATGGCGGCGGATTCTGTGAATGTGACGCCTGCCGGGCACTGGATCCCAAGGATACAGATTACACCAAAAGCATTCCCAACCTGTCTAACCGTCATTGGGATTATGCCAATTATGTAGCCCGGGAAGTAAAAAAGAAGAATCCGAATCTTGGCGTGGGAATGTTTGCCTATACAGCTTACAGCAATCCTCCGACCAATATCAGCGAATTTGAGGATAATGTTTATGTGTCTTTTACTTTCAGTGAGGCTTATTTCGTCAAACCTGAACAGAAAAAGCGTTACTATGAGATGATTGACTGCTGGAAAAGCAAAGGCGTGAAAATCGTCGGGCGCGAATACTGGGGGATGCATTACTGGCTTGATCTGCCCTATCTGTTTACCCGCCAGATTAAAGACGCAATGCCTTATCTTTATGACCGTGGTTTGATTGCCATGTATGGCGAATCCGGCAAAAATTTTGCTACTCAAGGACCAAACTATTTTCTGGCAACGCAACTGATGTGGAACCCGCACGCCGATGCCGGCAAAATCATGGAGCGGTATTACCATGGGTTCGGCCCGGCGGCGGAGGCAATCAGAAAATATTATGACTGCTTCGAACAATCAATTCTGGATAATCAGAATAAGTTTCAGGATTTCGCGTACGCTAACCTGGTTCTGGCCTGGCCCGAAATATTCCCACCGCAAACTATCGAAAACGCCGGAAAATTTCTGGAAGAAGCCGTCAAGGCCGCCGCTGGCAGCAAGTTATACGCTGAACGGGTTAAATTTGTCGGAATTGGTTATGAATACACCAAAATGATGGTCGAGTTGCTCGGAATTTACCGGGAGTTGTCCAGAGGCGGAGTCCGTATGAGCGCTTTTAATCCCCCGGAAAATGAAAAGCGGAACATGGATAACGCGGAAAAAGTAAAACTGCTCCGCCGGGCGGTGGAACTGGGCAACGAACGGGAGCGCATTCTCAACGAAAATGTGAATCTTCCCGCGGTTTCAAGAGGACTGTATATGTTCACCATTGACAGGAAAATCCGGCCATGGCATAAAACTGTGAAAGACGCCCTGGCCAAAGAAGAAGCATCTGTGTCAAAGTAATTTTATCTGAATAATTAATTGTTTTTGTGCAGTATATTAAATTTAGAGGATGGTTCGTATGAAAAAATTAATCGCGCTGATTATTGTCGCCGTGTCTGTACTTGTAACCGCAAAAGCGACAGCTAATGAGACGCTGCTGATTTCTAAAACCAGGGAATTTGTTATCGCATATCCGGATAAACCCCTGCCCGTGGAAAAAACCGCCGCGGACGAACTGGCGGTACATATAACAAAAACCACCGGAACAAAAACCGCCGCGTTGCCGGAAAATAAATTGTCCGCGCCGGACGCGGCACAGGCATACGTTGGACAGTGTGCTTTCACCAAACAGCAGAAATTCTATCAGCAGAAGTTAAAGCAGGAAGAGTTTCTGATTAACGTCAACGCCGGCAAACTTTTCATTTACGGGGACGACCAGAACGGCAATCCCTATGCTGGAAATATTTGTACGGGGACTTTGTTCGGCGTGTATGATTTCATTGAGAAAGAGCTTGGCGTTGCCTGGTTGTGGCCGGGAGAGCTTGGCGAAGATATTCCCACGCAACATGAAATATTATTAAATGATTTTGCCCGGTCCGGCAGTCCCGGATTCATAATGCGTTCAATGGATTTTTGTTATATGAAATATGAACCGGCAAAGATAAAAGAGGAAATAAATGTCTGGACCAAACGGATGAAGTTGAGCAAAGTACAGAAAGTATGGTTTGGACATAGCTGGGATTATTATGTTTTCCGGACAGGCATGGACAAGCAGCATCCGGAATGGTTGGCGTTATGGGAAGGTCAGCGCAAAAAACCGCATTGTTGCACCTCCAACAAAGAATTCCGCGATTATGTCGTGGAACAGTGTCTGACAAACAAAATGAACAAAAATTTCAAGATAGTTTCAATCTCTCCCTCGGACGGTTACGGTTTCTGTGAGTGCGAAAAATGCCGTGCGCTGGATCCGAAAGGGACCGACTATTCAGTGTCTTCCGCCAATTTCTCAGACCGGCATTGGGATTATGCCAATTATGTGGCGAAAGAAGTAAAAAAGAAGAATCAGAATCTCGGGATTGGGATGTTTGCCTACACCGCTTACAGTAATCCTCCGGCCAATGTCAACAAGCTGGAAGATAATATTTATGTGTCTTTCACTTTCAGCGAAGCATATTTTGTCAAGCCTGACAAGAAAAAGCATTACTATGAACTGATCGACAGTTGGAAAAGCAAAGGCGTGAAAATCATCGGCCGTGAATATTGGGGGATGCATTACTGGATGAGCCTGCCGTTTATTTTTACCCGTCAGATCAAAGACGCGATGCCCTATCTTTATGACCGTGGTCTGATTGGCATGTACGGTGAAACAGAAAAAAGCTTCGCGACTCAGGGGCCAAATTATTATCTGGCGGCTCATCTGATGTGGAACCCTCACGCCGACGCCGACAAAATTATGAACCGGTACTATCAGGGTTATGGGGCGGCGGCTGACGCAATCAGAAAATATTACGGCACTTTTGAACAGACCATTCTGGACAATCAGGATAAAATCAAGGATTTCAGCTATCGTGAAATCATTAATTCGTGGCCGGAAATCTTCCCGGAACAGGCAGTTGTCCAGGCCGGAAAATTTATTGACGAAGCAACGGCGGCAGCTTCCGGCAATAAAATCATTGAGGAGCGGGTGAAGTTTGTGGCCGCCGGCTATGAATACACTAAAGTGATGGTTGAACTGCTGGGAATTTACCGTCGTCTTGGACGCGCCGGGGTACCACTTAATAACTTCAGCCGGGCTGGAGATCTGGAAGAACTGAAGCATTATAAAATCGAAAAACCACTACCTGTATCTGAAGAATTCTGGAGCAAACATCCGGAACAACCATTAGAAAAAGCCGAAAAAAGCCGTTTACTGAAACGGGCGCTGTTTCTTGGCAACGAACGAATCCGGATATTGAATCAATACGCTCAACTTCCGGCGGTGTCGCTTGGAATGTATAAATATACGGAAGACAATAAAATCAGACAGTGGCATTTGACTGTCCAGCAAGCGCTGACCGCAGAAGCAACACCAAAAGGAAACTGACATGATCAAACTATTTTTTTCGTCATTAATTATTTTTGCTGCCGTATTTACGCAAGCGGGTAAAATCGCTCTGGTCGGAGACGGCTACGGCAAACACGAAATCAAGCTGATCATCAATCAGGCAGTCGTATCACCTGAAGTGACTTATTTGTATGAAAATTGCGGGGTAGCAATTCCGATAGACAGGCTGGATCAGTTCAGCCTGCTGATTGTTGCCTCGTCGGTTGCGACTCCGGTCACAAGCCAGGATTTGGATAAACTGCACAAATGGGTGGCAAAAGGCGGACATTTAATTTTAATCCAGAGTGCCGCGTTGTCGCTCCTCGGCAATAAGGGAAAAGCGATCAAGGACAACGAAATGAAATGGAGCGGTTTCGCCGCTTCTGGCTCAGTCAAGAATACATACGAGGCTAAAGTGCTTGTTCCCGCCAGTCCGTTGCTGGCAGGTCTGCAAATTCCCTCAGATAAAACATTCCTTGGTGCCACATACCATTTCACTCCGGCGGCAAACATGCAGAATGTCATCGGCAGCGGCAGTTATTGCCTTGCCGGGTTCA
>CAYMSF010000064.1:0-19589 GCA_964392985.1 uncultured Victivallaceae bacterium | reverse complement strand
GAATAATTCATTCCATAGCTCAAAAAAATGCCGACCGGAAATACACCCTTATTTAATATTGACTCCAAACCTTTAATAAAATCACCAAGATAGTTGCCCTGCCTTGATTCCAAGTCATTATTCAAAATAAATTGATGTACGAGAAAATTCATAGAAACACCTTAGCCTAAGTGCACTGAATAATTTAGTTAAAAATCCATTTTTTTCTGATACTCACCCGGAGTGATTCCCATCAGTCGATGAAAAATACGGTAAAAAAAAGTCAGATCGGCGAATCCTGTCATTGCGCTGATTTCTTTTATTCTGTATTCGGATTCTTTGAGTAAAATACAGGCGCTTTCAATTCTACACCTGGTAATAAATTTTACCGGACTTTCATCAAAGAGTTCATGAAACAACCGGCGGAGATATACCATACTGATACTGCATGTGGCAGCAAGTTTAGCCGGATGCAATTCATTCGAGGTCAAGTTCTGTTCAATCATAAGTAATGCGGGAAATATTTTAATCATTTTATTAACATCAGGTATTTTACCGGGATCCGCGTTATACATATTGTAAATAAGAAATATAATTAAACTTTTTATCTGAATCGTCATAAATTCATTCCAACCCGGCGGCTGTATTGCAAAACAACGTGCAAGTTCATATGCAGTATTAGTCAACATCTTACACTCATCGACGTAAACGCCATTAGCACCTGTTAACTTAAAAACATCAATAATCCCTAATATTCTGGCAAAAAAATGGATATTTATCATTTCAAGACTGCAATTTCCAGTCGGAACAAAAGAATGTTCACATGCTTCAGGGAAAACAATAATATCGTTGGGCTTAACATTCATACTTTTGCCATTAATTATAACAGTTCCGCGCCCGTCCAATAATACCGTCATGTAAGCATTGTCTAACCGTCTAGGTAAAAGTTTCCAATCAGGATTGCATTTATAGTAGATAGCACTGCGTGGTGTTACTGTTATGTGAGTCAAGAGATATTTTATAAAATTATCATCAGCCTTATATGGGTAAGGCATAAACGCATCAGCAGATAGTTTACTAAAACTATTTTGTATCATTTTGTCTAATTATTTTATCGTTATTACTAATTGTCAAAAATAAATATATAGCATATAGTATAATAATCAAACGTTAACAATATTCAAGGATTATCAAGATGAAACACTATAAAAAGATTCTAAGCGATAAGTCAGTAAAATTCACATCTAAAGACGATGAGATAAAATATATTCGGGAACTGGCGTCTGAACTTATTACTTTGGCCAGAGAACCACGCATGAAAGCCATACAGGAACGCTGGAAGAAAGTAAATTCTCTGCAACGACCTGATCGTGCGCCAGTATGGTGCAATCCTGTACTGGCATGGGGGGAGATTATTCCTCCTGATAGTTTAACTTGTGAAGATCCTTTACTGCAATCCATGGAGATGCAATTCAAACGGTTAATATATAAACGCATTGTTGATGACGATACTCCTGTTAACGAATATTACAAAGTTAACATGACTTTTGATGTTACTCCTGAAAACATTTGGGGGGTTGACATTAAACATGAAACATTATCTACCACTGGAACGGCATGGCAATACAAGTCAGTATTAAACTCTGAAGATGACTTTAAGAAACTTCAAATTCCACAATACAAACTGAATCATAAGAAAACATTTGAGTCAGTAGCGAAGATAGATGAAGTATTACATGACATAATGCCGGTAATTGCAGTCCCTTTCCAAGGATATTTCAGCGTTGCCACCCTTTGTTATCCCGCTGCCGAATTACGCGGATTGGAACAATTAATGGTTGACATGGCACTCAGTCCTGAGCTTGTCCACCATTTAATGCAGGTTATTTGCGATGGTACGATTAATTTTTTGGACACGATTGAGCGGGAATGTTCCATCTTCCCGAATACTGATGAGGCGATGTTTCTCAGTAACCCGATACAAGCGGGTGACCACGCAAAGTTTTCGCTCAAAGACTGTTGGATTCATGGAAATTCGCAGGAGTTTGATCAGGTAAGTCCGGAAATGTTTGAGGATTTTCTGCTCAGCTATCAGAAAAAAATCTTTTCCAGATTTGGCGCAACATGTTATGGTTGTTGTGAAAATCTAACCCGCAAACTTGATTCAGTTCTTACAATTTCAAACCTTCGGATTATTGTTTGCAGCGCATGGACTGATTTGGAACAACTGATTCAAAAAAATGCAAGAAAGAACTGTATTATGTGGAGACATAAAGCATCAGAGGTAGTATGTCCGCATGATAATACGGCATTCATTAAGTACGTTAATGACGGGGCAAAAAAACTTCAAGGCAATTATTATCAGACAATTCTTCGAGAATTGCAAACATTATTCAATCATCCTGACAGACTGTATGAATGGACTCAAATTACAAAAGAAGCAGTTGCTAGATACAATTGAGTATAATCAATTACGGTATTTCCTGAAATTATTACCGTTCTTTGATAAAGAAAATCTTGAATCGTTGAAAAAAAATGGTATCGTTAATCAATGTTTTTGCTGACTCGCATATAAAATTAACGAAAATATGACCGGGATGTCAGTTATTTAAATTACCATACAAAATTTCAAAGGACCATTATGATGGATGGGATGATAGTTTCAAATGGCGGAAATTCGCTAACAATCAGTGATAATCAATTGCTGGATATGATAAAAAAAGTCCTTGAGAAAAAAGGCGGGAACTTACGACGTGTATTGTTGATTCCGCCAGATTTAACCAGAGCGAATTCATACGCCGGTCCGATTACCGCAATGATTTATTCGTTACTTTCAGAAAAAAGCGAAATAGATATTATTCCGGCTCTGGGCACCCATGTGGCAATGCCTGAACATGAATTACGCATGATGTTCGGTAATGATATTCCCCTGAGTTGTTTTAAAGTACATGACTGGCGCAATGATATTGTCAAAAAAGGAACTATTCCCGGCGAACTTCTGCAAGAATGGTCTGGTGGCAAAGTAGATTATACCGTCAATGTTGAAGTTAACAAGTTGTTATTCAAGGGTTATGATTTAATTATTTCTATTGGTCAGGTAGTTCCCCACGAAGTTGTCGGTATGGCGAATTATACCAAGAATATTGTGGTAGGGGTTGGTGGTGCGGATACAATTAACAAATCACACTTTCTTGGCGCAGTTTATAATATGGAAAAAATCATGGGTCGCGCTGATTCACCGGTACGAAAACTTTTCAATTATGGTGTAAATAAATTCCTCGGTGATTTGCCCATCACATATATGCTCACGGTAATGGCAAGGAATGAAAATACTAACAAAATGGATATGCGTGGATTCTTTTGCAGTGACGATGATTCCGCCTTCCTGGCAGCCAGCAAGTTAAGCCAGGAAGTAAACTTGCAGTTATTGGAGAAACCATTGAAAAAAGTTATTGTTTATCTTGACCCGGAGGAATTCAAAAGTACATGGCTTGGAAACAAGTCAATTTACCGGACAAGAATGGCAATCGCTGACGATGGTGAATTGATTGTATTGGCGCCGGCATTGCGTGAATTTGGTGAAGACAAAGAAATTGACCGGTTGATTAGAAAATATGGTTACAAAGGCACGCCGAATACGTTGCGGGCGGTAAAAGAAAATGAAGAATTGAGAAATAATCTCAGTGCCGCGGCACACCTCATCCACGGTTCATCTGAAGGAAGATTTAAAATCACCTATTGTCCGGGCAATGGGGTTTCGCGCGCGGAAATTGAATCAGTTGGCTTCCAATATGCTGACCTGCAAACCACAATGCGCCAATATCATTTTGACACGTTAAAAAATGGCATGAATGTGATAAATGGCGAAGAAATTTTCTACATCAGCAATCCTGCTCTCGGTTTATGGGCGCTGAAGGACAATTTCAGCTGATATTAAATCCACATATCTTTTTATGCAATGTCCAACGCGTTTTCAAATATATCGCAGGTTATTTTAATGATTAAAAATATCAAGCAATTTTTTACGGTAGATATCTGGACTTCAGACATCACCAAGCTTAGTAATTCTAAATTTCTTATGTTTAGAACGCTAAAGATAATTATTCTTGCAATAAAAGGTTTTGCGGAAGATCATTGTCAGTTGCGGGCATCTGCGCTGACATTTTATTCGGTATTTTCTATCGTTCCTGTAGCTGCAATGATTTTTGGCATTGCAAAGGGTTTTGGCGTTGATCAATCACTCAAAAGCCAACTCTACGAACGGTTTGCTGAACACCAGGCAGTACTGGAAAAAGTTTTTGTTTTCGCGGAATCAACCTTACGCGATACCAGAAGCGGAATGGTCGCCGGGGTCGGTGTGGTGATTCTTTTTTGGACAGTAATCAAACTGATTGGAAACATCGAAAGTTCATTCAACCATATTTGGGGAGTTAAAACCGACCGTCCATTTTTCAGGAAGTTCAGCGACTATATGTCACTGGTGGTAATCTGTCCGATTTTGATTATCATGGCCGGCAGTGCTACTGTTTTAATCAGTGCACAATTGAATAGGGTTGTTGACAATGTGATCATTTTAAAAGCCTTTGGCAGTCCATTGACACTCACAATTATCAAGTTGGTTCCGTTCTTTACCGCCTGGATATTATTTTCGTTCATATATGGTTTTATGCCAAATACCCGTGTATCATGGAGATCAGCATTAATAGCAGGAATTGCAGCCGGCACCTGTTACCAACTCCTTCAGGAAAGTTATATTATTATTCAGGTGGCCCTTTCGCGTTATAATACTATTTATGGCAGTTTTTCCGCCCTGCCCCTGTTTCTTCTCTGGTTGCAATTAAGCTGGCTTATTGTTTTATTCGGCGCTGAAATTTCTTTTGCACACCAGAACATAGACACTTATGAGAGTGAAATTAATGCTGCCAAAATCAACTATTCATTTAAGAAGAAATTGATAATCCAGGTAGCGACAAGCGTGGTTCAACAGTTTCAATCACAGTCAGGTATGCCTGATGACATTGAAGTGGCGCAACATTGCAATCTGCCGATTCGTCAAGTTCGCGATATTCTCTATACTTTGCATGAAGCCGGTATAATATTAAAAACCGAAGATTATAAAGCCAATGTTATCAGATATGCTCCGGCTATCCCTCCGGAAAAATTGACGATTCAGATGGTGCTTGAAAAAATTGAATCTTGCGGCGACAATTTTATCACTGCTCCAGATAATGAGATATTTAATAAAATATCAAAATCAATGTCTGGGATAGCAGAATCAGCAAGGTCATCTACAGATAACCGGTTATTGAAAGAACTCGTCTGATGAAATACGACTGTATCGTAATCGGTGCCGGAATGTCAGGCATAGCTGCAGCTATACGTCTCGCACATTATGAAAAGAAAGTTTGTGTCTGCGAACGCCATTTTCGCGTTGGCGGTTTAAATTCCTACTATTCTCGAGACGGTATTGAGCTTGAATCAGGCTTGCATGCAATGACAAATTTCGCTTCAAGCCGTGCAAATTCATTGCCGTTACCAAAATTGCTAAGACAACTACGAATACCCTACGATGCCATTTCCCCGCGTGAACAAAACCATTCAATAATCAACTTCCCCGAATCAACAATAAGATTCAGCAATAATTTTGATGAGTTTAAAGATTCCATTAACACACAATTCCCTGACCAGATCGACAGTTTCCTGCAACTTGACAAGAAAATAATGGAGTGGGATGAGGTCAATTTAAACAATTCATTTATATCTGCGCGCGGCGTTGTCAATGAATATATTAAAAGTTCTTTACTGACGGAAATGTTATTCTGCCCTTTAATGTATTACGGTAGTGCGAATGAACATGACATGGACTTTTCTCAATTTGTAATCATGTACAAAAGCATCTTTAAAGAAGGTTTTTTTCGCCCTGCCCGCGGAATTCATGGTTTACTTGATATTCTGGTAAACCGGATGAGTGAAGCCGGCGCGGAACTGCGCCTTAATTGCCAGATAGATAAGATTATAACTGAGAATGGTCGCGCCATCGGAGTTATGACAAACAAAGGTGAAATAATTGAAGCAAACAATATTTTGTCTTCTGCCGGTATAGCTGAAACAGCGGCTCTTTACGAAGATACTAAATCTGTTTCTTTGAATCATGAATCAGGCAAACTTGCCTTCATTGAGACAATCGCGCTACCTGACAATAATGTCAAGATGCCGGAGTCAACAATTATATTTTTCAATTCCAGTCAAAAATTCAACTACTGTAATCCTTCGTCAAATATGAGTCTCGAAAGTGGGGTAATATGCTTCCCGGCTAATTTCAATTTGCAGCCCGGAGATAATAAACCATTGCCCTTTATGCGGACAACTGTATTAGCCAATAACCGGTTATGGTTTGATTATCCCGCGAGTCAATATTCTTCAAATAAGAAAATTGCTGTCGATGCAATAATCAGAAAATCACTTAATGTCACCGGGATACCCGAAAATTGTTCAATTCAAATAATTGACGCATTTACTCCACGCACTATCAACCGGTTTACCGCCAGGATTAATGGTGCAATTTATGGTTCCCCGGTGAAACATAAAACTGGTATAACTAATGTGAATAATGTTTTCATTTGCGGTACGGACCAGGGTTTTCTGGGAATTACCGGTGCGCTTCTCAGCGGCATCTCAATCGCCAACCTCCACTTGTTACGATAAAACCTTGAATACGAGCATAGAATCACCTTAAACTGTTTGCATTTCATATTGAATGATTTTGATTTAGAGTGTATTTTATTGTTGTGCAGATAAAGGTTTGCAGGCTCCAGTTTCGGCTCCATGACAAACGCATGAAGAACAGTAATCATGGACTGAATATATCAAAATAATGTATAATACAAGAAGAATTGTTGGCGGTTTTACTTTGAATAATTTTCAGTATTATAACAATAATTAAGGTAACAATTATGCGATGTCCAGAATGCCATTTTCCGGATGACAAAGTAGTGGATTCACGTTCAGTAAAAGAGGGCGCAGGAGTTAGAAGAAGGCGTGAATGTCTAAGTTGCGGACACCGTTTTACTACTTACGAAGACATCATCCAGGCAGAACTTAAAGTCATAAAACGCAATAAAATTAGAGAAGACTTTGATCGTGAAAAATTACAACGCGGTATAGAAAATGCCTGCTATAAACGCCCCATTACTCCTGACGACATTGATTTGGTCGTTAATGAGATTTATAACGAACTCCAGCGCGAGTATGAAAAAGAAGTAGAAAGTCAGGAGGTTGGCAGGAGAGTCATGGAGGCGTTAAAATCTTTAGACCAGGTTGCTTATGTAAGGTTCGCGTCGGTTTACCGTAAATTCAAAGATGTTGAAGAGTTCATCGAAGAGATTAGAGCCTTAAAATAATGATAAAAATTGCAGATAAGACTATCCAGTTGCTGGCAGTAGATGGAACAATAAGTAATTTTGATTCCGACTGGTTGCATAGCAGAATAGTACAGGCATTTCAAGATTCCGGAGTTCAGGATATATGGCTGGCGGAGGATATTGCGTTAGCGGTTGAATATGCCTTGCAGCAAAGTTTTAGACCGGACAATGTTTTTTTGGCATCAGAACTCAGTTCGGCGGTAGTTAAAGCCCTTGAAGACAGCGGTTTCAATGCGGCGGCAGAGAACTACCGCAGTCTTAACGGGTGCATGGAATTATTTTTATCACCGGAAACCAAAACGATATCCGGTCTCATTGAACAACAACTTGGCGTTTCAGCGTCTACTTCACAGGCTCTGACTGCCCGAGTAATATCAGCCGCCAATAAGCTTGGCGTCAATACAGCAACACCGTCATTGTATGTCGAACTGGCGAAATATTACAGAAATAACGATGTTCGAAATTATTCCACACCGGCACCTGCTGCTATATTGAATAATAATAACAATCCATGGTTGATAAGTTGTAATGAAATATTGCATGAAATCACTTCTGAAACATTACAATTAGTTGAAAACAACATCATTTCTGTCGCCGGAATAAGTCGTCTCTTTCCTTCTCTAAAACTTACACTCAGGTTGTCACGTCTGGTTGATTATTGCAAACTGGAATCTCCACTCACTGAAATGGTAATGGCAAAACATTGGCAATTGCCGGCACTTGCGATTAATGACATTGCAGCGGTCGTCGACAAGATACTTAAACAGCGTCAAGTTGACCGTCACCTTCCAGTATTTATAAATATTCCTGATATGTCAATTTTTGCCGGCATTAATCTTCAAGCCTCATGGCCGGAAGCGGCAGGTGATTGTCGAGAAATGATGGTTCAACTTGAAAAATTATTGTTGTCGCCTCCGTTTAAAATACAAATGTCCTGAATCTCCTTGATGCAGTACGGGTTGAATATAATCATAAATAGAGTATCTTATAAGCTGGTTTTAATTTATTTACGACGATTTCAGACACTGTTTTCAATAGTAATGATAAATAATGAATTCAAGGTAATAGTATGTCATTAAAGACGGCAATTCTGGTACCATGCTACAACGAGGAAAGAAATATCCCCGGAGTTGTGGCGGCATTAAAAAAACATGTGCCGGAAATGGATATTATAATTATCAATGATTGTTCAACAGATAATTCATCTGCGGTGGCATCTGCTTGCGGAGTCAAGACCGTTCTTAATTTGCCGGTCAACCTTGGGATTGGCGGCGGGGTTCAGACTGGACTCAAATACGCACACAGAAACGGTTATCAACTGGCAGTAAAATTTGACGGAGACGGTCAGCACAAAGCAGAAAATATTGCCAAGTTACTTTTGCCGATCACTTCAGGAAAAGCTGATGTGGTTATCGGCTCGAGATTTTGTGAAAAGCATGAGGGATTCAAGTCAACTTTTCTACGGCGGATTGGTATTAAAATGTTCTTTATCGTGAATTCTATTCTTGTTCGTCAAAAAATAACAGATAACACTTCCGGATTCCGTGCATACAATCGCAGGGCGTTATCATTCCTGGCCAGACGTTATCCCTCTTTTGACTATCCGGAACCGGAGGAAGTTATTCTACTGGGTAGAAATGGATTCAGAATGGAAGAAATTTTTACCGACATGAACCCGCGGCAAGGCGGTGTTTCCTCTATTTCGCCGATGAAGTCAGTTTATTATATGATAAAAGTGATGTTCGCGATTATCATGGTGGCAATTCGTCCGCCGATTAAGCAGGAGAAACAATAAAATGGACTTCCTCCACTCTATTGGCAGACTAGAAATTATAACCTTTCTCGGCAGTATTCTGCTTATGGTTTTCATCATTGAATCAATCAGGAAACAACTGATTAAAGAGGCATACTCCCTGATCTGGATATTCATGGGAACAATTTTTGTTATCCTCGCGACATGGCAGCGTGGCCTTGATTATATTTCCCGAATGGTTGGAATTGCCTACCCGCCTGCAATGCTTTTTATATTCATGATGGTAGCAGTATTACTGATTTTGATTCAATACTCAATTGTAATTTCCAAACAAACTGAACGAATCAAAGATTTGAGCCAGGAATTAGCGTTGCTGTCGGAAAAATTCAAACGACTTGAAGAGAAACAACAATCGCAAAACAGCAATAATCAGGCATGAATCCGGGTTCCTTGATCTTACACGAAACAGGTTATTAATAATGAGCCGTTACTCCAGAGAGTTTGTCGAGCGAATAGGTTCAGCAGCCAAAACTGAATTTCGTGATTTGCTCGAAATGATATGTTTTCTCGGTGATCTGGCAAAAGTCAGTTGGCAGGCAATTTGTAAACCGGGGAAAATACGCTGGCGGGAAACTTTTTACTACATGGACATGTGTGGCAGTCAGGCATTACCGATTGTCTTGATGATTTGTTTTCTCATGGGGATTATTCTTGGTTTTCAAGCTGCGGTGCAAATGCGCAAATTCGGTACTGAACTATATGTGGCAGATTTAGTAGGATTCTCAATTCTTAAAGAATTAGGACCGCTGATGGTGGCAATGATTGCCACAGGTCGTGCCGGTTCTGCCTTTGCCGCCGAAATTGGCTCAATGAAACTTGATGAGGAGATCAGCGCGCTCGAAACGATGGGCTTGCCTCCGGGAAGATTTCTGGTAATTCCCAAACTTCTGGCGATGATGCTGGTAATTCCAATATTAACTGTTTTTGGTGATATTATCGGTATTCTGGGTGGTTTTGTAGTAGGAACGACGATGCTGGGACTGCCGCCTGTTGCATATTACAATCGTACGATTGAAGTATTAACGCCTATGGTTTTCTTTCTCGGTATGGTAAAAAGCTTCTTTTTTGCAATTATTATTGCTGTAGTCGGTTGTTTACGCGGATTTCAGTCAGAGTGCAATGCTCAAGGAGTCGGGAGAGCCACAACTTCAGCAGTTGTAACCGCTATTTTCTTCATTGTTATTGCTGATGCAATATTAACTATCTTGTTTTCAATTATGGGATATTAGAATTATTATGGAGAAAAATTATATAGTTGAGGTTAAGGATATCAAAGTCGGCTACGGTGATATGGTGGTATTGGAAAATATCAATTTCAATGTCGCACAGGGAGAAATTTTCGGCATACTTGGTGGTTCAGGTTGTGGCAAAAGTACGCTGCTGAAGCACATTATCGGACTTTACACTCCCTTTAAAGGTGATATAATAATTTTCGGTGAAAGCATTGTGTTTGCAGATGAAGATGAACGCCGCAGGCTTATGCGCAGGTTTGGCGTAACTTATCAGGGCGGTGCGCTTTTCGGTTCAATGACTGTAGCGGAAAATATCGCTCTCCCGCTCGAGGAATACACCAGCAAGTCACCTGAAGAGATTCAGCAGATTGTCGAAAGTAAACTTGCGCTGGTTAATCTTCAAGGCTGCGGTCACTACATGCCATCAGAACTCAGCGGGGGAATGCGGAAAAGAGCCGGATTGGCTAGAGCCATGGCGCTCGACCCGTCATTGCTTTTCTTTGATGAACCATCGGCCGGTCTTGATCCAATAACTTCAGCAGAGCTGGATATGTTGATTTTGCAGTTGCGCAAAGAGCTTGGCACAACAATTGTGATTGTCAGTCATGAGCTGGATAGCATTTTTACCGTTGCTGACAGAGTAATTATTTTAGACAAGGAAACGAGAGGGATTATTGCGTCTGGCAGCCCTCAGGCCTTGCAAAAATTTTCTCCTGATGTTAACGTAAGAAACTTTTTGAATCGTGCCGGAATGAAACGGAACGGAGTTAATCACCCTGGAAGTAATGAGAAATAACTATTTAAATAAATTCGGGATAAGTTATGATTGAAGCAAATAAATTTCGTTTAGGCCTCTTTGTAATCGCAGGAACAGTACTCTTTTTTGTTGTAATATTTGTGTTTGGTTTGTCAGACATCTTCGAAAAAAAGGCACAATTCATTACTCTTTTCAGGGAGTCAGTGCAAGGGATTGCTGTCGGCACACCGGTAAAATATAAAGGTGTTCCTATCGGTACAGTTTCCGACATTTCAATTGCCATCAACGAAAACCTGATTCGCGTAGATATGAAAATTGACCTTAAAGCTTTTACACCGGAAAGCAAAGACCAGGTCGTGACGTCGATTGAACAGTTCTATGAATTTTTCAAGGCTGAACGTAATAAAGGCTTGAGGTGCCGGCTTGAGTATGCAGGGATAACCGGGCTCAAATATATTGAATTAGATTATTTTGAAGGCAATAACGACAATATAATTCCCGAACCACATAACATCGCGAAAAAATATTTTTATGTCCCGGCGCAACCGTCAATATTCAAGGATATCCTTAAACTGATTAATACATCTCTGGAAAAAATCGCCCGGGTTCCTTTCGATAAAATTTCTGATGAAATGACCGAAACGCTTAAATCAATGCAACGTTTACTGGATGACCCAAAACTCAAAACGACAATTTCCAAGTTGGAAAAAATGAGTGATAATTTAGAAAAGAGTACTTCCAGCATCAGCAATGTGTTCACTGAAAATAAGCTGCGTGAAATTGTTGACGGCTTGAATAATAATCTTAAATCAATAAATCTTCTGGCTGTAAATGCTAAAAATGATCTGCAAAACGCCCAAATACCGGAAACCGCAAAATCATTCCGCAATGCCGCGGATTCAGTCAACAATTTCCGTCAATCATTGCAGATTACTATCAGCAAAATTGATCAGACGATTGATTCGTTGAATGAACTGATTAATTACCTTAATGATGATCCAAGCGCGATCGTCAGGGGCAAACAGAAACCTCAGATTATTAAACCATTAAGTCATTAGTCAGTCTTATATAAGGTGAGAATATTCCGGCTGACCTAACGGATAAACATTGAAGCCTATTTCGTATAGCTCTTTGTGATTAAGAACGTTACGTCCGTCGAAAATAAATGCCGGCTTTTCCATTAACGAATATATTTTACGGTAGTCATAATTTCTGAATTCTTTCCATTCGGTCAATACCGCAATCGCATGCGCGCCTTTGGCTGCTTCAGCAGGATCGGCATGATATGAAACTTTGCCTTCGTCTTCGGCCAAATCAATTGCAGCATTTTCCAGAGCCTGCGGGTCATGAATGGCAAGTTCGGCGCGTTCTTGAAGCAACATTCTGCATATATATATTGCCGGTGATTCGCGAGTATCACCCGTATCAGCTTTAAAAGAAAATCCAAATACTGCAATCTTTTTGCCGGCAATAGTGTTGAACATTTTCTGAGAAATTCTATCAACAAATCTCTTCTCCTGGTAATCGTTCATCAATACCACCTGCTCCCAATATGCAGCGACTTCAGGCAATCCGTAAAATTCACAAAGATAAACCAGATTCAAAATGTCCTTTTTAAAACAGGAACCGCCGAAGCCTACCCCTGCCCTGAGAAATTTCGGACCAATTCTGCTATCCATACCCATTGATGATGACACTTCGAGAATATTAGCATCAGTTTTTTCGCATAAAGCGGAAATGCTGTTTACCGAAGAAATACGTTGTGCCAACATCGCATTGGACACAAGCTTCGACAGTTCACTGCTCCAGATACTGGTGGTTTTAATTTTTTCAACAGGAACCCAATGCCGATAAATATCAACCAGACGCTCCATGGCGGCCTTTCCACTCGGACTATCCATGCATCCGATCAAAACACGGTCGGGATTCTGCAAATCATTGACAGCAGTTCCCTCTGCCATAAACTCCGGATTGGAAATAACATCGAAATTAAGACCTTTAGTGTTTGACTGAAGAATACGATGCATTGCCTGCGCAGTTCTAACTGGCAAAGTACTTTTCTCAACCACAATTTTATCTGAATGTGAATGTTCAATTATATCACGGGCGGTTTTTTCCCAAAACTGCAAATCTGCAGCCTTCCCTGCTCCGGCGCCGAAAGTTTTTGTGGGCGTGTTAACACTGACAAAAATTATATCGGCCTCAGCTATTGCGCCCAATACATCGGTAGAGAAAAAAAGGTTGCGACCTCGTGCTCGTTGAACGACCTCGTTTAAACCGGGTTCATAAATTGGCAGAACGTCTGACTGCCACGCTTTGATTCTTTGCTCATTTTTATCAACAACGATAACTTTATAGTCTTTACAGTTGTCAGCAAGCACCGCCATCGTTGGTCCACCAACATAACCGGCGCCAATACAAAGAATTGTTTTGTTCATCAGTAAGTTCCTTATAGATAACAGGTATTTTTTGAATCTGGTTTTGAATAATTTATAAATATTTGACTAAGTATTATAATATAGCATATTTAAACAATATTTGCCAGTATCTGTGAAGTTAGTTAAGATTGAATTAGCAACATGTTATTCCATCACTAATTCCCCAAATTTGTTGTATTTTGCGCAAAAACACTTTGATAATAAATAATCATTAACTAAATTAACGGTATGGCAATGTAAATTTTAATCAGTTGATAATTTATAGTCATGGTTTTAAAGCTTGAGAGAATGATTATTTTACTGGTTAGGAATAATCAATTTTCCAATATTGCTTAATAAACTCAAACAGATTTAATTTCATAATTACAGATGTAGAAGTTGGTATGAAAAAAGTAAATTACATATTTATTGTTTTGTGCATGTTTTTGAGTACATTTTCACTCATGGCGGAACAAGAGAAGAAAATCTTTACCAGCGAAGAAAAAGACGGTATAGTTTATTTTGTTCCACAGTTTAGTGATTTTAAAGAAATTTCTGAACAAGACATGCTGTTTTTAAAGAAAATATTAAAGAAAGCGGAGCGTAACGGCGTTAAAGCTGTCATATTTGAGTTAGACACCCCCGGTGGCAGTATTGATGTGGCACTGAAATATGTTTCCGTGTTAATTAAATCAAAAGTTCCTACCGTAGCATTTATTAATCCACAGGGAATTTCAGCCGGACTGATAGTTGCTTTAGCGGCGAATCGCATTGCCATTAACCCTGACGGTGTAATTGGCGATGCAATGCCGATTCAAATCAAGCCGGATGGCATCAAGCCGATAACTGATAAAGGCGATGATGACAAAGAAAAAAAGAAAAACACTGAGAACCCCAAAGAGCCCAAGTCAATAGATGATAAAGACAGCAACAACTATGTACCATTATTGGAACGTATTCTCAAAGAAATGCAAAAAAAGAAACCCCAGGAAAAAGATACTTCAGAGAAGAGTGATGATGAAAAGCTTTCAAATCAAAAATTTCTGACTGTTTTCTTCAAAGTAATTGAAGTGTTGGCGCAGAAAAACAACCGGCCGGAGCGAGTAGTCCGGGCGATGGCAGATCCGTATCAGAAATTAACACTGATTGAGGATGGCATTGAACATCAAAAACTTTCGCCGCTGACACTTTCCGCGGCAGAAGCAAAAAAATTAAAAGTAGTTGATTATATATGCAAGGGTCGCGAACAACTCATGCAGGAATTAAAATTGAACAATTGCAAGGTTGAAACTATTTTGAAAAGTCCAACGGAACAGATAATATCATTCCTTTCTCATCCGGCGGTTTCCGCGCTGCTACTGGTGCTGGGGATGCTTGGACTTTATATTGAAATGCAAGCCCCGCACTTTGGAATTTCCGGTGCATTAGGATTGACTGCACTCACGTTGTTCTTTCTTGGACATGTTGCCTCCGGCGCTTCAGACTGGGGACCAATGGTGATTTTCTTTGTTGGTCTTATTCTTCTAACATTGGAAATATTTTTAATCCCGGGTTTCGGTATTGTCGGCGTACTTGGAATATCTTGTATTGTAATCTCATTTTTCTGTGCGTTTGGCACTGAAAACATTGAGTCAGCAGTATATGTTGTCGGCTCTTCATTAGCAGTATCTTTGACAACAATGATCTTGCTGACCATATATGTTCTGCCCAAATCAAAACTATTCGATAAATTTATGCTGCACACGGCACAATCCAGTTCCAGCAATATTACATTTTCTGCTCCGATGTCAACGCTGTTGAATAAACAAGGTATTGCGCACACAATCTTACGCCCGGCCGGAACCGCAATCATTGATGGCGAGCGGTATGATGTAGTCACCTCAGGTGACTTTATACAAAAAGGTGATACAATTGAAGTTACTAAAATCGACGGCATTAAAATAACTGTACGAAAAATTTAATCTGGGAGTTAATTTATTATGGTAATGTTCATGGCGATGGTAATCATTTTCGGAGCAATTTTTGTGCTGTATATGCTGGTGGTATTTATTCCGGTACGCCACTGGGTTGCAGCAATTTTTGCTAACGTACACATAAGCATTTTCACTCTGATTGGAATGCGCTTGCGAAGAGTCCCGCCAACAATCATCGTGGACGCATTGATTCAATCACGAAAGGCAGGGATTGATATCACGGCAGATATTCTCGAAACCCACTATCTGGCAGGGGGTAACGTCTTCAGGGTGGTTGACGCTCTTGTTGTCGCAGGGAAAGCCAATTTAAATCTTAGTGTCCAACGTGCAACCGCAATTGACCTGGCTGGTCGTAATGTGCTTGATGCGGTAAAAATGAGCGTAAATCCCAAGGTTATTGAAACACCGATGGTCACGGCAGTTGCAAAAGATGGGATTCAAGTAACCGCAGTTGCCAGAGTTACGGTACGCACCAATATTGAACGGTTAGTCGGTGGTGCCGGTGAAGAAACCGTTTTGGCTCGCGTTGGCGAAGGAATCGTTGCCACTATAGGCTCTGCCAACAGTCATAAAGAGGTGCTGGAAAACCCGGACAGCATCTCTAAGGTAGTGCTTGCCAAAGGACTTGATTCCGGTACTGCATACGAAATTCTCTCTATTGACATCGCCGATGTAAATATCGGTAAAAATATTGGCGCTCAATTACAAACAGACCAGGCTAACGCCGACAAAGAAATCGCTCAGGCAAAGGCGGAGGAACGTCGCGCGATGGCGGTTGCGCAAGAGCAGGAAATGAAGGCTAAAGTTTGTGAAATGCAAGCCAAACTGGTTGATGTTGAGGCGCAAGTTCCACTTGCGATTGCTCAGGCGTTCCGTACAAATCAGGTAAGAATTTAATTAATAAATCAAGGAGTTAAATAATATGACACCGGTATTGGTTATCATCTTAGTTATAGGCTTTATTCTTTTTTTAATCACCTTTAGTGTAGTAATTCCTATTCCGCTGTGGATAGCGGCGATTTTTTCCGGCGTCAGCATTAGCGTATTTTCTTTGGTGGGAATGCGTTTGCGGCGGGTGCCGCCACAAGTTATTTTGAGCGCAATGATTCAATCCAAGAAAGCCGGTTTGAATATATCTTCCAATGATCTTGAAGCACACTTTCTGGCAGGCGGAGATGTATTTCGAGTCATATTCGCACTGGTGGCCGCCGACAAAGCCAATATTGAATTATCATTTCAACGTGCTACAGCGATTGACCTTGCCGGTCGTAACGTGCTTGAAGCAGTAAAGATGAGCGTTAACCCCAAAGTAATTGAAACTCCAATAGTCACGGCAGTAGCCAAGAATGGTATCCAATTGAGAGCGATTGCAAGGGTTACAGTGCGAACCAATCTTGATCGTCTGGTCGGTGGTGCCGGCGAGGAAACCGTTTTGGCCCGCGTTGGCGAAGGTATTGTCACCACGATTGGTTCAGCCAACGACCACAAACAGGTACTGGAAAAACCGGACAGTATATCAAAAGTTGTGTTAGCGAAGGGTTTAGATTCTGGGACCGCATTTGAAATACTTTCCATCGATATTGCTGATGTTGATGTCGGAATCAACATCGGGGCGCAACTCCAGACAGCTCAGGCAAACGCCGACAAAGAAATCGCTCAGGCAAAGGCTGAAGAACGCCGTGCCATGGCGGTTGCGCACGAACAGGAAATGCGGGCGAAAATTTGTGAAATGCAGGCCAAACTGGTTGACGCAGAAGCCGAAATACCCATGGCCATCGCTGAAGCTTTATCCTCCGGCAACTTAGGTATTATTGATTATTATAAAATTAAAAACATCATGGCTGATACTGATATGCGTAAGGCGATAGCCAGTCCTGTCGAAAAAGAATTGAAGACAAAAAACTGAATTCGGGAAGTCAGGTGAAATATGGATAAATTATTTGAAATTCTAATCCCGGTTGTTATCGTTCTAGTCGGTGTTGCGGTTAACAGCTACAATAAAGGTAAGTCATCACCGCCGGAAGAAGAGGAAGAGGAAAATAATTTTGACTGGAATATTCCTAAAAAAACATCACTTTCTCCAACAATAAAATTAGAACAAAAACGTGGCATCAATGAATATATAAAACCATATCGGCTGAATAACATAGAGGAAGACGCAATATATTCAACTACTCCAGTTATTATTACCCAGGAGAAATTTTCACCCCCACTAGAAAACAATGTACCAACGGTAAAAAAAGATTCGCCGGTTAACATTAAGCCGTCCAGTAGGAGTTATGTAGAAAAATTCCAACATTCATGTCGTGATGCTGTGGTATTTCACGAGATTTTAAGCAAACCCAAAGCGTTTGAACAAAACAAATTTTAACTTAATCAGGTAAAAAATATGGCCGAGGCAAAAAAGGGTGGTAGTACTTTTGGTGAAATCATAGGATGCATGATTCTGGTTATTGCAATTTTAGCAATTGTTTTTTGGTTTTTAGTTGTTCCAAAAATGGAAGAAGCGGGTTATTCATTATCAAATATTCAAGAAAAAGCGACAACCATTAGTGAAAATGTTGTTAAGACAGTCAGAAATACTTCTGAAAATACTAAAGATATCAAAAATGATACAATAGAAAAAGGTAACGAGGCGAAAGAGAATATTAAAGATACGGCAGACGAAATTAAACACTGAGTTTATTTCAGACTGCCGCCATTGCCAGTCTGGTGTCTCTTGTCAGTTCATCAATCAAATGTTTTACCGAAACAATTTCATGGATACGTGAAACATTGCTTCCTGCCATCGCAAAACCAGACTCCATCATACCGCGCGAAGCATTATCCAACGCCTTAGCGATACAGTAATTTACCTCATTAGGTTTACAGGTATGCAGGCAATGATAAACGCAACCGAAATTGACATGTTCACCACTGGATATTTTTCTGACAAAATCATTCATAATGACTCTGCCAGGCATACCTACCGGACTTTGGATGATAACAACATCTTCGTCTTTTGCAGCGATATATGCATCTTTATATTCCTGAGAAACGTCGCATTCATCGGTACAAACAAATCTTGTACCCATCTGAACAGCGCCAGCGCCAAGTTTCATAACTCTGGCAATATCATTACCGTCGAAAATGCCACCAGCTGCAATAACTGGAATATCTATGCCATTACGTATAAAACCATTTACGACTTCTATTACTTTTTTCAGGATATTATCCAAAGAAAAATTTTCTTTATCAGCCAACTCTTCTCTGCTATAGCCCAAATGACCTCCAGCCATAGGTCCTTCAACTATAACGGCATCAGGTAGTCGATTATATTTTCTTAACCATGTTCCGCAGATAATATGCGCGGCACGGGGGGAAGATACAATTGGAATCAGTTTGGTAGTTATATTTTTCACAAAAGATGGCAGACGTAAAGGCAGGCCGGCACCGGAAATTATCACATCTATATTTTCATTCTGAGCAGTTACGACTAAATCTTCATAGTTTGTCAAGGCACACATTATATTCACGCCAAAAGGATTCTTGGTCATTCTTCTGGTCTTTCTTATACTGTCAGTTAAGGCAGCCCGTGACCAGCCCAGATAATCTCTCGTTTTTCTTTCATCGTTTTCGCCAAGTCCAATAGCCGCAATAACTCCCAGCGCGCCTTCATTGGATACAGCAGCGGCCAATGCCGAGGTTGAAACACGAACCCCCATGCCACCTTGAATAATTGGCAGTGGAATCAACAAGTTTCCGATTTTTAAATTTTCAAATAAAATATTTTTCATGCACTCCTAAAACAAAAAAACCGCAAAGGAATAAATTATCCTTTACGGCTTGCTTTAATCAAACTGATAAGAATTTTAACTACTACATGTATAGTATAACCCCATATCAGAATAAAGCAACAGTATTATGACAGATAAAATTTAAAAAGTCATTAATTCCCAATTATGAAAGTTGACAAAGTAAACGCGCCCCCTCCAAAGTCATCAAATGCATTTAGTTT
>CAYMSF010000063.1:0-19893 GCA_964392985.1 uncultured Victivallaceae bacterium | reverse complement strand
AGGTTATCAACTATTTTATCAAATTATTTGTCATTTTCTTTCACGGATTCAAGTTTATATTATTATTTTTCAACCTAACCTTAAATTATATAAATTACTAATAAAAACAAATTTATTTTCTTACAGAAACAATATATTATTAAAATTCAGTATCAGTGGTTGAATATCTTTACAATATTTTTTTTAACATTTCTTCAGTTATTGGACCATGACGAATGATTTTTAAATCGCCACTGCTTACATCAATAACAGTGGAAGCCAACGAGCCGGCAGTAATTTCACCGCCGTCGATCAAAAAATCGGGCAACATAGTCAAGTTTGCTACTGCAGCATCTGCGGTAAGAGTATTCGGCTCTCCTGAACGATTAGCACTTGTTGACGCTAAAGGTATCCCAAGCTGATGGATAAGTGCAAGAATAAAAGCGTGATCTGGTATTCGTAATCCAATCTTGACATTGTCCTGGCCAGATGCGACAATAGTGAGAGGACCTGGACAAAACATTTTTACGATTTTATTAATCAACGGATTAATTACCATGCCGTTCTTTTGCGCCATCTTTACATCAGTGGCAAACATGGCTAATGGTTTATTATCGTCCCGACCTTTCATCTTATAAATTTTTTGTATCGCTGCATTATCGCCCCATTTGCAGATTAAACCGTAAACTGTTTCGGTTGGTACTGCAGCAACAACACCGGAATAATTCAGCCACTGGCAGGATTCATTTGTAACATTTAAAATATTTTTTTCTGACAGATTTAGTCTAATCATTGAACATTTATTCCAATGTTTTGGAATCAAAACTTTTTTTATTTATGCGTTCATTAACCATATCACGGTGATTTTTTGTTTCACGCATAATATCTTTATAGTACTCACATACTTCTGGAATATCACAATTTAATATTTTCAGTGTATCACACTCTAAAACAGCATTTTCAATTTTTAAAGCCACGACCAGTGCACCATTCTCAGAAATTTCATTGCTTAACGCCGATTGCTGATATTTTTCCAATTCAGTTATGGCATTTTCGATATATTTCATTTCAGTAACGTCTGCTTTCGTAGAAATTTTATACATACCAATAATATCTTTAGCGGTGGCAATCCACTCTTCATGATGTCCCTCTTCTTCCGCCAACCATGTCCATAAATCACGACTCTCCGCAAAACGTTCAGCAAACGTTTCATAAAGCTTTTTCAGCTTACTTTCATATTCTGCTAGTGAATCTATTAAAAAAAACATCAAACTCTGTTCGTTCATGATAATCTCCCGCCGCTGTAAATTTTGCATTCCTTTAGTAATTTAATATAATAGCGAATTTCCTACCGCCAAGTGACAACCATTAATAAATTCAATACCGCGCATTTCTTTTCTCCCCTGGGGCACTACGGTATGAATCTCTAAAGCATCACGTCCGCAAGCAATCACCCATCCCCTCTTATCGGCCTGAAGTATTTCACCAGGTTGTCCATGCAAGCCGTGCTTGACAACTGCCGAGGTTATACGAAGAGAAATTTCACGTTGATGGGCAATAATCTTGAATGAGACACCAGGCCATGGATAATAACCGCGAACCTTTGCCTCAATATCATCCGCGGAATCGTTCCAGTTTAAAAAACCATCATTTTTATGAATTTTTCTGGTGAATGAAGCTTTATTGTGTTCCTGGGGAAATGGTCGCAAAGCATCTGCCGCAATACCATCTAATACTACTTCAACTTTTGCAGCAGCCAGTAATCCCAACGATTCTTCAAGCAGGTCGGCATATTCATGCCCGTAAAGATGATGTTCATATGAACAATAAATGTCACCAGTGTCAAGACCTTCATCCATACGCATAAAACAGATACCAGTTTTATCTTCACGGTGAATAATAGCTGCGGTAATAGGTGATGCCCCTCGATAATGCGGCAATAGTGATGCGTGAACATTAACACAGGAAATAAGGGGAAGATCAAGCAGTTTTTTCTTTAAAATCTGCCCGAATGAAACCACAAGGATAAAATCTGGAGCCAAACCTTTTATATAATCTATAAACTCTGGAGTATTGACAGACGCAACTTTATCCACAGGAATGCCGGAAAGTGCCGCAAACTCGCCAATTGGTGTCGGGTGCATTATATTATGCCTGCCCGAAGGACGGTCAAGTTGAGTCCCAACTCCAACCAGTTCGACACTTTTGGCATTAATTAACTGACCTAATATTGGAACGGCTATTTTTCCTGATCCGAGAAAATAGATTCTAATTTTATTGTTCATTAATTTTTCTATATAATATTGTTTTTAAGACAAAGTAAAGGTAGAATATAGTTGTATTTAAGATTTTTTTCGAGTCAATTTCAATGAAATATCAATTAATTATGACAAAAATAGTATTAGCATTGGGTGGAAATATCGGTGACGTCACTCAAAATTTTAATGATGCCGTAAAAAAACTGCAAGATTCAGGTATGCATGAAATTATCAAATCTTCAAATTATAACACAATAGCTGTAGATTGCCCGCCAGGGACTCCGGATTTTATTAACGCCATTATCGTAGGATGGTGGGATGATTCAGCGGAAAAATTACTAAAAACATGTCAAATGATTGAACAAGAAGCTGGTCGTCCCACAAACCATGCAAAGAACAGTTCCCGTACACTTGACTTGGATATAATCTACTTTGGAAACCAGATAATTGATAATCAGAAACTTACTATCCCTCACCCAAGAGCGATTGTGCGCCGTTTCGTTATAGAACCACTAGCAGAGATTGATCCAGATTTCATATTAACCGGTACAGGAAAAACTGTTACAGAACTTCTCATCGCAATGAATTTAACCAGCAATTCGGCAAACAGTTTTAAATCATAATCACCAATTCTATATAATTTGTAATTTGAAAATTTCATATCGAGACAATTTGATGTCGCAATGTTCGTAAGACATCAAAGCAAGACAATATCACTATTTTTTATTCCGATGGATATTTAACCAGCGACGATGTACCCACATCCACTGTTCGGGTTTTTCAGCAATCATCTTCTCCAACGCAGTAGTAAACATCTGAGTTACAACTTTGACATCGTGTTCCTTATCGCCGGTAGCTTGATATTGGATTAATTCACCAGTATAAAATTCAAAATTAAAATTATCGTCACAACGTCTGGTTAATTCCGGCATAATAGGTACGCCTGTTCTTAAATGAAGCAATGCCGGGGTGGCATGTGTCCGGCATGGTTGACCGAAAAAAGTTGTTTCCACCCCCTCTCTCGAGCTAGCGTGTTGGTCTGCAAGAATTGCAACAGTCTTTCCGGCTTTTAATGCTTTCAGTAACTCTTTGACGCCGTGTTCTTTACTAACGCTCTGATGGGAATTCGATTCTCTGTTCTGCAAGATATATTTACCAATCAGCGGGTTTCCGAATGGCCGCATAATTGATACCATTGGAATTCCCGTAATATCGGCACATCCGGTTCCGGCAACTTCCCAGTTACCATAATGAGCCGTAACAATAATAACGTTTCTATTTTCACCTTTTTTTCCAAAAACTTGACGGATTGTTTCCGGATTTCCAGTCAACCGTATTTTTCCCGTGGAATATAATTGATTCATCTTAATGATTTCAACAAATAACTGTGAAAAGCTGTAAAATGCTTTTAGTGCGATGTTTGCAGCCACGTCAGGATCTGCCGTGATTTTGGCATGTAAAATATGTTTTATAGCGCGGTTACGATGCTTACCATCAAGAATGTATAATAACCGGAAGATAACACGGCTGATACGATATGCAGATGCCAAATTCAACCATTGAATGGTTTTATACAAAAAGTAAAACGGCAAAAATTCCAAGATAATGCGAAGTTTGCCTTTTTTACGTTTTCGTTTTGTATTAATCTTAGCCATGTCAAAATCCGTATGGGTTTATTACATGGCATCTGGTATGCCGATTGTCAAGGTTTTCAAGCCATCAGTGAGTATCGACCGCACACCACGGCATAGCGTCAACCTTGCCATGATTAATTCATGATTGTCGGCGGCAAGTACCGGACATTCGCGATAAAAGCGATTGAATGATTTTGCCAAATCCAACAAGTATTCAACCAGTACTGATATATCTTTTTTCGCTGCGGCTTCAAGCAGAACATGCGGATAAAAATATGTGGTAATTGCAAGCTCTTTTTCCTCAACCATATTTAAAAGCCCCCAATCCACTGAGTCATTATTGGTCAGGTTACGTTCGGCCGCCTTACGTTCTATCGAGTTGATTCTGGCACAAACATATTGAACGTATGGACCGGTATCGCCCTCAAACTTGACAGATGCTTGCGGATCAAATGTCATAGTTGTTTTAGGATTAAATTTCAATAACATAAACTTCAGAGCACCCATACCGATAATTTCTGCCCGTCCTGCAATTTCATTGTCCGCAATAGAACCGCCACCGCGTTCCGACGCAGCAACCATTGCCAAATCCACCATTTCTTCAAAAAGATCATCTGCATCCACAACGGTGCCTTCCCTGCTTTTCATTTTGCCACTAGGCAAATTAACCATCCCGTAAGCAAGGTGGAAGAGATTATCAGCCCAAGCATATCCCATTTTATTGATAATTTCAAACAACATATTAAAATGGTGAATTTGCTCATCTCCAACTACCCATATTTGCATATCCGGCGAATAATCTTGATATTTTTTCAAAGTTGTTCCAATGTCCTGGGTAATATAAACACTTGTTCCGTCAGAACGTAAAAGAACTTTCTGACCAAGTTTGCCGAGATCAACAGTTATTGCGCCATCTTGACGGCGTAAAAATATACCCTTGGAAACCCATTCCTTAATCAAGTCTTTACCAAGCAGATAAGTTTCACTTTCCAGATAAGTATGATCAAAACTGATACCCATACGTTCATATGTGGTCTTGAAACCTGCAAAAACCCATGAATTCATGGTTTGCCATAACGCACGTACTTCTGGTACACCACATTCCCATTCTTGTAACATTTTTTGTGTCGCGCGTCCAATTTCAGTTTCCAAAAATAACTCTTCATCATTTTTCGATGACAAATCCTGTCTGCTTTTACGTAGTGAATCCAGTTCCTGCTTCAATGCCACATTGAATTTGACATAGAAATCGCCAACAAAACGATCTCCCTTGATACCTGATGATTCCGGGGTGGAACCATTGCCAAAACGCTTATAAGCCAACATCGACTTACAAATATGAATGCCTCTGTCATTAATAAGGTTGATAGAGAAAACCTGATGTCCTACACGCTTCATTAACGCAGCCAAAGACATTCCAAGCACATTGTTTCTGACATGGCCTAAGTGCATTGGTTTGTTAGTATTCGGTGATGAATATTCAAGTAAAACACGTTTCCGCTTCGCCTCCGGCAATACTGCAGCATCCATAATTTCATCTATCCGTGCAACAGTATCGCGATGAACGGCTGAACCTTTCATCGTAAAATTAACAAATGCTTTAATGCGTTCAACACGTTCAATGTCAGCATAATTTTGCATAAATGCGACGACCTGCTCTGCAACCAAATCTGGATTTGCTCTTAATTGCTTAGCAAAACGAAAACAATTAACAGTTAAGTCCCCGTTCATTCCCGGAGGGCATTTTTCTGGAATTATCATCCATTCGTCAGGGAATTGAACATGGGGATATTGTAATTTAAGGTAATTTTCGAGTTGTTCAATGCATTGAAATTTAATCATCTATATACTGCCTGGCTTTCCTGATTTTTATGAAAAAAAATAGTTATAATGTGGTTTTGATGACTGTTGTTTTACAATCTTCCCGTGGTTTAATGGCGTAATCGCCAAAACACGCGGGGATCAAACATGTATCACCTGGGAGCAATTCTATGTTAAAATTGCTATTAGTAATATTAACTGGATTGTTTATCGCACTAATCAAGTGAAAACTACCAGTCTGATTAGTTGTATCGCGCCATTCAGAAACCAGGCGCAAGTCATCAACTTTAAAAAACTGGCAACGATTTACCACAGGAAACTTACGGTTATGATTAACCGCATCAACAACTCCGGAAATACGCGGGGATGTTCTATTAGTAAAATTAATTGATTCCAGTGCCTGTTCAACATGAATTTCACGGGGGATACCGTTGGCGTCAACCCTGCCCCAGTCACTAACTCTGAATGTAGTATCACTATTTTGCTGAATTTCAAGGAGAAGGTTACCGCCGCCAATGGCATGAATCGTTCCTGAACTGATAAAGTAAGCGTCTCCAGGTTCAGAATTGAAAACTTGTAATTGATTTTCAACTTCCGGTGTCTGCATCGATTCTAACAGTTGTCGTTTCGTACTTTTGGGATTTAATCCAGCCATTATTTTAGCACCGCGCCTGGCTGAAATGATGTACCACATTTCAGTTTTCGGTTCAATGCCTTTACCCAATCTTGCACAAGCATCGACATCAGGGTGCACTTGTAATGAAAGACGTTTCCCCGCATCAATAAGTTTAATCAACAATGGAAATCGTCCGCCATGATAGTTTTTTCCTACAAGATCTTTGCCGTAGTTCCGGACAATCTCATTCAAAGTCATGCCTTTTAAAGGTCCATTCAAAACTACACTTTGCTCATCATTACGGTCGACAAGTTCCCAGGACTCACCAATCGGCTCATCGCTGTCCGGCAAAGTCCGGTTTAGCACAGTCGCTAACTGTTGCCCTCCCCACATCCGTGCCTTATAAACCGGGGCAAACTTAAACGGATATAGTTCAGAACTGTCTACAATCATTTTTGAATACCTCTTAAAATACTAAATTTAAAATTATGAATTCTACAACAAACCTGATGACATAGCATCGCCTGCTGGCAAATTCACAAATCAACCTATAAAACTTACTACAATAAAGTTAAAATACAAAGGATGCTCTGAGAAATCAGTCACGAATGTTTGGTTTTATGTGATGGACTCTCAATCCTTAAAACCAGATAAAACCTGCCTTTTCGCACATGGATCAAAATATATTTTTGAAATGAAGTTGCAAGTGATAAAATATATTAAATCAAAGCATCATTTATTATTTGAGTTTAAAATAGATAAAATATTTTCAATGCCGCTAAGGACATCGTCATCGCTCATAATTTTAATTAATTGGTCCGGGGTAGTTTCAGACACGATCTCCTCCGGTAACAGTTTCAGAAAAGGTGAAGGGTAACGATACGATTCAAATCCGCGAGTCATTCTCACTTCAGTATGAGTAAGCAATAATTGATGGCGCGCGCGAGTCAAAGCAACATAAAAAAGTCGCAATTCTTCTTCAACGTTATTTTCGTCAATACTTCGTTCATGCGGAAAAATATCCCTTTCCATCGCCACGACAAATACATAATTAAATTCCAAGCCCTTTGCAGCATGAACAGTCGTTAAAGTTACACTGTCATCATCTTCTCCATTATCCTTTGTACGGTCATTTTCTTCTAGTAACGCATATGCTTCAAGATATTCCATTAAGGTTACTGGACTTTGATTTTTCCTCTCAAAGCTTGCAATGGCACTGATAAATTCATAGACATTTTCCAGCCGTTTTTCCGCATCATCATGGTCCTTATAAATCTTTTTCATTCCCGTCAAATAATCGCAATCATTCAAAAAATTATTTACTTTCATACTTAGTTGACCAGGTGAGGCAAAGATTTCGCGATATGTTTTTAAGCATTCATTCAGTCCAATTGCTGAGCTTGCCGCTTTGCCGGAAAGACTTTTAATAAAGGCATCATCGCCTAGAATATCACTCAACGGGACAAACACGGCATTTTTCAGAGCTTTGAGTTTTTCGACTGCTTTGTCTCCCATTCCGCGTGGCGGCAAATTGAGAATACGCAGTAAACTCTGGTCTTCGCGGGGATTGACTATTAATTTAAGATATGCTACAGCGTCACGGATTTCTTTACGTTTATAAAATTCCTGCCCGCCAACCAGCGTATAAGGTACACTTGCAGACCTGAGTGATTGTTCCAATTGCCGGGAAAGATAGTTAGAACGATAAAGAATGGCAAAATCCCTATATTTAAGATATTGGTGCTCGGACATCTCCTGCTTGATATATTCAGCAATAAAAGTTGATTCTGATTCTGCATTGGCAGCATTAACTTGAATGATATTACGACCCTTGCCCTTATCCGACCAAAGATTTTTCTTATAGCGTACACTGTTTGCTGCAATTACTGCGTTAGCTGCGGTTAAAATAGTGTTTGTTGACCGGTAATTTTGTTCAAGTTTAATCTCCGTTACATCGTGGAATATTTTGGGGAAATTAAGTATATTTTCGATATTTGCACCTCTCCATCCATAAATACTCTGGTCATCATCCCCGACCACACAAATATTACGGTGTTTACGGCAAAGTTGATCAATAATCGTGAATTGTACATCGTTAGTATCCTGATATTCATCTACCAACAAATATCGGTAGATGTCCTGATATTTCTTGAGTGTATCTGGAAATTCATCAAAAATACGGTAAGTGAGAAAAAGCATGTCATCGAAATCAATCATATTTTGATTGACGAGCAGACGTTGATATTCCGCATAAACGTCTGCGCGCAAACCGTCCTTGTCATGATTTGCAGAACTTGCGGCTTCTGCTGGATTCAACAGTTTATTTTTCATTCGACTGATATACGCCGCAAAATCGGCAATAGAATCATCTTTTGAAAGACCGATGGATGATGCCGCCTGCTTGATAAGACCGGACTGATCGCCTTCATCCGCGACAGTAAAACACGGCAAATAGTTCAGTTTCCCAATTTCTTTACGTAATAAGCGGATGCAAAATGAATGAAAAGTCCCTAGTGTCACTTTTACAGCTTTTTCCAGACCAATTAATGCGGCAAGGCGTCCTTTCATCTCAACGGCCGCTTTATTTGTGAATGTCAGACCAAGAATATTTTCCGGAGAAATTCCATTTGCCAGCATATAGGCAATTCGATAGGTAATAACTCTAGTTTTTCCAGTTCCTGCCCCGGCCAATACCAGCACGGGACCATCAATTTTGCATACAGCTTCACGCTGTTCCGGATTCAATTGCCCTAAAATATTACTGATACAATTATCCATGACCTTGTGTATATCCAATTAAAAATATTATTTCCAGTGAAAAATCTAAAAAATACCCCAATGCGAAAAAGAGAAAACAGAAAACTACAACGGCAATTTATTCGGCGGATTTAAAAAACCGACAAAAATTTAAACTGAAGCCACTGCAAGCTTGAACCCATTATCAACAGCCATTGCTGAAGTTGCGGTAACCGGTTTTTCAAAACCGGCAAAAATACTGCCATCAATAATATGTTGACAAGCTGCCTCGGCGGTTGATGCTGAAAACTTATTATCAACGTATTGTTCACAAGGTGAATTATGTTCGTAAGTAGCAACATAATATAAGAAGCCAGGTTGCAGTTTAAACGACTTTACGATAATAGCATCATGACGGACAATTCCAAGAAAACCAAATTCACTGTCTCGACCGACAACTGAGACTACTCTGGGGGTGTTATAATCATCCTTTTCATAATCCAATGCAAGAAGACCAAGTGTAATAGCATCTCTCGGAGGCATCCCCATTGCAATTTTCTCGGCAATCGGATCTGTGTGCGATCCATTGCTTGCAATAGCAAAATCTTTTTCAATGCGGATACAGTTGTATGTAATGTAGGGGTTTTTTTGCAAATCCAGCTCAAATCCCGGTCTGGGCACCACGGTAACAGTACTACCTTTTAAAATTGTCTGACGATTGGGAAATGAGCGAGATGAAACACGATACATGGCACAATTATTTCCTGATAAAGTTCTGCCGACAGCTACTATTCTACCAATATACATTCTCAAATTCTCCGGATTGATGTTTTATTTTAATAATATTCATTGCCTGTATTCAACTACGTCAAGACGTAACGATGACGTTAACTTGTGAATCTATCAATTTTTTGTACCAATACAAGTAAAAAACAAATAAATTTAAAACTTTCAACTTAAAAAATGATAATAAAGCATATTCGTAATGATATTTAAAGGAATAAAATTAGCGTGTTCTATTTCCTTAAACAAGCTGAATTTTTAGGCAATATATGAGTTGTCAAAATTGACTTACATGTATCTAAACAATAAAACGATTAAGGATTTACAGCAAACAGGTCAGAAATGAGAATGCAGTTTTGTTATTTTGATTGAACTTTTTTTTGAGTAATCAAACTATTATTTTTGTAGTTCTAAGGTTTACGGCGTATATTACAAGTGATTGAGGGGTGTATACTGGGATTTAGTTGAGGGAGATTATTTATGACTTGCGGTTGTGGGATTCTAGTGAATATTATGTTTATAAAAAATACGTTTGCAGTTAAAATGCCACAGTCACCGCGAAGTTTTAATTATTATTAAAATGCTTATTTTTAAGTCACTTTGAAGTTTTCAAAACTTAATTGTCATTTTAATCATAACGTTAGTATGAAACTGATTTTATTGTGTAAAGTATGTTGTAGAAAATTTCTCCATTGGCTTTAGAATACTACTATTAAAAAGGTTTTGTTATATGCTTTCAGATCGAAACTATATGTCACAGTCCCAAAATACCGGAGATGCCATCGGGGGCATTAAAATGGTTTTTACTATTCTTGCGATAAATGTTGCGTTTTATTTATTTATCAGTCCTGATACAAGTCTATATCACGATATGACTTTGACTTCTAATGGATTCAGGAACATGCAGTTCTGGACACCGCTAACCGCCATGTTTCTGCACGGTGGTTTTTCCCATCTTTTTTTAAATATGTGGGGATTATACTTGTTTGGAACGATTATTGCTCCGATATTGGGCGGGAAAAGATTTCTAACTCTTTATCTCATCAGTGGATTTAGCGGTAATTTGTTATGGCTTTTGTTTAACTGGAGTTCTTCGTCCGGGGTTGTCGGAGCGAGTGGAGCACTTTTTGGCATAATGCTCGCTACCGCTATGCTTTATCCGGATAAAGAATTTATGCTCATATTTCTTCCTGTTCCAATGAAAACCAAAACATTGGTGGTAGTTTATGCGATTGTTGAAATAATGAGTGAATTTTCTGCAATTGATAATATTGCGCATTTGGCGCATCTTGGCGGTTTTATCGGCGGTTATATCTACATTAAATTTATTTTTGGCAACTCTACGCCATGGGATTTGTTCGGTTTCCTTTTGCCAAATAAAAATCCCCGGGATAAAATTCCACACGGATGGTCTTTTTCTGGTGGTTCAAACGATATACAACCAGATACTTCAAATGACTTTGAAAAACATCTTGATAACACCGAACTGAAAGTTTCTCAAGCAGAACTAGATCAAATTCTTAATAAAATTTCTTTTTCAGGCATCAACAGTTTATCAGATGCAGAAATGGCCACATTAAAAAAAGCCCGGGAGCAAATGCGCCGGCATTGATCACAAGACAATGAATCTGGAATTATTTAATTACCATCTACCGGATCAATTAATCGCACAATACCCATCTAACAGGCGTGGCGAATCAAGAATGCTTGTTGTTGACAGAGTTACCGGCGAAACAGTTATCCGACCATTTTCAGACTTGACCGAATATGTTGATTCCGGTGACGCAATTATCGTTAACAATACCAGAGTTATGAACGCAAGGATGTTCGGTATTAAAAGCGGCAATAACGCAACCGCCAAAATTGAAATTATGCTTATTGGCAAAGACAATAGTTCGTCAAATGTCTGGAATGCATTTATTAAACCCGGCAAACGTGTTTCTCCCGGGACAAAAATAAAACTTTCGCATATAAGCAGTTCTGAAACTTGTAAAAATTGGGTTACCGTAATTGAACATCTCCATGATGGTTCATTTAAGGTCGAGTTTGACTCTGATGATATGGAATTACTACAGTCAAGATATGGCTATCTGCCGTTGCCACCGTATATCCATCACATCGCAAATGTGGAAGATTCGGAACGTTATCAGACGGTTTTTGCCAAATCTTCCGGTGCGGTTGCCGCCCCGACTGCAGGATTGCACTTCACCCCGGATTTTTTAGACGAATTATCCCAAAAAGGGGTTAAAATTGGAGAACTGACACTACATGTAGGACCAGGAACATTTAAACCGGTTGTCACACAAGATATCTCACAACATAAAATGCATCAAGAAAAATTCATTTTACCACAAGACACCGCAGATTTGATAAACTCCGTCCATAACGCAAAACGAAAAGTATTGGCAGTTGGAACAACAACTGTAAGAGTCATTGAAAGTTGTGCTGATAAAAACGGGGTGGTCCATCCACATAACGGAGTTACTGATATTTTCCTTCATCCCCCGTATCAACCTGTCGCAACTGATATGTTACTGACAAATTTTCATCTGCCTAAAAGCACTTTATTGATGCTTGTCTCCACATTCGCGACCAGGGAAAAAATACTTAGTGCATACGAACACGCAATTCGCGAAAAATTGCACTTTTACAGTTACGGCGATTGCATGTTATTAAAATGAAGAACTGGTATTAACTATTGCGCCATGGAAAAAATGAAGTACACCCAAAATACGGACTTTTTCAATAAATATTCGATCTATGGTTAAACGAATAGATTCAGCAAATAACTTTCATACTCATGATTTTGGCAATAGCAACACTTAGTAATGCCGTTAAATGCCAATATTTGAAAGCATAATGCATATCTGGTTAACAATCCGTACTAATTCCGGATGGGTAACCTCAAATTCAGAAACAGAATTCTTTAATTCGCTAAATGGAGTATCGGAAGAATTTACCGTTGCAGGCTTGAGTGCCTTAGCGGCAGAATCGCCTGTCAAATTGGCAATATTTACAGCCTTATCAAAATTATGCTGTTCGATATTGGCAAGCTCTTTTTTTAAATCTCCCATCAAACTCATAAGTTCATTTTTGCGCGTCACAGATAATCCTGAACTGGCAACTATTTCATCTTCGATTTTACTAATGATATTTTTCGACATATTAAAATTATCCTTTCGTGTTGTCTAATTATTATAATTACCGATTATACACATTACAAGAAAAACATATTGAATGTTAACTAATTCAACGATTCAACATTTTTTTCGCCTCACCGTCGCCAGCCTCGGCTGCACTGGAAAGCCATTTTAAGCCCTCACTATCATTTTTCTTTGTGCCGATTCCACGAAAATAACAAATTGCCAGGCGTCGTTGGGCGCGTGGATCGCCTTGAGTCGCTGCAAGCTTAAACCAATAAAAAGCAGCACCTGGATCTGCGGTAATCACCTCGCCATTTTCAAAATAACAACCAAGATTAAATTGAGCATGAGGATTGCCTTTTTTTGCAGCCTGGAAGAAATATTCTATTCCAAGCTTTTCATTTTTATTAACCCCAATTCCCTCGACCGCAAAAACTCCGAGTTTAAATAGCGCATAACCGTTGCCTTGCTTTGCCGCTTTGTTTAACAAATCAATAGCCTTCTTAATATCTTGTGGCAATAATATTCCTGCCGTATAGTATTCTGCCATTTTTACTTGAGCCATTGCTAAACCGGCATCAGAAGCCGCGCTAAAAAGGTTTAAAGCTTTTTTTTTATCTATTTTTACACCATTGCCGGATTCATAGCAATACGCCAGTTTGCCCTTGGCTTCTATATCTCCAGCAGCAACCGCACGATTAAGCCAATAAACCATTTTTTCATGATTTTTTTCGCAACCGATGCCGTCATAATAGCAATCGGCAAGAAGTCTCATGGCGGGTATATCTTCACTCTCTGCTGATTTTTGCAATAAATTAAATGCATAAATCAGATCGTCTTTCGAGCGATTTTCTTTTTTAAGATACAAATTAGCAAGTTCACGTCCGGCGGGAACAAAACCTGATGCCAACAATTCTTTAAATAAATTCTCGGCACGTTCAAAATCATGAAAAACTGCAGGGGTGCGATCATCGGTTGAACCGTCAGGAGGAACGCCCTCCGCATAACAAATCGCCAAATTAAACTTTGCGGTGGGAATGCCCTTATCACCAGCCATTTTATAATATCGAAAAGCATGATATCGACTCTTGCGCACGCCTAGACCACGCTCGTAACAAACCGCAAGATTGAATTGCGCTCTGGCGTTTCCCTGCTGAGCTGCACGACGATACCAATGCACCGCTACTGTATAATTCTGGGCACGTCCGGAACCATAAAAATATTCATTGCCAAGCTTTAACTGCGCTAAAGCGGAGCCTTGTTTCGCATCTATTCGTAACTGGTCATCTTCGTCATTCACGTTAAAATCATCTAAAGCATATTCTGCCCGGGATTTTTGTGCATAAGAATGAAAGGTCAACAAGAAAAAAATAGATACCGGTAATATCTTTTTCAACGCATAATGCATTTTTCACAATCATTCAGGTAATCAAAAAAAATTAACAATTACCCATTTAAAAGCATAACAACTGTAGTCGCACCGTCTTGAAATTAGTAATAATCGTCAGGTACGTTTTTTCAGTTCTGCTTCCAGCTCTTCAATTCTTTTTGTCAACTTTTCAACTTTTCTAGGCAATGTCCAGCGTGACATATATTCACGTTGACTTTCAGCAGGGGTACCCAATGCAATTGCTCCTGCTGGAAGACTTTTTACAACACCGGAAGTGCCGGCAACCTGAACGCCATCGCCAAGCGTTATATGTCCATTCACTCCCGCTTTGGCTGCAAGAATAACTCCACGACCAAGTTCAGCACTACCGGCAATACCTGACTGGGCGACCAATAATGAACATTCTCCGATTACAACGTTATGCGCAATCATAACTTGATTGTCAATTTTTACGCCCTGCTTAATCCAGGTTTTGCCAAATCTGGCACGATCAACAGTTGTATTCGCGCCAATTTCTACATCATCGTCAATCTGAACAATACCAGTCTGAGGTATTTTAATGATACCTTTAGGACCGGGAACAAACCCAAAACCGTCTCCGCCAATCACAACCCCCGGATGAATAATGGCACGATTACCAATATAACAACGGTACATTATCGTTACGTTAGGAGCAATCTGGCAATCCGCGCCGATTTTTGTTTCATGTCCAATATAAGTTCCTGCGCCTATAACGGTATTATCGCCAATACTGACGGCATCCATTATTACTGCATTCGCTCCTATATGAACGTTATTTCCAATAACAGCAGATGTAGCAACAACAGCAGTGGGGTGAACTCCAAGACTATAACGCGGCGCGTCCGGAGCAAAAATCATAATTGCTTTGGCAAAAGCCATATCTACATTATCACAAACGATAAATGTTCTTCCATTCAATGGTTCATCTTCCAATTCAAGGCATAGCAGAACAATACCTGCTTTAGTAGTTGACAATTGGCTTTGATATTTTTTATTGCCGACAAAAGAAATGCTATGAGACGTCGCATCTTTTAATGATGATACACCATTTACCACAACATTCCCATCTCCGATGATTTTTCCATTAACGATTTCTGCTAATTGTTTTGCATTAATACTTTGATGCATTATTCCCTCCAGAGTTAATAATTACTCGATTTTATTTTAAAATACTGCTAATTAAAAAACATTAGATTGGGTTTTAACCATAAACTTATTAGATTAAAATCAATCATCACTTGTCAATTTTAACGGTACTGCCTCCTCGATTTAGTTCGGCGATGACCGGTTCGGTGATGTCAAATGTGGCCGCGGAATAAACGACGGCAGGAATACCATTCAAAGTTTTTCCAGATTTATCCAATACCAAATTGTATCCCTCCAATACCGCACGACGTTTAATTTCTTCTGATATTTCAGCTAAAATATCATTTCTTTTCTGAGCTTCCAATTGTTTATACTGCTGAGTTTTTTCGACAGAATATTGTTCAATTTCAACCTGTTTTTCTCTTGTCTCACGATATTTCTTTTGGGCTTCAAAACGTTTAGCTTCACGTTCAGCAGAAGAAAGCGCAATATTCTGCGAGGCGTCACGAACAACTTTAAATTCCTCTTCAAGTTTCACAAGTGAATCATTTAATTTTTTCACCCAGGCCTTATAAATATCTGCCTGTTGTTTCAGGGTGGAGTCGGCTATTTTTGTTTTATAGTAGTTCTGGAATATTTTATCCATATCAACTACTGCAATTTTTAATTCAGCAGCAACACTTACCATTGACAGAGTCAATGCCGATAAAAAAACCAAAATTAACTTTCTCATTAAAATATATCTCCAAGGTGTAAAATTATTCAGCGGTCTTCAGTTTTTTTTTCTGAAGCTCTATTCTGGCAGCTTCAACAATTTCAATTAATTTGTTTTTTTTATCGTTGTCAGAAAGCTCGGAAAACGCATCAAGCAATATCTGTTCATCGGTACTAAGAGTGGTATGTTTGTGGTCAATGCCACCGCAATTAGCAGTCGCTGCTTTAATATTTTTCGACAATTTATATTCGCTGCCCTTGGGAAGATATGGTCGTAAAATCGGATAGAGTTGCTCCCATGTTTCCGATTTAATTGACCTTGTTTTTTTTCCGAGATACTTACTTACGGTCTCAATATTAACATTAGCCTGTCGGGCAAACTCATTGATTGACCCTAAACTATGAATACAATTCTGCAACGCTTTGACAATATCGTCTGTCATTTTCATGCTAAAAACAAAGCCTCATATGAAATATTTAAAAAATATCAAACGTAAAAACCACTGCACTACAACGTCTTCCACAAAACTGGCAACCTCTTAATATATGTCGCATTGTTGTATTCCGCAATCAACATTTATCCTCATTTCAAGTGATTTATTGAATTTTTTAATATTATAGTCTTGACTTTATTTAAAAAAGTATTACTGTATATTGTATGATTTATAGCTGTGCCTAAGAGAATATAGCAGACCATTTAAAACGTTTGGTTTGTGTTTCATGGCTATACGGGTTAAGTTTTAATACCCTTTTTTACTATTGTTTACAAGTTACAAAATATGAGGATACGGTTATGGCAGATTCTAAAAAAATAGTTAAGAGTGCATCAAGCACGGTTCGTAAAAGTTCATCAAAGTCAACCGCAGTTGCGGCAAAATCTGAAAATGGCAGCAAGAAGAGAGTTACGTTCGAGGTACAAACCAAACCGGACAGTGTTGTATTCGTTGCCGGCAGTTTTAATGGATGGGATAATTCAAAGAAACGTTTGACCGATAAAGATGGTAATGGACTTTACAAGTGCGTTATCTCCCTTGAACCGGGAACTTATGAGTACAAATTTTGCATTAACGACACTTGGTGCGTTGATCCCGCAAATCCTAACTTCAGACCAAACGATATGGGAACGCTTAATAGCGTTATCATAGTCGAATAGCACAGTTCTTTTCAAGGAACTACGCTTAAAAGTTATTTGGGATTTTCGATTCTCTTATATCTTGAAGTATTTTTTAGCGTTGTTTCTTGGATTATTCCAAACTGTTCGATGTTTTTTAACCCGATATTTTGTGCCTCAGTATCTGAGTTGTTGCCTCGTTATTATAAGTGGAGAGGATAAACTTAATATTGCCCTGGCAAAGAGATACCCTTTATTTTTTTGAATAACGAAACTGCGTATGAGTCAGTCATGCCTGATACGTAATCAAGGATGTTGAGTAGCCTCATATAGGCGCTATCTCTCCATAAAGGATCTTCGTAATTTCTATATCGGCCTGGAATCAATAGCATCAATCTGCTGTTGCGGTACAATGGTTTTCTGTTTTGGCGCAATGCTTCTGCTATATCATTAACGCTAGTCATAAACGCATCCAGAAGTCCCTCCGTCAATTCAAATCCTGCAGCTTCTATCTCAACGGCGCGACGGTATGTATAAACATCTTCAAAGCTACGTGTTTCAATTTTTTTCAATGCATCAGCAGCGGGAATCAGTTCTATCAAGGGTTGGGTCAATGTTCCTCTAATTATCTGTTCATGATATTTTTCGAAACATTCTGAAATTTGATGAACGAGCTTTCCGATTGCTCTTGCACGCATAATCTCAACTCGACGCTCACGGTCATTAATAGTTTTTAACTGTTTGCGTAAATCACTGTCATCAATGATACGCATGAATAATGTTTCCAATTCTTCATAAGCAATGATACCAAGAACATGACTATCTTCAAAATCAATTATACGATAGCAAATATCGTCGGCAGCTTCAACAAGGAAAGCTAATGGGTGACGACACCAGCAACACGAATCGTTCCTTACCTTCAGTAATCCGGTAGTCTCAGCGACTTCAACGAACAACGTCTTGTCTGCTTGAAAAAAGTTAAATTTTTTCATAGCGACGCCTTGCGGGATATTCTCAACATAAGATTCTGTCGGATATTTAGAAAAAGCGCCTAAAGTTGCACAAGTCAATTGCATTCCACCGCAGTTATCCGGCATTTGCAACTTAGTCAGCACTCTGAACCCCTGTGCGTTACCTTCATAACGTTCAATATCTGCACATTCAAGCCTGTTCATCTGTTTCTTTATGGTTTTAGCTATGCTTGAATGTTGGAACCAATGACGGATTGCTTCTTCGCCGGAATGCCCTAAAGGCGGATTGCCAATATCATGAGCAAGGGAAGCGGCAGCGATAATCGCACCAATGTCACTTGGTTGAATTAACCCTACTTCGTGATTCTTACAAATAAAAACTCCGGAACGTGTTCCCAAAGATCGACCGATACAAGAAACTTCCATGCTGTGAGTGAGTCGAGTCCTGACATAATCATTTTCGGCCAGAGGGAAAACTTGCGCTTTATCTTGTAATCTGCGAAAAGCCGATGAAAATACTATACGGTCAAAATCCTGTTGAAATGGTGATCGGCCGAGAGAAATTGCATCGGCTTCAGACTTCCCCAACCGTTTCGAGGATAATAATTTTTTCCAATTCATCGTTATCATTTTTTCTGCCTCATATTCTTTCCGTCTCGAAAGTTTCCGCATACTGCCCGCAATGACCAAACTCAGCTGCCCATTTTTTATTTTCATTGAGAATACGCTGGTCAAATCCATAACCACGCGTATTGAGATTACGTTGATGTTGCGACAAATGGCAACGTAACAACTCTGCTTTCCACATGGCAAAAGTCTCATCAAAAAAAGTAGCCGCATCTTGTCTTAACGCAATGGTTTTCGGATCCCTGTTCCTCCAGATGTTTACGGGTTTAAACTGATGTTTCGTCATCCTGCAAACTGCATTACTTACCCATTGGTGGTCATAGTTTGAATCATTACCGTGGGGAAGGAAAATCCAATCTGGCGCAATTTTGCTGTATTCAAAATGAATCTTGTGATAATTTTCCGGATTGTCAAGTATGCAACCAGTCTTGTCATCCACCGCCAAACGTAAAAAATTAACCTGTTTTTTATTAAGTCCGAATTTAGCGCAACTATCAAGTTGTTCCTTTTCTCGACATAGCATTTTGTTTAACAAAAAAGGCGGAGTTACAAATCCATCTTCAACGCCACTGACTCCTGAAGTTATCACACTCAAAAACAATACAGCATGACGCTCAAAAAGCAATCGTAATGTCACTGCTATCGCATCAAAATCGTCTGGATGAGGGGCACAGACCCAAACAGTTACATTTGAGAAATCATCAGGCAAAAGAGTAGTGGTGTCTTTCAAGCTTTGATTCCTATTCGCAATATATAAGTATCATGTTAACATTATACATTATATAAAAAACCGCAACAAAAAAGATAAATATTTTGCAACCCAATATCGTGTTATCGCCAATAATACAAACAACGGAAGAAATACGCCCGGGATTTATCTCTATAGCTATTATTATAAATTACTCAATAATCGTATCACAAAATTTGTGATACAATTATATTGACGGTTACTTAATTCCGTGAGAGAATTTTATTAATTTCCTCACTTTTATTTTTTGACTGT
>CAYMSF010000062.1:0-19898 GCA_964392985.1 uncultured Victivallaceae bacterium | reverse complement strand
GGTGCTGGCGGAATATGCCGCTGGTTACTGACCAACTTTTGGGAAGTGCGCCCATATATTGTTGTCATCAGTATCTCTGCCAAATTGGATATTGTTTAGCAAAATATCAGAAACCTCCTCTATATAAAGCCATGGAATGCTCCCTTCTTGAGCTTCTTTTGTAATTGACGGTTGAAGATCAATCATTTTGCCGAGAAGCGGTCTATTTTTGCCATACTTAATAGTTATTTTCCAATCACGCAAGGTTACTCCTTGAATGCTGCCCTTTTTCCCTACGATGAGCACTCCATTTTCAGAATTAGCAATAACATTTGTCACTGAAACATTCTTAATAGTTCCTGTGGAATTTGCAGTACAGATTACTAACGGCTCGCCTTTCCCCCACCAAGCGCCTGCATATATGGCGGTATCCATATGAATATTTGAGGCTATTATATTCTCAATTGAACCCCCATCTCCGGCAAAGAATGCTAACCCGCGGTTAGTACCATGAATTATTAGATTATTCAAAATAATATTGCGCACTTTGCTGGCTAAATGTCCAATTCTAACTGCTGCCGAACGTGAACGCATCGTACAATTTGCGATTACGATTCTTTCAGAGATACCTTTCCACTGTGTAATTCCGGTAATAGCAATACAGTCGTCTCCGCACGAAAAGAAACAATCTGTTACGACCGCATCTGAGCAGGCGCTGAAATGAATTCCGTCACAGTTAGGAACCTGTAAATGGTTATCAATAGAGAGATGGTGCACGTTGATTTTATCACAGTTGCTAAAAGTTATGGTCCAGCAGGGAGAATTAATAATAGTAATTCCATCAAACCTTAAATTATTGCAATCATGAAAAAAGATCGGCTGATTTGGCCTTGCTAACGCGGTTACAACGGCCTCATTCCGCTGGATTTCATTTAATTCGCTCTCGTCAACCTCAAAAAGGCAGACTTTAGAAAAATCCATAAAAGCATGACTGCTCAAATCTATTTTCCCTTCTCCAGTCACACGAATGTTATTATTTCCTATCGCATAAATAAAAGACCTTGCTACTCCAAACTCATTGTGATGGAAACCGGTGTCAGGGTAATCCAGAATATTACCTGATGCTCTCAGTATTGCGCCTTGATCCAGTAGAAATGTAATATTGGACTTTAACTTGATCGAGCCTGACATATATATTCCTGAAGGCACCACAATCGTACCGCCACCATTTTCAGAACAAGTGTCAATAGCGTTCTGGATCGCTTCAGTATTCATATGCTGGTCGCCAGCCTTAGATCCAAAATCAGTAATACAATACATCCTGTCAGTATTCATTAATCCTTCCTTTTTTGAGTTACTTGCTAAACAAATTTTATTTCTTTAGTTTTTGACTGCACTTGATCAAGAATGGCCGGACCATTCCTTTTTGAATTTGACCTTATTGCTGCCAATTATGATTGTCCCTAAAACCCCGTGCGGAATTTTGACATAAATTTCAAAAGCTTCAGTACCATTTTTTTCCCACTTTACCTGCACTGATCCTTGTGGAATAAAACAGGTGCAATCAAATGAGTCAAAGGATTTCAAGTCAGGAGTAACGGTGAGTTGCGCATAGCCCGGCTTCAATGGTTCAAGCCCGATGATTGCCCGGCGAATGAGATATGGCAGCGGAGCACTCCAGGCATGGTTGCGGGAATCATGGTTGTCTGCGTTCCAAGCCTCCCATGTCGCTGTAGCACCGCGTTCAAGCATATCGCCAAAAGCATCGCTAAAAGCACGTACAGTCTTGTCTCCCATACGGCATACAGCGGCGGCTTCGGCCAGAAAGAAATATGAATATGGGCTTCCCTGCGAAACCCAGGGATGGCGCGGGATATCAAGAACCGAATTAAGCGCGTTGCAAGCAGCCATGCCGTCAAGAATTCCAGTCGTAACCGCCATTGAATTTACAAGCTGTGAGAATCGCGGAACGGCAATACCGGAACCGGCTGCATCGGCAACTAAACCATCTTGCGGAACAAAACAAATCTTCAATACAGCTTTTTTCAGTTTCTCAACCTCTGCCGCAATTTTCTTCGTGTCATTGCCGAGGACTTTTTCCAACTCAAACAATGCCTGTATCGCCTGCAGATAGAACAGATTTAGACCGGCATTGAAATCGCGGCGGTCATGTCCTACCGTAGTCATTGGATGCCAGCCGTTGCCTGGATGGTCAAGAAATAAAATTGCCCCATCCGCCGCCTTTCCGTTTTTTGCCACATTGGCAAGAGTAATAAGACCGTTTTCAGACTTCATTTTACGGAAACGGGCAATAATTTCACGAACGGCATGAATGTTGTCGGCAACAGCCTGGATATCGCCGGAATAGCGATAATATCGCCAAAGACATTCAGGCGGAATCAAACAGTATTCATAAATCGTGCCGGCAAGTCCGTAGATACTGGCTTTTATAAATGGACCGCTGGCATTGAACTCTTCAGTAACGGCATAACATAAATGGCGCATGTGCGAAAAATCACCGGTTTGATGCCCGACACTGTCAACAACCCAGATACTGTCTCCCCAGTAAACGCCTTGCTCCCGGGTATTGCAGTCATTCGCCAATGCCTGCATATTTTGCATAATAGCGCGTCTGGAAATGCGGTAAAGGGACTCGACCACGCGATCCTCACATGCGATTTTATCCCGATAATCAAGATCAGCACGGCAGTGGTGGCTGGTAACATGTTTTATCTCAACCTTGCCAATAATATCTTTAAGCACAAGATGCAGGTAGCGATAGCCATTATAATGGTAGAATCTCACCCGGTTATGCCCTTTTACAAGGTTATAACGCGCAAAATAGTGCCCTGAATTACGCCATATGACAGGCTGACCGTACGCCGCCAATCCTTCAGCCATGGCTAAATCAAGCGTGCATGGATTGTCGCAAATTATATCGACAGCCGGTTCTCCCGCACAACAACGGCGAAAATCGTAAAGCAGCAGGAAGCCGGGTTCGCCTTCCCTGCGTTCAAATTGGACGTGTCCTGAGCGCGTCATTTCGTATGATGTTTCATCAAGTTCGCGCCAGATATGCTCATGGTCGAGCCGTACCGCCGTGTCTTGAAGACTGTAAATTTCGGTATTACCGCGATAAATTGTCAGAGGCATGCAAATGTCCTCGCGTTTCCAGCGCAGAAGCGGAACCATTCGTTTGCGAAACTCAAGGTCATTCCTTTCAAATACCCGCGGAGTCAACCAAATTGATGGTTTGATGGCGACACTGCCGCCGGCATAGTCTTCTGACGCATATTTAACAAGAATTGAATACGACTGGTGTGAAAGGTCAAGCGCTTCCATGTGTTCGATTGCCCAGTTACGCCTGGGGGTGTCCCAGTTCCAGCATTTCATTTTCGCAACTTTCCAGCCAGGTCCGGTGCTGCACGCAACGCTTCGTCCGCTGACTATTGCCGTCAAAGCAGCCAGTATTCCTGGTTTTTCAGTGCTATTGTATTTAGTGTCTGAACCGACAAAGTGGGCAACAATCAAAATCGAATTTGCGCCTTTCTGCATGAACCCTGTAACATCATACTCGTCAATCATAATGACCGGTTTCCGGAACGGAGCCGGACCGCCGTTGACAAATCTGCCATTAATATAAAGTTTGTATTTGGTGTCAGCAAAAATTTTAATTGCAGCGTTATCAGGAATTGCATCTATTTCGAGTTTGCCGAGCGCGGCGATGTAGCTGTTAGCTTGTACGTCATCGGTCCAAATCCACCGGATGTCAGAATCAATTTTACAGTTTAAATTTGCGGTTTTTTTCATAATCATCCTTAAAATTAATCGTATCATTTATGTGATTATACATGTTCCGCTCAAAAACACACCTTAATTCATTGAAAACATGTAGTAAACGGCATGGCTATCCGGTAAAAATTCAACCGGTTATTTTATGACTATCCCTGAATAATTTTAAACCCATATGGGGCGATATCAACTTTGGCAGATTTTCTGTATTTGAAAGAACTTCCCTTCCCGTCCATGTTGATAACAAACCAGGAGATTGCCCCATTCGTTTCTCTTGGAACGGCAATATTACCATCAGGGATGTCCAAGTGCTGCGCCATTCCCAGTTCTGCTGCATAGTGCATTATCATTTTTTTCAGCATAATTTTGCCATTGTCTCCGGCTGGCATGGAACCAAGCATGACAATCTTCCCTTTTCCATATTTTTTTTCTGTGAGAAAGGCAAGACCAGAAAGACGGGCGTCGTGTGTATCACCAACAATTTCGGCCCCTGTTGTCTTGAAGAATGAACTCCAGATCGACAATGGTGCGGTTAATCCGAAAGCGGTTCCTGCGATATCATTATTAGTCGGCGAAAAAGTAAATATGGTTTTTACGCCGGCGGCTTTTTCGATGGCCGGGTGCAACGCTGATTCAGTATAAAGAGTATGGTCTTCTGTCCTGCACGCGGTAAGCGGACCAACAATCCACGTTCCACCGTTCTTCACAAAAGACAGCCCGTTGTTCAACAATGTATTATTGAGGCAGGGAAGATACGGGGTGAACAGCAATTTGCCTCCTTTCAAGTCTGCATTTTCCGGTACTAGATCCCGGTGAAATCCAGTTTCAAGAACTGTCGAGTAAAGTTCCTGCATCTTTTCGATGTAGTTTATCGCCTCCAATGGTTCCGTTAGAAAGAACGCCCTGGCAACATCGGAATAGGTTATCATTAATTCCGCCTTGACAATCTCCGATGATGCCAGTAGGCCGGTAATGCCTGCGAGCGACTTGCCTGCTTCTTTTACGTCGTCAAAACCGATGGTCGGTTCGCCCCATGATGAAATTATTGCGCCGTGCGGCATTTCAACCCCGGCAGGCTGTTGCCGCCATAACCAGTAGCCGAAGCCTCCGGAGCCGAGAGCTGCAGCCGCAATCAACTCGGCGCTCAAATATGATTTCCGGTGAATCTTGGGGTAGCCGAAAATACATCCGCTGTGCGAAGGACCGGTTTCCATAACCCAAAATTTTTTCCCGGGCTTCAGATTCCGCCAAATATCATAATCCATAATCATTTTTTTATAACTGTCGCTGTCATAGTAAGCGTCAAAGGAGGCAAAATCAAGGTTTTTGTAATGTTCAACATGGTTAAGGTAATGCCTGACACTGCTATTATGGGTGATCGGCGCAGATGAATATTTTCTGATAATTTTGACCTGCTCGTCTTGAAATTCGATAATTTTCTCGCGTGAGAACAAGCGATAATTAGTCGATAGCGAAGGATTATGGGCAAACGGTGTTTTTAATGGCACCGGCACCTGTTCAAAATTTGAATATTTCTGACTCCAGAGAGATGTTCCCCACTTCAGGTTCAACTCTTCTATTGAACCATAGCGTTTCTTCAGCCATCGATGCCATTGTTTTCTGCATTCATCACAACAACATTCCGAAACGTGTGATTTCATTTCGTTATCCGTCTGCCATGCAATCAGGCCCGGCAACGTTGAGACTGCTCTCGCAATTGCCTCAACAATTATCCTTGAACGCGTTCTGAAGAAAGGATTGTTGTTGCAAAAATGCTGCCTGGATCCGTGTATCATTTTTATGCCATCAGTACCCATGAACAGACGTTCAGGATGGTTGTGAGATAGCCATACCGGCGGTGTCGCCGTGGGGGTGCAGAATACGGTGTCAATACCATTTTCATGCAGTTTCCTGATGACCTCAGTAAAGAAATCAAGCTTAAAAACGCCTGGACAGGGCTCCATATCTATCCAGGCGAACTCGCCCATTCTAACAGTATTTATTCCGGCATTGCGCATCAACCGTATATCCCGGTCAATATCTTCGGCTGGCCAAAGTTCAGGATAATAGGCGGCGAGGAGATGAATTTTGTTTTCCATAAATCACCGTTACCGTTTGCGTTTAAATTGCATAAAAAACAACTATATCATAACATCAAGCGTCTTGTTTTCAAACTTAAAATGCGGTTATTTTGTAAATTGTTAGCGGTAACGCTTGACTTTTAAGTTAAAAGATGTTATTATCAATATAGAGTTACCTAAATAATTGAAGACGGATAAGGAAGAATTAGGCATTAAACGTAACGTTTAATTAATAAGTTTTGTTTTAAGCAATTTTAAATTGCCTGATATTTTGTTCTTATGTAGTTTTTTTGTTCCGAAACTGAATAATCTAAAACTTAGGAACGGCCATTATGGAAAAAAAGCAAAGATTGTCTATGGTAACTGCTCGGGCAACGACTGTTGCCAATTCCCCTTTTTTTACACTAATTGAACTCCTGGTTGTGATCGCGATCATAGCGATCCTCGCTTCATTGCTGCTGCCGGCACTGGCAAAAGCCAGAGAAAAGGCGAGGGAAATAGGTTGTCTTTCCAATACGAAACAGATTGGATCAGCCATGCTGGGTTATTCGATTGATTTTAAAGATTCTCTTCCTTTTTACAGCGATGCCGACCCATGGCGTTGCGCCCCGAGCGGCACAGACCTTGAATATATGTTGTCCAAATATACCGGGCAAAAGTTTTCCGGAGACAATAGCGCCGCGCCTGCTATTATAAAAGCGGGTTTTGCCACTGGCGGCATCTGGAAATGCCCGGCGTCAACATTGCGCGTTGTAAGCGCCACACTAACCGGCGGAGTAGCAGGGAAAAAATATCAGTCAGGTAGCGAAAGCGCTCAATCATACAATGCATATTTTGGTCTTTATGAACATTATAAAAACGGTCCGGCTGGCGGTTTTTCCTTCAAAACATTCTACTTCACTAAGCCGGGACGGACACCATATCAATTTTGTTGCACCAAGGGGTATAACGGCGCGACCGGGCTTCACGGAGAAAAACCGTGGCACAACAAGTCAAGACCTACCATATTCATAGACGGTCATGCTGTTTTAATTAAGACTACGCCATACATGATGCAACTCCCCAGTGCCCCGTCAGCCGTTCAGCCATCAATTAACTGCGGCAGTTACAGTACTTATGAACTTGCGAATGGAACTGGAACACCAGCACATAAAAAATGGGATTTCTGGCTCGAAGAATATTAATTTTATGGGGATGGAAATTTGCCGGTGTTGTAAATCCTTTATGACTGAATAGTTTTACCATACTGCCTGCTAGAGGATTGTTCCTGTGGCTGAACAAAATTGCGCAGCAATATACCAGCAAGCGGACTGAATGATTCTACTTTCACAAACAATATTATTCAGCCAAAATAAAATAATAACTTAAAATGAGAACAAAAAATAATGTATCGCATAATAGCTCTTGCTGTCATCGTTATCTTCCCGGCATTAATTTCCAGTTACACTATTTCAGCCGCGGATATCGTCGATACCGGCGCGCCGTTCGGCAAACAGAAGCTGGTACAGGTGATAGACTGCTCAAAGGCTAATGCCGAAGCGATGTTTATCGATTATCCCGCCGGGATCAGCAAAGTAGAGACAATTCTCGGGAAACAGTGCCGGATACTTCCCAACGATGCCGGCGGCCCCAAGTATTTCGCATACCGTATTGGCAAAGGGATGAATCTCAAAGCCGGCGCGGCCTATATGCTAGCGGTAGAATTCCCCGAGGATAAATCACGGAATATGTTCATCTGCAACTGGGGATGTGAAACTGCCAGAGGGATACACAGCGGAACAGCCGTCGGCGATGCCGTCAAAGCGCTATACGTTAATCACAACCCTGAATCGCTCAACTTTCCAGTGACCGGAAAATTCCAGACCTGGCAGGAGATGTTTTTTCTCCATGACCGTACCCCGGAAATAAAACGTCCCCGCGATGTTGCCATCCGCCCTTTGCTGCCGCAGGACGGTTTCTATGTGATTATTGCGCAACTCAACGCTGAAAACAATCTGGAATCCGCGGGTGCGGCAGTTTCAAAAATAAGCCTTTTTGAAATAACGGACCCGGACAGTCTCCGTCAGAAAATAAATTATCCCCCCCAGGAACTTCCGCGCCGGCATCTTTTCTTCCGCGAAGAAATGGCCGACGGGGTCATCGCCCAGGGCAGAAAGCCGGAACAGAAACTTCCGGAATGGCATGCCATCAACAATCCGGTTGACTGGTATGAATACAAAGTAAAGCTGATGAGTTTCCTCGGCATGAACACATTTACCAAAGATCTTCTGGAATTTGGGCACAATCAGGGCTGGGACTCGTCAAAATACGGCGGTACGTCCTGGTACAATCAGTCATCAACACCGAAGCTTTGGACAGATACTCTCGCTATGCTTGCTAAATATCCGGATTTCTATGTATTCCCATATTACGAATACGCCGGCAGTATCGGCAGCAAAAAAGAGATAGCAATAGGTACACAGAGAAGATGTGAGACTTTGCAGGGCGGGAAAGACTATACCCACCTAAAATGGGTACACAAAACCAATGCAGACATCACTGACCCTGACTTTATTGAAGATGCCAGAAAACTGCTTGAGATTACTATCGTGGACAACAAAGATAAAGCAAAATTCATCGGGGCCTGGCTGCGCCCAAGACCTGAAGCGAATCCGATAAGTTTCAACAACAAGAATCTCGAAATGTTTTGTAATGAGACAAAACAGCCGACTAAAATCACTCGCGAGGATATTCAGAAAAACAAAGAATTACGCAATAAATATTATGACTGGTGGTTTAAAAAGCGCAGAGACTTCAACCTGGCTCTTGTTGAATATTTACGCAAAGAAGTCAACCCTGAGGCAATATTACTCTACACTGCCGACGCCAGTGAACCAGGCATCAGCCTCCTTGGTTCAGTGGTCGCAAAAGGAATGAAAAAGCCATGGGAATGGAAAACCGTCGTTATAACCGATTCTCCCGACAAATGGACTAAATATATTGAAGATAATAAGGCGTTTTTTGGTGATTATTTCAAATCATTCCCCTACGACAGGATTGTCAGCGAAGACATGTATCTTCAAGCATTGCTGGAGCCGCGTTTCAACTGGGGAAAATACGAATGGCAGCACGCCTGCCCATGGAACGACCCGCAAAATTATCAAGACGCTCCGGGCATAATGCTCAGCTATACGTTTAACCGGCTATATACGGTTTCATCACAAAAGGCGTTCGATGCATTTAGAACGCCGTCAGGACTGGCAATAATCAGGCATTACGGACTGAATGAAAATAATATGACCGACGGCAAAGATGAAATCCTCGGATATTTCGTTGCGGATGTTGAACGCACCGGCCCATACTGCATGATTGCCGAGGCCCGCGCCTTTGCCAATGGCGACCCGCGCCTGATCGGTTATCTTGCCGGCAATAGCTTTAATCGTGGATTCCCTGAATATGTACGCGCTTTTAATGCGGCCTTTCTCTCGCTTCCTGCCTTGCCGAGTAAAATAATCAAAAATGCTTGTGTTGACCCTGAAGTTATTGTTCGAGCCATTCCAACAGAAAAATACGGTACTTATATCGGAATCGTCAACACCGGGTTGACCGGTAAAAACGATTTAAACATTACGCTGCCGGCGTGCAGCACGGCGGCAGATACAGTTTCCGGAGAAAACATTCCAGTCAAAGCTGGCAAAATTCAGCTTTCAATGTATCCAGGACAATTAAGAGCTTTTAATTTAAGGTAGAGCAGTTACGCAGCAATGAATAAAGAGGTCTGAAAATGATTAGAATATTACTTGGAATATTCGCGCTATTCTGGTCGGTAATGACTATCTGCGCACAGGAAATACGCTGGGAATATTGCTGGACTGGCGATACAAACGTTCCAAAAGTGACAATGTCACCGTATCTTTACGGTAAAACCTGGGCATACACAGTCGAGCTTGATGATGGCGGAATAATGGCAAAAAGTACTGCGCAGCCGCTAATGGCCGATTACAAGTTTACCGATGCTCCGCCGGGAATCAAAGGGGGGAAAGAAATACCTTTTACCGGCTCTGTCGCGATAATGGTCTGCAATATGGACGGCGGCAATAATACCGTGCTTTCCTGGGGCGATGTCAAGTTTCTTCGCGAGAGAGGGTGGGATATCACCAATCACAGTTACTGGCATACCGGCTGTCACTGGGATAAGTCAAAAATATTGTCCCCCGATCAGTTCAAACGCGAACTTTTCTGGAGTCAGGCATTATTTTCGCATTTTGTTTATGACGACAAACAAGCCCCGCTGTCTTTTGTCTATCCATCCGGGGATTACAACTACAAACCATTCTTGAAAGAGTTCAATCTTGTTGCAGGTTCGCGAGTGAGCGGGAGCAGTGCGGCATCATTCTTGAGTCCGGATTTCAACGTGCTGGAAATAGGCAGAAGTAATCTTGACAATCTGGGTACCGAAAAGAATAAGGACCCGATGGGACATTTTCCGAAAGGCAATATAATCCCTGGAACAATGCACACAGATTTCACCCACGGGATTAATACCGGCAAAGATTCAGACAACTACAACGCCTGGCAGAGCAGGCTGAAATGTATCGCGGAAAAATATGGCCGTGATGGCGCAGACAACCTCTGGTGCGCTCCAAAATCCGAACTGGTAAAATACATCCTTGCGGCAAAATCCGCCAAAATTGATGCAACCGCGGGCAAAATCACGCTAACGCTACCTGCTAACACCATCGCAACGCGCTTGACTATCATCGTGGAGGGAATTCCAGAAAACATAAACCTGGACCCGCCGCCGGGCGGCATAATCTACCGGCGTGGAGACAAAACATGGCTTACCACTCCAGTCATCGGCAAGCCCAACCCAATCCCCGGGCCAGAAATCAAAATAGGATATGAAGGGACTTTTGCGCCAGTGATAAAATTCCCTGCGCCAATGAAAGTTGCGGCGGTAAGGATTCTGCAACAAGGGAAATTTGTGGAGGGATTTATTCCTAAAATCTCCTTCATACTTCCAGATGGCGGTAAACAAGAGTTAAATGTTGAAAAAATCCATAAATGGATACTTACAACATCAAAATGGGGATTCTGGTGTCTTTATCCCCTGCTCCCTGAAGAGACGGCAGTATTGGCTGGCGGAGTAGAACTCGCACCGGATCCGGCGTTCAAAAAAGTCGAAGTATGGGTAGTCAAAGATTGAGTTTGTAAACATAAATTGGAACAGATATAATGGCAATTAAAATGGTTGTTTCAATAGACAATATAGCAAACCTGGCTGGCGTTTCCAGGGGTACTGTTTCGCGCGCTTTCAATAAGAGAAGCGACATCAGTCCAAAAACCCGCGAAAAAGTACTGGAGATTGCCAGAAAGAACCACTATTTCCCGAATTCAAGCGCTAGAGGACTTGCCAGAGGCAGAACGGAAACTGTCGGCATCGTCGTTCCCGAAATAATAAATCCATTTCTCCCCGAAATGATTACCGCCATCGAAAAAGCCGCCGGCAAACATGAAATGTCTGCACTGCTTGCCATCACCGAAGGTGACATCTCCATTCAGGAAAAACTGCTCAACAAAATGGCGAGCGGACAAGTTGACGGCATCCTGATTACCCCGTGCGAATCAGTTGAAAGCATCAACATGCTCAACCACATCAATCACAAAATACCTTTAGTATGCCTCAAGAATTTTGCCGGACTACGTTGCAGTTCAGTAAGTTATGATGATGGACTCGGGGTCAGGCTATTGATTGAACACCTCTATGAGCTTGGACATCGCCGTATAGCCTACATCTATCCTGCCGGCTCCCGCTGGACTGTAAAACAACGTATCGATGCCTATAATGTGATGCTGGATTCATTCTCCATCGAGTATAGAAAATTATATGAAATCAACGATGATCCGCCTTTTGAAGATATATGGAAACAGATTACAAATATGATATTCGATAGTTGCGACCACAATATGCCTACCGCAATACTTGCATTCGACGATATTATTGGAATGCACCTGATGAAAGCGGCAGAAACTGCCGGCTATTCAGTGCCGCGCGATATTTCAATCGCCGGATTCGATAACATTGCGTTCTCGATGCTCTCATCCGTGCCGCTGACCACGGTCTGTGTCAATCGTGGACGTCTTGGAGAAACAGCGATAGATATACTCATCAGGCAGCTCCGTTCAGAAATAAAGCATGAAGAAATTCATCATGTTACACTCACTCCTGAATTGCTAGTTAGAAAATCTACTGCGGCGCCTCCTTCGCCCGAAAAAAATATAGTGAAACATTAACGCTTAAAAGATAATTTATTAAAACAGGAGTTTCGGGATGAAGAGGATACTAGGTAAAACCATATTTTTTGCTATGTTCGCAATAAGTCTGCCATTCCAAGCGCAAACTGTAAAAAGGGTGTATAACGACTTTGGCCAGCTTCCGTGTAAACTTAACGAATGGAACAAAGCTTCCGGCACCATAAAAAACTGCGACGATATTCCTGAAGACGCTTCAGGCAAAAGTTCAATGGAGATGAATGCTCGTTTCTCGGGGAAAGGATTTGAACACTTCGCCGTAACTCCGCTCAATGGAAATGTTCCCGGCAATCTAAAATCAGTATCAATGTGGGTAAAAAATATTGATGGCAGATTCAACTGGTTTATGACATTTAAAGACAGCGGTACCTACGATAAAGGCAAAGAGCCTAAAAGAGAATTTAATTTTAAGCCGGCACCGGGAAAATGGACAAAGGTCAGCTTCAAACTTCCCGAGGCATGGCCGCAGCCGGTTGCAATCGGCGGTTTCACCACCCATAACTGGGGCAACGACAAGATTGTTGCAGACGCCACGCTTAAAGTCTGCGGAATAGAAGTTGTTACTGATACTTCAACGGTAAAAGAGCCCAACTCGCTTTTCACCCTTTCATGCTCCACTGGAGTTGAAGCCAATGTATTCAATGAAGGCGACATCGTCAAATTTAATCTCGATTTTGACAACTGGCGCGGCAAAGAGGTGAATTGCTCGCTCTCGTATGAGATAAACGACGCGATGGGCAACAACATCGCCAAGGCAACCAAACCGCTTACAGTATCCGGATCTCTCCATTACGAAATCACCCCGCAGCCCACAAAATATGGCGTATATGAAATTAAAATTACCGTAAAATCTGAAGGTTTTCCTGACTTTAATAAGAATGCACATTTTGCCTATCTGCCAAAAGTACAGACATATACCGAAGCTGAAAAAATGGCGTCTCCATACGGCTTGGTTATGCACGGCGGCATGCCGGATACAACCTGCAATGCTTACGCCAAAATGGGCTTTATCTGGGTGCGCGACTATGCGTACTCGTTCCCATGGATGAAACGTGCCAAAGGGGGGAATGGTAAATATGAGGGCTGGCCATGGTACCAAAAACTGGATCAAAAAATCAAGGAATCAGGACTTATACTGCTACCCTGCCTCATGGGCGTAATAAAAGATGGCGTCAAAGCCGGCAATCTCAAACTGAGCAAAGAGGATAAGGCGGAAATCATCAGCATAATGAACGCATTCCCGCAATACAAATGCTGGGAGGTTGACAATGAATATGACTACGGCAATAGAAAAGATGAGGAAACAAGAAACTGGTCTTCATACCAGTCATACCACAAAACCTTCGGCGATATCGTTAAGTTCATTGATGAGAATGTTATTGCCGTCGAGAACGGAACAGCAGGAGTTTTTCCGGAACGCACCAAAGAATTTATCAAATCCGGAAGCTTCAACAATATTGATGTTGTAAATGCACATTTCTACTGCGGTACAGATGCCCCGGAACTAAACAAGATGAACTATAATGTCGGCGGCAATCTGGTTGCACCGCGTTCAATATTTGACACGCTCCGTGAATACGTCGCGGTAGCGTCCTGCGACGGAAAAAAACGCCAAACCTGGATTACCGAGTTCGGCTGGGATACTCTCGCCGGCCATATTGTGAATGAATATGAGCAGGCCGCCTATCTCCAGCGCGGCTATATGCTCGGATTGCAGGCCGGAATCGACCGGTTGTTCTGGTACTGGAACATGGACACCAAAGGCAAACCGACAGTATTCTTTGACGGATGCGGCATTCTTGATCCGAAGGTTGAACCCAAACCGGCAGTTGGCGCAATTGCCGCTATGGTACATTTTATGAAATTACCGAAACCGGTCGGAACATTTGAGCTTGATGATAACGCGATGGGCTATGTGTTCACCGACTCCGGCAAGATTGTCGCTGCAGCATTCAAGACAGACGGCAGTCTGCCGGACCGGGAAATCGCAATACCAGGCGGCAAGCTTTTTGATATGTTCGCCAATCCGCTACCTCCAGGGAAGGTAAAACTGGCGATTGGGCCAACATGGATTACTGACCTTGATGAATCCAGCTCCATCTACAAGCAGACAGCCTATGACCTGAAGTCTAACTATTATAGCCGGATTACCGCCGGTGATACTTTCACAATAGAACTGCGGGTAAAAAACAACCGCAAACAAGATATTGCTGCGAAATTCGCACTGCAGCTGCCACAAGGCTGGACAGCAGACCGGACAACCGGAGCAATAACCGCAAAACCCGGGGAAACAACCCTGATTCCGATCGTTATCACCGCAGACCCTAAAGAACGAGCCCTTTATCAGAAAGTTCCATTGAAATTATCTGAAAATGGGGTTGAGAAAACACTCACCACTGAGTTCAACATTGTTGCCGCCGGTATGCTGAAAGCTTCGCCTTTGACCGGGAACCCTGGCGAATGCAAAACGACTGTGACCATCGGCAACAACTCATCGCTGCCAAAATCATTTATCATTAAGGCGGAAGTTCCGAATGGCTGGAAAATAACCCCCCCAGGAATGCAGATCAACAACATGCCCGGTTCAAAGGTTGAGACCAGAGAATTCACTGTCACCTGGAACACCGCATGGAAGAAAGACGAAAAAGCAAAAATATATCTTCAACTCCCCGACGGCAGAGTAATCGCCGAGACCAACATCATTCCTCCGGCAATGACTCTTGTCAAAATAACAAAGCCTATCAAATTCAACGGAGATCTTAAGAACTGGCCTATTGAATCTAAGTTGCCAGATTGGTTGCTGGGATCAACAACGGTCAATCATGACACAGAAGTCTATGCTGGTTACTCAAATGAAGGAATGTATATGGCAGTAAACGTCAAGGATTCGAAGGTATCGGAAGGAGATCCGCGTTCATTCTGGGCACAAGACTGCATTGAACTTTTTATCGACTCCGCATACGATAGAAAAAAACGCAACGAGTACAATGTGACTGACCATCAGTTCTGGGTGTCACCACAGACAAATATTAACGGAATATACACTGGACGATGGAAACGGAACAAAGAGATTCCGTCAATCATGTATGACCTGAAAGAAGTCAAAGGGTTCAGCAAAAAGACTAAAACTGGATATCTGATGGAATTCTTGATTCCAGCATCACTGATAAAAGATTTCAAGGCTGATGAAGGCACAAAAATCGGACTTAACTTCAATATCAACGTAACACATGCAAGACGTGACAAGTACGAAGTATTCTGGGCCGCCGAAAAGGCCGACAATACCACGGAAAAACCTTTCATTTGGGGAACTGTGGAATTAAGGTGACCTGAAGGACTGGAACAACGTAACCCGGTGATTGCTTACTGAATATCTTGATTTGATTTTCAGGTTGATTATGAGGCGCATTTCAACAGGTATGCAACTAACATGCGATACGAAAAGCATCCAAGTGAACGGTACAAAACAATGATAATCTTGTATCAGTTCCTGAGTCAATGTCAATAAATCAAATAAAGGGTAATATATAAATGCTGCCCCAAAACAATGTCGATTCAACACACAGTAGTAATGTCTCTAGAGACGGCATGGAACGTCCAAGTTTTTCCGTTGGTACTTTAGTCTATTCTAAAGCGGGACTAGCCTCACTGTTTATGTGGCTATTATGGGGTGACTTCTGCTTTACTTTGATGGAGACCGTTGTTCCGAGCATCGTGCCGCTCAGGCTAAAAGAGTTGCAGGCTCCTAACTGGATTATCGGGCTGGTGCTAGTGACTATCCCAAGCATTTTGAATGTGATATTGAATCCGATCATCAGTACAACCAGCGACCGTCATCGCGGGCGGTTCGGCAGACGCATTCCGTTCATGTTGTTTACCGCGCCATTTATATCGATAACTCTCTGCCTGATGGCATTTTCTACGGAACTTGGTGTCTGGTTTCATAGGATGATTGGCGCAGCTACCGGTTATAGCCCGGCCGCAGTCACAGTCGGTATTATTGCAGTGGCTATGGGACTCTTCAAATTCAGTGATACGTTTGTCAATACCGTCTTCTGGTATTTTTTCAACGATGTGGTTCCGCATAATGTCATGGGACGCTTTTTTAGCTTGTTCCGCATCGTCGGAGCAAGTGCTGGGGTAATCTACAACTATTTTGTTTTTCAATACGCTCTAATCCACTTGCGCCTGATATTTCTGCTGGTGGCCGGACTTTATTTTTTCGGCTTTACTCTGATGTGTCTCATGGTTAAAGAGGGCCAGTACCCGCCCATAGCGAAGCTGGCTAACAAGCGTGGCGACATACTGCAAATTGTCAAAAACTATATAAAAGAATGTCTTAATCATCGTATCTATCATTATTTTTTTCTGCACAATATTTTTTGGTCTCTGGCTGGGGCCTGTGGCATTTTTACTGTATTTCTTAACTTGTCGCTGGGACTTACGCTCCCGCAGATTGGGTCGATTGCCGCAGCGGTAGGAGTCGCTAACGTAATCCTTACATACCCGGCTGGAGCGCTGGCCGACCGTTTCCATCCGCTACGGGTAATGCTGTGGATAAAAGTCGGCTTGTTACTGATTGCACCACTAAATTGTATCTGGCTTTTTACCAATTTCACTCCAGATGTTAATTTTAAGATAGTAATTGCGCTGAACATAATATCCTTGCCATTATGGCTAATATACAATGTGGTGGGTATCCCAATGTATATGCGTATCCTGCCCAAGGATCGCTTCGGACAGTTTTGTTCATTCAATGCTTTCAGTGCCTCCGCCATCGGCATACTGGGCGGAGTGGCGGCAGGCGGCTATATTGACCTGATGCGACGAGTATTCCCTGACAAAATATGGGGAAATGATTTTTGCTACAGAATGATTCCAGTCTGGGGACTGCCGTTTCTAATCCTGGGGTTGGTTTTTTTAGTGCTACTCTACCGTTCATGGAAGAAACTTGGTGGCGACAATCATTATGTGCCACCCGGCAGCGACGGAGAAGTAACGTAAAAAGATTTCTAGCATAAAACCTAATAATGACGACACAATAGCATATAAAGTTCTTTAGGGTCAGGCATTCGAGGATGGTACTAACCGCAAACCAATGGGATAATATGGTTGTATAATAAATTTAAAAACACTAGCGATGTAACGGGCGCTGACAAGAACTTAAACAGCGCTTGAAGTACCAGCTTAAGCATTTTTAGGACATGTTCATGTTGAAATCAACCTTAAACTATAAAGCATCATTGACTGGATTATATATATATGAATGTTAAATCTACTCAGGCTGAATCAAGAAAAAAACTCTATTCACTTCTTGGAGAACTTCCAGACAGAAACCGTCAGATATCAGCAAGGGTTTTAGAGACTGCCGAATATAAATATTACTTTCTCGAAACACTTATTCTTGACCTAAATGGAATTGAAGAGGTTCCTGCTTATTTTACCAGAGCAAAAAACGGTAACCGCAAACTTCCTGCAATTCTATTCAATCATTCGCATGGTGGACAATATGATCGTGGCAAGAATGAGTTTATTAAAGGCAACTCCTATATGCAGAATCCCCCCTATGCCGAATTTTTAGCAAAAGCTGGTTTCAACGCTTTGTCTATAGACCACTGGTGCTTTGGCGAAAGGCATGAAAAAGATGAGTCTGAGGTATTTAAAGAAATGCTTTGGAATGGGCAAGTTCTCTGGGGGATGATGGTTTATGATAGCATTCGGGCTATAGACTATCTTGTGTCACGCGAAGATGTTGATTCATCACGAATTGGAACATTGGGCATGTCTATGGGGAGTACTATGGCCTGGTGGCTCGCCGCGCTTGATACGAGAGTTAAAATTTGCATTGATATCTGCTGTCTGACGGATTTTCATGAACTTATAAAGAATCGGGGTCTTGACCACCATGGCATATACTACTATGTTCCATCGCTACTCAAGCATTTCTCCGCTTCGGATATAAATGCACTCATAGCTCCAAGAGCTCATTTTGCTCTTGCTGGAAGCCTTGATCCTCTTACTCCATTAGAAGGGCTAAACATGATTAATGCAAATATGAAAAAAGTTTATGCGAATATGAATGCCTCTGATAAATGGAAGCTTTTTATATCAGAAACAGCTCACGTTGAAACCATGGAGATGAGAAATTTAATTTGCCAATTCCTGGCGAAAGAAATGGCGTTAATGACTGATTCACACAATTAACTCACTCTTCTATTTCGTCAAAGTAAAAAGTAATTATTCTGTATAACCCAAAAGAGCCAAGTTTTATTTTGCAAATGGGTCCATACTACTCAGTGCCTCTCCCAAATCCATTCGAAATAGGAGCTGAAGTAGCGGTGGAAATACTGAAACGGCTAGATTATACGGAGAGACAGACAAGGAATCCCTGTCTGGTCCCGCCGGAAATTTTCATTTAAGATTATTCAATAGTAATGACGCTGTTTAAAGTGCCCAGATGGTTGGGGCTGAAATTCGGATTTCCCGAGTCTACGCACCAGGCATCATTGATTTTGAATTTGTATTCATAAACTCTGGGTTCAAGCTCTATTTCAAGTTGATAAACACCGTTGCCGTCATGGTCTATCAATTCATGCGTCAGGTTGTTCCATTCATTAAAATCACCGGCAAGGTATACCTTGCTGCCGGGCTTTGACTGTACTTTGAATGTCACTGGTTTGCATTTGCCGGCAGTCTTTTTTATAACAGGTGTTTCTTTTGCAGCGACAGCTTTTGCAGCCCGCTTGACTGCGGGATTTTTTTCCGCTGCCGGGGCGGTTACTGCAGCTTTGGCGGTTTTAATGGCCGGGGTTGGCTGTTTGCGCGATGGGGTACTTTTTTTGGTGCTTTGCATTTTTCACTCGTCTTTAAATTAATTGTTACGTCGTAAACATGGAAATAGATCGAATCTAATCATAAAAAGAACGAAATATAATTCCACTTCGGAAAGAACAAAAAGTAATCTGAAATATAAGTTTTGCAAGCCTGAATTTTTTAAAAATTGCGATTATTCCCAAAGGTTGTTCGCGTTGGTTAATAAACTATTGCAGACACATAATATATTACCTAAAAAAGCGCCCGGGTAATGCGGCCTTTGCCGTTCCAACCTTAGGGAAATTTCCCCTAATGGGGAATCTTGAACTGTCAAGGTTTACACTGCAAACAAAAAATTGTTTCCCGCAATATGCCACCGGCCGCGCGCCGGGCGTGATCCAATAAATGCATAATGCAGCTGCGGAGAGCGGCGCTCCCGGGTTTTACTTCAATACCTTCATGGTGAAGTGTATTTGTTATTTTTCGTGAATTTTCGTGCCTTTCGTTGTTAAGGTGTATTTTGGGGTTGCGGCTATGCAGCGCTGTGCTTTTCGTGGTTAAGGTGTTTTGGGGGGTGCAGTTATTTAGTGCTAAGTCATCTGTGGATAATTCCGCGCCTTCCGCGCTGACTTCCGGCGGTCTAAGAATTACTCACTTTCTGGGATCCATTTTTTTATGGATTTCATAGACAGGAAACTTCCGGATGGCTTCGCCGATTTCGCGTTTGAGTTGCACGATCCTGCCCGAAGAGACTTTCAATAGTCTGGCGATATCGCCGGTAGTGAAACCAAGCATTAACTTTTCCACGATCTTGCGCTTCCTGGCATCAAGGGTTTTCGCGAAGGCCGCCCAGTCGATCTGCCGTAAAACTTTAGCGGAAATATCCTCGGTTCTGGCCGCGATCATATCGCCGACGGTAAAGTCTTCATCTTCGCCGCCGAC
>CAYMSF010000061.1:0-20924 GCA_964392985.1 uncultured Victivallaceae bacterium | reverse complement strand
CTGAGCAAGCAATGGAACGGCGAATTTGCCCAGTCTATAAAATAAAGATATTTTCGCGTCGGGATAAGCCCTTTGCCATAAAAAATGAGCTATTAATTGATCTTATGGCGTATTGCACAAGCTGGAACCAGCACGATGTTTGGCATTGAGAGAAACCCGTCTCAAACAATATTCATCAATAATCTTTGAATTTATATTATTCAGTTATTTTGACTCCTGCCTCAACAGTTTATTCTTGAGAAAGCAGGAACTTCCATGCTGGAACGACTTTGATTCCATTAGTTAGTTCCTGTTCATCTTCCCAGGTCACAATAAGCCGTTCGTCTACTTTCATGTAATCTCCAGTCTCAATAAGAGAACGGCATTCGCGGTGAAAAGTTTTTTCATTGTCTATCCGGTGGCTGGACTGGATTAAAAGCTGTTTCCTGTTGATGGGGTGTCTCGCGTAAAAGTCAATTTCATGCTTTTCTTTTTCTGTATTCACATAGTTGACAATGTAACCCTGTCGGCGCAAATGCAGAAAGACCATATTCTCAAGCAGCATGCCATTGTCCGCTGATGTTTTAAGCGCCATTGCACGGATCATCCCGTGGTCTATGATGTAAAGTTTATCCGGATTGACTCTGCGTCTTGCCATGGAATCAGTCAGCAGCGGAACTTTATAGAAAAGATAGGCTTCACAGAAATAATCAATATAATTTTGTATGGCTTCACGGCTGTATGAAACATGCAATTGCTTCAACGATTTGCACAGATTGGTGATGCTGAACTTCTGTGCAGGCGCAGAAAAAACTGCCTGCACAAGGTATTTTAATGCTTGAGAACAAGTAATCTGGTGGCGTTCAAGCACATCGCGCAATATAACAACATTGACATAGTCTTGAAGTCTGCCGATGGCAAAATCCGGGTCATCACGCTGAACTTCCGGAAAGCCGCCGGCAAGGAAATAACGGTTGAGCGCATTTTTTAGCTTCGCACGAATCTGATCTCCTCCCAGGCGTGGAACAGCACTGTAAATATTGTGGTAAGCCATAAACTCTTCAAAAGAAAAAGGGAAAACCTCCGTTGAGAGCGAACGCCCCCGCATGGCGGTGCCAATTTCCGTCGTCAACATCTTTGATGATGAACCGGTTATGGTAATTTGTACCTTTTCGCTGTCGAGAAGACGGCGAATGAACATTTCCCAATTCGAAATATTCTGAATTTCATCGAAGAAGAAGTAGCAAAGCTGCGTCCGGTTATCAGGATAACGTTCATAATAAACATCAAGAATGACCTGAAAATCTTTCAGAGAAAAACCGAACAAGCGTTCGTCTTCAAAGTTAATATATAGCAGACGATCTTTGCTGACACCGGAATCAAGTAACTCCCGCATCTTTTGATAACACAGACAGGTTTTTCCGGTTCGGCGCATTCCAGTGATCACGGTTACGCTTCCTTGCGCTTCGGGATAACCAATATTGCGCTTTATAATTACGGGCAAATCACGGGCATAAAAGTTAGCGAGCAGATCAAGCAAAATATTTTTCATCATCCTAACCTCCATTGTTGCTTGATATAATAATAGCGGCAAAAACAAAGAAGTCAAGAAATAAGATCATTTAAACTACTAAATATAGTTCTTTTTAGTAGTTTATTACTGCTAATTATGATTATTGAAGACTCATAATACATTCAATCAATTACAGAAAGTAACTCTGCGGTATTCTTCTTCACACTCATGTTGCGGGCAAAATACATTTATATTTTTTACTCTCTGCCGGCGCCGGGCTATACATATACTCTATCAGGTTGAAATTTTAAAATAGATTGCGAAGATTTTGAGAATTGGTTCGTATTCTGAGAGGCTGCCGATACCGGGGTATCGAAGACCTCGAAGAGTGCGAATCCAAACTCGAAAGATCGCAATCCCGCTGAAGCGGGACGACGAATGTCTTGCGGTTGTATTTTTCCGTTCCTTCTTCAGGCGATATTCATATCGCCAATCAATCGGATCGAAAAAATCCATTCCACAATCCGACTCGTCTATGTTAAATTTTCAACCTGATAGAGTATAGCCTTGAAAATCACGCGGAACACCAAGATATTTCCTCAATTATTACAGGTGTTCCAACTTTCGTTTCAAAGGATTTTCAACGCTTTCATTCTTCGCCTCTGGTTATATAATAATAAATCAGACTATTTTGAGCTACGGTATAAAATGTTGCTCATTTTATTCTGGCGCATAATCAATCTTAGGAATCGATAATGTCTTATACAAGGAGGGTGGGACGGCAACAACTACGCATTTAAAAATCAGCTTAACATATTTGCCATCGTCAGATTTCGCGGAAAACACTCCGCTCACGGTATAACACTCTGTAGAACTTGAAATGCGCTTAATACTTTGCCCTGGCCCTCCCCACTGCGGAAAAATCATGGAATCATTATTTTTCACAATACCGCCAACGGCTTTTCTAGCACACTCCCAAATTTTAACATCTTCTGGTGTCAGTGGCGCACGAATTACCGTATTGTTGTCAACGCTACTAGATCTAGCTGTTTTTATTGCGTTGCCAGCGACGACACTTGAGCCGGTACTAGTCCTGTTGGTTTTGCTATTTTCGGCCTGGGTTGGTGACGGTAGCGTGGTAACTTTGTGGTCGGTGCTGGTACTTGGATCTGAAGTTTTGGGAATTGGTGGAGTTGTTGGTTTTTCTTTAGCTTCAACTTTTTTACTAGACGGAACTTGTACTTGTGGTGCTACTGGTTGCGTTGGCTCGGAGCTTTGTGGATTGTTCCCGGTGTCATTTGTCTGTTTTTTTTGCTGCTGCTTGTCATTATTTTTGACGTTATGCTGCTGCTTTTGTTCTTCGAAAGGAGATAACAAAAAAACCAGCAACAAAATAAAGATAACAATAATTGCAGTAATTGGAGCAGCACGATTTGCCATTTTGACTATTTTCCAAACGTTATGATTCTTAGCATAAAAACTCTGTGGGACAGGTTTCTTAGTCCCAATTGCTATTAATGTAATTCCTGTATCGCTTTTTTAAAGGACAGAAACCTGGTTGGCAAACTTTTAATACCAATGACATCAAAATATGCCATTTTCGCCAGTAAACATATACCAATGCGTTACCTGCATAACGCGATTATCAGTCGAGCGACTTGTGTGAGGCATTTCTGACAAATACGATATCGCATCTATTGTCATGTTCACTAATTTGCCAATCAAAAGAGAAGCCGCTATGGCGTAAGTATTTTATTAGTGGCATTAATTTGGCAAAAGATTTTTTGCAGACGAAAATAAAAATGAAATTATCCCGGTTGTTGATTTTGTTAAAGATTTGAGAAAGAGCCACATTTTTGTCTTTATCCGGGTTAATGTCAGTTCCACGTCCCGGAACTGCGACAAAAGAAAAGATAGACTCATTTGAGGTTAGTCTGCTAAAAGAAACATCATCTGACGCATAGATGGAACCGTCAATGCAAAGCGAGGCGTCGTACCGATTGATACGGTAAAGTTTTCCGTCAGCAAGTAAAACGGCGAATGGTGCCTTGCTGGTGCTACTAAGTTTTGCAAAATTGATTTTTCGTTCATCTGCCACAGAGGCGTTTTCACGTTCCTGTTCAAGTTTCTTTTTTGATTGAATAATTTGTTGGTTAATAGCATCTATTTTCCTTGATGATTCATTTTTATTGCGCACCATTTTAATATTGATTTCAGCTGTATTTTGTTGCTTCTGGATTGTCTCTTGGTTGGTTTTATTAATTAAGTCACGTTGTCCTTCAATTTCACCCTCCAAGCGGCGATTGATATCTTTGATGAACATAAGACGTTCAACATGCTTTTCGGTATTGACATCGCTATGTGTTTTGATAATTTTCTGTTTGGAGATGTTAATGCGACGCAAATCGGCTATTTCTTGTTCGATAGATTTTAGCTCATTATTGACTTGCTCTATTTGATTCTGTTCTGAGTGCAGACGTTGTTCCGCTATATTGACAGGCATCATGGCAGAAATGACGCACAGGGCGATAGCGATAAACATTACGCCACCAAAGGTGTTGCACATTGTATCAAGCAACAATTCTAAGCTGTCATTGGCGATAGAATTTTTGCGTCTACGCATTATTTGCCACCTAGGGTTTCGACATCTTCTTCGACCGGTTCCTTGCTCAAGTCGAAACCGGTTTTTTCCAAATCTCGTTGTAAAAATTCAATGTAGCCGATACTGCTGGGTTTATAAAGCATAACCAAAAAATACTCCGATCTGTCAAGCTTACGAACTAAACCGAGAAATTTTTCAATGCTATCATCCATGGTCGGTTTGCGTGAAGTAAAATCGTAGATTTTTGTAGAACCATAGATTTGCGCGGCAATTTTGTTGTTGCTGCACTCGACCAGCATAATTTTTTTGTTTGATTCGCCGGTAACAGTAAATTTAATTCGTCGCTGCTGTCTTTTGAGTTTTATTTTTTCCTCCTCAACAGCCTGTTCAGTCGCAGCTAATTTTTGGGTTGCAGAATTAATCTCTTCATTGATATTGTCGGAAGTAATTATATCGTTATTTTTTGCCGATTGAAGTAATTCGTTGTGCTTTTTGAGTTTATCCTTAGCGGAGTCAAGAGATTCGGCAATTTTATTGGCATCGGCTTCAAGTTTCTGCTTCATGGTCTCTTCTTCGCTGATTTTTTTAAGTATGGTGCCAAGGTCTGCATTACGAGTTTTTGACAATATCGCTTCATTTTCAGCGTTACGTTTTTTCTCCTCTGCCAGTAGCTGGCGGGCTATATCGCGGTTTTGTTCCGCTTTAAGCAGTTCTTCGTTGGAGATGATTGCCGAGTGCAAGTTTTCGCTTTTTATTGGATTGGAAATAATATCCAGGATTAACATCAACACCACCAGAATCATAATTCCGGAGATTGTGGTGATGATGTCCTGAAAGGAAAAAAGTGAAATTGGCGGATCGTCAGAATTGCGCATAAGTCAGCGATGCCTTAATCTGTCTGATATTCTTCAGCGACATTTAGAATTTTTAATTTTGAAATAATGTTGCGATGACAATAGTCGGAGCATTCATCAAGAAAATCTTCTTCTCTTTTTCTGACCAAAGTCATCCATAATTGCAAGACAAAGGCGGCGACGAGAGCAATTAGAGTGGTCTCAAAGGCGACGGCTAGTCCGCCGGTAACCCCGGTAAGAGAGTTTTTTAATTTGCTGATGTCTGCACCCTGGGTGACTGCTGCGCCAAAACCGCCAACGGCTTGGGACAGCCCAAGCACCGTGCCGATAAAGCCGAGTACCGGGATTCCCCAGATGAACCCTTTGAGCAGGGTATAAGTACTTTCGAAATACTGCTCGTCATTTTCTGCCTGTACGCTCAGCAACGAAGAGACATCTGATACGCGACCGATATTTTTTAGATTGGACAGCGCGCGTTCCATACGATTAAACAGAACATAACGCTTAGGCATATACACTTGATTATGAATATTTTTTAAAATATCTGAGGCGGTCATTGCGGACAGGACAAATGCCGGATCTTGCGGAACGATCTCTAACGCAAAAGCACGTTGTTGCATTTTTACTTTTTGATTCTTAATTATCAAAATAGCACATGCCCATGCGGCCAGAAACACGGTATAATACGGTATGGTACTTCGATTGAATTCGCCACCGTGAAAAAACATATCCACCATTTGGTAGCGATGCGATAGCCAAAACGGATATAGCGCGGCATAAAACAACAAAGTGAACATCACTCCTAACAGCAAGGAAAGAATGTTATTGACGCCTGTGTATTTTTTGCTCGCGAACCCAATAAATTTTTCGATGTCTTCGTTATTGCCATCTAGTTTAAATTTATTCATTTGGTGTCCCTTTATTTATTAATGTTAGAAGATGTTGACGATTGGTGCAAATCATTTGATTCATTCTTTAGCTTGCTGATTGGCGTTGTCATTGCGACTATGATAAATGCAATTACATAGAATCCCAAAAGTGATAGCGGCAACAAGAATATGCCATAGTGAACTATTGTCAATAGTACTGGTGTTGTAGCTACCGTGTAGCGTCGCCGTCAGCATCAATCCACCCGGAATTGCATATTTCATTTTGTTGGTTCCCGCCATAGCGATAAACCAGGCGGTGATGCCGGACCAGGCAGCGTGCAACAGCGGCAAACTGATATAACGGATTAATTGAATGGCAATAATGCTGGAGTACGCGCTGGTCAGTTGGCTATTGTTTTCGGCATTGCTGACGGCACTGTAGCATCCTTGGCTATACATTTGTGTATAGATTGCGCCTTCCGCGATGGCAAATCCCAACCCGGAGACAATGCCGAGAAATATATATTCAAGCATAGTACAATCTTTGCCACGAACGAAAAATAGTATCGGAATGGCTTTGACAAACTCCTCACACAGTCCGCCGCCAAAGATAAAGCCGGCGAGCATTCCGGCAAAGGAATGATGATTGCTGTCAGTGAGGTTATAGAATGACGAAATGAGCGGGATTTTTTGTCCGGCGAGAAGTAGTCCGGAGCCAAAGAAAATTGTGAACAGAGTGGTAACGGTGGCAAGTCGCCAGATTTGGCGGCGCGGCTTGAATAAAAGCATGAAAACGCCAAGCCATCCCAAACAAAAATATATGCCCCATAAATAACCGCTTAATTTGTCCTCGCCGAAACTGGCAATAATAAACGGAACCAGAGAAAAGAAGAAAATTATTTTGAAGATGTTGTCTTTGATAACAGCAAAGCTGAAAATAACGGCAAGCCAGCTATGAGTATTGCCTGTGTGTCCATGACATTCTCTAGCGGTGGCAATCTCGTGTTGCGGCGAACGGTTTTTGTCAGGTGATGCTGGAGTCTGACTTGTTTTCAAGGCGAAAGTTTTATTGCCGAACGGCGCTGTCGATGACTGGTACAAATGAGAGTTACGCTCCGCTGGTGCTTTATTTGTCAAGTCAAAGTTGCATCGCTTAAATTCGGTGATAGTTTGCCAGGATTCTCCATCTTCGGAAATCTGGTGTAGCGAGCCGATGCTGTCGTCTGTCAACATTTTGTCAATTTCTGCGTAGGAATATGGTCCGGAGGTTTTACCGCGCCAGGAAAGATATAAATGGGCTTTGCTCATAGAAACAACCCGCATATTTTTTTAAGCATCAAAAACAAAATGCCACCACTGATAATTAGCATTCCGGGAATAATCAGCACGATATATTTCTCGCCAACTCCGGATATTTTGGTCAATCCTGCATATAAGCTCAAGACGATGTGGGTGAAGCAATAGATTGCGATTGCGGAAATCAGAATTGTCGCAAGTTGTGGGTCTTGACCTGAATCGAGAAATTTTCGGACAATGATTAAGCCAACAACGCTTACTGCTGAAGGCAACAGCGCTGTACCTGCAATCAGAATGTCGCCACCGAAACTGCCGCTATTTTTTTCGCCAAAAGCCAAGCGAATCAGATAGCCACCCAAGATCAAGGAGAAAAACGGAATGGCGGCAACAAAAATTGTCCCAACCATTATGCCTCCAGTAATGTGCCGTCCTGAGGCAGGAAGAAAAACCAGCAACAATGTTAAATAAAAAATTAAAAACGTTGCCATTGCCATCCCAAAGCCAATGTTTCTGCTACCTAAATCACGATAATGGTTGTAAATTGCCGGGATTACAGAAACAGGATCCCAAATTGCGGAGATAATGCTGACATTGTTGTGGGCGGGTAACACATCGTTGATTTCTTTTGTCGCCAGTTGCTTATTGGGCTGCTCGCGCCTTACAGGCTCAGGCACTTGCTGATTCTCAGGAATGACGGCTTGTTCTGCCAGGCTGGAATTGAGTTTTATGGTCTCCCGATTCTCGCCGATGAACCAGCCGGTAGATTCAATATTTTGCCATCTCTTTCGGTCTGTTGAAATTTTATCGCCACCAGCGAGCGTTCCATGCTCCGCCATTTTTTTAATTTTTGCCTCACTTAGAGGACCAATGATTTGTTCGCCATGCATTAAGTAGTAAGATATATCCTTGCCCTGCAGTAGTGATGGTCCGGGATTGGCTTCAAAATTATTGTTGCTTGGAGCTGAACTAACTGATGACCCGCCAACTAATTCCAGCGCGGATAAAAAGTCTTCCATTTTGCGAAATCGGTTTTGCGGATTCTTGTGAATCGCTTTATCTATAATCGTATCCCATTGACTGGCACAACCATATTTACTTGGATTATCCCACCGCCCTTCCGGCAACTCTCCGGTTAGCATCTCATAGATAATGACACCCAGACTGTACACGTCTGATCTGGCATCAATGGTTGCCCCTATTTTCTGTTCTGGAGACATATACGATGGCGTTCCGACAACTTCTCCTGCCATAGTCAGCTGAGCCGCTTTGACATCATCTTTACCCACAATATGGGCAATGCCAAAGTCAACAATTTTGGCGTTTGAATGTTCATCGATCAATACATTGGCTGGCTTTAAATCACGATGAATGACTCCTTTGGAGTGTGCATACGCCATGCCGCCAGCTAGTTCCTTAGCTAATTTCAGTGTTGAACGGCTATTTAAGCGACGCGTTTTAATTAATTCGTGCAAAGTCGAAATATTGCCGTTATTGTCACATACGTATTCCATAACAATAAAATAGGTGCCGTGGGTCTCTCCTTTATCTATAATCCCGCATATATTCGGATGCCGCAAATTCGACAAGGTGTCAGCTTCGCGTTCAAACCGGTTGACAAACTGTGGGTCCAATGAAAGATGTGCCGGCAACGTTTTTATGGCGACTTTACGCTTCAGAGACGTTTGAATTGCTTCGTACACTGTCCCCATTCCCCCCGAACCAATTTTGTTGACCATCCGATAGCCGGTAATTTCGGGTATGTCATCCTCAGGAACATTAAATACGCGCCCTGGCATAATCGTCAAGGCGGCGGCAAACGAAACCATTGTTCCGCATTCGCACTTTACTTCCCTAACAGAAAGGTCTCGTGGTTGAGCGATTTTTTTGCCGCAATTAGTACAAGTAAACATAATGTTTGGATCCCTTTTTAGCGCACAATAAATTAGACGATTTAATCATATTGAGACAACTTTTTATTTTGTAACATCTTTGCTACGGAGAATAACACCGGATAAAATAACAAATGCCAAAAAAAACATAAAAATAATAAAAATATTCAGGCAATAATTTCCCTTGGCAATATTCAAAGTATCGCGAATACTTTTGCTAAGCGCCTGTTGCATCGCCAAATTTTCCCAAAAGAGAATAATAAAGCTGCCTGCAATCGGTTTTATTATTTTAGGGAGTTCAATGATCGCGCCAGCCAAAATGATTTGTGGAATAACCGCGATAATGGCGAGCGAGATGGCCTTGTCATTGTTGTCAACCATAGCGGAAATGCATAATCCCATACCGATCCCGCCGAGTGAGGTGAACAACAATGCAAGCAACGCCATGAAATAATTAATCTGCAAACCAATACTGAAATAGACAATAGTGAGCAATATCAAACATTGACAAAATGTAATTGACATCTGAATTAAAACCTTTGACGCAATATAAGCGGGAATTGCCAAATTGATTGCCCGTTCGCGCTGGTAAACGCTCAATTCCTTCACAATTTCTTTGGATGCATTTACGCAACCAAAGAAAATTACGGCAATTGCCATGATAAATGGCCCCATTTTATGCACCATGGCTTCGGTTTTGACATTCTTTAAATCTTGCAGTCCGAACACCAGACCGATAAGCACGCCAATAAGAATTGGGAACATTAATGCCAGCAACAAGCTTTTCTGGTCGCGGCGCATAATTACCACAGAACGCATACAAAGTATTTTTAGCTGACGGAAGTTTAAAAGTATGAATTCTTTGATAGAATTTTTCATCCCGCATTGTGGGGGGGCTGATTCACTTGCGTTGACTGTGCCGAGCCTTGCCCCGATATATTGACTATAGAGTTTAGAGTCAGCAAATTTATGGGCAATTGCTTTGCTGTTTTTATTTTCCAATTTACCATAGATTTCACTTATTTTATCTGCCCCGAAATAGCGTGGCAAGTCAGCTGGCGGACCATAATATGCCAACATCCCCTTGCAAAGTACCGCGACCAAGTCACAACAGGCAACATTGTCAATATTGTGAGTTATGCAGATAACGGTTTTGCCTTTGTTGGCTAAATCTCGAAACAGTTGCATCATTTGTGCCTCTGTGCCGGAATCAAGACCGGATGTAGCCTCATCCAGGTATATCAAACTGGGGTCGGCAAGCAATTCAACACCTAAGCTAACCCGTTTAAGTTGTCCGCCGGATAAATTACCAATGATCGTGTTGCGCTTTTCCCGCAAACCGAGATTGTCAATTAAATTACTTATGCGCTCTTCCATCTCTGACTCGCCCATGTCAGCATCAAGCCTCAGCCGTGCAGCAAAAATAAATGCCTCATGCACTGTAAGTACCAGGTGAACAATATCTTTCTGTGGCACATACGCTATTGCATTCTTGTAATAGCTATAGTTGGAATAAAAATTTTCATGATTTATCAATAACCGACCTGAGCCGGGTGGGCGACGACCGTTTAATGCATCCATCAGTGTTGATTTACCAGAGCCGGAGCCACCCAGAATGGCGACAAATTCACCGGGATTGATAACTAGTGAAACCTGATCAAGCAATTTTAACGGATTGCCGGTATCGCGACTTATTACTGTCTTAGTCAGTTCAATGGCGGTCAATTTAGCATTATTCTGCTCTGAATATATCGCCAATCGCCCGGATGAGAAGACCAGCGTGAACGGCCCGATTCGAAAAGAACAGTTCTCATACAGCAGAATTTCTTTAGATATTGGTACACCGTCAACCCAGGTGCGATTTGACGAATTCAAATCTGCTAGCCATAGTTCATGCCCATTTCGGCGCAATTTTGCATGCTGTCTTGACACCATTGGACTATCCAGCATAATATCGTTGTCTTGTGAGCGCCCAACAGTGGTGATTTTTTTTGAGATTATGACAAAGCGTTGTGGAATACTGCTGGTCGTGAAAGATTTTTTATCGTTTTTTTGAATAATTGTAAAATCACTTGCAGGCGTGGTAGCGTTTTGCTTGATTTTTATTTTTCCCTTTGCCTGCAATGTCAAGCGCACATCGCCCAAACAAATTTCATCACCATCAGAAATTTTAGTTTCGGCTTCAATGGCTATGCCGTTAATTTTCACGACTGCATGCGTTGAACACGGACATAGGCGATATTCATCACCAGCAGTTTTAATAATTTTACAGTGATTTCTCGACAATGTGGGACTGGCAATAAAAATATCGCTTTCAATATTTCGACCAACAGTCCAAGATTCCTTGGTACTGTCAAGCCGATATTCTTGCTCAGTATTCATAACTCGCAATATCACCGACATTATATTATCCTGTCATAAAGTAAATTAAAATTCATATGGCAGACCTAAAATTAGTTTTGAAGTCAGCTCTAAATAATGAATATTTCATCACCACATCAATGAGATACATCGCTTACCCGCGGCATTTTTCGCTTTTCTTTAAGTTTAGCATCTAATTCATTTAAATTGTCGCGGCATACGTCGCGTTCTATTTTGGCCTTGCACAATTCATCCTTATAGGCATCCAAACGCTCTTTCAATTGCTGCTTGCGATATTCTTCTGTCGCTACCTGACCACGATAAATATCCGGACCGGTTGATCGTTTAAAAACGTTTGACGGGCGGCGTATTTCTGTTTCAATATCATTGATTTGCGCCTCCAAATGTTTAATTTTGAGTTCTGCAGCACGCTTATTAGCTTCAGCGCCTGAACGCTGCTCCTCGATTTTTTGTGAGGCTTCAATTGCCTCATTCTTGGCATTTTTAGCCTCAGCGATTTTTTCTTCAAGTTCCTTGCTTTTTCGTTCAGTTTCTTCGCTCATTTTACGTTGCTGTTCTTTGGCGACCTTTAATGTCTGGTCTAACTCGTCATTTTTTTTGCGCATCTCATTTTCGTTTAATTTCATATTGGCATCGCTGAGTTTTGAAATTGCCGAAAGGTCATTTTCAAATCCTTCGATTTGCCTTGCCTCCTTGAAATATTCAATAGCTTTGCCATAATCATTGTTTCGCATTGCGACATCACCATCGGCAACCAATGCGTCAAATTTATTTTTTAAATTAATGTTGGATTTCGCTAAAATTAATTTATCCGCGGCTAATTTATCATTAGCATAGCCATTTACCGCCAGCGCCTTTTCAAATGTTTTGGCAGCCTCTTCATATTTTCTTTCTAACATTAATAAATTGCCGGTTTGAATAAGTTTTTCATATTTGAATTCAAAAAATTTCTTTCTATTCTGCTCGCAAAGCTTTAAGCAATCCATCGCGTCACGATTAGTCTCATACCCTTCAATCGCTAACGCCTGTTGGTAAAAATTGGTGGCGTTATCCCAATTGCCAGCATCAATTTGTTGCTTGCCTTGCTTCATGTTTTGACTGAATTTATCAAAATTACCTTGTTTTAACTCGACACTGGTCAGGGAATCACGAGTCGCAGTGGAGCCACTATAGCCCGTTACTGCCAGCGCCAGTCGATATTGCTCCACCGCTTTACCATAGTTACCGCATTTTTCCGCTTCTTCGGCGTTAGAGCAATGCTGCGAATATTTATTATAATTATATCCGAGCACTGCCAGATAACAGAGTAAAGTTACAGCACATGCACAGCCGATACTCCAAATAACCAGATTCCAATGGCTATTACTTGTTTCATAAAATGTTAATAGACAATCTCCAACTTTTAAGACATCGCCATTTTTTAAAAATTGGCACTCTGAAATCTGTGAACCATTGATAAACGTTCCTGATGATCGCGAGCTATCATCTATTACAAATCTGCCATCTTCTGTTTTCGTAATTATGCAGTGACTGCGAGATACCGTCGGAGAATTAAGAAAAATCGTACAGTTATCACTCCTGCCGATAGTCCAGGATTGTCCCTTATTGAATATAAATTCTTTGTTGTTATCATACAATAGTTTCGCCATTTAATCCAGTGCCTTTTGATTCAGCCAAGTTTTCCCCGTAACCTTGTCCATCAGCGTTCGCTTCTGGCATTAGCCGGCCAGGAATCAGGCCACTGTTCAATGGCAATCCCCGGGGCTAAGCTTTTAATGTCGCGAATAATGCTAGATGTCTTGCGGTTGTCAGATGGGCGTAGCAGTACCATCCCATCATAATCCTTGCTAGAATATTCCGGTTGCAAATTTAATTTGCCATTGCGGTCAGTCGATCCAGCAATTTCAAACTCTCCATAGCCACCTTTAAAATTAATAATCCAGATTTCACTGTCCGGCGGAAAATTTTCGCCCTGACGATTTATCCCGCAGTAACTTATTTTGCGTGAAATCGCTGCTTCCTGCAACTGTCGCTTTTGTTGCAATAAATTAATTTTTTCCTGTAATTTTTCTTTCTTAATGCTCTCAATCACCTTATTTAACTCTACACGGTGATCATTAGACAAAGCCATCCAGTTATAGCCAACTTCAAATTTTTGCAAGCAGGTTGAAATTTTTTCTGCCACACTAATAAATACTTCATCTTTCGATGCCACTGTCTCAATAACGAAATTGAGTAAACTTTTAATATACTTCAAACGCAGATAAGGGTTCATTAATTCATTGTCAGTCAAACGGACAATATTTTCCATGCAAAATTTCAAAGGCTCAGTTTCTGCTCTTTTGCGCTCTGCAAAAAAATTATTGATGAACTTGGCGTGTGGGGCTAATTGATTATCTTCTGGCAGCGTCAACAGTAATTTTCCTTGGTCTATCGAGCCATATGTAACGTTTTCTACAGTTAATTTAGTATTGGTATCAATCGCAACCAGGCAATTGACGGGTTCCTTGCTTTCTATGTTTAGTAACCGCTTAAACATTTCCGTACGTCTATAGCTTTCATCGCCAGCTCGGGCAACTTTCCACTTAATCGTATCGTCCGAATAAAGCTCTATAATTTCTCCATCATTACTACGCAAAACCAATCCATTCATCTTCTTCATTCGCATGTTGCCGCCAATTCCATCAACTATTTCTTTTAGTTCTTTTGTCTTTTGTTGCAAATGCTGATAATAGTCCAGGTAATCAAGCATATCAATACGCAGAATATTATTCTCTGACTTATCCGCATCTAGCAGGCGTTTGAATTCCTCAAATATTTCCAAAGTTAGGTATTTCGCATCAAATTTTTTCACTTTTTCCAATGTCCTCGCTGCACCTGCTGCCCTGGCAATATTTTTGAACCGGGGGCTATTATTATCTTTAAAATTAGCGCAATATTCATTAAGGAAATCGTAATATTTTTCCAAGCTCAATGATTTGCTTGCCATCGATTCTAATAAATTTTTCTTTAAATGAGCCTCTTTAAGTGCTACGCTAAAATTATCACCAAGTAGCTTCAACGTACCTTTCACCCGTTCCTTTTCTGCATCCAGTGATGAACTAATCTGCCCCACCGTTTTCAACTCGTCGTACAATGCCTGGTATTGCCGCATTAATGTTTCATGCTGCTCAATATTGTCTGGACCTTTATACTTGACGATTTGTTGTTGCAAATCGTCAAGGCGCGCCACAATCTCTTGGAATGCTGCATCACGCTCATGCTGCAGCAGACGATCCATTTTATCTTTTTTTAGCCACAACTCCTGCAAAACCAGCTTATCTTCTTCCAGCACCGCTAATTGTCCAGCTTCTTTGAGTAGCACCTCGACATCAGCCTTATCATTATACCGCTTTTCAATGGAAATACCTGCTTGTTTTAATAACGTCTTCACGCGTTGCAGTTTAAGTTGCTCGCTTTCGCGGGTATGGTTGAGACGCGTGCGTTGCTCCACCAATTTTGGTGTGGCGGCAATCCAGGGTTCTAAGGCTTGTAGTTCTTCAAACATCTTTTCCGCAGCCGTAATATTTCTGGCATCAATTGCGGCACTGATGCGAGTGTTCCAGTCGCCAATAGATTTCTCCCGGTTATGCCAATAAACGCCCATGCCAATTACCACCAGTACCAGTACTACCCCACCACAAACTGTCGCCAGCTTGGCAATATGGCGTCGGCGCTCAACCAAATTTTCTTCTGCCCTGCGTGTTTCGTATATCCGTTGCAAATGTTCCGGGATCTCTTTGTCAAACATTAGCAGTTTGATCCAGGTATTATCTAAAATATCAATCGCAACCTCATCTTTTAAAGCTTGCTCCATGACTTGAATTTGATCTCTGAATTTTTGCTCATCGTCCAGAATTCGTTGCTCTTCCTTAAACCAATTATCAGCTTCTTTTATCTGTAGCTCATCATTCGCTTCCGGAGAAAAATTCTCATCCAACAGTGATTGCCAACGTAATAATAGTTGCTTCATTTCGTTGAAATTCAAACAACTAAATGCCTCACCAATTTTTTCCAGCAGTTTATCAGCACGTAGCCGCAACATTTTCTGATGTTGCGCATCCATTACTGCCGCAATTTTGAATAATACTTTCTCTGCCGGCTTTTCCAACAATTCAGGGTTTAACAACTCTTTATGCAACGTCTTCAGCTTAATAAAATCATTACTTTCAATCGCCTGTTGTGCTTCTATGGTAAGATGGTTGAGGTAGGTCTTTTCAAACTCTCTAATGCTATCCACCCAATTCGCATTGTCCTTGTCGAGTTTGATGATGTGGCGCAATAAAATTATCTTTTCCTCAACTTTCCCAGACCGGTTAATTTGACGATATTTGGCAATTAAAGGCTCCAGCGCCGTATTCGCACGGTAAGCATCATTGAGCTTTTTGATGATATCACGGCGTAGTCTCGGCGGAATCGGCCAATCATATGCCTCTATCACCATTTGCCAATTCGACAGCTTGGCAATATCCAGAATACTCGCCAATTCCAATACCGGCGGGTACATCTCCGCGTAATTTATCGCCTCTACATACTGTTGCACCCTCAAATAGTCCTCACAACGCTCTAAACGTGTATTCAAACTCCGGCATGCCTCCACATACTCATCCGCTAATGCTTTGTTCTCCGGAGTGTTTGTCTGCTCAACAGCATCCAAAAAACTCTCCATCTTGCGCACTAATTGTTGCTCTTTATTCATCATCGCACCTTATTTGCCAAAATCACCGTTAACTCCATTAATCCTAATGCATAACACATTAAATCAATTCTTACGTGTGAATACAATTTTCTTAAACTTTACATTCTCTCTTGAAAATTCTAATAAAAAATCTTTTATATCGCAATTTTTACTCTGGCTGTTAGCAGTTTTATTAAGCTCTTTTAAATTATTTTTTTCTTCAATGACTTTCTTATATGCCTCTTTTACCTTCTCTGCATCTCCACCTAAAACATTGAAATCTAACATCTTTTCATCTTTTAACGAATCATTTTTAACCATCTCCTTAATCTCTTTAATAAAGTTTAATTTGGGCTGATAAGTTGGTTTGAATGTGTCGAGTTTACCCTGCAACTGCTTTAAAATTGGTGAAATTGGTGCAGGTTCACTATTATTATTGCTTGAGGGCGCAAGAAAGTTTTTTGGATCAGTACTCTTGACAGCATTTGGTTTGTCTTTTTTTTGTGTCGGCTTTTCTTGTGTGCCGTTTAATTCATTACAATATGCCGCAACAAAATTAAACAACTCTGTCTCCTTCTCTTGTTTCGAGTCCTCTAGTTCCTTTTTCAATTCCTCTATTTCTTTTTTCCCAATCTTGTCAACGGGTTGACTGAGCATGCGTAGCATCGGCTGTTTTTCAATATTATTCATTAAACTTGTTAGTGATTTTGATTTAGTTTTAATGTTCTCCTCGCATTGGCGAATTTTGTTAAATGTTTGTTCCCAATCATTTACAATGAATTCATATGTACATTGTTTCCCCTCAATCTTTTGTGATTGAAGCTTATATTTATCATTACAGCAAAGTTTATTATTATTATCTTGGAGAATTTCACTTTCAACGTCGTCACAAAAATTATATTCAGCAGTAAGAGTTGCGTCTTTTACAATAAAAGTTCCGTTGCCATTGACAAGATTGCCGCTTTCTCCTGGAGTGAATGCAGTAAAAAATTTTTTATCGTTGATTTGCAAGTATTCAATTGCATTTAGCCGATCAAAAGGCAATTGATCATCTTTCACAGATTTTATTTCAAGTGACCCATCGGAAACAGCGATTTCGTAGATAGCTGAATATTCGCTTTCATCAAAAAATCTTAATTTTGGTGTTGCAGTCTTGTTTTCTGAAACGTTATATTTTTTTTGCTGGTCATTTTTTAATATTATTTCAATTGTTTTAGCTTCCGGGATGCTCAAGGGGATTTTTAACGTGAATCTTGTATTTGTTTGTAAGCCATGGTTTGCCGCAATAATCGCATATTTCCATTTTTTCCAAAAAACCTTACGTATTTCTTCGGCAGCCTTTTCTTCTGCCTCTTTCTTCGCTTTTTCCTCCGCAACCTTCTTCGCATTCGCCTCTTTCTTCGCTTTTTCCTCCGCCTCTTTCTTCGCTTTTTCCTCCGCCTCTTTCTTCGCTTTTTCCTCCGCAACCTTCTTCGCATTCGCTTTTTCCTCCGCCTCTTTCTTCGCTTTTTCTTCCGCAGCTTTCTTTTCTTTTTCTTCAGTCTTAGATTGATCACCATTAACGGACACGTATTCTCCTGGGTGTTTCGGCTCGCTTTGTGGTGCGAATAAGAAAAACCATAAGCAGATTGGGGTGGCAATAATAACTACGGCAAGGCATAATATTAATTTTGTATAATTACGGTCTAGCCACTTTTTTCGGGTATTTATGCTGGTATTTATGCTGGTATTTATGCTGGGATAATGGACCGCCACTTCGGTTGTTTTAGAAGGCATTGCCAATGGAGGAAGTGGAGTAGGTTTACGACCTTCCCTTCGGTCATCTGCTGCGAAATCGGTTAGGTAGTCTGGTTTCGGTGCTTTTGGTCTTTTTCCGGTTCGGGCTACTGTAACCAAACCTGAGTCTTGTGCGCGTTGTTTACTGTGCTTGATTTCTGTCAAATCAATGATGGTGAGTTTTCGGCGTTTTGCATCGCCCAGCACCGCGGCACCCTTTGGGCAAAATCGCCAATTGCATTCAATCCCGGGAGGTAGCGAGGTATAATAGGTATTAAATGTTACCATCTGGCGCTCTTTCAACTCTAACAGAGACAACGCTTCCTCGACCAGCATAAGCATATTTTGGCTGTTGTGGTCGGGATTATCCGGATCAAAAACAACCAATGCAACTTTGTTGTTGCGGAACTCTTCGGCTAGGATGCCGGCCCAGCCTGGGTCGCCGGTTAGAGTTGCCCATTGCTGTGGATTCGGTTCATTATTGGCATCTGGCAATGTCTTAATGGTGGTCGCATCCTTAATGCCGGGAGCACCATTCCATTCTCTCGGGAATTGCTGCAGGGTTTGACACTGATTGATAGTGGCGAACTCGCTTGAGTTTAAAACAAGAAAATGCGCCAGTTTATTGGAGCGTCCGGTATAATCAAGTCCGGCAAAGCCAACTCTGCTCAAAATATGGATTTGCCCGGAACCGAGCCTGCTTGAATAATGCGAATAAGAGACCGGATTTTTCGCGGCGTGTTCGTCATAGTGAGGATAGTACGGTTTATAGGCACTCAGACTTTCCAACAACTGCACCACATTTACCGCCATACCGCGGGTATAGGCCACTACGCAAAATCCGCTACTGCCTTCCTTAACCCCGCGCGGGGCAGACGTATAAACTAAATCCATTGGCATTTTAAACTCTCACCTCGGTTATTATATGATACGAGCACCACAACATTATGACCATTTAATCCCAAAAACCCTTAGACTGAACCTGTTGCGCCTGTGACGCCTGGTGGGCAGGAATCGTAAACCACATTTTAAGATTGTCATCGTAGAGTATTTTTCCAGTATAATTTATTGGCAGAACTTCCCGTTCTTTGCCCGGTAATGAAAAAGTTATGCGGTTCCCGGCTGCTATATATTGGCTGACCGTGGTAACTTGCACGCCGGGCGGGGGGACTTCAACTTGCCGTATATACCCGTGATATGAGAGCATAAGCAACATTGGCACCTCTGCCCAAATCGGACTTAAATCTTGCGGTCTGACACTGGGCGCGCCATTCTTTAATTCCGGCGGGCGCCCAATCGCACTATTAGGAACATAGAAAACCTGTTCTGAAAAATTTTCCGCGGTGCCGACAATTTCCGGAGAGTATTTTAGCAATAACATGCGCAGTAAATATGAATTCTTGAAAATCAAATTGATATCTAAGTTATAGCATAAATTACTTGGATCCAGCTTCAACACTGGTTCATTCTCCAATTCTGCAGAATAAAGATGACGCCAAATATCGTATTTAGGAACGACCACAATCAGTGGTTTTAAATATTTCTCTCCGGTCTTCATTCCGGTATTACGCCGGATTCGGCTAATCATCTCATTCAACAACGTCATTTGATCCAGAATTTTATTGCGCATCTTAGTCTGCGGGTCATTCTGGTCACACCGTGCCACCCACCGACCATCTATTGATGGATCAAAAAGAAAAATTATCCCGCTGGAGTGACTTAAATGTGCCGTCGCCTGTATCCTTAAATCTTCCTTGTCGAGTTGATAATGCTCACCGGCATTGTCATAAAACACCATATTGCACGGTGAAACCGAACCAAGGTTAAAATGATTGCCAGTAGGCTCTAGTTTGAAAACAAACGGTATCGGCAACGTAGTAGTGAGACCATTGATGGTAACCATATTGTAAAAGTCTTCGCCTTGCTCTTCGGTCTTAGCTAAAAATACAGATTTGTCCGGTTCCGGATTTCGAAACAACAGATCTTCGTACTTGTTGATCACCCGATTGGTCTCACCATCAGCGTCGGCAAAATTAACATCCAGTTTTCTAACAAGAATATGCCGTAATTGCCATACCATTGAGGTCGTGAAATAAGATTTCCCACTACCGGTAGCGCCAACAATCGAAAAAAACACGGTATCAAAGTCTATAATTGTGTCCGGAATGCGCAAGTGGCAACGCGGACATGCCATCTGGTGACACTCTGCACCACGTGCGTCAAAAGCATGATTCTTAGCGTTAAATTTAGTCGGCAGAAACCGCTGCTGAGCATTGTCGCCAAGTATCGGATCGCCAATTAAGTCTGGATGTTTGGAAATGTAGTGAATTCGGTCGTTACTGAATTTTTCCCAGCAGTGTGGACAGGTCGCAACCTTTTCCACTGACCCCAAATATGGATGGCTCCCGGCGTTGTTTCCACCATTATTGACTTCCGCTCCGACTTCCAACGGACTGAACAAACCATCTATATCAGCAGCAGTTGCCCATTCGCTGCTATCATTCAGCTTCACCATTGTTCGCAGGGAGATTTTGTTGTTGCTGGCCATCGCCAGCATTTGGTCATCATTAAGCGGACCAACAACGCGTCCACCAACCATTATATACCAATTGTTCTCTTCCATTGCCCCCTCTATTGTCCAATGATTTAAAAACTGGCACAAAAATCAGCAAAGATCCACCCAGCCGATATGCCTCTAAACATAATTAGCACGTTTCTCGATCTTGAATATTATCCTTTTAACCAAAGCATAATTTACTAAAATTTAACCACTATTTGCACTTATGCAAGCAAATAATATTTTTAAAGTATGTTTTTTGCACTAAATAAAAAACGAAAGGCATGCTTTGAGGCCACGCACCACCAGTGAATAGTACAAATACTCATCTTTATGCACATATTGAGACAAATTATTCACCAGTTACTCCGAGTTTTTTTAAACCCGGACCTATCACTTGAGCTTGATGAGTTGTATGAGTTATTGCTACTGAAATTGTTGCTGAATGAGCAGTACGCGACTTCTGAATCCAACCTGGTTATTGATTTGT
>CAYMSF010000060.1:0-21935 GCA_964392985.1 uncultured Victivallaceae bacterium | reverse complement strand
AAGAAGCCCGCAATGCGGCAAAAGTGGTCAATGCAGTATTTCATGACAGCCTCGTTGATGATCTTGAAGTTTATTATGCACGCGATATTCTGGAACGCCTTGTTCCGGTGATTCGCGCCGTGGCGCCGGAAATAATTCTCACACACGGTCCCTATGATTACATGGAAGACCATACCAACACCGGACGGCTGGCGGTATCAGCGGCGTTCTGCCGCGGCATGACCAACTTCAAATGCAATCCGCCCCATCCGGCGATTAACAGTAACGTTACGGTATATCATTCGATGCCGCACTGTTTGTGTGATCAACTCCGCAAGCCGGTAATACCCAAACTTTTTGTCAATATCAGCAGCACCATCGAACAGAAAAAAACGATGTTGTCGTGCCACAAGAGTCAGAAAGAATGGCTTGATTCCAGCCAGGGCAACAATGCCTATTTAATTGACATGACCGAAAAAGGGCGCTATTACGGCAAAATGTCCGGACGCTACGAATTTGCTGAAGGCTGGATACGGCACAACAATGTCGGGTTCTGCGGTCCGGATGATGACCCGTTGACGACTGCTCTCGGTTCCAACGCTTTCGTTAACGCCGATTTTGAACGCAACTTGAAGTCAGCAATAACAGATTAGCCACCCTGTAGAAAATAACGTTAAAATTACCGGTCGTGAACACATCAATTGCGCAGGTGATTTTTATTTGAGATTATACTCTATAAGGTTGAAATTTTAAAATACATTGCGACGAGTGTCTTGCTCCCGTATTTATCTCATTTCAGTCCGACTTTTTATTATCCCGACGGGTTTATCCGCCCGTGGAGGATTTATCCGCCGGAGGCGGAATAACACGTTTATAGAATCGTCAACCCAAAATCATCTGCGACTCCGTCGGAGTCGAACAATATATATGTGCCGTTAGCTATAAACGTTTGATGCCTCCGGCATCCATTAACCATTGACCATTCCTACTCGTCTATTTTAAAATTTCAACCTTATAGAGTATATATTTCCAAAACAACGATATTGTCACTGAATCTCGTTCATTCCTTATTGTATTTTTACCGTCCTTCAGAGTCAATTATTCCCGGCTTTTAATCAGTATAAAATCCCTGCCCGGTGAATTTTTACCGCTTTTTCAAGTTGAATAGTTGCCGAACGATTGTATTGTATGATATTGTTTATTATTTAAGCTTACCCTGCTTTAATTGTCATTAGTTTTGTCCTCCTGATGTTTTCATTTACAATATTTTTTTAAGTTAAATTACATAAATACGGAGCAACAATAAATTGCAAACACCAGCATCTAATGTGACAAATGCTGCCGCGGTTCATGGCACACAAAAAACGTGGCACTGCGGGACGTTAGTCTATACCAAAGTCGGACTTATCACACTTTTCGGATTTCTGCTTTGGGGTGACTTCTGCTGCATGATGATGCAAACCGTCATTCCAAGTATTCTGCCGCTGAAACTGAAAGCGCTCGGGGCGTCGAACGTTTTAATCGGGATACTGCTTACCAGCATCTTTCCGATTTTTGGTGTATTCATCTCTCCATACCTGAGTTTCAAAAGCGATTACCTTAGAACCAGATGGGGGCGACGCATTCCGTTTTTTGCCTTATCCATTCCCTTTGTCTTCATCAGCATATTGCTGCTGGCCTTTTCGGACGATATTGCCGCGTTTCTGCATCGTACCGGCTATCTGGCGATGCTTTCTCCGGCGACGGCGGCTATTGTTGTCATTGCGATATTCGTAGTGTCATTTCAATTTGCTGACGTGCTTATCATGTCAGTTTTTCAGTATATCTTTAATGATACGGTTCCGGTCATGCTCATCGGACGCTTTATGGGTTTGATGAGAATTGTGGGTGGAATTGTCGGTTTCCTTTACAACTACTTCATCTTTAAATTTGCCGAAAGTCACAGCAAGGAAATATTCATTTACACGGCGTTTATCTATCTTATCGGGGTCGGTATGATGTGTATTTTTGTAAAAGAGGGACAATATCCACCGGTCACGGAAAAAGAGAAGAAAAACTCGCGGGGCCTGGAGGGTTTTAAGACCTACTTTCGCGAAACCTATTCGTGTAAATTTTACTGGACCAAATTCATCTACAGTACGACCAGTGCCATGGCTATAGCAGCTAATCCTTTTTATATCTTCTTTTATAAAGATCTTGGACTGTCGCTGGAATATATCGGCAAAGCGGTGGCAGTAGGTTCTGTTGCCGCCATCGCCGCGGCATACTTCTCTTCAATTTTTATTGACCGCTGGCATCCATTGCGTATCTTGACCTATTCTTCAATCTTTGCGGTGGTCTTTTCGGCAATGGGATGGGTATGGCTGTTTGTAACACTTTCACCGGATGCGTACTTCTGGCTTTCTATGATGTTCGGTGGAATGGTCGGGGCGTTCCATACTACCCTTTCCGCGCTTGCCAGCATGCCATTTGACATCCGCCTGCAACCGAAATCGCGTTACGGACAATTCTGTTCGGCTCAGTCCATTTTACGCAATGGTTGCACCATCGCCGCCGGTGGTCTGGTCGGACTTTTCTTTGATTTGCTGATTGTGCTGTTCAGCGGTTCCGGTTATGCCTACCGTTTCATCTTTGTCTGGGTGATTTTCTGGTTGATTGTCTCAGCGGTAATCATCAGCAGCCTTTATCGTCAATGGCACACGCTCGGTGGTGACTTACATTTTCATCCCCCGGCGCCATGGTCAGATACCGGTTTCGAAGAGATGGAGCAGGCGCCTTACGTCAGTATTCAAACCCGATGGTTGAATTATGCGCTGGTCGTAGTTCGTTTGTTGATGCTGCTCTCAATAATTTATTTGATTCCGCTTAGTTACTGGCTATGGCATATCGGCTGGAGTTTTGATTTCAAGTGGCATCTGCTTGCAATCATCCCGCTGGCGATAGTTAATTATCTTGTCTGGTTTTTTGTAGAACGCGCCATCCGGGCCGATGTCGCCCGCGCTCTGGCAGGGGAAACACCGCGCGATGGCATTCCGCATCATGGCGTATTCTTCCTGAAAGCCTGTGCGCTTCTGCTGATTTTCTTTGCCTGGAACGGCATGACGTTTATGGCAATCCGCGGCGGTCTTCAAGGTGGGGTGATGGTATTCGGAATCGGCAACTTGATTACTAATGCGCTGGTAATTACCGTTGTGCTGTTGCTCCGCCGTCTGGAACGCGGCTATGATCCGATGCTCAACTATGACGGTCGTAAGGAATTGGTGCAGTAAATCAACGATGAACCGTTTGGCAATAATTCTGGTGGTACTGTCGCTGGCATTTATTACCGCTACCGGCGCAGTCAAGTCAAATATTGAGGTAAATGGTATGATTGAAAAATCGCATCCGCGTATTCTGTTGTTCCAAGGTGAAGAAACCCAGATTAAACAGACCATTGCCAACAATCACGCCTGGCTTAAATTGCATGAAGCCATCTTGATGGAATGCGATAAAATTATAACGCTTCCCCCGCTGAAACGCGAGCTGAAGGGAATAAGATTACTGGATAAATCACGCGAAGCGCTCCGGCGCATTTTTTATCTCTCTTACGCCTCGCGTATGACTGGTCAAGATAAATATTTTGCGCGTTGCGAACAGGAATTGCTCGCGGTTTCAAATTTTAAAGACTGGAATCCATCCCATTTCCTTGACGTTGCCGAAATGACCATGGCGGTTGCCATCGGCTATGATTGGCTGTTTCCACAGTTATCACCGGATTCTAAAAAAATAATTAGTAACGCCATTGTCTCCAAGGGATTGAATCCGGCGTTAAAATCTGACGATTTCTGGTGGCTGAAATCTAAGAACAACTGGAATCAGGTTTGCAATGCCGGCATAACCTATGGCGCGCTGGCCATAGCGGAAGACCATCCGGAACTTGCAAAAAAAATAATTGACCGCGCCATCGAAACAATTTCCCTGCCCATGGAGGAATATAAACCCGATGGCGCCTATGCCGAGGGATATTCATATTGGGGCTACGGCACATCTTTCAATGTGATGTTCCTCAGCGCCGTGGAAAAAGTCTTTAACACCGACTTCGGTTTGAGCAAAACGCCGGGATTTTTACAAACGGCAGATTTTTATCAGCACATGGTCGGAAACCTCGGCTTAAGCTTCAATTGGGGTGATTGTTCTCCGAAAACAACGTTGAACCCGACCATTTTCTGGTTTGCCATAAGAAACCATGATCTATCACAGTTATGGGTTAAAAAAGCCTACCTCGAACGCGACACGTATTCAGAATTTACCGGCGATCGAATGTTACCGGCGCTGATGATCTGGGGCAAAGACTTGCAGGTTGCTCAGATAACCGAACCCAATGTAAAATTCTGGTGTGGTCGTGGAGCCAGTCCGGTATGCATGATGCGCACCTCCTGGTCTGATCGCGGCGCTATTTATCTAGGGTTCAAAGCAGGATCGGCGGCGGTACCGCATGCCCACATGGACGCCGGTTCTTTTGTCATGGAATCAGACGGCGTGCGCTGGGCTTCCGACCCCGGCATGCAGGATTACCATTCGCTGGAATCAAAAGGCATTAAACTGTGGAATTCAGATCAAAATAGTCAACGCTGGAGCATCTTCCGGTTAAACAACTTTTCTCACAACACTTTGACCATCGACAACAAACTGCATGTGGCAAAAGGTGTTGCCAATATTGATAAATCTTCGGCTCAACCTGATTTCATGTATGCAGTTTCAGATTTGTCCAACGTTTATGAAAATCAACTGGCAAACGTAAAACGCGGCGTGGCCATCGTCAATCAAAAAGTCGTTGTGATACAAGATGAACTGGTTGCCACCTCAAAGCCCGCCACCGTCCGCTGGGCGATGTTCACGACTGCCACTCCAAAATTGGCAAAAAACAGCATCACCTTGGCAAAAGAGGGCAAGACACTGGAACTGAAAGTTATCAGTCCGGCTGAAATTACCATGAAAACCTGGTCCACCAAGCCAACCAACAACTATGATGCACCAAATCCTGGAACAATACTGGTCGGATTTGAATTCGAACTTAAACCGAACCAACAACAAACCATTCAGGTTATGCTTATTCCCGGTTCATTCAGTGATAATGACATTAAATTCAAAAAGTCTCTGGCAAACTGGTGACGGTGTCTCATTTTTAGTGGCAAGGTTCATAATTGGCAGAAAGATAAGTTCGTAAATCTGATTTAACACGTTACATTGATACCAGGATATTTGATTTATAAGCCGTTTAGTAATTATTTTCATACTATATCTCCATTATCACAGGAGGCTTGGAAAATGATTTTTTTCAGATTCACAGTTGCCTTCTGTTTATTGTTGTCGGCGTCTTGTAGTTCAATGCAATTCGGGCCTCCTCACCCTCGCAAAGATGCACTGGAATTTCTGCAATTGAAAGGCTATCCTGCCCCATTAATTAACAAGATAATGAGTGGCAGCCAAATTTCAGAATCTGAATTTTATCAGTTCGGTAATAGCGAAAATGAAAATGTTAGATACATGATTGCTTCAAATCCTTTTACGCCGCTAAGTTTATTAACAATACTTGCAACTGATTCAGATGCGCTGGTCAGGCAGGGTGTGGCGCATAACAGGTCTATTACTAAAGAGATTATCGATTTGCTGAAACAGGATATTAAAGTTCAAGATGCTTTAGTTCAGAATTCTTCAGTCCCTGATGATGTAATTTTAAAGATCTATGACGGGAAGAAAGTCTCCCTGGCTGCATTTGCAAATAATCCCAATTGCCCTATGGCAATTCAAAACGAGATTATCAATTCCGGGAGCTCGTTAGCAAAGAAAAAGTTAGAAAGTATCGACTATTTGAAAAAGACAGAGGTGTTTGTTCAAGATAAAGATGGCAGATGGTATCGCCAACGAAAACAGGAGCATTAATGGTGGAAAAATATTTAGGTCATTTACCGGAAAGTGATCCGCTTTATGGCTATCTGAAATATGATATTCAGCCACAGTTGACGGGTTATTCAGGCAGAGTAAAATACCGTGTCTTCGATCTGGGCGGTTCCAACGACGTTTATCTCTATGAAGAAAAATACAGTGGTACCAGAGTCGTAGGCAAGTTTTTTCTTTCCGCCCGGCAGCCGGAACATGAAAAGGCGGCTCGCCGTCTGGCCAGAGAGTATCATAATCTGTCGCTGATGCGCAGTTACGGTCTTACCGGCTGGCCGCACCACATCGCCCGCCCGCTGGGTTGCAATTACTCGTTGAATAAGTTACTGGTGGTCGAACACTGCGGCGGCGAATTACTGTACAATATCATTTCCAGCGCTATTCAGACGAAAGATAATGGCCGACTCTTTTACAAGATGACGGCGCTGGCATATTTTCTTGCCTCATTCCATAACCGGACTGCAACCGCGAATAGAGTAGATTTCAATGAATCTTGCGCTTACATGGACCGGTTGACCAACCGGTTGCTGGGGATGAATACCATCGGCTGGGACGAAGCCGGTGAACTCAACTGGTTGCGTGACCGGTGGCGGGAACAATCGCGCATGTGGGAAGACTGTCAGGTACTCGTTCATGGGGACGCAACTCCCGGCAATTTTACACTTGGCGACGGTCTTAGCGTAATTTCATTTGACCTGGAACGGGTTCGACGCGCTGATCGTGTTTACGACACTGGAAGAATCGCCGGCGAGTTGATGCATTTCTTCCTTCAGGCAACCGGTAATAAATACGCGGCAGAGCCTTTCATCGGCCATTTTCTATGGGAATACGCCTGTCATTTCCCGGATCGCGACCGGGCGTTTCGCGCCACAACAGGGCGCGTACCATTCTACATGGGCATCACCTTGTTGCGCATCGCCAGGAATGAATGGTTCAGTCATGAATACAGACGGATATTAATAAATGAAGCAAAACAATGTCTGAGGAGGTTCTAATGACGATTCGAGGACTCATCTTTGATGTTAATGGCACGCTGATCGACATCCACACCAACGAAGGTCACGATGACATCTACCGGGTAATAAGCAATCTGCTCAGCTATCAGGGAATATACCTTGATAGCGACACACTAAAAACGCTCTATTTCAAAATGAACAAGGAACAACGGCGCAACAGCACGGAAGTTCATCCAGAATTTGATGTAGTCGCCCTCTTCAGGGAAATCGTTGAACAGCATGCCACAAGTTTCACCCGCCAACTGCCAGCGGAAAAAATTGCTGCCCTGCCCCTGTTACTCGCAGAAACATTCCGTGCTGTATCCCGTTTCAGATTGCAACTCTACAACGGCGTCAAAGATGTATTGTCACAACTGCGTGGACGTTATCTGCTGGCAGCTGTATCTGACGGTCAAAGTGCCTGGGCGGTCCCGGAACTGCATGCCGTGGGACTGAGCGACTATTTCAAACCGGTAATCGTTTCCGGCGACCTTGGATATCGCAAACCCGACAAACGTATTTTCGAAGCCGCCCTTGACGAAATGAAACTGGCGCCCGCTGAGGTATTGTTCATCGGTAACGACATGTATCGCGATGTATTCGGCGCACAAAAATTGGGAATGAAAACTATATTCTTCAAATCCAATCAGGGCGAGCATAAAAAAGATGATGTCGAACCCGATTATATTATTTACAATTTTTCAGAACTGCCCGAAGCAATCCGCTTTCTTGAAACAAAGTAAGCGTTGATATGGAATAGTGAATTGTAATGGCGAAATGAATAAGCCAATTGTCTGAAACAACAGCGTTTCAACCGCCGTACCGGTAACTATTTTGCCGGGACGTAACCCGGTGGAGTGGCAAGTTTGATGTTTTCAGTGCTGAACCGGCGCAATATTTCGATATTATGTGCTTGCAGCCATTTTCTTGAAAGATTCCAATCGGTAGTTTGATACCAGATTACCACGCTGACATTCATATTCCAATCCTTGATTGCGTCAAAACATATTGCCGGTGGCTGTTCCGCGTTAAAACCTTCATGACCATCAAAAATTTCATGAAGAATAGCAACAGCGCGTTCTATTTTTTCCGGTGGCGTATCATGCGCCAACGCCAGATTGAATGCACATTTGATATTCGGCCGGTTGCTGATGTTTTCGATGGCGCTGTCAGCCATTTTGCTGTTGGGGACAGAGAAGAGATGTCCGTCGAGAGTGCGGATTCTGGTACTGCGGAATCCGACATTTTCGACCGTACCGTCAATTTCACCGGTTCTGACACGCTGACCGACGGCAAAGGGCTTATCCAGAATAATCATGACGGAACCGAAGAAGTTGGCGATGGTCTCTTTGGCGGCAAAAGCTATTGCCAGACCGCAGACTCCGGCGCCGGCAAGCAGAGTGGTAATATTAATGCCGAGAATACTCTGCCCGATAAACAGGATGGAGACACCGGCAACGGTGATTTTCAGCGCTTTGCGAATAAGGTTGACCATCATGTCGTCAAGGTTGTTATCAGTACGTTGGGCAATTTCTTTCATAATGTAATCAAGGACGGTGATCATGCGGTATGCCGCCCAGGCGAAAGTTCCGGCAAGCGCGGCAAGAAAAATCCGGAATGCTCCGTCAAAAGTAATTACCGGCATTGATTGCAGAACCGGCATCGCACTGAGATAAATACCGGAGATGAATACTGCCAGATTGATTGGACGGTTTAGAGCTTCACAAATCTTATCATCCATCTTTGTCGTGGTTTTTTCCGCCAACTTCTGGATGATTACCCGGCGAAAAATAAAATTGACCACGGCGACAGCAACAAGCGTCAGGATAAAACCGAAGAAGAACACTGCCAGATGAACTTTCTCCTGTTCCAGCCACGCCACCGTCATATCATAAATGCCATGCCAGAATTCAAGCAGAGTCTTGCCGGAACCTGTTTGTTCCTGTGCCATTACCGAACCTGGATATAATATGGCAAGAACGCCGAATAATAATATTTTTTTCATCTTGAAATAATTTCCTGTTTAAATTTACTCACATGGGACTATATTAATCCCTGCATATAATCTAGCGTTAAAATCGGACTTTGCCAGAAAACGCTTCCGGCAGACAGGGAAAAATGACAAAAAAAAGCTTGTTTGATAATATTATTGAATGCCTGGACGAGATCAGCGTGAAAAAGAAAACCGCTTCAATCAGTCCGGAAGTGTTGAATGATTTCATGACCGCCGCGAAACCGGAATTCACCCAAACGCCGTCGCAACCACACAACCGTCACGATGAAAACGTTTCAAGCCATTATGTACAGCGTGACCGTCATGAACAACAACCGCAGCAAGAACATTATACCAGAAATCAACCCGCGGCAAAAGCAGTTCATGTTACCGCACCGATACAAAAAGTCGATGTTGAGAATCTGAATTTCGATGAATTGTGTTCGGTGACAATGAACTGCCATCTCTGCCGTCTGCATACTCAACGCACCCAGGTCGTTTTTGGTGAAGGCAATCCGCAGGCGGAACTGATGTTCATCGGCGAAGGCCCTGGCCAGGAGGAAGATCTACACGGGCGTCCATTTGTCGGCGCTGCCGGTCAATTACTCGATAAAATGATTATCGCCATGCAGTTTACCCGGGAAGAGGTCTATATCGCCAATGTCGTTAAATGCCGCCCGCCGGGAAATCGTGCCCCTGAACCGGACGAAGCCAATCAGTGTCTGCCATATCTGGAAAAACAGATACAACTCATCAATCCCAAAGTAATTGTTCTGCTCGGAGCCGTAGCCATGCGCTATGTGATAAAAAAAGAGGGTATTTCGCGTGAGCGCGGTTCATGGCAGGAATATCATGGCATCAAGGTTATGCCGACTTACCATCCCGCCTACCTGCTCCGCAACCCGTCCGCCAAAAAAGATGTCTGGAGCGACCTCCAGCAAGTTATGCAAGTATTCGGCAAAACCCCGAAAAAATAATACGCCGGGGATGAACAGATACAAGACGCCGGCAGCATGATACTGGGCAGGAATTAATCCCTATGGAGAATTGGCATTAACTCCGGTGAAACATGGTGAAGAGTTCGGGCAGTTCTTTGGAGCGTACCATCCATGAGATCAGGCCATAACTGAGCCAGAACGCCACGCCGCAGATAATCAGCGGGATTAAATCAGGACTCAGGAAATGCAAGGAAGGCATGGCCAGCAATTCCGCATAGAAGCAGAAAAGTATCAACGTCGGTATCGCCGCCGCAATAATTGAACGAATAAGCGTGCGGACCACATGGCTGATTCCCAGTTGGCGGTTTAAATCTCTTCTCAAAATGTACAGCAGTACGCAATTATTGGTTATGGATGAAATCACCGTCGCCAGCGCCAGTCCGCCCTGCTTCAACCAGAACATCAGACATAAATTCAGTATCAAATTCAGTCCGATGCAGCAGAAGGACACTTTTACCGGAGTTTTCATATCTTTGCGGGAATAAAACCCGGCAAGGACAATTTTAATAGAGCAGAATGAGGGTATGCCGAATCCAAAAAAGAGCATAGCCCAGGAGGTCGCCTGTAAATCACTTTCGGTGAAACGTCCACGGAGAAACAAAAGTCGCAAGATTGGTTCGCGGAATACGACAAAGAAAATTGCCACAGGAACACAGAGATACAACACATGGCGCAAGCCAAGATTCAACGAGGCGACAAATTCATCGGTATTTCCTTTTGCCACTGATTTTGACATACTGGAGAGCAGCACCGCCCCGAGTGAAACTGCAAAAACGCCAATCGGTACATATACTACCCGGTCACTGAAGGTCAAAGCCGGCACCGCCTGCGGTCCCAGCCAGTATGCCATGCCCCGGTCTAAAAGAAAACTGATTTGAACAACTGACGCACCGAACAATGCCGGCAAGGTCAGACGCCACAACTCCGAAAATACCTCAATATTCTTAATATTTTCCCAGGTAAAATTTGGAAAAATTCCATGATAGCGCATCAATGCCAGTAGTAACAACAACTGAATAAACCCTGAAAACAACACGGCATAAGCCATCCAATCCAGCAGGCGTGACATATCTTTTACGCCGGGACAGATAAGTAACATACAGGCAATCAGGAAAATATTGAGCAGCAGTGAGCCAAGAGCGGGCAGAACGAACACCCGCATCGTATTCATAATTGAACCGGCAATGCCGATCAGGCAGATGAAGAAGGCATAAGGCATCATTACCGGGATCAGATTAAGCGCCATTATTCCGCTTTCGCCTTTAATCCAGAATTTAAGCAGCAATGCCACTGCGGAAACCGTTATGCTGATTATAATCAACAACAATCCCAGCCAGAAAAAAACGGCGGCGAGTTGTTTTTTGGCATCATCTTTACCGCGGAGTTCAACGATATGGGAGATCATCGGGATAAGAGCTGTTCCCAGCGCTCCTTCACCAAGTATGCGGCGAAAAAGATTGGGCAGCATGTAAGCCAACTGCCAGGCAGTGGCGATAGCGCCGCCGCCAAGTACCGAGGCCTCAAGCATTTCCCGCCATAAACCGAGCAGACGACTGAATAATGTCGTCATACCAAGACCGGAAGAGCTTTTCAGAATATTTTTATTTTCTCGAGACATTCAGCCGTTTCTTTCCAGATAAGCCACATGAAAAAAAGATTATACCGAAAACCGTATGTGAATGACGTCGCCGTCCTGGACAATGTATTCTTTGCCTTCAATGCGCAATTTTCCCGCCGTCTGGGCTTTGTTCCAGCCACCGTAAGTGACCATGTCCTGATATGAAACGACTTCCATACGGATGAACCCGCGGCACATATCGGTATGAATTTTCCCGGATGCCTGCGGCGCGGGAGTTCCGGCGGCAACAGTCCAGGCGCGGGATTCCATTTCGCCGGCGGTAAAAAAGGTAATATAGTCGAGGAGACGGTAGCCGGTGTGAATCACCCGTGCCAATCCGTTCTCTTTGATGCCGAGGTCATCGAGGAATAGTTTGGCTTCATCCGCATCGAGTTGTGCGAGTTCCTCTTCGAGTTTGGCGCAGACTGGTACTACTTCGAGTTTGTGTGTAGCGGCATATTCGATCAGTTTTTTTGATATTTCATCATGGCCGAAAGAACGGAAAGTTTCTTCATCAACATTGGCGCAGATAAATGCCGGCATCATGGTGATTAATCCAAAATTACGTACTGCCGAAACTTGACGTGGATCGTTACGGTCAAATTTCGGAATATTGCCTTGACCGAGTTCAGCGGCGAATCGTACGCCGATTTCCAGTTCCGCCTTGGTATCGGCATCACCGGCCCGCATCAGTTTTTTTGATTTTTCCAATCTTTTTTCAATCAAGTCCAGGTCGGCAAGCATGAGTTCAGTCATGATGACTTCCAGATCCCTGACCGGGTCAACATTACCGTCAACATGAATCACATCCGGGTCTTTAAAAATACGCACAACGTGGGCAATGGCGTCAACACTGCGGATATGACCGAGAAACTGGTTACCCAGCCCCTGCCCCTGACTCGCGCCTTTGACCAGTCCGGCGATATCAATAAATTTAAGCGTTGACGGTACAATCCGACCGGAATGTTCCAATTTTGACAGAACCTGAAGCCGCTCGTCGGGCACCGCCACGATACCGGTGTTCGGTTCAATAGTGCAGAATGGAAAATTCGCCGCCGCCGCACTGCCTTTACTCAGAGCATTGAACAACGTTGACTTGCCGACATTCGGCAACCCGACAAAACCGCAGGAAAAACTCATATTTCAGTCCAGCTCCCAGTCAATAAAGTGTAGAAAATGTGGAAAAATCACAACTCATACAATACCCTGTTTTTACCTGTTTTTCAATCTGTGATATATAAAGAAGCCGGTGATTCCTCGCCACGGTTAAGACAGCTTGTGAGTATAATTGGCAAAAAACTGCTTATTCTACTGGATTTTTGAACATAAAATGGCATATTAGCACTTAGCGTTTTAGAATTACCGGAGATGACTGTGTGATTCTGAATGTTTCCTGCTAAATTTTACTGCGTGATACTCTGCGCGACTGAAAATTTAATAATAGACGGGTAGGAATGGTTAATGGTTAATGGTTAATGGTTAATGGTTAATGGTTAATGGATGCCGGAGGCATCAAACGTTTATAGCTGACTGTACATATTATTGTTCGACCCCGACAGGGTCGCAGGTGGATTTGATTGATTTTGCTATAAATGTGTTATCCCACCGGGATAATAAAAAGTCGAACTGGAATGAGATAAAAACGACTGTAATATCTGTTGTTGAAAACAGTACAGAGTATATCCATAAATTAAAAGAAAAATATAAAGATGACTAAAAAAAACAAAACGTTGATGTCAGGTAATGAAGCCATCGCCCGCGGAGCCTGGGAGGCCGGGGTTCGCGCCGGAACCGGCTACCCCGGCACGCCATCAACCGAAATACTGGAAAACCTCTGCCGTTATGACAATGTTACCTGCGAGTGGAGCGTGAATGAAAAGGTGGCACTCGAAGTCGGACTTGGCGCCAGTTATGCCGGAGCCAGAGCACTCGTTACCATGAAGCACGTCGGACTGAATGTCGCGGCGGATGTGCTGTTCACTGCGGTTTACACCGGAGTCAAAGGCGGTCTGGTGATTGTTTCCGCAGATGACCCGAATCTGCATTCTTCACAAAACGAACAGGATAACCGGCATTATGCGCGCGCCGCCAAACTGCCGATGCTGGAACCTGCAGATTCACAGGAAGCGAAAGACTTTACTAAAATGGCGTTCGATATCAGCGAACGCTTTGATACGCCGGTATTGCTGCGTCCGGTTACGCGGATATCCCATTCAATGTCGCCGGTAGAACTTGGCGAGCGCACAGAATACCCGGTTGAAGGATTTAAACGGGATTTTAAGAAATATGTCATGATTCCGTTATTCGCCCGCGAACGTCACAAAGTAGTAGAAGCCAGGTTGAAGGAGATTGAACCGGCAATTGCATCCCTCGGTGTCAACCGCGTCGAAAACCTGCCAGAAGTTCACACTACTACCGGTATTGTTACCGCTGGAATCTGTTACACTTATGTTAAAGAAATTTTCCCCGATGCGCCGGTATTCAAACTGGGTATGGTCTTTCCGCTGCCGGAATGGGAGTTACTGGAGTTCTGTTCAAATTTCGATGAAGTTATCGTTGTTGAAGAACTTGAACCGTTTATTGAGGACTATTTAAAGGCTCGCGGAGTGAAAACCCAAGGGAAAAACCGGCTGCCGGTAACCGGAGAATACTCGCCGGAAATGCTGAAGGCTGCGTTTGGAAGTAAGTCCGCCGCCAATCCGGTTCCACAGTTGCCGTACCCGCTGCCGCCCCGTCCGCCCGGACTCTGCCCCGGCTGCCCGCATCGGACAGTTTATGAATTATTGAATACTCTCGGCGCTACGGTCAGCGGCGATATCGGCTGTTACTCGCTAGGGGTTCTGCCGCCGTTCAGCGCCATGGATACGCTGGTGGATATGGGCGCCGGAATAACTCTGGCACAGGGCATGGAGATTGCCACCGGCAAAGAGCATCTGCCGCGGACAGTCGCAGTCATTGGCGATTCAACATTCGCTCATTCGGGTGTAACCGGTTTGATGAATGCCGCCTACAACCGGCGCAATACCTTGATAATCGTCCTTGACAACGGCACAACGGCAATGACAGGAATGCAGCCGAATCCTCTTTCCGGTGATGATATTTACGGCAATCCGGCGCCGGCGCTGGACTACCGCAAACTGGGCGAAGCCGTCGGTCTGAAAGATGAAAATATTAAAATTGTTGATGCCTATAACCGCGATGAAGTCGAGAGCACACTGAAAGAGTTGATGGTGCGCAATGAACTTTCACTGCTGGTGGTCAAAGGACCTTGCCTGATCAATCACCGTAAAAAGAAAAAAGTTAAAAAAGCTGATGGTGCAATATGAATCCGGTAACAAATATATTAATGGTTGGCGTCGGCGGTCAGGGAACAGTGCTCTCCAGCGACATATTATCGCTCGCCGCAATGTATGAAGGTTATGATGTCAAGAAAAGTGAAATTCATGGCATGAGCCAGCGCGGCGGTTCCGTTTTCAGCCATATCCGTTACGGGGAAAAAGTATATTCCCCAGTCATTCCCGAAGGTGAAGCCGACATTCTGCTGTCACTGGAGGAGATGGAGACATTGCGTTGGCTGGAATACCTGAAACCGGACGGCAGGATTGTCTGTCTGCGTGAAAATATTCTTCCTGCCAATGCCGCGTCATATCCGGTTGGAACTGCTGATTTTTTGAAATCTAATTATAAGCATGTATATTTTGCTGAGCCGCAATCACTGAAAAGCGCTCTCGGCAATACTAAAGTGATGAATGTGGCGCTGCTGGGTATGCTCTCAAAATTACTTAACATCAGCGGTGGTGCCTGGCATCGCGCGATAACAGAGTTGGCGCCGCGCGGAACACAGGAAATAAATTTAAAAGCATTTACTGCCGGACAAGAGTTAATGTAAAAAGGCGAGAGGAAAATAAAGCATGTGGAATCCTGCCAAAGAGATGATTGCCCCGGACAAACTGCATGAAGAGCAAAGCTTGAACCTGATCCGGCAGGTGAAAAAACTTTACGAGCGCGTCGCCTTCTATCGCAAGAAAATGGACACCCACGGTGTATCTCCTGACGACATCAAATCTATCAACGACATCACCCGCTTGCCATTCACCACCAAATATGAGATGCGTGAGGTTTACCCGTTCGGCTTGCTGGCAACTGACCGCGAAGCCATCGTGGAAATACATACTTCTTCCGGGACGACCGGCAAACCGGTGGTCGGCGCGTACACCGCCGCAGATATCGACCTCTGGTCGGAAGTAATGGCCAGAACCCTCGCCATGGGCGGGGTTACCGCCGCGGATACGGTGCAAAACATGTTCGGCTACGGTATGTTCACCGGCGGACTCGGCGTTCACTACGGCGCCAGGCGGATTGGGGCGAACGTTCTGCCGGTATCAAGCGGCAATTCCAAGCGCCAACTGCAATTACTGGAGGATTTCGGCACGACAGTCATTACTTGTACGCCTTCATACTGTCTTTATCTGGCGGAATTTGCTGCTGAGCATCAGGTTGATATTCGCAACTTTAATTTGAGGTCTGGATTCCTCGGCGCTGAACCCTGGAGCGACAAAATGCGTTGTGATATTGAAAACAAACTCGGCATTGAGGCATTTGATATCTATGGCTTGACCGAATTAATTGGTCCTGGAGTAGCGGCAGAGTGCAATCAACACCATGGTCTGCACTTTTTTGAAGACCATTTTTATCCGGAAATCATCAATCCGGAAACCGGAGAGGTACTACCCGATGGCGAAAAAGGCGAACTGGTAATCACCTCCCTGACCCGGGAAGGCTCGCCGTTACTGCGCTACAGAACCCGCGATATCACTTATATCATACCTGAACCATGTAAGTGCGGTAGAACGCTGCGCCGCATTCACCGACTTTTCGGCCGCAATGACGATATGCTGATTATCCGCGGCGTTAATGTATTTCCCTCACAAGTGGAGGAGATTCTGCTGCGCATTGAGGGAGTTGAACCACATTATCAACTGGTGGTTGAACGCAAAGGGCAACTGGATTCGCTCGAGGTCCATGTTGAGGTGAATGAGGCGATTTTTTCGGACGAAATCCGTCTGCTGGAACGCATTGAAAAAACGATTCACGATGAGATAAAAGCCGGGCTGGGAATACAGGTACTGGTGAAACTGGTTGAACCCAAAAGTATTGCCCGCTCTGAAGGCAAATCCAAACGCGTCATTGACAACCGCAATCTGACAAAAGGAGGGAACTAATAATGATTATCAAACAACTTTCTATTTTTCTTGAAAACAAAAGTGGCAGGATTTATGACATCGCCAGTATGCTGGGGGAAAAGAATATCAACATCCGTGCGTTAAGCCTGGCCGATGCCGCCGACTTTGGCATCATGCGGCTGATTGTTGACGAACTCAACAAGGCGGTAGCCTGTTTGGACGCTAATAATATTTCATTCAAGATTACCTCGGTGATCGCGGTGGAGGTGCCGGACTGCCCGGGTGGTCTGGCTCAAGTCATGGAAAAATTTGCCGCATCCAATGTAAATATTGAGTATATGTATTCAATCCCCGGCAGATGTGCCAATTGCGCCACAATGATTATCCGTACCGACAACGTCGTGGAAGCAATAAAAACATTGCAGGCGGCTGGGCTTAATATTCTCAAACAAAACGAAATTCAGGCTTAATAACATTACCCGGAAAGCGACACATCATGAAATTGAAACAATTTGGTAAACGTTGCGGATACAAGGTTGCTCCGGTAAGCATCGGCGCGATGCGTTTTCCGGCTGACGTTATTGAAGCGGTCAAGGTTATTCGTACTGCAATCGACAACGGTATGGTTTACATCGATACCAGCAGAGGCTATGGGGAATCAGAATTTGTCCTGAGCCGGGCGTTGAAAGACGGTTACCGCGAAAAAGTCATACTCTCAAGTAAGTGTTCGCCATGGATTAAAAAAGTTCAAGACAGTGATGACGGTTCCGCTGATTCCGTATTCCACCGCATTAAAGAGACCATTTTGCGGCTGGATGTCAAATATCTTGATTTTTATCAGGTATGGAATATTGACTCCCCCGAAGCCTGGAAAATTGCGACCCGCAAAGGCGGCATGGTTGATGGTATCCGCCGGGCAATCAAAGCCGGACTTGTACGTCATACCGGCTTTACCACCCACGAAAAACCGGAACTGCTGCTGAATTACCTTGATAAAGCGGACTGGGCGGAAATTATTCTCGTTACCTGGAATCTACTGAACCGTGATTATACAGAAGTATTAAAGAAGGCGCACAAACTGGGAATAGGTACCATCGCCATGAATCCATGCGGCGGTGGCAGATTCTCTGAATCCAATCCGATATTCATGGAACTGGCGCAGCAGGTTGGCGCCGTCAGTGTTCCGGATCTGGCAGTGCGTTATGTGCATTCCAATCCCGACATAGACACCATGCTCTGCGGCATGACCTGCACTGATAATGTTAAAGACAGTGTGGCATCGATAGCGCGCGGTAAATTCACCGCGACGCAAATGAAACAGATTGAAAAGTTCATGGCGGAAAAATTCAAGGCAAAAATGTGCACCGCCTGTAATTACTGTATGCCCTGCCCCGTTGGAATCAATATCCCGGGCATGATGAATATGGCGTTCCAAAGCCGGTATCTCGGTTTAAAGAAACATGTGGTACAGGATTACGTGTGGCAAGGCGTTAAAGCCGATGCCTGCGTAAAATGCCGCAAATGTGAAAAAATCTGCACTCAGAAAATCGCTATCGTCAAAGAATTACAAACTTTTCATCAGGAAATGGTAAGTAAATAGCGGTCAGACAACCTTGCCTTTGCGCGTCAGTTGTTTTGCCCAGTCAGAAAGCGAATTATCCCTGGCGCCCATGATTAATACCACATCGTCATTCGTTGTCGCGGCATTTAAAAACTGTTCCGCCTGAATCCGGTTGGAGAAACAGAGAAACCGTTTCTGACTGCGCTGCTTGTAATCATCCACAACTTCCTGCGTTGTCGGCTTGAATGATGAGGTACCACCGGCATAATATGGCGGCAGAAAAATGAAGGTATCTTGCGGTCGCAATACCTTTTCCAGCGCCGGAAGCAGTTCCTCACGCATAAATCCTAGCGGACCAAAACCGTGCGGCTGAAAAACCGCGAATATTTTGCCATCGGTATTTTCGACTGAAGCCGCGATACATGAGGCTATTTTTTCAACATTATGAGCGTAGTCATCGTAAACTCTGGCGCCGGCAGTCATTCTGCCGGCATAGTCATTACGGCGCCATACACCTTTAAACATCGGCAGCGCCGCGACAATCCGTTCTTTATCAATCCCGAGCATATCCATCATCGCGGCAATAGCGAGAGCATTCATCGCATTGTGGCGTCCGGGCATTGGCAACGCAATGCGTTCGCCATCGTTAATGACTGCCGTCGCTCCGGTTGAACTGCAACTGTAATCGCTCAGACCCCAGGCGGAAACATTATGGTATTCAGCCGGTCCATCAGTAAAAACGCGCACCTGCAGATGAGCATAAGAACCATGTTCCAGCATCTCCAGCACATTTTTTTCAACGACAATTCCGGTTTTTACTCTGCGGACAAATGCGCTGAATACTGCGGCAAGTTCATCTTTGGAATAGTGATCGGTGCCGATATTCAGCAGCAACGCATAATCAGGTTCATAGATGGTTAAACTTTTATCACTTTCATCGGCTTCGAAAACAAACGCCCCGCCGGTGCCATGATAATAATTGCCGGCATTATCCGGCGCGCAGAAACGGTTGACCAGACCGCCATTAAGGAATGAGGGGTCACGGCCGGCAAGGAACATTGATTCCGCCAGCCAGGCAGTTACTGTGGTTTTGCCGCAACTGCCGCTGACCGCAATGCGAGGATGTCCCGTCATAGTATTCATCGCGATAGCGAGCGCTTCGGAGCGATGCAGGCAGGGAATGCCCTCGCCGGCAATAAAATCAGCATTGTCTTTTTCAATTGCGCTGGAATAGACCATATAATCGGCTTTATGACGCCGTACGAAAGAACCATCTTGAGGATAAATAGCAATACCGCTCTGGCGCAATGCCTGAATAATGCGTTGATTTTCCGGGTTTTCCGCGCCGCGGTCACTGCCGGACACGCGATATCCCGCTTTGGCATAAAGCTGGGCAAGACCGCTCATGCCGATTCCACCGATACCGATAAAATGCACTCCGGCGCCAGCCGGAATCGAACCCGGAACACTCCTGTTTTCTTTAGTTTTCATGATTAATCCCGCAATGGTACATCTTTGTTTTTATTTTTGCTTTCCGCTTCAGCTTCTTCCAGCAGTTTCGGGTCGGGTTTGACATCAAGGTAGCGCAACGTCCTCAATGCAATGGATTTAAAGAACGGCGCGGCGACCACACCGCCGTAGTAACTGCCTTTGGGTTCATCAGCAGTTACCATCAAGACAAATGCCGGATCTTCCGCCGGCACAAACCCGACGAATGAAGAGAAAAATTGTGAATGTGAATATTGGCGGTTGACCAGTTTCTGACTGGTTCCGGTTTTGCCCGCGACATGGTATCCCGGAATAGCGGCGCCGGTAGCGGTGCCGCCTTTTTGGGTCACCAGTGACATCATCTTGACAATTTTATCTGCGGTTTCAGGATTATTAAAAATCATCACCGGTTCATCTATCGCCCGTTTGACGGTGGTTTGCGTATCTTTGTCCTCAATACGATCGATTAAACGCAGCGGGCGCAATCTTCCGCCGTCAGCCAAAGCGCAATAGGCGCGCGCCAACTGCACCGGAGTAACGCACCAGGTCTGACCTATCGGATAACGCGTAACCGACAAACTGTCCCACCTTTTGACCGGAAGCATGATACCACGGCTTTCCGGCTTTACCGGAATACCGGTTAATGAACCGAAACCAAAATCACGCAGCACCTTATAAAGTTTCTGATCCCCCAGGCGCAGAGCAATTTTCGCGGTGCCGATATTGCTTGACTTCTGAACGACTTCGGCAGTGGAGAGAATCGTCAGCGGATGGGAATCGTTCAATATTTTACCGGCATAGAACCACTTGCCTTTTTCACAATCAAACCTGGTTTCCGGCGTAACCACACCGTAATCCAAAGCTCCGGCAATCGCCATCGGCTTCATCGTCGAACCGGGTTCAAATACATCTTCCGTCAACCGGATACGCCAGGCGTCGGGAACAATGCTTTTGCGTTCATTCGGGTTAAAGCTCGGACGTTGCGCCAACGCCATGATATTACCGGTTTTCGGGTCAATCATAATCGCGTAAGCCGCCCGCGGACGCCATTTTGCGACCAGGTTGTCAAGTTCCTCTTCCAGAATCGCCTGTATCGGCTCGTTGATGGTCAAATAAACGTTATAGCCGTTCCGGGCATGGTCGGCTTCATACATACCGTAATTCAACGGCGAGCCGTCACGGGCGCGTTCAAAGACGATTTTGGCGTCAGACGGTTCAATCCTGCGTTGCAAAGACTTTTCCATTCCCATGACCGGCACATCTTTGCCTTCCGCAGTCGTAGTAAAGCCGAGAATATTCGAGAGCAGGGTGTCTTTGGTGTAATAACGTTTGTAAACGTCTTTGAAAACGACGCCCTTGATATTATTAATCTTGAGCTTTTTCTTTATCTCTTCGGCAAGCTGGAACGGCACCTGACTGGCGACAACGGTATAACGGATTTTAGCTTTTTCCGGATAGCCGTCAGAGCCTTTTCTGACACGGTACTGTTCCGAAAGTTTTTCATAAATCTCTTTATACGGTATGCCCAGATATTTGGAAAAAATCATGGAAGCGCGACTGCACCAGGGTTCCTCCCCGACAATCTGCGGGTCGGCGCTGATGTCGGCGCATGGAATATTGCCGACGAGCAGATTCCCGCCAATGTCGAAGATTTCGCCGCGTTTGCCGTGGGTAGTAGTTGAGGAGGTGTATTGACTGCGCGCTTTTTCGTAGAGTTCTTCATGGCGCTCAATTTGTACCACATAGAGACGATAAGCTATCAACCCGAAGCAGATTACTGCGAACAGGGCTGCCAGTTTGATTCTAACCCCGATAGCATCATTACTTGTCAACATCCGTCATTCCGTGACTCGAGCAACACTGTTATCATGGACGCGAGAGCATGGCCGCTTTCTGCTCCCCTCCGCCTATCATGCTGATCTCTTTGCCGCTGCTGTTGTAAATCAATGTCAAATGCTGTACCTGGAAAGGGTCCGGCACGCGCAAAGCAAGACGAAATTTTTGAATCCGCTCCCGGATATGCGGCCAACTGCTCAATTTCTCTTTTTTTAATTTGAGATTTTCGATTTCACGATCATAAAGCGCGAGTTGATGGGTAATGCGTTCCGCATCTTTATCGGCATCGGCAATTTTCTGAGTCAACGATATCCGGTAAGTGGTTATGCCAGAAAAGATTCCCATCA
>CAYMSF010000059.1:0-22619 GCA_964392985.1 uncultured Victivallaceae bacterium | reverse complement strand
GGAACAGAACAGCCGGTTGTCGTGGTCTGTACGACCGTAATGACGGCTCACGAAAAGCCGTCACCCTCAGTCGCCGGGTGGCTCTCGCTCGCTGCTCATGTCGGCGATGGCGACGATGTTTAGGGCGGAAACGCGCGCGCCGTCCGCCGGATCAGGTAGCAGATTCAGCGCCGGGTAAATTATTGGAATATTGACCGCATCACCTTTGCTGAAATCGCCGAAGTGTGAATACGCCGTTTCCCCCAGGCCCCAGAAATCTGCCCAGAACGAGTAGTCATACGATTCCGTTTCCCACCGCCAGCGGCTGTCATACTGCGCCAGATAGACTTTCAAATCAACCGGGATATTGGACACAACTCCCGGCGCCAGACTGGACGCATAGTTTCCGATGTTGCCCTGACTGACAAAACTGTATGCATTGCCGGATGCACCGGCATAGGTTGAAGTGATGAATGATTCCCGGTCATTGCCGGTTTTGTGCAGATGAGTATTATTGGTGTTATGCACATTCCAGTTCCAGTTGATATATCGCAACTGCCGGATTACTCTTTTTAATTGAATAAAGATTTCTGCGTATGGCGGTCTGCCATAGCAGGGCAGTTGACTGGAATATCCGGCATACTCCAGCGCGGATGAAAAGGTCAGCCGGTTCGTCAGGTCGGATTTTGCTGCCGGCGACGGCGGCATGAAATATGGTACGATAACCCCGGTTTTTGACCAGAGGTTGGAGATGCCTGAATACAAACTGCCTCCAGTCTGTTCGGCTAATAACGCTATCGGTGTTATCGGAGCGCCGTTAGCGGCAGTCGCATAACTGTTCAGATTATTTATCCGCAGATTGATATCGGCGGTCAAGTCATTAATCGCGTCAATTACCGGTGTCAGCCGGAGTGTTTCCGGCGCAGTGTAATCCGGGTAATTCATACAATCCTCCCGCAGGCATGAACCTCGCCATAGTGATGTTGAACCACCCGGGTGATATTGCCACCGGTATCAGTGAAACATTCCGCCAGTACATATACCGCCAGCGTCGCGTTACCGGCGGGCAGTTCATCATGGCGGCAGAATGCAATTGCCGGAATGATAACGCCCTCTTCAACCGTCAGTAACAACGCGGCATAAGTTGCATCATTCGCCACGGGTGTGCCGGAACGCCCCGGCAACAGCATCCTGACCGTGCCGATATTGACATAACCTGCGGCAATGACAAATAACACCGTATCGTCTTCGACCGTGGCGGAGGCGGCAAAACTGCCGGAATAGGCCGTTGCGGCGACCGGACGGGGAATAGCGTGAATCCGCAAACCGCCGCCGGTGCGTTCCAGCAGGATATTGCGTCCCGGCAGCAGAAGATTTTTTCTGTTAGTTTTTGCCAATGGTGCGGAAAATTGTTTTGCTGTTTTTGTACTGTTCATCATTGTTTATTTCCAGAAATTTGCGTTCCAGTTGAGTTGATTGGGGGCGTGGAGATATTTGCGCGTGATTTTTGTCCAGACGTCGCCGTTATTATCGGTAACCGGAGTGGCGGCGAGGTCAATCTTCCGCCAGTTCCCGGCAAATCCTTCGGCGCTGTTAACAATTTTCCCGGCAGCGCTCCAGGCGATTTCTGTTGCCAGTTGTTGATGGAGATGACCGCGATGCCAGACCGTCACCGTCAGAATCAGGCAAATCAATTCACGGTTGAGCAATTCAAGCGGCAGCGGTTCCGCCGTAACAAACGGACATGAATCCGCCGCCTTCCACGATGACTGCCGCTGATAACCGCCGGAACTATCCTGCCACCAGCCACCCTGCTCCGGGAAGAGAAAAAATGAGCCGGTATCAAGCGTTATCTCTTTGCGCCCGGAATAATCACTGTTCTCCGGATGATACGACAAGGGAGAATAACCGAAACTGCGTTCCGGAGAACGCGCCTCCAGACGGCATTCATATTCAATCTCATTGCGGCGAAGGTATTCCGCGCCGGTAACGATGCAATTTTCCGCGGCCCAGGCGGCGGCGGAAGTACCGATTAACTGAGAAAATCCGTTTATGGCATCGCGGTCTATTTTCCAGCGTCCAAGCCAGAGGGTATCAATCATGGGACTGCCCTGCCCGTCATATCCGGCGAGAGTTTCCGTGCAGGTAACCTCCTGCAGCGTTACGGCGGAATGAATCGCTTCAACGGATATTTCATACAAACTATTACCGGCAGTAACGACATCGACCCGGGAAATCCGATAATTTTCCCCCGCCCAGTCCGGCGCAGCGCTTCCAATCTGGTGTGAGTCCAGAAAATTCTGATATTCATCGCAGTCCACCTGCCACCGGGCGCTGACGATGTTCTCATATTGCGCGTTATGTCGCCGGGCAGGCATGCCGAGCATGACCGTGGCGGTATCTCTGGCGCAAATCGTGATTTCCGACTCAGAGTCGTTCAACCGCCGGGTTGAACTGTTCTGGCATCGCCATGATGTTCCCGCCCATGCCACGGTTTCGCCGTTGGCAGGCAGCCAGCTTGTGACAGCGGTTGCCGCCACCTTCCATTTCGCGGTTTTTTCGTTACGACCATCGCTGTTTTTGTATTCGGTAAGCTCGCATAATTGCGCCTCCGCAATTCGGCTTGCTGCCGTAAAACTCACCTCATAGCAATAATCGCCCTGCGGCTTAATTTCAATAGCAGTAACGATAAATTCTGCATCCGGTTCATATCCTGCCGTACCGCCGGCGGGATTGCGCCATGGTTCGCCGGCATTACCCGCCCATTGTTCCACCTGTTGCTGAAAACCGTTCCAACTGCTGTCGGCGCAGGTGTCATCGCCGGGTGTGATTTTCCAGACTCCGGCACGGTGGATAGCGCCGGACGCGTTAATCTGATAAGAACTGCTGATAAATTTTATATTCATGCCATCTCCTTTATAATGCTTATTATATAACAGTTTTGTCAACGCGATTTCACTTTGGAAGGAGTTCCGGTTGACAAAATGACCATCTATAAACGAATGATATATAAAAAAGGAGTTGCAATCATGTCCGATTTTAAACATATACGGGTTATCATTGACGCGGAAACCGGCAGACAGATTAACAATGCTGGCGCAGTTGTCCGCGAGAATAATTTCATCCGTTTAATCTTTGATGAAACCGTTGTCATCTGCTGTCAATTTGTTACCGTTGACTGGAGTTCCGGTAATGCCGTCCTTGTTCCGAAACCAATCCCGGCAACCATGGTGGTCAATGCTTTCGGCGACAGCGACTTTGATCCGGCAACCGCATACATGTTTTTTGCCGGAGAATCCAATGCCGCGAATGACTGGGCGGACGGTTCCACCGCAAACCGCGACGCGGGTCAACTGTCAATCCGGATTAATACCAATACCGCCCGTTTCGCGGCCGCAACGGCAACCTCCGGCGCCAGGTATTATCTGGTTATCACCGGTATTCCCGCGGGGGAAACCGCCAGCTCCGTTCTGGCATTTTTTCAGTTCAAAGCTGAAAACCGACCCGGTTCAGGCGCGGGCGTTCCGGCAATCCTTGAACCGGAATATTATACGGCGGCGCAAACCTGCGCATTGCTGCGTACCGCGCCGGTTTTCCAGTTCAGCGCCGATGGCGCAGTCTGGCATAATATCCAGACTGAATCTGACCGCTATTACCGGGAGCAGCGTCTTGGTGGAGAATGGACTGACGCAATCACCCTGATTGCCGGTCAGGCAGGAAACGACGGAGTTCCGGGCATACCCGGAGAACCCGGTGCGCAAGGACCGCAAGGCAATGATGGCGCAACTGGAGAACCAGGACCGCAGGGTGAAACCGGTCCGCGCGGCGCTGACGGAGTTGGAATTGCGAGTGACTGGTCATCGCATTCAGGCGGACCGGCATTGGAAACGCATTATCCGGCAATTGCTGTCGGTGACCTGTGGGTTGATGCTGACTCCGGCAATATCTGGCGGAAAGAGGCAGATGGAGAACTCGAAGATGTCTTTATCAAAGTTTATGAACCAATAGAAAGTGGTGGTGGTGGTTCTAATGTACCTCATTATTCCAATCCGGGCGGAACCGGTTCACGGAACGGTTTTGTTACCATCACGACTGATGCACCGCTGGATTATGTGCGGCCGCCGTCGAATGCCGAAGGATTTTTGAATGGGATGTGCCGGTATTGGACGGCGTCGTGGCAGGATGCGCCGGTCGCCGGCAAATATATCCGTTTCCAGTTTGATCATCAGGTTGTCATTGACGAAATAACTTTCTATCAGGAAGGTTCCTGCCCGCAGGGATACTGGCAGATTCAAGGTTCTGACAATGCGACCTCATGGACGAATATCGGCGGAACGTTTGAACTGGGCATGTATGGCGATTATCCGCGGCAGGTGATTGCCGCGCCTCACGGCAATACTACGCCGTATTTATATTATCAGCTGCTGGGCGTTTCCGGCAGCGGCGCGGGTATCGGCTACTCTAATGAGTTTGAGTTCAGGATTTCAAGGTAAGAGGCACTGGGATAGGTTTTATAGGTCCGATAGGTCTTATAGGTAATAGGCACACAGCGTGTGCCCGCTCTCTTAGGAATTGAACGAAGTTCAAGGAGCAGAGAGCGAGAGCCGCCCGGCGACTGAGGGTGACGGCTTTTCCTGAGCCGTCATTACGGTCGTACAGACCACGATTATGGCTGTTTGGTTCCTGTTCTCAGCCAGATGTGTCGGATAGGTCGGATAGGTCGTACAGACCACGATTATGGCTGCTTGGTCCTGTTCTCAGCCAGATGTGTCTGATAGGTCGGATAGGTCGTACAGACCACGATTATGGCTGTTCTGTTCCAGTTCTCAGGGAAAATATAACATGTACGAAAAAATGCTCATCAAAACTAATAGCTCGGTCAAAATCGAATTTATCTTGTGCAACCGGCGCAAGATGTGCGATACCTGTCCGAATCATGGCAGACAATGCCTGCGGAGACGCCGCGAAGTGCGCTTGACCGATGATGTCCGGTTTCTGCTCCGGGATGGCAGGACAGTATATATCCGGGCCGGATTCGTTTTTGACGGCGCGAGTATTCCCAGGCTGGGGTGGCGCGTAATCGGACATCCGCTGGATCCGGAGTTCATCCGTTCCGCCCTGCTCCACGATGGACTCTACGCGGCGGAACTGCTGCCGCGTGAGGAATCTGACAGGTTATTTCTCGAAGCCATGGCTGACATTGATGATATCGGCTGGCTCAAACGCCATACCATCCACGGCGCGGTCAGAATCGCCGGCGGCGCCGTCTGGGCAAATCATCGCGCCAGTGATGTAACCGCCGCCAGAGAGTATGTCGCAATCGCAACGGTGTAAGTGAAAACAGGAGAACCAATAGGGAAAACAGGGACAGAACAGCCATAATCGTGGTCTGTACGACCGTAATGACGGCTCAGGAAAAGCCGTCACCCTCAGTCGCCGGGCGGCTCTCGCTCTCTGCTCCTTGAACTTCGTTCAATTCCTAAGAGAGCGGGCACACGCTGTGTGCCTATGACTTTGTACAGACCACGATTAACGGCTGTTCCGTTCCCGGTTTTCGACCTATAAGACCTATAAGACCCATAAGACCCATAGGACCCATAGCGCTACCCATAACAAAACAGGAGTTTTAAAAAATATGACTGATTCGGAAATCGAAAGAATAGCGGAAATCATCGCCAGAAAGGTGGCGGAACATCCCCCGGTCTGCCCGATGTTTGAACCGGAAACCGTCTGCGAATTAAACCGTTTCGCTAAATGCCTGAAAAACTGCCGCCGCACCGCCTGGTCAACCTTGATCGGGGCGGTCGTCATCGTGATTGTTACCGCAATCGCTGCCGGCATCGGTGTCAAACTGCTGGAACTGCTCCGCAATTTACCCAAACCACTTTAACCGGGAGACAAAAAATGAAATCAAAAATCAACCGGCACGGCAAATTGACGCGTGCGCAAACCGGCGCAATTCTGCTCATTATACTTGCATCAACACTATCCGGCTGTGCCACCTATAGCGTGAATAAAACCGATGGTTCCGTCACGACCGCGGGTTTTTTCCGCAATCTGAAAGTGGTCAATGAGTACTACGAAAACGGCGCTTTAAAAAGAAATGAGATTGTCAGTGAAAGCACCACCCGTGACATCATGTCCGGCACCAACGAACTCATCGACACCGCCGCCAATACCTACTCTAAAATAAAACCGTGAAAACGGGTGGGCAACATATAGGTCGTATAGGCACACAGCGTGTGCCCGTGATCCCGCTTCGCGGGACTGCTGCCCGGCGACTGAGGGTGACGGCTTTTCCTGAGCCGTCATTACGGTCGTACAGACCACGATTAATGGCTGTTCCGTTCCCGGTTTTTGAACTATAGGTCCTATAGGTCTGATAGGTCCTATAGGTCTTATTGGTAATAGCCGCCCGGCGGACAGTACGACTGCCAGCGAAGTATGTCTTTTCCTGAGCCGTCATTACGGTCGTACAGACCACGACTAACGGCTGTTGTAGGTCGGATAGACCGGATAGGTCGGATAGGTCGGATAGACCGGATAGGTCGGATAGGACCTATAAGACCTATAAGACCTATAAGACATATTTGACCTATGCTACCGGGACACGCGCTGTACCGGCGAAAAAATTATTTTTGCTTTTTTTGTTTTTTTTATTTGACAGTCTTCTTTTTGCGAGTATGGTTGATACAGGGTGTGAGGGTATATGCTTTACGGTTGTGTGTTGATGTCTTCCGTGACAAGTTCATGGCATTGATGCATTCCGGGTCAAAACTGAAATTTAAGGAGGGTATATGAGCGAGGGGACAAAGCATCCGTCGAAACATGCCGAGCGGTTAAAACCGTCATCAAGTCTGGAAACTACCGATTTAATCTCATCAATAGAAGCGCAAAAAAAACTCCATAACCTGCAAGTCTATCAACTCCAACTGGAGATGCAGAACGAAGAACTGCGCACCGCCCATGCGGAACTGGAAATCTTGCGGGCGCGTTATTTTGATCTTTACGATCTGGCGCCGGTTGGCTATTGCTCCGTCAACGAAAATAATCTGATTATTGAATCCAATCTTACCGCCACAAGTATGCTGGGGGTAACCCGTTTCATGCTGGTCATGCGCCCGTTTTTTCAGTTTATTTACAAAGCCGACCGCGATATTTTTTATCTGCATCGGAAAAAACTGACTGAATCCGGAGAAACGCAGATATTCGATTTGCGGATGGAAAAACTTGACAGCAGAGTATTCTGGGCGCAATTAACCGCCTCCACCGCACTGGACAGTAATCGTAATAAAGTGTGCCGCATCGTCATCAACGACATCAGTGAACGCAAACATATTGAGGAATCGCTGAAACAAAGTCAGGCGGAGACTGTCCGCCAGAACAAACTGTTCACCGCACTGTTAAAAAACCTGAATGTGGGCGTTTTCATGGTGGAAGCCCCTTCCGGCAAGCCGCTCATGGCGAACGATGCGGCGCTGAAACTGATGGGACGGGGGATTCTTCCGGACGCTACCACGGAAAATATGGCACAGGTTTACAAGGCATATAAAAAAGACAGCAATGAACCTTATCCGCCGGAGCAAATGCCAATTCTGAAAGGGATGAATGGTCTCTGCTCGCATGTGGATGACATGGTCGTTGAACGTCCCGACGGCACGAAAACACTGCTGGAAATATTCGGTTCACCGGTGATGGACGAGGACGGGAAGATCTGGGCCAGTCTGGTCAGTTTCATGGACATCAGCGAACGTAAACAGGCGGAGGCATTACTGATTAAATCGGAAGCGCTGCTGGCATCAAGTCTTGAGAGTCAAAAAGAGACCATCCTGCTCGCCATTGACCATGATTACCGCTATCTCTATTTTAACCAGGTCCACGCCGATGTCATGAAATTAATGTATAATAAAGATATTAAAATCGGAATGAACATTCTGGAATGCATCACCATAGATGATGAGCGGAAAGCGTTCCGCAATGATTATGACCGGGCGCTTGCCGGCGAATCGCATTGCAGTGTGGTGATGTACGGTGAATCCGGACGGGAATATTATGAGGCGTTTTTCAATCCGTTTATGGATAAAAATAACCAAATCATTGGCGCCACGGCTCTCGCCAGAAATATCACCGGACGCAAGTTTATTGAGGAAAGTCTGGAGTTGACGGCACAATTGGTTGACGTCATCAACTCACCGGACATTTTAAAGAAAAGCATGGCAAAACTGACCAGGTCTTTGCTGGAGTGGTCGCATTGCGAAGCCGTCGGCATCCGCCTGCGCGATGGCGACGATTATCCCTATTATGAGACGCGTGGATTCCCGCCGCAATTTATCGAAAAAGAAAATGCCCTGTGCACCCATGATGCTGATGGCAAAATCATCCGCGATGCTGCCGGCAATCCGGTGCTGGAATGTATGTGCGGCAACATCCTCTCCAGCCGGTTCGACCCCGCCCAACCCTGGTTCACCGCCAATGGCAGTTTCTGGACCAACAGCACGAGTGCCCTGCTTGCCGGAATGGACGCTAAACAAATCTTGACGTTGCGCAACCGGTGCAATACCGAAGGGTATGAGTCGGTGGCGTTGATTCCGTTGCGCGCGGAGCATCAGGTTCACGGTTTGTTGCAATTCAACGACCGCCGTCCGAATCGTTTCAACGCCGGATTAATTGAGCATTTTGAAAAACTGGCGAACATTATCGCTGCGGCATTGACGCAACGGCAAATGAAAGAGGAGTTGCTGGCATGCAACCTCAGACACAATATCTTGTTCATGGATTCACCATTTGCCTTCGTGATTCTCAGGGATGGGCTGATCATTGACTGCAATAAGATGACGGCATCAATGTTCGGTTACAGCCGGGAACAGTTTATCGGTCAGTCGCCGGCACATTTTTCCCCGGAATTTCAGCCGGATGGCAGAAAATCCACCGACGCGGCGCTGGCAAAGATTAACGAGGCGATAGAGAAGGGAAACACAAATGTTGAATGGGCGCTTCGCCGGGCTGACGGGACAGAGTTCACCGTTGAAGTATTCCTGTCTTCGCTAACGCTGGAACAAAAAACCACCGTTTTCGCCTCATTCAATGACATTACCGAACGCAAGCAAGCGGAGCAGGAAATGCAGAAGAAAAATGAAGAGCTGTTTAAGCTCAACGTTGAGAAAGACAAGTTTTTCTCTATTATTTCCCACGATCTGCGCAGTCCGTTCAACAGTTTTCTCGGTCTTACCCAGATCATGGTGGAAGAGTTGCCGAACTTAAGCCATGAAGAGGTGCAAAAACTGGCAGTTGGCATGAGAAATTCAGTTACCAACCTTTACCGTCTGCTCGAAAATCTGTTGCATTGGTCCAAGATGAAACAGGGGTTGATACCATTCGTGCCTTCAGTTATAAAATTACGCCCCGCCGTCGATGAAAGTCTGTCGATAATGGTTGAACTGGCGCGAGAAAAAGGGATTGAAATCATTTGCAGAATACCCGATGGTCTGGAAATTTCCGCCGATAGCAATATGTTGCAGACTGTCATCAGAAATTTAGTCTCGAATGCGCTGAAATTTACCTCTGCCGGCGGCAGCATAACGGTTAAGGCAAAAATCACGAATGATAACGGCGTGGAAATCTCCGTTACCGATTCCGGTATCGGCATGAATCGCGAGCTCATCAACAATTTATTCCATATTGATGCGCGAGTGGCAAGAAGGGGTACGGCTGGTGAATCCAGCACCGGTCTCGGCTTGATTCTCTGCAAAGAATTTATTGAAAAACATGGCGGCACATTACTGGTCGAAAGCGAAGAAGGCAAAGGTTCAACCTTTGCCTTCACCATCCCGGGTCCGAAAACCGTTGAACCGGATAATGCCATTCCTGCCGGTAAAGGTAAAAAAATTAAAAAGTTGAAAATTTTGATTGTCGATGATGATGAAGCATCGGAATTACTGCTCCGTACCACCTTCAAAACGTCCGGCAGTGAAATTTTAATCGCACACACCGGCGTCGAAGCCGTCGCGATGTGCTGGAAACACCCGGACATTGATCTGGTACTGCTGGATATTGAAATGCCGTCAATGAGCGGAACTGAAGCCGCAAGACAAATCCGTAAGTTTAACAACGATGTAATCATTATTGCCCAAACCGCCTGCGTCGTTGATGGTGAAATCAATCGGGTTATTGCCGCCGGATGCAATGACTATATCGCCAAACCGATATCTCAGACCGAACTGAAAAAACTCATGAAAAAGTATTTTTAGAAGAGCGCGGCGAAGAGTGGAATGGACAGAATGGGCAATATGGACGGAATGGCCGGTCAAGACAACCAAATAGCAGTCGCATCCATCATTATCTGCTGACTTTTGCCAGTTCGGGGAGGATTCCGGCGGCGGATTGATAGCGTTCTGCGGGGTTGATCCGCAGCATTTTGGCGAGGATTCCCTGAATATCGTCTGGAAGCTTTTTAAACGCTTTCAACACAATCCCGGTTCGCTGATGCTTTTGAGATTGAACTATTTCTGAAATAGTGGAACCGGAGAACGGTCGCAGTCCGGTCAGGAGTTCACAAGCAACCACGCCCAGACTGAAAATGTCGGAGCTCTGGTCAACATGATAACTGCCGAGGAATGCCTCCGGCGACATATAGGCGGGGGAGCCGATAATTTCCATTGTGGTATTTTTGATGGAATCCATGGTGCGGGCAATACTGAAATCCGACAGTTTGACGCAAAGCGTTTTCTGCATCATGATATTCGCCGGCTTGACATCGCGATGAAGAATGCCGTATTGATGGACAACGTCCAGCGCTTCACAAAGTTGCGCAATAATGTCAATCTTCTGCTCATAGGAAAAGGCGTTACCGGCAATATAATCTTGAAGGGAACCGCCATCAAGATACTCCATCAGAATGTACGGGATGCCGCCATCGGGCAGAACCCCGGATTCATAAATTTTAACCACATGCGGATGCGTGATACCGGAAACAACTTCCGCCTCGGCCAGGAAACGGTCGACCAGTTCTCTGCCACGACTGGAGTCAACAAATTCACGACACAACAGTTTCAAGGCGTAATATTGGTTGTCACGTTCGGCGAGCATGACGATACCGGTGGCGCCCTGACCGATTTTTCTGATTACCTTATAACTGGGAAAGGAACTGTTGAGGTGTTCACAGATTTCCGTATTCGCATGACAGACGACATTTTTAACCAGATGATTCAACTGACAGTGATGGGCTTTGTGGATTTTATCGAGAATGACGTTGAATAGCCGTTTTTTGCTGATATAATCGAAGCCGCCTTCGCGTGAAGACTGGAGCGCTTCGGCAAATTCCGGTGTTCTGCTGGTGAAGATGACTTCCAGCAGGGGATGATGTTCCCTGCCGTATGAAATCAATTCGCTCCGGCTTATGCCGGGCAGGTTGGCGTCACAGATAATCATGTCGAAATGGTCTTTGGGAATGATTTCTCTGGCGCCATCGGCATTACAAACCAGATGGGCAAAATAGCCGCTGGTATGGAGCAGTTCCACCAGTGAGTTGCCAAAAAAGGTATCATCGTCAATAATGAGAATCCTCACCGGGCTGGAATTCTCCATCACCAGAGTGCCAGAATTACGTATGTCGTTATTGTTTCCGGTCATAATAGCGGTCTCCGCCGCAACAGTTTGCTTAAGTAATAAATATAATAGTGCCATAACGGTGAAAGTCAATGACAATAATATTTTTAGAGCCGGTTTGGTATAGGCACACAGCGTGTGCCCGCGAACTGTCATAGCTCCTATAGGTCCTATGGGTCTTATAGGTCTTATAGGTCGGAAAACGGAAACACAACAGCCATAATCGTGGTCTGTACGACCGTAATGACGGCTCAGGAAAAGCCGTCACCCTCAGTCGCCGGGCGGCTCTCGCTCTCTGCTCCTTGAACTTCGTTCAATTCCTAAGAGAGCGGGCACACGCTGTGTACCTATAACCTAAGAGAGCGGGCACACGCTGTGTGCCTATACCTGTTTTCGTATTTTTTTACAAGCTATCTTGACTTATCGGTTTTGAACTGCTACTATACATCAGCGTCGGAAATAAAACAGCCGATTACTTGTCACTTTTGTGGTTGACTCAAGAGTTGGAACAACAGTTCCGGCGAATATTAACATGGGAGCCGTCATGGCAGCAGCAAAGCGAACGAAAAAGCAAACCGCGGAAAAAACACCGGCGGTTACGGCGGTAGAACCCCAGGAATCCTCACAGACTCCAGTCAATTTCCCGATTGTCGGCATTGGCGCCTCGGCGGGAGGACTGGCGGCATTTGAAGCATTTTTCTCCGGGATGCCGGCGAAGGTTGAACCGGGCATGGCATTTGTACTGGTGCAACATCTTGATCCGAACCACAAGAGCATCCTGACGGCATTGATTCGACGCTATACCCGCATGGAGGTATTCGAGGTAGAGGATGGTATGAAGGTCAAACCCAACTGCGCCTATATCATCCCGCCAAATCGCGACATGGCTTTTATTGGCGGTGCATTGCAACTGCTGGAGCCGGTGCAAGCACGCGGTCATCGTCTGCCGATAGATTATTTTTTCCGTTCACTGGCACAAGACCAGCATGAACGGAGCATCTGCATTATACTTTCCGGCACCGGTAGCGACGGCACGCTGGGATTGCGGGAGATCAAGGGTGAAGGCGGCATGGTTATGGCGCAGAATCCTGAGTCCACCGAATTTGACGGTATGCCGCGCAGCGCCATCAATACCGGCATGGTTGACTTTATCCTGCCGCCGGCGGAAATGCCGGCACAACTCGTGACCTTCACAAGGCATGCGTTCAGCAAGCAAAAGCTACTTGCCGATGAGTCAAAGTCCGGGATTGAGCTGAAAAAGATATTTATCCTGCTGCGCAACAAAACCAGACACGATTTTTCCAATTACAAACTGAACACCATCAACCGGCGGGTGGAACGGCGCATGGCGGTGCAGCAGATTGCCACCATTGACAACTATGTCAAGTATCTGCAACAGAACCCGCATGAAATAGAGGAGTTATTTCATGATTTACTGATTGGCGTTACCAGTTTCTTCCGTGACCCGGAAGCTTTCAGTGCGCTGGAGACACAGGTTATTCCAAAACTTTTTGACTGGAAGTCACCCGATGGCGCCGTCAGGGCCTGGTCAACAGGATGTTCTACCGGCGAGGAGGCCTATTCCATTGCGATTCTGCTTGCCGAACGTCAAGAGACGTTGAAACAAAATTTCACGATTCAGATATTCGCTACCGATATTGACAGCCGGGCGATAGCAGTTGCCCGTGCCGGCATCTATCCGGCGAGTATTGCCGTGGATTTATCACCGGAACGGCTGGCGCGCTTTTTCACGTTGCAACCCGGGGGAGATTACCGCATTCATAAAAGCATCCGTGATATGCTGATATTTTCGGAACAGAATTTAATCAAAGATCCGCCCTTTTCCAAACTTGACCTGATCTGTTGCCGCAATCTGTTGATTTATCTGGACGTTCGTTTGCAACAAAAGCTTTTTCCGTTGTTCCACTATGCGCTGAACCCTGGCGGCGTGCTGTTTCTGGGCACGTCTGAAACAATCGGCGATTTCCCGGATCTCTTCAGCACTCTGGACCGGAAGTCAAAACTGTATCAACGCCGGGAAGAATTTCATGCTATCCGGAAGGTGACCGCGCCTCTGACAATTCCGGAGACAATACACACCCCGCCGCCGGCAAAATCCTCCCGCATGGAACGCGCGCCGGCAAAACCGACGTTGCGCGAATTGACCGAAAAAACACTGTTGGCGCAGGTGATTCATGCGGGGGCGCTCGTTGACCGTCATGGTGAAATACTCTACCTGCACGGGCGCACCGGCATGTATCTGGAACTGGCTCCAGGTGAGGCGAGAGTCAATAATATTTTAAAGCTGGCACGGGAAGGATTGCAATACGAACTGACACGCGCACTGCGCAAGGCGGAGCAAACCAATGCAATAGTACAATGCCCCGGTCTGCGCGTAAAAACCAACGGCCATTTCACGATGGTCGATCTGACAATACAACCAGTCTACGGTGACATTGATGCAACGACAGAAACGCCGTTGTTCCTGGTTGTGCTGGAAAAATCATCAGAACCGGCGGAATCTCCCGTAACGGTACAACCCGGAGTTGACACAGGTACAACGACTGACACCGGAACAACGACTGAAACCGCCACTGTGACAAAGCTAAGGCAGGAGTTACGGGCGAAAGAGGAGTATCTTCAGACCGCGAATGAGGAGCTGGAGACCTCCAATGAAGAGCTGAAATCCTCCAATGAGGAAATGCAGTCAGTCAACGAAGAATTACAATCCACCAACGAAGAGCTGGAGACGTCCAAAGAGGAATTGCAATCCGTCAACGAGGAACTTGCCACCGTCAACACGGAACTGCAAACCAAGGTGCTGGATTTGTCGCGGTCGAGTAATGATATGAACAATCTGCTGGCTGGCACCGGCATCGGTACACTCTTTATTGACCATCAACTGCGTATCATGCGTTTCACCCCCGCAGTTACTAAACTTATCAATTTGATTTTGAGTGACATCGGGCGTCCAATTGCACACATTGTTTCCAATCTGGTGAACTACAACACTATGGTGGCAGATGCGCAGGCGGTACTGGATACACTGATTCCCAAAGAGCTGGAGGTGCAGACTACAGAAGGTCGCTACTTCACGATGCGCATCCATCCATACCGCACGCTTGACAACGTGATTGAGGGCGCGGTAATAAGTTTTTTTGATATTTCAGAGATTGTCCAGTTGCGGGAAAATTTGCATAAAGCCAATGAGTCGCTCCGGCTGGCAATCGTGGTGCGCGATGCGCATGATGCTATTACCGTGCAGGATCTGGATGGACGTATTCTCGCCTGGAATCCCGGCGCGGTAAGAATGTACGGCTGGAGTGAAACCGAGGCGCTCGCGATGAATTGCAAGGACCGGATTCCCGCGGGATTGCACCAAAAAGATACAAACCGGTTGCTTCAACTCTGCAATGCTGAAATTCTGGACCCGTATCACTCGCGGCGACTTACCAAAACCGGTGCAGTGCTGGAAGTCTCAATCATCTCAACGGCTTTGATTAATGAAGCCGGACAGATGTATGCTATCGCCACAACCGAACGGGCACAGGAATTAAAATAAAAATATAAGAATACCGGGAAGTCACCATGGAAAATGTGGATAAAAAACTGGAAGAGCAGAAGACGTTGCGCCTGTTGGCGGAGTTAAAAGTCCCGCCACTGCCGGAAGACTTTGCCACGCTTTCTCCGGAAGAAACCCTCCGGATGATTCACGAGTTGCGGGTGCATCATGTTGAACTGGAGATACAGAACGATGAACTGCGTCTTGTCCGGGATGAACTGGACACAGCAAGGGACCGCTATTTCGACCTCTACGATCTGTCTCCTGCAGGTTATTGCACCATCAGCGAAGCGGGGATAATTATTGAAGCCAATCTTACTGTTGCAAGTATGTTAGGCGTAACCCGGAGTTCGCTCATCAAACAGCCGCTCAGCCATTTTATTCTGAAGGAAGATCAGGACATCTACTATCTGCACCGCAAGCAAATCTTTGCCCAGTCGTCGCCAATGGAGAAAACATCAGGAGAGCCGGGGCCGGGTAAACCGCACGTATATGAACTGCGGATATTAAAAAACGACAATACGATATTCTGGGCGCATCTGGTGGCAACTGCCGGTAAAAATGCCGCCGGCACTACAGAGTGCCGTATCGTAATGAGCGATATCTCCGGGCGCAAACTTATTGATATCTATCGGGAAACCTGCCGGGAAATCCTGCAGATACTGAATCAACCTGGTAATTTTGCTAGCGCTATTCAGCAAGTGGTTACCACACTGAAAACGCGCATTGGTATTGATGCGGTCGGCATCCGCCTGAAGAGTGGGGATGATTTCCCCTATCTGGCTCAGTCCGGTTTTACAGAGGATTTTCTGCTGAAAGAAAACTCGCTGATTGAGCGTTCCGCTGACGGCGGTGTCTGCCGTAAACCGGATGGTTCCATCAGTCTGGAATGTACCAGCGGTCTGATAATTTCCGGAAAGACCGACCCGTCCAATCCGCTCTTTACTCGCGGAGGAAGCTTCTATACCAATGATTCAATGCCGTTGCTTAGCCTTAAGCCGGAGAAAGATCCCCGGCACAATCCGCGGAACGAATGCATTCATCAGGGTTACGCCTCAGTGGCGCTGATACCTGTCCGCACACAGGAACAGATTATCGGTCTGTTGCAGTTAAACGACCGCCGGAAAGGGTGTTTTTCGCCCGGAGTGATTGAGCAGTTGGAAACGCTGGCCGGTCATATCGGCGAGGTGCTCATACGTAAACAGACAGAGGATAAATTGTGGAAAAATACGGAGCGGCACCGGGCGATTATTCAGACCGCCATGGACGGCTACTGTACTATTGGCATCGATGGCCGCTTGCTGGAGGCCAACGCTGCCTATAGCCGGATGACCGGTTACAGTATCGAGGAACTGCTGACCATGTGTATTGCTGATCTGGAAGTAATGGAAACACCGGAAAAAACTGCAGCACGCATGAAAAGACTGGTAACAGTCGGGGAAGATTTTTTTGAGACCCGCCACCGCCGTAAAGACGGCAGTTTTGTTGACGTTGAAATCAGTGTTCAATACCGTCCTGAAGAAAAGAATTTTGTTGTATTCATCCACGACATCACCCAGCGCAAACTGATGGAACACAGACTCCATGCCAGCGAAACGGCAGTCAGGAACAAACTTAAAGCCATTCTCAACCCGGACAGCGACATTGGCGCGCTGGAACTTGCCGATATCATAGATTGTAAAATGCTGCAAGCCATGATGGATGAATTTTACCGTGCCACTCATATCGGCATTGGAATTCTTGAGATCAATGGCAAGGTTCTGGTTGGCACGGGCTGGCAGGATATCTGCACAAAATTTCACCGTTGCAATGCTGAAACCTTGAAGAACTGTTTTGAAAGTGAAAAAATCCTCGCTCATGGCCTTGAGGAAGGGAAAACACGAGTCAACCGCTGCAAGAACAACCTCTGGGATCTGGTTACACCGATTATCATCAGCGGCAGACATCTGGGGAATATTTTTCTCGGGCAGTTCTTTTACGATGATGAGAAAATTGACTATGAATTATTCCGCAAACAAGCCCGTAAATATGGCTTTGATGAAGCGGAATACATGGCAGCGCTGGACCGAGTACCGCGGTTCAGCCGGGAAATGATTGATGCGGCAATGTCATTCTACGTCAAACTTGCTGAAATGGTGTCATCATTGAGTTACACTGCCGTGAAACTCTCTCACGCCAATTCCCAAAAAGATACCCTGATGCGTCAGCTGTCGCAGAGCGAATCGAAATACCGCCGGATTGTCGAAACTGCCAATGAAGGCATCGTTGCCGTGGACAGCGATAGCAATATCTCCTTTGTTAATACCCGGACCGCGGCGATGCTGGGTTATGACCCGAATGAGATGGTTGGACGCAAAATTGACTCATTCTTCCCGGAAGATCAATTAAGCGATGAACAAGAACAGAAAGCCAGCCGCCTGCGTGGAGAAGGTTCGATTTACGAGCGCTGTTTTATCCGGAAAGACGGTCAGAAACTTTGGACTATTGTCTCAGCCAATCCGATACTTGACGCGCAGGGTAAATTTGCCGGTGCTTTCGGCATGATTACTGATATCACCGCACGCAAAGAGGCGGAAGACGCACTGCGCAAATCGGAGATATTCGCGCACTCAACGATTGATGCACTCTCCGCCCATCTGGCGATTCTGGATGAAAACGGTACTGTCATTCACGCCAACCGTGCCTGGCGGCAGTTTGCCGAAGGCAACGGCAGCGCAGCAGGCAAAGTCGGCGAAGGCATCAATTATCTGAAAATCTGCGATGCCGCGACGGGATCATGTTCTGAACATGCCGCGGAGTTTGCCGCCGGCCTCCGTGCGGTCATGAGCGGTAAACTGGGAGAATTCATGTTGGAATATCCCTGCCACTCGCCAGTCGAAGAGCGCTGGTTTGCCGGCAAGGTAACGCCTTTCCCGGAAGAAAAATTACACCGGTTTGTGGTCGCGCACGAAAACATCACCGCCCGCAAACTTGCGGAACTTGAACTGATTAAAGCGAAAAATAAAGCGGAGGAGAGCGACCGGCTGAAAACGGCATTCCTCTCTAATATGAGTCATGAGATTAGAACGCCGATGAATGGTATTCTGGGGTTTTCCCGACTGTTGCAGGAGTCGAAGTTGAGTGGCGAGGAACAGGGGGAATACATCAACATAATTCAGGCAAGCGGCGAACGGATGCTCAACACCATCAACGACATCATCTGTATCGCGAGAATTGAATCAGGACAAATGGAACTTTTGCTCAAAAAAACCAATATCAATGAGCAGATCGAATACATTTACGCCTTTTTTAAACATGAGGCGGAACAGAAAGGGTTGCGGTTGTTATTCAATAACGGTCTCCCGAAAGACGCGGCGGTCATCACGACAGACAAGGAGAAGCTGTACGGCATTCTGACTAATCTGGTAAAAAATGCCATCAAATTTACTAAAACCGGCACGATTGAATTCGGTTATGAGCATAAAGGCGGATTCCTCGAATTTTATGTAACAGACAGCGGTATCGGTATTCCCAAAGAACGGCAGGAAGCGATTTTTGAACGTTTTGTTCAGGCGGATATAGGCGACAAGCGGGCATATCAAGGTTCCGGACTGGGATTGTCCATTGCCAAAGCCTATGTGGAAATGCTTGGGGGCAAAATCCGGCTGGAAAGCGAAAAAGGGCACGGGACAAAATTTTATTTCACGATTCCTTATAAGTTCGAACCGGAAAAAGATATTGCCAAAGCGGAATCTACGGTCAACCAGACCGGAAGTGAAATTCCTAAACTGAAAATATTGATTGCCGATGACGATCCGTCTTCGGAACTGTTTCTCGCTATCGCCGTCAAAAAATACTGCCGGGAAGTGTTCAAGGTCAGAAACGGCACGGATGCCATCGAAATCTGTCGCAACAATCCTGACCTTGACCTGATTTTGATGGACATAAAAATGCCCGAGATGGACGGTTATGAAGCCACCAGACAAATCCGTGAATTTAATAAACAGGTGGTCATTATCGCACAAACCGCCTATGCGCTCACCGGTGAAAGAGATGCCGCAATCGCAGCAGGGTGCAATGATTATATCTCCAAACCGTTCAGTGTCACTGCACTGACGACAATGGTAAGCAAATATTTTAAGAAATAGTATGGGTCATATAGGTCGTAATAGGTCCTATAGGTCAGATAGGTCGGGTAGGTAATAGGCACACAGCGTGTGTCCGCGGTAGGCAACACAGTGAGTGCCCGCTCTCTTAGGTTATAGGCACACAGAGTGTGCCCGCTCTCTTAGGAATTGGACGAAGTCCAAGGAGCAGAGAGCGAGAGCCGCCCGGCGACTGAGGGTGACGGCTTTTCCTGAGCCGTCATTACGGTCGTACAGACCACGACAAATGGCTGTTGGCTCTGGCTGTTAGCTCTGGCTGTTCGTTGTTGGCTGTTCGTTGTTGGCTGTTCCGACAGGTCGTACAAACTTATGCAACTGCTGAAAGTTACATACGGGAAAAATTATGAGTAAAAAAACTGCACAAGAAACTGGCAAGCCGGAAACGGAAGTTCTTCTGTCCTGCAACGGTGAAACAAATGACCTCGCCAACAGCCTGCAACTGCTGAAGCTCGCTTATCAGTGTGCCGGCGCCGGCACCTGGGATTGGGATATTGTCAACCAACAGATGAACTGGTCGGCAGAACTCTTTCATCTGTTCGGTCTGGACCCGGACCGGGATAAAGAATCCTTTGAGATATGGAAACGGATAATTCATCCGGATGATCTGAAAATGGCGGTGAATAACGTTGAAGTTGCGCTCAAAGAGAACAAACATCTTAGCAGTGAATACCGGGTTATCCACCCGGACGGTAAGATACACTGGATTTGTGCACTAGGCAAAACAGTATATGATGTTTCCGGTGAACCGCTGCGGATGACCGGTTTCTGCATTGAAGTCACCAGTCGCAAGGAGACCGAGGAAGCATTGCGGGAAAGCGAAGAGAAACACCGCATCATGTTTACGGATTCGCCTGACGCGTATCTGATTATTAAGAATGGCGTCTTTACCGATTGTAACCACGCCACGGAAGCAATGCTGCAATGCGGCCGTGCAGAAATTATTGGCAAGCCGCCGGAATTTTTTTCCCCGGAATATCAGCCTGACGGCAGAAAGTCATCAGAAGCAGCAAGGGAAAAAATAAGTATAGCGATAAAAACTGGAAAAATCACCTTTGACTGGGTACACTGCCACGCTGACCGTTCGGTGTTTATCGTTGAAGTGGTAATGACGGTATTAACGTTGCAAGGGCAACCCGTTTTATTTCTCACCTGGCGGGATATCACCGAGCATACCCGTGTGGAAAGAATTAAGACCTTTCTGGCACAAACCGCCAGCGGAACCGCAAAGGAACCTTTTTTTAATACGATGGCGCGATATCTTGCCAACAGTTTAGATATGGACTTTGTCTGCATTGACCGTCTTGAAGGCGATGGACTGAATGCCAGAACCGTGGCGGTATGGTGTGACGGGCATTTTGAGGACAATGTGACCTACGCATTAAAAGACACCCCCTGCGGCGATGTTGTGGGAAAAACGGTCTGCTGTTTCCCTGCCAAAGTATGTCAGTTCTTTCCGCGTGATCAGGTACTCAAAGATTTACAGGCGGAAAGTTACGCCGGCGTTACGCTGTTCGGTCACGACGGCGCGCCGGTTGGTCTGATCGCGGTCATCAGCCGGAAACCGCTGGCAAACCGCCAAACGGTTGAGGCAACGCTGAAAATGGTTGCCGAACGTACCTCCAGTGAACTGGAAAGAATTGAGGTGGAGGAAACGTTGCGCAATACGAACGCTTATCTCGAAAACTTGCTCAACTATGCCAATGCGCCGATTATTGTCTGGGATGCGCAGTTCCGCATCACCCGTTTCAACCATGCCTTTGAGTTTCTTACCGGACGCAAGGAGGCTGAAGTTCTCGGGCAATCACTCGAAATACTATTCCCGCCCGATACGGCGGTGCAATCTATGGCGCAGATTCGCAAAACCGTTACCGGCGAACGCTGGGAGTCAGTGGAAATAGAAATTATGCATCGCGATGGCACCGAGCGGACGGTATTATGGAACTCCGCGACAATCTTTGCCACTGATGGCAAAACGCCGGTGGCGACGATTGCTCAGGGACAGGATATCACCGGACGTATCGAGGCGGAATCGATAATCAAACTTAAAAACAGCGAACTAGTGTGCATAAATGCGGAAAAAGATAAATTTTTCTCAATCATTGCCCATGATTTGCGCAGCCCGTTTAACAGTTTCCTGGGTTTGACCCAGGTAATGGATGAAGAATTAGACAAGCTGAACATGGACGAAATAAAACAAATCGCCTCCGGAATGAAAAAATCAGCGGATAATCTTTTCCAGTTGCTGGAAAATCTCCTGCAATGGGCGAGAATGCAGCAGGGATTGATTGCTTTTGCCCCGGCAATCATCAAGTTGCTTCCGCTAGTCAATGAAAGCGCCGCAACAATCATTGAAAGCGCACACCAGAAAGGGATAAAAACAACTTGCGATATTGCCGGAGAAATTGAAGTTTTCGCCGACAGCAACATGTTGCAGTCAATATTGCGCAATCTGCTCTCCAATGCGGTTAAATTTACCAATAACGGCGGGGATATCGTAATTTCAGCAAGAGCCGTCGAAAATGACCGCATTGAAATTGCAATAAAGGATTCCGGCATCGGCATGAGTCAAAACATTATGGATAAATTGTTTCACATTGACGCCCGCGTCAATAGAAAAGGGACTCAGAACGAACCCAGTTCAGGACTCGGCTTGTTGCTGTGCAAGGAATTTATTGAAAAGCACAACGGAAGAATATGGGTGGAAAGCGAAGAAAACAAAGGTTCGACCTTTTATTTCACCATTCCCAGTAAGGCGGTTCAGCAACAAATTACGACAAGTAATGCTGTTACGGTTGATGCGAGCCCGAATGAGACCTGGAAACTTAAAATACTGGTGGTGGATGATGATGACACCTCCATGAAACTCGCCGCCATTTTCAGTAGAAAGTTCGGCCGCGAAATCCTGACGGCGACAAATGGATTTGAAGCGGTTGAAATCTGCCGTAACAATCCCGGAATCGAACTGATTCTGATGGATGTAAAGATGCCCGGCATGGACGGTTATGAGGCAACCAAAGCAATCCGCCAGTTTAACAAAGAGGTCGTCATTATCGCCCAGACCGCTTATATGTATGGCAACGAACAGCATACCGCGCTGAACGCCGGATGTAATGACTACATCACCAAGCCGATAAATTTTGCGACCCTGACCGAAAAGATAAAGTCGTATTTTGCCGGCGCATAAGCACGTGTCCGATAGGTCCGATAGGTCTGATAGGTCCTATAGGTCTGATAGGTCCTATAGGTCGGGTAGGTAATAGGCACACAGCGTGTATCCGCGTATAGGCACACAGAGTGTGTCCGCGTATAGGCACACAGAGTGTGTCCGC
>CAYMSF010000058.1:0-23044 GCA_964392985.1 uncultured Victivallaceae bacterium | reverse complement strand
TCAGCGCGATATCAATTCCCCCGGCGTTGATCTCGTACTTTGCCGCGAATCCGGCGAGTTCACCGGCAGTGAACTTACCTTCAAGCTGATGTTTTTTAATACAGCTCTGCCATAGTTTGACACGCTCGGTTTTGGTGAATTTTCTGAACTCAATCGAATAGTCGAACCGTCGGCGCGTGGACTCTTCGATATCATGTGAATGGTTGGTCACCCAGAAGTAAACTCCCGGATTATTGTCCAGACAATCATTGAGCACGTCCTTCTCGGTATTCCTGGAACTGGACATGAACATTGAGGATGCGGTGCTGCTCCCGTTAAGCATCTCATCCGCTTCGTCAATCATAATAATACATTTATCAAGCGGAACAGAATCCTGGCACACTTTCAACGCGGCAAATCTGAAGCGGGTGCCGGAAAGCGGCCTGTCATCATTTTCAATAGTATTTATCTCGTAGATATCCTTGCCGAGATGGCGCGCCAGCGACCGGCAGCATTCGGTCTTGCCGGTACCGGGTATTCCATATAACAGGATATTTACAATCCCGTTTTCTTCCCGGTTATTGATGATTTTTTCGATGATTCCCAGATGTTCGCGTATTTTAGTGTGTGACTCCATCCCGACCGCCGGACCAGTGTATTTTCGAAAGAACCTGTTTGTTAGCGGTTCCTCGCTTAATCCAGTCAAGAAATCTATTAATTGAGGGTTCATGATATCAAGATCCCCATCAAGCACTCCATACTTGCGAAGCCGGGATTCCTTTGAAATCGCCTTTTTTATGACCTGTTCCGTATAGCCGGTGAAGAATTTAAAGTTCAAAATTGCCCCAAGTCTGTCGCGACCGCCACGAAGACGGATTCTTGCGGCTTCACACATATCATCGAAATTCTTATTAAAACCGGCAAAATACAGGACATTGAATATTTCAATATCTTCATCCGAAAGATTGAGCAATTGCTGCAGTTCTTTAATCCGCGAAGCGTATATGTCATTCTCCGTGTCGATTTTCTCACGGTATCGGGCAAGTTCTTTTTCCGCAGTTTTAATGATATCTTTAATAAACTCTTCCTTTGCCGGAGAATTACAACCATTAGTCAGGTATTCAAGGGTTTCAGAATACATCTTGTTAAAATTAACTTTGTCTTGAAGGGTTTCTTCAATTTTACCTTCCATCAACCTGAATGCCCTGCAGACTATCGTCCTGACTTGTGTTTTGCTCAAGCAGCAAAGCAGATTGTCGGCTATTGCCGCATGGGATAATTCTTTTGTACTCTTAATGTAGTTCAGCGTGAACTTAAAAACTTCGGCACGAATAAATCCGCTCGGTTCTTTTTCATCAATCGACCTGTAGAAGAATTTTTCCATAACTGCTTTCCTCTTATTTTTTTTAAAAGATAAAAGATTACCAAAAACTGAAACTTTTAAATCGCTGCTCATAATCAATAAACTCCGGATTAATCATGATTTATACCTACAAGTCGTTGCCGGCAATTCTATATCCTTAAATCTGCTCAAAGCCTCGCCATCGACCGGGGATCTCACACTTAATAACTTGTCCATAGCGCCTCCTTTCGTTGAGTTTTTATTAACTGACTTTTTAATTTGTTTCCCGTGTCACCGGGCGGCAATCCTTACAATAAACCGGATTGCCACCCGGCATCAATTCTGTTGACCGTCACGCTTTTTCTTCTCGATTGTCAAACGACTGCGGATGGCGTTCTCCGCAGGCGAGTAGCAAATGAGTTACGCATGTCAACCATTAATAATTATTCCTCATGTTTAGTTTTCTCCTCATAATTTAGCAGACTGACTAATTTTTTAATTTTTCCCCATTGTTCAGAACCAGTACTGATGCATATCCTCTAACATTTCAGCGCTAATATCAATGGTGTCATTGCCGATGACCGAATCAATAGAACAGTATGGACACATTGCGGTCTCTCCGCCGTCGCACCAACATTCAATTTCCTCCGGCTTATATATTGTTTTGCAATAGAAGCAACCGCACTCGGTGCTTTCCGCCAATGATGCACGGTTCTTGAATGCCTTACGATGCAAGTCCTTTAGAACGTCGAGTTTTAGATCATCCATATTATATACCCTTTCTTATTTTAGGTTTGTTTACTTTTCTCGATTGTCAAACAACCGCTGATGGTGTTCTCCGCAGGCGAGTCGCAAATAAGATACGCATGTCAACCATTAATAATTATTCCTCATGTTTAGTTTTCTCCTCATAATTTAGCAGACTGACTAATTTTTTAATTTTTCCCCATTGTTCAGAACCAGTACTGATGCATATCCTCTAACATTTCAGCGCTAATATCAATGGTGTCATTGCCGATGACCGAATCAATAGAACAGTATGGACACATTGCGGTCTCTCCGCCGTCGCACCAACATTCAATTTCCTCCGGCTTATATATTGTTTTGCAATAGAAGCAACCGCACTCGGTGCTTTCCGCCAATGATGCACGGTTCTTGAATGCCTTACGATGCAAGTCCTTTAGAACGTCGAGTTTTGGATCATCCATATTATATACCCTTTCTTATTTTAGGTTTGTTTACTTTTCTCGCTTGTCAAACAACTGCGGATGACTTTCTCCTCATGAAAAATTACAAAACGCAATAACTCACCCACTCATTATAATATTTAGTGATCTTCCTACACTGACTATAAAGAGCGCAAAATTGAAATTTCTCCACTTTATTGTAAAAATTTGCAAAAAAAAGCGTGCCTGCCATCAACTGTAGATTTTTGGTTCATTGTTGCTGGCTTAGTATTCTTCCTACACTGCTATAAAGAGCGCAAAATTGAAATTTATCCACTGTTTTGTAAAAAAATGTAAAATAATACGCAAACCTGCGATTAACCATATTACACTCCAATTATCCCGCAGTCGCATAAATCATAATTTTGAAGATTTGATATCATTTAGAAGTTTTCCGATAATTTCCTTTCTTGATGGTTGATAACATTTAATTTATGAATTATGGTTATTTAAGCAGATGGTTGGAAATATTTTCTACTCTGTTTAAACTCGTTATTATTAACCAAGGAAAGCAAAATGAAATATTGTACTTCTTTCAACGCAGTGCTTGTTCCAGTCAAAAAGCATGGTAAAACCTTTTATTTCTTTCTTGATTCCGGGTTTCCGTTTTCGTTTTCAAAAAATAGTTCACTATTATCCGCGATATCCAACACTGATATTGGAATACAAGAGGAGTTTTCCTTAAAATTAAAGCCTCAACCCATTGACCTCACTCCATTGAGTCAGCTTCTGATGATCGATATTCAAGGATTTCTCGGGTTGGATTTCTTTAATAAATTCGACAACATTAAAATCAACTTTAGGACATCTGAACTAGAATTCAATGTTAAAAAATTTACGCCTGACAAGACGATAAATATCTCAGTCGGTCAATGCCTGACTGCCGAATTTCTGGTTGCCGGGAAAAAGACCTCCTGCGCAATTGATACCGGTTCATATCAGTGTTTTGACGTATCGCACCGATTGGCCGGAAAAGGTCATCTCAAATCATGCGGGTGGAAACTTCCTACGCCGATAGGCGATGTTAAATATGATTTCCATAGTGGAATTGAAATCGGTGTTGGAAATATTTCTCTGGGTAAATACGTTGTCAGCACTACAACTTCGACATTGCCGTTGCCTTTTGAATTCATTGCAGGCTTGAATCTCTTGAGTAACTATGAATGTTTGTTTGATTTTAAAAATGGTGTTTTATTGTTCAAGGACAATCCCAGAGTTTTATCATTCCCGAGAGATTTGACTGAAGATTTATACACCATAGGCATTCAACTCGTTTTAAATCAAGGCAATTTGACGGTACACTGCGTATTTAAGAACTGCGTTATTCCAGGTATTAAAGTTGGCGATAAAGTTGAGCTGTCAGATATTAATTTCGCTGATCCGGAAATGGCCAATGTAATTTTGAAGCGTCTGTCCTCAATTGGAGAGTCTGTGGAAATTCCCATAACAGTCAACAATAAAGCGATTATGGCCAAAACTGTTCCACTGTTTGAATGACAGAAAGAGCAAAAAACTCTTCGTGCGGGATTATTCTCATAAAAAATGGCGCGAGTCAGCAAGTTTGTGTCCATATTCAAAGCGGTTAGCTTTTTGAGAAAAATATAAGTTCATATAAATATCATTTTTGGTCTCTGTTTATACCTGCAAAATGTCCTTTGTCATAATGTTTATTTAGTTTTAATGTTGCAGATGACGTCAGGTTATATTTTTTTTCAAATTCCTCCAAAAAGTCTCTCAATCCGGTATAGCTTAAAGCGGCCCATAGACCGAATATTGACCAACCCCCCGACGTCATTTTCCGCAATACCTTTAAACATTGTATCTGCAAGCGTTTCGGGTCAGCTCCGGCATCAATTAGATGGGACAATAATCTAATCATAGTTGGGTCTTTGTGGTATACTTCAAGTTGATTGCCACATACTACCAATGCCCGATTTAATTCCTCCTTATCCGCCATTGGGATTAATTTTTCAGCTCTTTCAAACCATTGTATTTCGCAACAATTTGCCAAATCACTATTTTCATCGCAAAAATAATTTCTACCGCGACTGGAAGCTTTTGCAATCAGTATTAATATATCATTCAATTCGTATGTATCCAGATCCATGGTACTAAACGCCAGAGAGCTTAGACTGTTAAGCCGTACACCCAAATCATAGAATTTGTCTGCTAATTTTATTTCATCTCGTACTAACGCAAAAAAAAGAATATTCTGCCCGATCTGGTTGGTCGATTTCGGATCTGCTCCTTTGGCAATCAGTTCATCAACTAATTTCCAATTATATTCTTTTGCTGCTAACACTAAATCAGAACTGTCATATAAATCTTTTTCCGGTTTACTTTTATTTTTTTTCATTTTGATTCCTTTTTGTCTTGGTTTCGTTTGTTACTTTTTTTATGCATTTTTCCGCATCACGCAGTTTTTTTATGATTGCGTCGATCCGACGCGTAGTAGTTGAATAGCTTATATTTAAATTCCTGCTAATTTCACTAATGTTAAGATCACCGCCACGGGGAGATTCAGCAGCTTTCTTCATTGCTTCTATAATCCTTTTTTCCTCCGCGGTGCATTTAGCGTATTCAATTAATTCAGACAAGTCTTGAATATCTATTTTTGCGCGAAATGGGTCATATCTTCCTTCTGCTTCATAAATCTCCTCCTGCAGGTCTGTGTTATCACCGCTCATAGCTTCATTATAGCTGAAAACACTACAATAAGGAGTGGAACGTGTTAGACCGCGTGATCTGAATTTATTATACGCCGCTCTCACGCTATTGTGCATTTGAAGGCAAATGTAGTTCTCAAAGGAAGTGCCTGGATCAATTCTTGTATATCTCTTAATTGCTCTCGCCAAGCTTAAAAAACAGACGCTGACAATATCATTTACGGTATATTCTTCCTTCATCGTACGCAGAGCATTGCGATCTTGGTTGCGATAAAAGTTAATGTATTTAAAGACTAAATAAACACTATAATCCTGCAGTTTCTTCAGATTCTCTTCATATTCAATCGTTTTAACATTATCTTCTGTCAATATTTCAACGTTATTGTTACCCTCAACTACCATTTGCAATAATATATTTTTTTGTTCATTTACATCACAAGTTTTACTCAACTTCTTCATCTCCTCCCTGACAGCAAGATGAACAAACTGATAATGCATGTTTGATATGGATTGTTTTTTGTCCTCGTCCTCATCGTTCATAATCTGGAAAAAAAAGTTCTTCTTCTTCTTTTTTTCAGGTTGAATATTGTTGTCTGATTGCTTCATTCTTAATATTTCATCCATCGTTAAAATATTTATTAGCGCAAAAAATAGCAAATACCCCTAATACCTTATAATATCCCTCCTTTCTTTTTTGTCAAATTAAAATTATGAACAAAATATAATGACTGTTTCATCAATTTCGTAATAACTGATTTATTTGCTAAGTAACTTTTAGCTACGGCCAATAAAAATACAGCAACTTTTCACAATGCACCTTTAACATACTCTTTAAAAGCGGTGAACAACTCGTTTTAAGATGGAGATCAGGACAACGTGAAAAACTCCATTGATGCCCATTTGACCCGTCATATCGTAAATACCCCGCTCGATAGAATTCTGCCACGGTATCATCGCTGGACATGACAACAGTAAATGCGGTCAAGCAGTAAGATAAACGGCAATAAAGAGTTATTTGCCTAAATCTTTAAGCGCTGCCAGCGCATCTTCATATCCCTTACCAGCCGCTTTTCGAAACCATTTAACCGCTTCTTCCACATTTTTTTCTACGCCTTTGCCACTAAGATAGCATTCACCAAGCGCATACTCTGCTGGATAACACCCCTGTTCTGCCGCTTTTCGAAACCATTTAACCGCTTCTTCCGCATTTTTTTCTACGCCATCGCCATTGAGATAGCATATACCTATATTATACTGTGCCATTTCATGCCCATGTTCTGCCGCTTTTCTAAACCATTTAAAAGCTTCAACTTCATTTTTTTCTACGCCTCTGCCGAAATTATAGCACCTGCCAAGCCTATCCTGTGCCAACTCATGTCCTTGATCCGCGGCTTTTCGAAACCACTTAACCGCTTCTTCCGCATTTTTTTCTACGCCTTTGCCATTAAGATAGCACATACCTAGATTATACTGTGCATCAGCATTTCTCTGTTTCGTGGCTTTTCGAAACCATTTTACCGCTTCTTCCGCATTTTCTTCTACGCCTTCGCCATTAAGATAGCACATACCTAGATTATACTGTGCATCAGCATTACTCTGTTTCGTGGCTTTTCGAAACCAGTTTACGGCTTCTTCCGCATTTTCTTCTACGCCTTCGCCATTAAGATAGCACATGCCAAGCGCATACTCTCCTTGAGACCACCCTTGTTCAGCGGCTTTACGAAACCAGTTTACCGCTTCTTCCACATTTTCTTCTATGCCTTCGCCATTAAGATAGCAATATCCAAGTTCACACTGTGCCTCCTGATCTCCTTTCTCCGCGGCTTTGCGATACCATTTTACAGCCTCGGCTTTATTTTCTTCTACGTTTTTGCCATTAAAATAGCACCCACCAAGAAAACTCTGTGAAAAAACATCCCCTTGTTCTGCCGCTTTATGAAACCATTTTAAACACTCATCCATAGTAATACCATCATCACGGACACATAAAGTAAGTTGCATCTGCGAATGAATATCCCCTTGCTCGGCGGCTTTGCGATACCATTTTACAGCTTCTGAAAATTTCTGTTTAAAATAATGGTATTCGCCAAGAAAATGCTGTGCTTGAACATCCCCCTGTTCCGCGGCTTTGCGTAACAAGCTTGCCGCGTCGGCTTCATTTTCTACCACGCCCCAACCGTAAAGATAGCATAATCCAAGTTTGTACTGTGCTGGAGCAAATCCCTGGTCTGCAGCTTTGCCTAACAAACTTAAAGCTTCGGGCTCATTTTTTTCTATTCCCCAACCATGAAGATAGCATTCGCCAAGATTATATTGTGCCTCCGCATTTCCCTGTTCCGCAGCTTTGCGATACAATTTTGCGGTTTTGTCTCTGTTTTCTACTCTGCCGGTTCCATCAAAATAGTGTTCTCCAAGAACATAATGAGCCGGCAGATATTCCGGCCCCTCCGTTTTGCAAAACCATTTTACAGCTTCGGCTTCATTTTCTACTACGCCATAGCCATAAAAATAGCATCTGCCAAGTTCATATTGCGCTTTATAATCATGATCAACCAATGCAAGGAAGCGGGATACAGCTTCGGATAAATTTTTTGTAACACCCTGTCCATAAAGATAGCATCTGCCAAGTTCATATTGTGCTTCATTATTACGATGACCAGATGCCTGGAAGCGGGATACAGCTTCGGATAAATTTTTTTCTACGCCTTCGCCAATAAGATAGCATTTGCCAAGTTCATAATGTGCCCATGTATGCCCCTGTTCCGCGGCTTTGCGTAACCATTTTACGGCTTCTTCTGCATTTTTTTCAACGCCTTCGCCAATAAGATAGCATTTGCCAAGCGCATACTCTCCTGGAGACAACCCCTGTTCCGCGGCTTTGCGAAACCATTTTACCGCTTCAACTTGATTTTCTCCCTTCAAATTGTAAGAAGATTCAATGCCATCATAAATGTAACCCTGTTCTGCCGCTTCGCGGTAATCATTCGCACATAAAGATATAATGTCATTAAAATTTTGATTCCAATAGTACCGGCCGAGTCGATACTGTGCCTCAGCATTTCCCTGTTCTGCCGCTTTACGATACCATTTTTCTGCTTCTTCCTCGTTTTTTTCTACGCCTTCGCCATAAAAATAGCATACGCCAAGTTCATACTGTGCTTCAGCACTGCCCTGTTCTGCAGCTTCGCGGTAATCATTCGCATTTTTTTCCATTGTAATTCTCCTGACAATAAAGATGGTTTCGTAAATATTCTCTAACTGCTATGTTACTCTAATATCCTAAATAAAAAGACAATAAAATTTAATTTTGCGACTGGCTCTCTTCTAAAATTTTAAGCGCTTCATCTGCCTCATTCATCCCCTGTTCTGCAGCTTTGCGAAACCATTGAGCTGCTTCGGCAAAATCTATGGCAACGCCATTGCCTTTGGCGTAGCACACTCCAAGGTTATACTGTGCCATGGCATACCCCTGATTCGCCGCTTTGAGAAACCAAATTGCCGCTTCGGTTTCATTTTTTTCTACGCTCATACCATGTAAGTAGAAACTGGCAAGATTATTCTGCGCCGCAGCATTCCCTTGTTCTGCGGCAATACGAAACCACTTGGCGGCTTCGGTTAAATCTTTGGAAACGCCATCGCCATTATGATAGCATAATCCGAGATTAAACTGTGCTTCAACACCACCTTGTTCCGCGGCTTTATGAAACCACTTGGCTGCTTCGGTTAAATCTTTGGAAACACCGTCACCATTAATGTAGTATTCGCCAAGATTAAACTGTGCGCGAACGTGTCCTTGTTCCGCGGCTTTACGAAACCACGTTACTGCTTCGGTTAAATCTTCTGGAACGCCATCGCCGTACCGGTAGCATGCGCCAAGCGTATACTGTGCGCTTGCATATCCTTGTTCCGCGGCTTTACGAAACCACTTTGCGGCTTCGGTCAGATCTTTGGAAACGCCGTCATCGTCATGGCAATAGCACAATCCAAGAAAAAATTGTGCATTGGCTTCACCTTTTTCTGCGGGTCCACGGACACGTAGCGCGGTAGGCAAATCCAGACTTTGATTCATTTAAAACACTCCTGGTTAATTTAATGAGATTACCGGGTTTTTGAACTTTAGGAACCGTTCCGGTTACTTATTCATAACTAATAAAATTTTCTGTGCAAACTGGCGACCGGATAAATTTTATCCGGTCACCGAGGTATTATCCTTAAATCAATTTACAGCCGTAAATTTCCCTTAAATGCGCCATTATAGTCAAACAATAGAATTTGCCGGTCATCAGCTAGAGCAATAATTTGTCCATTAGAAACTGAAACGCGCTCAAACCTGCTTGAAATAATTATGTCTCTGATACGATCGCCTTCGGTATTAAAAATAGTTATTCTGCCAAAGCTATTTAATCCGGCAATAATCTCGCCATCGGTGCTGGCGGCAATATAGTTGTTTCCACTGCAAGTTTTTTGAAACACGGTATCTTCATAAATCGCGATTGATCCATTTCCTTTTCCATTTCCATTTCTCACTGCAACTGAAATCGCCATATTCTCCCCTTTTGTTAATTTTATGAGATTATCGAGTTCTTGACCCTCAGGAACCGTTCTCATTATTTATTAAAATCAACTAACTCCCAAGTAAATTCAGCTTGATGAGACCTGCTGAATTTTTCTATTTTCGTTAAATCTTTTTTCTATTTTATTTATTACCATAGATGACGTGATTTCTACTGTTTTGGGCAATGATAAGTTTTTGATAGCAGTAGTTTTTATTTCGTAGCAATTTTGTGTGCTGTCGTCATCCTCTTCCAAATAATCGACCAATCTATCTGTAATCAATAACATTCTGACTCCCCACCAGACTAATCCAACCAAGCCTGCAAACATTGGTACTCCTAATATAGTCCAAGATAGTGCCTTACCTCCAGTTATGTCAAACACATCTACTAATAATTGACAAATAGCCAGAATGATATATACAAATAACATTCCAATACCGAGGACACAGAAAACAGCTACGAAATATACTCCGAGAACAATAAGCGGCGCATGAAGTTCATCTAACAATCTAATTAATGATTTCATCATAACTCCTAATTTAAATTTTCTCTTCGATTTCCTGATTTTACTCATTACCATAGACGAAGAGGCATCTATTATTTTGGTCAAAACACCTTGACCTTCAGTTTTTTATTTAATGGCCAGTCTTATCGGTATCATCATGCTCTTCCAAATAATCGACCCGTCTATCCGTAATCCATAATTGTCTGACACCCCACCAGACTAATCCGACAAGGCCTGCAAACATAGGAACTCCGTATATAGTCCAAAATATTGCTTTTCCACCATTCAGGTCAAAACTCTCTTTTATAAAATGACAAAGAGCCAGAGCGATATGTATAAATAATACTCCAATACCAAGGAGGACGAAAACACCAAGGAAATATACCCCGAGAACAATAAGCGGCGAATGAAGAGTATCTAATAATTTAATTAATGATTTCATCATAACTCCTGGTTTAAATTTTCTCTTCGATTTGAAGATTTTTCATTTATTATTGACAAAGCGCTCAGCGCCAATTGTTATTACGTAATTCAGTTGTACCGCCATGTTTTGATAACGCAATTTTACTAAAGATTTTTCCGGATTTTATTCATTACTGTAGAAGCACGGATCATTACTGCTTCGGACAAAACACCCTTGACTCCAGTACTTTTTAATTTATTGTTGCCATTTTTTCTGGTTTCATTACCAGTTTCCAAATAATCGACTACTCTATCAGTAATCCATACCTGTCTGACACCCCACCAGACAAATCCGAGAAAGCCCGCAAACATTGGTACTCCTAACATAGTCCAAAACATTGCATCTGATCTTCCAAGTCCGACCACATCATGTAAAAAATCACAAATTGCAAAAGCGATTATCCAAAATAACATTCCGAGACCGAGGAGGCAGAAAACACCTGCTAAATATACCCCGATTACAATAAGCGGCGCATGAAGAGCATCTAACAATTGAATTAATGATTTCATAATAACTCCTGACGTTGGGTTGGTTACTTATACAAATTTAACTGCGTGAATCATTTACTGGCGTCCTTAATTCCAGCGCCAATACCGCGATGTCATATCAATTACTGATTATTACGGAAGAAGTTAAATATTGTGAATTCATAATAAATCGTTACCAGAATTGCGCATGCGAGTAGAATCCATGGGAACGCTATTAAATAAATAAACAATACGAAAATTAGATAAATTTGCAGAAAATGTAACAACAATTTTCGTTTAGTTTGTCTTTTCATAGAACCTTCCTCTTTTTTCAACGTTACAATGTTTACAACCGGCGCGACCTGGTTATGAGGCCTGATTTATTTGATGTTTTACTGCCAACGGTCGCAGTTTCACTTGACTCTTGACTAATTGTTCCCAATCCTTACTGGTTAAACGCGAAACATCAAGGTGTTTTGCTATTGTCGGTACCTGAATCATAATTGACATTAAATCAGCAGTGGACATTTTGCCGGTATCACACATCTTAACATATTCAGGTTTTATCTTCAGTAACATTGCCCATGCCGAGGCGTTCAATGTCTCTGCGCTCTGTTGATCAAGGATTGTTTCTCCGTTACAAACTTCAGTTACAAGAACAATATTTTCCATATTTTTCTGAAGGTCATCTTCTGATTTGACTTCCGGTTTCTGCCCATCAGGTGTACCAATGGCGATCATCATTTTTTCCGCCGCCGAAGAAATACCATTTAATCCTGTAGCAGCTTTGGTGTTATGCGTGGCGACTTTTTCACCACTCTTGTTCTTTGCTGCTGCTCTAATCCGTTTCTGGTATTCATCGCAAGAACCTTTCTCCCATTCCGGAACAGGGAAAAAAAGTCCGGCATATTCATCCAAACCGGTTTTCTCTTCTTCGAAGAATTTCTCGTTCATAAACCAGCGCTGATACATATCCTCTAACATTTCAGCGCAAATATCAATGGTGTCATTGCCGATGACCGAATCAATAGAACAGTATGGACAGATTGCGGTCTCTCCGCCGTCGCACCAACATTCAATTTCCTCCGGCTTATATATTGTTTTGCAATAGAAGCAACCGCACTCGGTGCTTTCCGCCAATGATGCACGGTTATGAGATGACTCACGATGCAAGGCTTTTAGAACGGCGAGTTTGGGATCATTCATAATTTATACCATTTCTTATTTTAGGTTTGTTTCATTTTATATCTATTATAAACAACCGCGGATAGTTTTCTACTCATGAAAAATTACAAACCGCAATAACTCACCCACTCATTATCATATTTAAGTTGTCTTCCTACACTGCTATAAAGAGCGCAAAATTGAAATTTCTCCACCGTTTTGTAAAAAAATGTAAAAAAAGATACAATGCCTGTCATTAACTGTAGATTTTTGGGTTCAATGTTTTTGGATTAGTATTCTTCCTACACTACATATAAAGGGCGGAAAATTGAAATTTCTCCACTGTTTTGAAAAAAAATACAACAAAATACACATGCCAACAATTAACTATAATAAAAAAGTATTTGCATAACCAATTTTACTCCTTGTGTCATAACTGTTGTGTGGCGCTATTTATAGTAAGCCTTATCCCATCCTGTAAAACCCTGGCGTAAAAATAACACAGGGTATGGTTATCATTGACTTTTTTATTTCAACTATTGTTCTTTTGTTTTAGAATATTATATTGAAAGATATGGAGAGAATGTTCACTTTTGAGTTTTTTGACAGCGCCAATAGTTTGTAATCCGTCACGATACCGGTAAAAATAAACTCAAGTGTTTGTCTCTCCAAGTTGGGATGCCACCCAATTTTTAATGTACTGTAACTTGACATCTGATTATCTTCCGGGGAAAAAAATAGAAACAATGTGAGGGACAGGTTACCATGATTGAACTGAAAAACGAACATTCATCTTTTCAATTGGAAGTTATTCGCTATCAATATCCAGACTATAGCAACGAATATGACGGAAACTGGTTGATGATTAAAGTAACTGCCACAAAAGACAGTCTGAAATGGTCAATAACAGATCCTTGTCTGCTCGCCTGGGAAATACAGGAGATTGTCGAATGGTTCAATGCTTTGGCGAATAATAAAAAAATGGAATCCAGTTGGGTAAGATTCACTGAACCAAATCTTTGGTTTAATTATGTTGAGATCGCGGAAGAAAAGGTCAGAGTATCCATCTATTTTGATGCCGAATTATTGCCTCCGGAATGGGATAAAAACAAAGATTGTTTTATTGATTTTGAGCTGACAAAAAATGAATTATTAAATACCGTGAAAATGTTTAATGATGAATTGAAAAAGTATCCAGTCAGGTAATTATGCGAGTTGTGCTCAGTAAAATAAAAGTAAATTATTTAAAAGTACCGAAAGCACAAAAGCTATTTTTCTCCTAATTTACATCTTTACGCATTGTCTCTCTAAGTGGTAGCGCAACCCAGCAACCGGACCCACTGGCAATGGCATAATTTCCAAGCGACCACAGTTCCGTATAATGCGGCAGCAGTGACTCAATACACTCTAGCCATAACTTCTCCTCGTCCGGTTACAGAATGACCCCTTGGCGGCACCAGCTCATGTTTGTTATACAATGCTTCACTACGCAAAGATTTAAGTATTGCTTCAAGTATCGTAATTGTGTTAATTGCCCTATTCGCTGGGTTTGGCGTTCAGGCAGTGAAGATTAAAATTATTTTTACCCAATGTGCTGTGGCAGAGTTTAACAAGATGGTCGTGATGGGTAAAGAGTAATATTTGTGTGCGCTTGGCCAATTCAGCAAGTTGCGGAAGAATGGCTATGACCCTGTTGTCGTCGAATGTGATTAATAAATCATCCAGGATAAGTGGCATTGGCTCATGTTTTTCAAGGTATTGATGGAGTGCAGCAAGTCGAAGGGCCAAATAGAGTTGATCGCGTGAACCGTCACTCATTCCAGCAATTGAGACAGTGGAGTTGTCAGGCCGCATACCTACAAGAACAGGGGTGTCATCAGCATTAAATTCAGGACCCAGACCGCTGAACGCTCCTTGCGTGATGTTCTGAAAAAACTGACCGGATTTTCCCAGTAATGGGGCTTGGTTTTCCTTCCGGAACCGCTCAATCTGAGTTTGCAGGTAATATGTGGCTAGGCGCAGACGTAAAAAGCGCGTAGCATCTTGTTTTATTCGCGCTGCGCAAGACTCTGCCTGCTGGCGATAGTTCGCGGCTGTATCGCCGGCGGACTCAAGCGTCTGCTTCTTCCCTCTGAGTGAAGACAAAGAGTCGTTTGCTATCTGGATTGCTGTTTCACGTTCTTGCTTCTGACTCTCAAACATGGCTTTCTGCTGAGGTAGTTCCTCGGGATTTTCCGCCATGATGTGGGAGAGAAATTCATCCACTGCTTGTCCCCGGGCAAGGACGCTTAAAGTACCACGAAAAGTATCAATTTGACGCTGCGCTTGATCCCGTAATTCAAGATTAGCAAGTAATGGTTCCAAAGCTTCAACTGTTTCAAGTTTTGCCAGTTGCACCAGCTCTTTAAGTTCTTTATCAGCCTGAGTATAGGACAACTGTTTATTATAAAGTGTATTTTTTGCTTCTTGGAGTTGCGCGTCTAATTGATCATGCCGTGTCTTTGCATCGCGGGCATTGGTCAGCATCTTCCATAAATTAATTTCCTGAGTCTCGGCAGTATCGCCTACGGCTCCAAGGGCAACTGCTTTTTTACTTACATTTTGCTCGTATTGAGCGACGGACACCTTGGTTTTTTCTGCGTTAGAAGAGATTTCTTTCCAGTTATCAAATTTTGTGATGAGTTCTTTGCGTTCCTGCAAAAGCAAAAGACCAGACTTAGGTGGAATATCTTCCGGCATCCCGACTTTCTGACAAAGGGCTTTCCATTTTTGCATTGCATCCTCGACTGCAGTGGCCATGCGTGTATTGTTCTGCTCCAATGGCTCCAACTGGAGTTTTACACCTTGGAGTTGATGGATTAACTCAATTCTTCGCCCAGACGACTCCTCTCCTTGTCGGACCTGCCTTATGGCTTTTTCGTAAAGAAACGTAAATTCCTTTGCGGCAGATTCGGCTAGAACTGACGCGAGTAGCTTCCTTGCTTCTTGAATCTGGAGACTTTTTTGTTGAAAGGTCACCTCGGCATCTCTTAATTGGCGCAGGATGTCTTTGAATCGACTCCAAGCTTCTCGCCACTCCTCCATTTCCGCAGGAATACTTGGTGTAATTCCGCAAGGTCGCCACTCTGCCTCCCAAGAGGTTTGGGCTACCTTTAATTTGTTCTTAAGTTCCTCAATTGTTGCGTTTAACTCCAGATTCTGTTTTTCCGTTTGGATGATCTGAAAACGTTTTTCCTCTGCCTGGGCAACTGCCTCCGCATGTTCACGCATCCTGTCCGCAATGCCGTCAGCTTGAAGTATTGTTTGCGGAAAGGCTTCTTCAAGAGGCGTGCCAGGAACAAATTCTTCCGTGCTTCCATTGCCTTTCCAGTTTGCCAGCACAAGACACCAACCATGATCTCGAAGTTCTCTAGCTTGGCATAGTGCCTCTTCTGAGGGTAATTCTCCAAGTCGTTCCAGCCGACTGAGTTCAGCTTGCATAGACTTGATAAGTTTCGTCCCTTCGACTATCTTAGACTCCACACCATTAATATCCCTGTTTATCCCATCCATCGTTTCTTCAGCTCGACGAATTATCGCTTTAGATGGAACTGTAAGACTTGCTGTTAAGTCCAAATCCTTTGGCGCACCGAACAACTCTTCATGTAATGACTTTATTTCCAGTGTTAGTCGTTTTACCTCGGATTGGCTGTTTGCAAGGTTTGTGTTAGCCTCTGTGACCCTGCTCGCGTTTGATAATGCCTCTCGTAAATTGGTTAAATCAATTTCCGGCATGGACTGCAACTGTGTTTCCAGAGATTTGATCTGTGCCTTAATATCTTCAGTCTTTTCCTGGTTTTTATCTCGTTTCTCAAGCGCTTTTTGCAAATTACTGGCAGCCTCCTCGCAAGCAATCCTGCTCGCGCTGTTCAACCGCAGTGTTTCTAGTTGATCAAAATTACCGCCCAGATTCAGATTTTGCATGCCTGCCCGAAGTGTCGATTCAAGCCCTGCCAATTCTGTCTCCAAGTCGGTCAAAGAGTTCCTGCGATCCCGATAAACACCAAGACCCTGATGTAAATTGTCCAGCACATCAGCTTCATTTAGTAAAGCAGGAGCAGTCTGGCAACCTGTCAATTGTGTTTCAAGTTTGCCAATTTCAGCCGTCAAGCGATTAACTTCAGCATGGGCATCGCGGACCGCTTCCCTGGCGGCTCGCGCCCGTTCGACAAAATCACCGGAAACGGCAGGCAGTAAGGGTAGCAGTTCCAGCTTTCGCATTTCCTCGCCTAAAAGTCCAGCAGTTGGCAGTGCATCTTCACAACGGGAAATCCATTCCAATGATTTAGTAATTTCAGAGATTTCAATTTTCAATCTGTTGCAGTCATCCTCTGCTGTCGCTAAATCTTTTTCCAGCTTTTCCCATGCATCAGGGCTAACCACAGAGTCGCGGCTATTACGCATCAATTCTTTATATTCATTCGTAGTTGGCCTGATTGATACATTGGCAGTGGCGCGCCCCTTAAATAGCCTGTCCGATTCTTCGGTCAGCGCCGCCAGTACCTTTTGAACAGGTGTGCCGCCCATACTGGCAGAGAAAAGCGCATTACCGATATCTCCCTCGCCACGAAGCAATTGCTCCGCGCCTTCGTGAAGTTCCTTCGTACCCAGTCCAAACATCGCAGAAAAGTAAGTCAGATCCACGCTGCCCAGAAAATCGGTCAGCACGCTGTCTGGCAATTCATTGCCCGTGGCATCCAGCAATGTGTTCTTGTTGCCCTTGCGCCGTTGAAAGGAAAGTCGTTTTCCTGCCTTGTTGACTATGTCCCCAGCGATGCGCATTTTTTTATAGTCATGTAAGAAATTGTCTGGCGATTGGCTGTGTATGCCGAAGAGCAAATCTCGGAAGGCTCGCAGCAGAGAACTTTTACCCGCTTCGTTGGTTCCATAGATTATATGGAGATCACCGTTATTGGCTGGAAAATTAATTTCCAGATTGGTAAAAGGCCCGAAAGCCGGAATATGTATTCGTTCAAATCTCATGATGCCTGTCCTCCTTTCGTTCCTAGCGAGTCCAGAATGATGGCTCGCACATCTTCCATTGTTACCGCCCGTTGGCTTTCATTCCACTCAGCTTCAACTTCACTTCTGATTTCTGGTGGCAGAACGTCTAGCATCTCTTTAATCTCAACAGGAAAGTTTCCAGGTTCTATGTTGGCTTGATTTAGGGTGTCAATTACTATTTTGGTTAGCGCATCCCGCTCCGCCAGTTGTACCATGTCATATACCGGTGATGTCAAAACCTTGATTTGCTCAATCCAGATGGACTCATTGCTCTTATCCTGGGCTCGCCCTTGCAATTCAGCTTCCCACCGGTATATTTCACGGTGTAATGAACCGTGCAGCGTGGTGGCACCGGTAAATACTATCCTGGCAGCGACCAGTCGCTCATCTGCTTCACTAATCGCGTCTGCCATCGCCTGGGTAACCAGACCGAGTGCAACTGACTCCTCTGTAACCCCGGCGAGATCAATCTCCAGTACATGCCACCTGACGACATCCAGATCGCGCCACTCTACACTATCCACTATTTGTGAATCATTGACAGTCACCAACTGGCAACCACGCGGACCTGTTTCGCGGGCATCCCGCCCTTGACAGTTGCCTGCAAACACGATCCATGGATCCTGACTGATTACCTCTGGTTGGTGAATATGGCCTAGCGCCCAGTAGTCATAGTCTTTCTGGCGCAGGTCAATATCTGAACACGGAGCGTAGGTGTCGTGACCTGAACGACCGGTCAAACTGGTGTGCAGTAGCCCTATGTTAAATTTGTTCGGCACAGCTATCGGATAGCCAATCGCCAGATTTTCGGGTACCGCACGATTTGGAAATCCGTGACCATGAATTACCACAGGGAGTCCGGCCACTTCTTTTGATTCCGCAGTTTTAGTAGAAAATACATGCACGTTATCCGGCAGGCTAAGTTTCCTGTTAATCACGGAAGCCGCATCATGGTTGCCTGCAATCAGATAAACCTCAATACCCTTGTCACGTAGTAGAACCATCTGTCCCCGTAAAAAAAGTCCTGTACTGTAATCTTTCCAGTCTCCATCGTAGAGATCACCTGCTATGACCATAAAATCCACATCCTCATCAATCGCCAGTTTTATCAAGTTCTCGAAGGCACGGCGCGTTGCTCCTCGGATGATGGCCACCGGCGTCCCGTCATGCGCCTCAAGACCTTTAAGCGGACTGTCAATGTGAGCATCGGCAGCGTGTATGAAACGTATCATGATTGACCTCCTGTTGTAGCTTTACTAGTTGCAACGGAGAGTTGAATGGTTGCCGAATAACTCTTCCCCACTATCGGATAGGCGGCAGTAGAGTTCAATGATTTAAAGATTGTTTCAGTATTGATCATTGGATTTATCCTTCTGTTTGCTAAATATCCTCTATCTGAATATTTTACTCTAATATCTTAAAACATTAAATCAAAAAAATATTTAAATATTGTGCCTCTTTCACATCACCAGCAATGCCCCGGTCTGCCGTAGCTCTTCTTTCAGTTCTTTCCATTCCGGCAGATATCGTTCCAGCAACAACCAGAACTCCCGGGAGTGGTCATGGTAAGTGATATGGCAGAGCTCGTGAATAACCACATAATCCACCAACCGGAGCGGTGCCATGATAATCCGCCAGTTAAAACTTAACGCGCCATCCTTACCGCAACCGCCCCATTGACTGGTCAGGCTCTTTACATTGAGTCCGGAGTGTTTTACCCCCATCACTTTGGCATGCCGCTGCACCCGCTCTTTTAATTTTATTCCGGCGTGACCTATATACCATTCGATGAGTAGCTCCCTGATTAAAGCCGGTGCACCATTATCCCCTTTGTCGGGAACCCTGACGATGAAACAACCCTGCTTCAGTTCCACCCCGGGAATACCTTTAAGGACTTTCAGCCGGTAGTTCCTGCCCAGATAGGCAAAGGCTTCGCCGCTGATAAACTCTTTGGCTCTTACCGGATACTTCACCTGGTTGTTGATGGCTATCTTATTGATAATCCAACTGGTCTTACTCTTGATAATAGCCGCGATGCGCTCTTCGGTTAAGTCCGGCGGGACAATGATGGATACCTGATTAGACGGCGATACCTGCACTGATGCAGTCTTACGGCTAGGCTTGCGGATGATCGTATAACTTATCATACTTATTTAAAAAACACTTTAGATTGTTCGGTAAGGCGATCCATCAATACCTTAATAACATCACCGGCGCCGAATGCCTTTATCAAGGAGTGCTTAATCTCGGTCTTCAACGCCTTTACTTCGCTATCTTTCCGGAAGAAGTCGACTATACTTGCCCGTTCCCGGATAATAGCGAATATCTCCACCGTGGCTTCCAGCAGCTTCTCCTGTTGTTCGGTTGTCGGCTGTTCCATACCCTGTTCTTTGGCGATGATACGGAAGAGCGCCATCTCCTGTTCGTTTAGATCCAGGCTCTCGGCTTCGCTGATGCGGTCGCTTTCCATACTGCCGCGCATTCCGGTAAGGTTCTCCACCAGCAGATCCCAGTTGTCGTGATAGCGGTCGATAATCGACTCCAGCCGTTTACTGAGCTTCTGATAATACTCCGGGTCTTTCTCCAGGTTTACGGTAATATGGTGTTTGATGGCATGTTCGATTTCACTGGCTTTAGCTTTCGGGGTACTCAACTCGTTAAGTTTGATGTTGAAGTCCGGCGAAAACAGTTTTACCGGTAGTATCTTCGGGTCGATACCCAGTGCGATGATATGCTCTTCAATCAAGCGCTTAACCTTTTCACCGCATTCCTTGATGTCAGGAATCTCCCTGCCGTCGCGTTCATAACGCCGTCTGGCGGTAAACCAGATTAACCCCAGCCGGTTCATATCCTTAATATATGGCGCGGCTTCTTTCCGCGGGATAATCACATCCATTATCTTCATAAACTTTTTAAAGTCGAGAATGAAGTTGGCGCGGACTTCGTCTTTTTCTAAAGCCACCACACACTCTTCGACATTATCCAAATCAATATCCATAAAGTAACGAATCGCCCGGGCATGGCGCTGTTCGAGTTTCGGCAGTTCATCTTTAATCGGGATTAACGCCCCCTTGACATCGTCGGTACTGAATACCTTGAGTGCTTCCTGTAAATAGTCAGCTAAGCCGTAATAATCCACGACGAAGCCGCACTCTTTACCTTCCCGGGTACGGTTTACTCTGGCTATCGCCTGGAGTAAGTCATGTTCAACGAGTTTCCGGTCCAGATACATCACCTGTTCCACCGGAGCATCGAAGCCGGTAAGTAGCATATCCTTGACAATCAGAATACTTAACGCGTCTTCGGTCATCGGTTTAAGGAAACGCTCAATATAGTTGCGATGGTCAACCGGATTGGTATGCGCGGCGATATGGGGTAGATCATTGTGCACTCCGGAGATAATGACCGCTGACTCCGGATGACCGGGCAGCTTATCCAATGCTCCTTTAAACCTTACTGCCGCTTCCCGGCTGGAGCAGACTATCTGGGCTTTAAAGCCGTTGGGTTGAATCGTGTTGCGATAATGTTCCAGCAGGTCAGCAGCTACTTTTTCAATGCGCTGTGGGGCTTCCAGTACCGCTTTCTCTTTACCGAACTTCGCTTTGATCGCTTCCTGTTCTTCTTTGGTCTTGTCCGCAAAATACAGATTGAAGAGTTTATCCAGCGAATCACCGGTTACTTTGGTATTGACTTCCCGGCCTTCATAGATAATCTGTAAAGTGGCTCCATCCGCTACCGCCTGTTCGATAGTATAAGTGTCGATATAAGTGCCGAAGGCATTCCGGGTCTTCTGCTCTTTCATCAAGGGAGTACCGGTAAAGGCAATCTTCGGGGCATTCGGTAACGCCACATTCAAATTTACCCCCATACTGGAGTAATGGCTGCGGTGGGCTTCATCAACGAGGACGACTATTTTACTGGAGTTATTCAGCTCTTCCATCATCTCCGCTTCCGGTGCTTCCTGAATTTTCTGTAAGGTGGAAGTAATCAGGTCAGGGGAGTCTTTACGCAGCAGCTCTTTAAGTTCCCGGATATTACGGGCATGGCGCACCGCTTCATGCTGGGCTTTGGCCAATACCCCGGTAAGCTGTTTATCCAGTTGGACGCGGTCGGTGATAAAGACTACTTTAAAATCCCTTAGTTCCATATCCCGCCGCATCTGTAATACGAAGAATACCATCGTCAGGGATTTACCCGAACCCTGGGTATGCCAGATAACGCCGCCACGGGCATAACGTTCCGGTTCAGTCTTCAGCCGCTCAATGGCTTTATGTACCGCCCGGTACTGTTGATAACGGCATATTTTCTTGATTACCTTACCGTCAGAGGTTTCAAATACCGTAAAGTTACGGATGATGTTCAGCAGATTCTCTTTACGGAACACGCCTTGTAATAACAGTGCCTGGCTGTTGTAAGCGGGAAAATCCTTTAACGGCAGCGGATAAGTGTCTTTCCATTCCATATAATGTTTAGCTCTGGCGCCAATGGTACCCATCCGGGCTTCAGTGCCGCAGGTGGCGACAAGGATGGCATTATAATAGAAGAGTTTTTCCGCGCCTTCCTTTGATTCTGGCACCCGGATATTCTGATAACGGAAGAGCTGGACCATGCCGGCTGGTACCGGTTCGGTGATATAGGGGCTTTTACATTCCAGTACTGCCAGCGGCAAGCCGTTGACATATACCACCAGGTCGGGAATAATAGTTTCATGCAGTCCCTGGAACCGGGGTTGGCTTACTACCAGATAATCGTTATTATCCGGAATGTCGAAGTCAATGATTTTAACGGTCTGGTTTTTCTTGCCGCTGCCTAAGTCCTGTTCTATTGAAAGGTAATCCACGATGGCCCGGTGGATTGTCTGGTTGTTTTCCATTACGCTGGAGGCATCCGGTAAGACTAACTGCCGGACAATCTTATGGAGGTTTTCTTCATTGAGCCACGGGTTGATCTTCAGCAACGATGAACGCAGCCGGCCTTCAAGTACCACCTCACGCTCCGAACGCCGCAGGGGTATGGCAGCACCTGGCGATAACTCCGTGCCATCGAGATAGCTGTAACCCAACAGCTTCAGCTGTTCTATCGCCGGTAGTTCCGCTTGTTCGTATTCGTGGTTCATACTATCACATCTAGCCTAATAAAAACACTTTTAATTAATCACCATTTCAGTTATCGATAGTCTTTATTTCTGGGTCATGCGTCAACCCATATGGCGGTTCCAGTTCATTATCCAGTAATGTACCTGTACCATAATATCTACGAAAAATGTGCATATTAACCATATCCTCACCGCTTAGAATATCACGAAACAGCATTGAATCTTTATCATGTACGTCTAATGATCTTGCCTTATCCTTGATTTTACCGATAATACTGTCGCATCGTTCACCTCTTTGTTTACAGAGTTCGTACAATGCATGAGAAATAAATATCGCCTTATTGCTAAGCTTTTTCTTATTACACAATTCATCATCGTTTGTACTTGACTCACGATACCTGACGTATTCAGGAATCATATAAAAATATTTGTATCCACCTTTTTTCGTACTCATGCTTTTATCCTTACTTTGCCGGTTAATAAGTCGTTCATCAAGCCCTGCTTCAGGTCTTTAGCTTTGGCTAGTTTTACCTTTGCC
>CAYMSF010000057.1:0-24127 GCA_964392985.1 uncultured Victivallaceae bacterium | reverse complement strand
TCTCGCTTATGATAAATGGGAACCGGAAACAGTACGTTCAGATATTAGAGCAAAGTTGACAATGGCCGCAGAAGGCGGATGTTTCGTAGAAATACATCTCAAAGATATTAGTACGGTTCGCCATGAACCCATGCGGTTGACGGAGTGGAATAAAATTGCCAAGGAAGAAATAGCAAGAATATTTAATCATTGAGTACGCAAATTTGTAATTAATAATAATGGAGGAATTATGAACTCACGAGAACGAGTATCGAATGCTCTAGCGGGAAATATTACTGACCGCATTCCGGCTGATTATTCTGCACATGCCGCAGTTACCGAGGCATTGATTGCAAAGACACAGGTAAAAGGTACGGAGGAACTGTTGCAATTTTTAGGGGTGGATTTTCGTCGTATTCCTGCCCCGTACGGACAAAATCAAACCCAACCTGATGCTCATGGTTGTTTTACAGATTTCTGGGGATTGCGGAAACACAAAAATAGTGAAGGAATAATTGATGAAACTAATTTTCTTTTCAGCGAGGAAAGTACGATTGAGGATATCGATGCACATGCCTGGCCTGCGAACATAACTTATGACTATACTGCGGCAAGAGAGCAATGCAGGGAAATCCATGACCATGTTTATACAGTGGGAGCTCCATGGTCGCCGTTTTTCCATGAAGCAGGCTGGATTGTCGGACAGGAAAATTTTCTAATTTGGATGCATACCAGACCAGATTTAATTGAACATATTATTGGACACATTGTTAATGTCGAATTAATCGCCTGCCAACATTTTTTTGAAGCGACCAAAGGCTATTTGGATATTGCATATTTCGGCAATGATTTCGGCACACAGCGCGGGTTATTTATCTCGCCGGAGTTATTCAGTAAATTTATCCGTCCGGCACTGAAAAAATTCTATGATTTAGCTCATGATTACAACCTGACGGTAATGCAACATTCATGTGGCGCAATTTCAGAAATTATTCCATGGTTAATTGAAGATGGGGTAAATATTATCGACCCGGTCCAGAGTTCTTGTTGTGGAATGGAACTGGAGGATTTGTATAAAAATTTTGGTTCGCAGATATCGTTTCACGGTGGAGTTTGCACACAGTCGTTATTGCCTTTCGGGAGTGTTGAAGACGTGCGTCAGACAGTAAAAAAATATCGTCAGATTACCAAAGCGGGAGGCCATTACTTTTTAAGCGGAAGTCAAGAATATATGTCCGATATACCGGTTGAAAATATTCTGACTATCTACGAAACCAATAAAACGTTTTCGTGACTAAATTAAAAAAGCAATGGTATTTGAATTAATCAGTACTTTATTGACAAGGAAATCATGGACAAAAAGATCAAAGGCAGTTAGCGGCTTAGTTTAGCTAAGTTGCAAGCGTGGGAAAATTGGGTTACGGAATGTTTATCCACATAACCATACGGATATTAAAATCCACGCTCTAAATTAGTAGTATAATATCATAAAATAAAAGTGCAATAGTGGAAAATAAAAAATATGGTAAGGATAATGCAACCATGTATTATTTTTACGCCATGGTCTCAATGCGGGCGACGGTACAGCGACCATCCCCGTTGTTGAACATTTTTACATTGGCAGCTTGAGTATCCCGTCATTAGCGAGCAGTTCATGTACCGCGAGGATATGTGGTATCAATACCTCTCATACCTAAAAAAGAGAGACCGAAGCGCTGTTACCTGCCCGGCTCTCTTTTACTAAACAACTATCAACCGAACATTGCCTGAGCGATGTTCGCATCCTCGGGATCATCCATACGGTCTATCTTCAGATGTTTCCATTCACTCCTTTCCCGGATACACCTGATATCCCGTTCCCATACCGACTCACTACTGCAATCATCGAGAATGGTATCGCCCATAAACTTCTTTATTAACTGGGCAATCTCCCGCTTTATCTGAACTATCCGGGCGGATGATACCGATAACAGCCGGGCAATGTCGCCGGTGGTAAACCCGAGCATCAACTCTTCCACGACCAGACGTTTCCGGCTATCCAGCGTGGCAATAAAAGCATCCCAGTCGATCTGGCGAAGAACTTTAGTGGCGATATCCTCTGTCCTGGCGGCTATCGTGTCGCCGACTGTAAGATCTTCTTCCGCCTGTACTGGTGACTGCATTGAACAGACCGAACCGGCGTTGTTCAGCTGATAACCGGGATTCATTACATCCGTCCGGGTGTCGCCATAGGAACGCCGTCCGGACTTGATGCGTTGAATACTGTAATACGCGATGCTCTTGGGAATAGGTTCTCGTCCCGACCGCTCCATGGAGTCCAGCATCTCTGCCGCCATGGCGGTAGCATCCTGAACAAGTTCCTGATAGTCTTCAGAACCTGTGGGTTTGGCGGTTTGCGGGATCGTGTTACGGATGATCGGGTAGATCATCATCTCCAACATTTTAGCTGCTGATGGGCTCATGTTATGCCTTCCTTTTTAGATAGGCGGCAGAGCCGGGGCATGATACACCCGCAGCGGCCGCCAACATTGTTGGGGCCGTTTACGGCCGTATTGAAACATGAAGAGGGGTAATCGCCAAAGAGACAAAGGCAATCACCAGTTATTATGCCGCGTTTTTGCTGTATTTTAAGCAGAAAAAAAGAAAAAGGGTGATTTAGCGACGGGAAAGGGTAAAAAAGTCCGGCATGCCGGACTTTTTGGTGCAAATCAGCCGATATTTATAGTTAATCTTATTGCAGAAATGTGCACAGAACTAAAGAGTTATAAAAGAATTAAAAACGAAAAATCACTAATCATGAAAACCGTAAGTCATGCAAAATTCGATCTGTAGACACCGGCATACAATAAAAACTAATTTTTTAAGACTGACAGTGCCGCTTTGATTGATGCAACATTATTTACAGCATTAATGCGGTCAATAAGCTGTGCTTTTAACTTATCTAACTCAGACTGGGGCAATGCCTTTGCATTCACTGTGGACAATCCCATAAAGTCAGGCATCTGAAGCATTTTTTTGTGTTTGTCTTCTCTGGTCGCGTGTGCCTGATAGTGCTTTGTCATTTCCGGCGTCATGTGACCAACTATTGACTGGACAATCATAAGCGGAACTCCATAATATCCCGCGTAATAACAAAATGAATGGCGAAGGCTGTGCACATCTTTGATGGATACAGCGCGGTCGCGACCTTCAACTTTTTTCGTAGTAGTTATCCCCTGTGACTCAAGAAATTTCTTAACCCTGGCACTGATACCTGAAGGGTTTGAATTATATATCGCCGCATGTTCAGGCAAAACATATTCACTTTCTCCAGCCTTTTCCTTTTGCGTCAGTAGAAAATCAAGCATCGGCGGCATAATCGGTATTTCAACGTACTTGCGTACCTTTTTCATTTTTCGTGTAATAAGTTTATTTTTAAAGTCTACCTCCGACCACTTTAAGGTACAGATATCGCCTTCCCGAAGCGCCGTAGCAATCCCTACGCTAAAGATGGCCCGGACGAAGTCGTTGGCGTTGTCCCGGATCAAAGCAAGTTCTTTTTCAGTAAAGGCCTCGCGGCTTTCATATTCATTGTCCTGCTTCTCGATATCATCAAAAGGATTCTTAATTAGTCCGGAATCTGTTCGCAGTTTGTTAAATACTTCCGCTAGCGTATGCTGGTACACATTACAGGTACGCGGAGACAGTTTTTCCTTGGACTGATAGGTACAGGTTTTCTTATTATTCTTAAATATAATTTCTCTACTGAACCGCCCCTTTGTCCTTAAGTGATTAATGTATGCGTCGGCATGGGTTGCCTGGACACTGGCAAGTTTGATGATATCAGGGTATTTGTTATGCATAAAAGAAACAAAGTCCTGCCAGTAAATACGTTTTGCTTTTTTAAGTAATTCCGATGGTTGACGCTTTCGAGTTTTATTCAGTGAAAGATCGTAAGCCTCGTCCAGCAGTATGGGAGTCCCGCCGGTTAAGATGTCGCGGTAGTTTTCCACAAGAGCGGTTACTGTCTTTTGTTTTGACAGTTGAAGCACTTCTGCCTTAATGTCCTTTTCGAACTTTTTGGCATCAACCTCAGTTGTACAGCCTTTACACACGCCGTTATGGTTTTTCCCATTCACCATAAAGCGGTAATGATAGAACTCGGACTCTTTGACGAGTCCGTTCTGTGTCTTGGAATTCTGTTTGTAGACTGACATTTTAACACCTACTATTAAAATATTATAATAGGTGCTAAAATATGCTACTATTGGCAAATATGCAAATTTTATTTTGCATATTTTTTGCATAAAGTTGGTCGGGGCAGAGAGATTTGAACTCTCGACCTTCTGCTCCCAAGGCAGACGCGCTAGCCAGGCTGCGCTATACCCCGATAATAAATCGAACGCGGCTCTTAATATAGTCCGTTATTTGTATTCTGCAAGTGGCAAAACTACGATATATTGAACGCGAATCGGAGGAGTATCAACGATAAATCTTCTTCTATAAGCTGACTGAAAGCGTGCAGGTCTATCGGTGGTCTGGAAAAGTCTGTCCGCCAATAACGACATAGCGGACACCGGCATCGTTTAATCTTTTGATGAGTGTTTCCATTGTATTCCGCCTTGTCTGGCGATTTCCTTGAGGTATTCCCGTTTCCACTGGTTCATTTCTTCATAGCTTCGGAAAGACTTTTTCGAAAACCTGGGCAAGTTAAGTGGCTGCGGCAAATTAATCCGTGGTGGATTTTTCAGCCATAATTCAATTTTTACTTTGCGCTCATCCATAAATCTCAACCTTCATATCCAAATCTTTGAAATCATCACCGTAAAATAAATATAATCTTACTATCGCAGAAAGCAAGGGAAAGCATAACACCGGCAATCTGAACTGCAGTATCTTTTTGAGTTTTTTTGTATTCTGCAAGCGGCAGTTTAGAATTTTTAGTTCAAAATGTATCAATACGGCAAGGTAATTATATTTTATCTCTATCCCTTAACCACGCCGAGAGGCATAAGTTTAACTTTTGGTTCAATCAGGTCTGATTCTGCTGCAATGACTTGATCAATATTTTTATACGCCAATGGGGATTCAGACAAATCATATAGTTCGCTATTTTTCTGCTTTCCGCGACGGTTTTTACATTTTTGCCAGCGATCAAAGGCGATTCCCGCCATTGCAGTATCACAATCCTTTATTGATAAACGGTTGTTGGCTTCGGTTCTGCTCATTACTCTTCCCGCTCCATGAGAACAGGACATGAATGATTCCTGATTGCCCAGTCCGGTGACAATATAACTTGGTGTTCCCATCGATCCGGGAATTATACCAGTCTCGCCACTTTTAGCACTGGTTGCACCTTTGCGGTGAATATAATAGTTGTTTCCGCCAATATTTTCCAATGCGGCGTAGTTGTGATGAATATTGACTTCATTTTTGAAGGTGACTGCGGGAAACTTTTTAATGAGTTCTTCCTTGCATACATTCATCATGCGCTGACGATTTTCCAAGGCATATTGAAGTGCAAAATTCATATCGCGCAAGTAATTCTGACCTGTTTGCGAATCGGCGGCCAGATATGCCAAATCAGTTGAGGGCAGCTTAATATGATGTTGTTCATTCATTTTTTTTGCGACTTCGTGATAGTGAGAAGCTATTCTATGACCTAAATTGCGACTGCCGGAGTGAATCATCATCCAGACATTATTTCTGTCATCAAATTGCAACTCGATAAAATGGTTACCACCACCGAGTGTTCCAAGATTCGCCCGGTCGATAGCGCCTAACGGTACTGGCGTATTTCCTGCCGTGGAAAGGTATAACTCAAAGCCATCCCATTGCTGTCCGCAATGATGGTGTTTGCCTTCTCCAACAGGAATCCGCAACTTTATCTGTTCCAGTAAGTGACGGCGCTCTTGCATAGTGCTAAAAACCTCTGCCGTCAAATCTGTTTCAACGGCAATCATGCCGCAACCGATATCGACTCCGACAGCATTCGGGATAAGCGCATTCTCTACAGCAATTACACCGCCGACCGGCATGCCATAACCGACATGACAGTCAGGCATCAAGGCAACGTGTTGTCGTATGACGGGATGATTGGCCAGATTGACGGCTTGTTCCCAAGCTCCCGGTTCCAGACATTCGCACCAGGAGATAACCGGTATTTTCATGTTATCGTCGAATTTTTTCCATGGCATGATTGAATGATCCCGGGTATGAATGTTTCTGTTAATTATAATATTACTCAATCGACAGTTTATAATAATACGGTAAAATTCATTTACAAATAGAATTATAACAACGAGGGCTGGAATGGTTCTTCCGGGTCACCGGAATTTTTGACTTTATTGTTACGGCCGGCTTGTTTGGCTTGATATATAGAGTTTGCTTCATTCACTTTTTCCTGATGGACGGTAAGTGCAGGCAGACCGCCGTCTGCCATGGCGTTGTTTTCTAGATTATCCAGAATTTCCTTTGCGCGGGAAATGACGGAATTGGGCAACCCTGCCAGTTTGGCAACATGAATGCCGTAGCTTTTATCCGTACCGCCTGGAATGATTTGACGGAGGAAAATAACCTGATCGCCGTATTCTTTTACTGCGACATTATAATTTTTTGCTCCGTTTTTTGTCAAACTGAGTTCCGTCAATTCGTGATAATGCGTTGCAAATTGCGTTCTGCATTTGGGTATGTCATGAAGAAACTCTGCCACCGCCCATGCGATACTAAGTCCGTCAAAGGTACTTGTACCACGCCCGATTTCATCAAGAATGACCAGACTTTTGGCGGTGGCATGGTTGAGAATATTGGCAGTTTCAACCATTTCCACCATAAATGTACTCTGACCGCGGGCGATATCATCAGCAGCGCCGACCCGGGTAAAAATACGGTCGGTCATTCCTATGACGGCCTCTTTTGCCGGAACGAAAGAACCCATCTGTGCCATGATGGTAATCATCGCCGTCTGCCTGATGTAGGTGGATTTTCCCGCCATGTTCGGTCCGGTAATAATCATCATACGATTGCTGCCGCCATCAAGCATGGTATCGTTTGGAATAAAGCGTTCCCCCTGCATGGCGGCATCAAGTACCGGATGCCGTCCGGCAATGATAAGCAACTGTTCGTCTTCGGCAATGCGGGGTCGTATATAGTTATATTTTCTTGCCGCCTCCGCGAGAGCGGCAACAGTGTCAATTATGGCAACGGTCGCGGCAATTTCCTGTATAGCCATGGTAAATTGCAAAGTGAATTCACGTAATTCCTGAAATAACTGATATTCCAAAGCTTTGGATTTTTCTTCCGCCCCGAGTATTTTAGCTTCCAACTCTTTTAATTCAGGGGTGATGAAACGTTCAGCGTTTACCAGAGTCTGTTTTCTGATATAATCCTGTGGCGCCATATTCAAATTGCTCTTGCTGATTTCAATGTAATAGCCGAAAACCTGATTGAATCTGACTTTAAGCGATTTGATGCCGGTGCGTTCCTGTTCTTTTAGTTGAATCTGACTCAGCCAGCTTTTACCTTCGCGGGCAGCTTGACGCAATTCATCAAGTTCCTGATGGTATCCTTCCCTGATGATATCACCTTCGGTCAGACTCAACGGTGGTTCAGAGACTATCGAGTTTTGAATTCTAGCCGTCAATTCGGGCAATTCGTGCAGTTTTTCTCTCGATTCATCCAGCAAAGGGGAAGAAAATTGACGGAGCAGGCTTTTTATATCCGGCAGAATGGCAATACTGGAGGCAAGCGCAAGCATGTCTCTGGCGTTGGCACTGCCGATATTCAGCCGCCCGGTAATCCGCTCCATATCGCGGATTGTTCCAATTAATTCCCGTAATTCTGTTAATGTCATCGGATCGTTTTTGAACACCTCAACCGCGTCAAGCCGGGCGTTAATAAGATTACGGGTACATAGCGGATGCAAAATCCATTCCCGCATCAAACGACTGCCCATCGGGGTTACGGTCTGGTTGAGAACATGCAGCAGCGTATTATTTCCTCCGGCAGTGAACATCGGTTCAACCAGTTCAAGATTTCGCTGGGAGATCGAATCTAATTGCATGTAATCCTGTTTATAATAGGCTTGAAGTCGTTGCAGGTGTTTTACAGGTTGGCGCAGGTTTTCAGCTGCATAATGTAAAACCGCCCCCGCCGCACAAACAGCGAGATGTAACTCCCGACAGCCAAAGCCGTCCAGCGAGGCAATTTTAAAATGGCGTTTGAGTAACTCTTCGGCATGTTCGTAATCGAAAGTCCAGTCTTCTGTTGAGGTCCACAACAGTTTATTCATCTTTGACAATCTGTTCGGTTCCACCTGCCAGCGTTTCAGAGTAGATGCCGGGACCAAACATTCTCTGGCATCAAGGCGATTTAACTCCGTTTCAACGTTTTCCTGTCCGGAGAGTTCGGTTATCTTGAATTCACCCGTGCTGATATCGATACAAGCCAGTCCGAAATGGTCTTTCTTTTCGACAAGAGCAACCAGAAAATTATTTTTGCCCGGCTCAAGCGCAATGCTGTCAATGATGGTTCCAGGAGTAATGATTCGGGTGATCTGACGTTTGACAATTCCCTTTGCCAGTTTGGGGTCTTCCATTTGCTCCGCGATTGCGACTTTGATGCCGGCTTCAATCAAACGTGGCAGATGACTGTCCAGAGCATGATAAGGGAAACCGCACATTGGAGCGCCGGCGCGGCGAGTCAAGGTAATATCCAGTACAGTACTTACTCTGGGGGCATCATCAAAGAAAATTTCGTAAAAATCCCCCATTCTGAATAACAGTACGGCATCAGCCGGCATTTCGCTTTTTGCTTGCTGGTATTGTTTCATCATCGGAGTAAGTCTAAAGTCCTCAATATCCGACATATTGTTTTTTTCCGCCATTATGAATTCCTGAACCGGCATCGTAATTTATTGAGGGAGTATATATGAGTCTTTATTATTTAGCCGGTTCACTCTGATCTATTCTGATGTTTTCAGACCAGATGACAACATTATCTCTGTTGCGGACTAATTTCATCTGCCAATCAAAAACATCTCTGCCTTTGATATCGCTGTACAGAGAGTAATCGGCGGCTGTGGAGGGAGTTGCCGGCGGTTTGAATTTGCCAATATCAACCGCAGCGGTAAATACCTTGTTGGCATAAAAGTTTAAACTTTTATCTTGTGCGGTGAAATTTGTTGACACAACGCTTTCAGCAGGAACATTTTTTATAACGGCGGCACTGAGGGATGTAATAAGGCGGTTTACTCCGGCAGCTGAACTGAAAGTGTTTTGATTGCTTTCCGGTTCAACGATATTGCCCTCAGGCGGGTTGCCATCCGGGATGCCATTACAGCCGGAAAGGATTATAATCATTGCAGTTACTCCACTCAACAACATCAAAGATCTATACATTTTTCACCTCGCAGTTAAAATCAGCCGTTTTTAGAAATTATAATAAGAGTTTTACCTGCAAATACGCCCGGTAAAAACAATGATTAATGCGGTTAAATAATCACCGCATTCGCCATAAAAACAAATATAGTCTCTCTTTCTAAAAAATAAAGCAACGCCTGACGAATTATTCTATAAACTGCAGTATATCAACAAGGTGAATTTTTTCCGTTTTCTTCCTTTACTAAAGAGCAGAATATAATTCAAAATTGTGAAATTACTGCCGGTATTAATGTCAGGCATAATCTTCATTTCTATGCAATACGACCGTTGAAAAAATAGAGTATGATGCGATATTAAATGTTTAGCTTGAACGGACAATATAATAAGGCAGGCACGATGATACGGTTTTTGATATACTTTTTCCCCGCGATGATGGACATGGTAATCGGTTCAGTTTTTTTTGTAACCGCGGTAAGATATTCTGAGAGCGGCGCCAGTTCATTGACTGTCACAGGCGTCATGGCAACCTGGGCATTTATTTATTCTATCTGTTCAATTGCCGCCGGCCGGGTGGTCAACCACAGCAATGCCGCCAGGATTATTATTATTTCAGGCACCATGACTACGCTGGTTTCGCTCGCCTATATTGGAGTGCCAAGTCTTGGCGCCCAGTATCTCTGGACAGCTTTCATGGGAGTGGCAACCGCATTTTTCTTCACCCCGTTCCAGGTGTTCATGAAATCATTGGAACACGGCGAACAGAGCAGTGTAGTCCGTCCTACTGCGCTTTACACGTTTTCCTGGAGTTTCGGTATGGCTTGCGGACCATTTATCTGCGGTTACGTCTGGCCTAACTTTGGCTGGCAATGGTGTTATGCGCTGAATGCAGTGCTGGGACTTGTGGTTGCATTTGGAATATGGTCATTGAATAAGTATGCGCGGAATCCCAACAAAATTGATTGCCGCAGGGCGGTAAAATCATCCCGCGGCGAAGATTACTCAAAAATGCCAGATTTGGTATGGCTGGGCTGGTTGGCTGCCGGTATCGGTTGTATTACTGTTGCCGTTGTAAGAACATTGTTTCCAGTCAAAGCTGCAATGCTGGAGCTTTCAAAAACGGACCAGGGCGTAATTCTTGCCATCGTCAGTTTTACTCAGGCATTTGTCGGATTAGCTTTTATCCGCAGTAAGTTCTGGATGTATCGCCCTGTTCCGGTTGCGGCTTTTTCGCTGTCCGGCCTGGTCGGGTTGCTTCTCTTCGGATTCGGGACAAACGCTGGAACATTTTATCTGGCAGCGTTGTGCTATGGTCTATATTCCGGAATGTTTTTCTTTTATCTGGTTTTCCATGGGTTGGTGCATCCGACCAAAAGTTCAAGGTATGTTGCCATGAATGAGGCGGTTGTCGGTATCACCTCGATTATCGGACCAATAGCCGGTGGATTCGTTGCGGATAAAACTAATTCCAATATACCATTCTATCTGGTCGGCGTACTGGTATTGCTGGTGGCAATTGTGCAGGTAAGAGTACATCTTCTGAAACCGGTAAAAGTCAGCTCGTCACAATAATAAGCAGTGGTTTTCCGATAATGAATTACTTTGCGGTGGGTCGGGTAAACGACAACATCCACTGGTACAATTCCGGATTATTGTAGGTTTCTGTCCACGAATCGTGTGCTGCCTCAGGATAGACGGTGAATTTCACGTTGCCGCCGATTTTATTTAGTGCATTGACCATATCTTGCGATTTTTGTAATAATACGGTTTTATCTTTAGCGCCATGGAATGCCCATATTGGTAAATCTTTCATTTTTGCAGTGACGGTAGAGGGATCGCCGCCGCCGCAAATCGGAACCACCGCGGCAAACCGTTCCGGTCGCTCCTGGCTCCAACGCCATGCGCCAAAGCCCCCCATGCTTAATCCGGTAAGATAGACGCGAACAGAGTCAACCGGATACCTTATCAACAATTCATCGAGGAGGGCATTAAGCGTGTTCATGTCCCAGTACCTGGAGGTTGATTGCGGCGCAACTATTATAAATGGCAACTTTAACTCTTTAACTTTATTAAACGGACCATGTACCTTTACCAATTCGAGATTGTCACCGCACTCGCCCACTCCATGGAGAAATAAAAGTAAAGGATATTTTTTCTCTGTATTATAATCTTCCGGCAAGACCACGAGGTAGCGTATTCTGGCGGTAAAGGTGATTTGTTTTTCAAGGAGTTCCGCCTTCTCTTCAGCGAACAGATAAGTTACACCAAAAAGTAGCAAGCAGAACATAACAAGTTTGGTTATGATATTGCTTTTCATCATTTTAAACATCCGGGGCTGAGGTTATTTGTCCGCTGTTATTCCCTTGATATTCCGGGGAAGATTCTTTTCCGTATCTATCAACTTTCCGGCAAAGTTATCTTTGTTGCGGTTGGAAGTCCATTTTCGCAAAATATTCCAGCCGATAAAACGCCAGACATTATTCCGCCAGGAGTGATACCACTTGCGCCAACCATCTTTCACGTTGAAGAACGGGAAAAGAATCATCGGGAAGAGTAGAAAATCCAGACCAATGGCGAAAATATAACTGAACTGATAAAAATGGCTCATGATGGTTTTGTTGGCCAGGTGCATATCTTCAGCAGTAAGCGGATAATCTGGTGTGAACAGCGGAAAATTCCCGTCGTAATATTCCCAGCCGATGGTCTCTTTCGGGAAAACGCGTCCGGCATCTTTGAGCCGTTTGGTCAACTCAGTTCCAGGCAATGGCACCGGAAGTAATATCTGGATAGTGTCAATCCGCGCTTTTCTAATGAATTTCCAGAAAGCCTTGACTCTGTCTTCTGCCGACATCGTAAAAAATTGTCCCTCACGTGCGGGATAGCCGAAAATAAACATTCCGTGTACCATAAAACCGGCCTTATGGAATATTTTAGTATTGGCAATCATCTCATCGGGGTGAAGTTTTTTGTTCATCGCCTTGAGTTCTTCAGGAATTGGTGACTCATAACCGATAGCAACGACTCTGACTCCTGCCCCTTGCATGGCTTTCAGCAGTTCAAGGTCTTTGGCTTTGTCGAGGCGAATTTGAACCGTTATGAAAAATTTAACCCCCATGGTTTCCTGATATTGTTTCAGTCTTGCACAGAAATCCAGGGCTAACAGCCGGTTTTGACCGAAAAGATCGTCAACAATAAAAAAGTAGGTTGCGTTAAACCGTTCAAACAGGGAAATTATTTGGCTCATGACATAATCCGGCGACGGACACCGCACGCGACCTTTAACGGTACAGAATTCGCAATGCATCCCGCAACCGCGTTCCCAGCTTACCGGATACAATTTAATTTTGGCGTGGCGCAACAACGAGAAGTCCGGCAACGGCAGTTTGTCAATATCTTTGATATCCGCACGCGGCGCGGTTTTAACCAGTTCGCCGTCGCGGTAGAATGCCAGCCCGTCAACTTTTTCTAAATCACCGCCGGTGATGAGCGCACCCATTAATTCATGGATGGTTTCCTCGCCCTCGCCGATAATCAGAAAATCAAGACCCTGATCAAGACCCTCGTGGAGATTTTCATCTACAAAATGCTGCCCGCCGGCAAGCGTAATTGCTCCCTCTGACTTATAAAAATTGGAAATCTCATAAAGTCGTGGAATGGTACTGGTCAAACCACCATAAAAACCGACAATATCGGCCTTGCGGATAGCTTGCAGCGCTACATGGTCAGGTCTGCTGCATTCGTCTTTCGGTCCCCGCCGGTGGTAATTGTTTTCATCAATAACTTCAACTTCCCAACCCGGCATTTTACTTACAACAGTAGCGACCATCACTGGTCCTAATGCCGTTGTATAACGTGCCACGCTGGAATATATATTGAAGGTGGGAAATCCGGGAATAATCAGCCTGAATATTTTTTTCCGGTCTGAAGATAATGCCGTCTTAGTGTCAGAAGTAATCACTGTATCCTTAGTGTTTTCCCGAACAATACGGGAAATATTTTTATTGTTATTAATTTATGTATCAAAGTAATATAACCCCTCTTTTCACATATTTCCAGTCTGATGGGGTGTACAGGTCAGTGATACGGTACGAATTAATCGCGATATGGCTCCCATTCCGGTTCATTTTCAAAGATCCAGTGATAGTATTCTTTTTCCTGTAACTTTGCCGCGGCTTCTTCGTCAGTAATAACCGTACAGTGCGGATGCAGTTGCAATGCGGTCGCCGAAATCATAGAAGTAACCGGACCTTCAACAGCTCTGGCCAGAATACCGGCTTTTTCCGCACCAATAACCAGCATGAGAATTCTTTTTGCCTCCAAAACGGTTCCCACACCCATGGTTATTGCCCGTTTCGGCATATCCTCGGGATTTTCAAACAGTGGTGAATTTTGCGCAACAGTTACCGGAGTAAGCGCTTTGGCGCGGGTGCGCGAACGCAGCGCCGATAACGGTTCATTAAAACCGATGTGCCCATCGCGACCGATGCCGAGCAGTTGCAAATCAATCCCGCCGCAATCGGCAATAAGGTGTTCGTAGTGTTCACATTCTGCATCAATATCATTCGCTGTACCTGCCGGCAGGTGAGTATTGCGAATATCGATATTGACGTTATTGAACAACATGTGGTTCATATAGTAGCGGTAAGAATGTTTGTTCTCCGGAGGCAGGCCGATATATTCGTCTAGGTTGAATGTTCGGGCTAGTGAAAAATCAAGCGATTCTTGTTGATGCATTCTGACCAGTTCCGCATAAACAGCCTCCATTGTCCTGCCGGTAGCGAGCCCAAACACAGCGTGCGGTTTATGATTCAATGCATCGGCCATGACTTTTGCGGTCAATTTTACTGCGGATTCGGCATTCGGCTGGATAATAACTTGCATAATATTTATTTTCCCGTTTTTTGTAATTTTGTAAAATATGCAATTGTCGCTGCCAGACCCTGCTCAAAATTGTTTTGCGGACGGAAACCGGTGGCAAACAGTTTATCCACTGCCGCCATGGAGTGTTTTACATCTCCGGCGCGTTCCGGCAGGTGCTCCACTTCCGAGTTTGACGCGGTGATGGTTTTAATATTCTGAACGAGGTCGTTAATGGTTATTTTTTTTCCGTATGCGACATTATAAACACCGGTAAAGTCATTTTGCGCCATAAATACATTGGCAGCGACAATGTCCTTGACATAAATAAAATCACGCGTCTGCTCGCCATCCCCGAAGACAGTAATTTTTTCATTGGCAACGGCTTTAGCGGTAAAAATGGGAACCGCCGCGGCATAAGCGCTTTTAGGGTCCTGGCGCGGACCAAAAACATTGAAATAGCGCAGACAGGCTGTCGGCAATTTTCCTTCTCTTGAAAACATGGAGCAGTAATATTCCCCGTCCAGTTTGGTGATGGCATAGGGGCTTTTGGGTTCCGGCAGCATCTCTTCGCGTTTGGGCACTACGGGGTTGTCACCGTAAATAGCGGCGCTGGTACTGAAACAAAGTTTTTTTACTTTTGCCGCCGCCGCTTCCTCCAGCACATTAAGCAGACCCCTGACATTAATATCAACGCATTCAATCGGTTTGAACATTGATTCCGGCACACTGATCATTGCGGCGAGATGGAAAACGTAATCCACGCCTTCCATGGCGGAACGGACATCGTTCCGGTTGAGGATATCGCCATTAATAAATTTTACCTTTAAGCCTTCAAGATTACGCAGAAATCCTGAACGCAGATTGTCCAGAACAACGATTTCCGCCTTGTCTTGAAAATGTTCAACCAGATGACTGCCGATAAAACCGGCACCGCCGGTAATTAAAACTTTCATAATCAATCCTTTATTAATTCCTGCAATAACGCCACAAGACAAAATTTAACTGCTGAAGTCGTGGTTTTCAAGATGTTCCGGGAGTTTAGGAACATTAAACGGCATTCCCCCGCTGCGAATTGAATCCGCCCCGAGGCAACCGGTCACCACACTGTAACGTGCCGCCTGCGGCGTTGAAAAAGGTTTAGAAATACCGCGGAGCATTTCAACAAAGCCATTGACGATTTTCGGATCGGCGCCGCCGTGACTGCCGGATGTTGGCGGGGTGCGGAATGTGGCATCGCCATGAAGCCGGAAATGGTCTTTGCGTTCAGTCCATACTTCGATGGTGGTATCTTCATGGTGATCCCCATAGTTTTCAAGGCGTCCTTTAGTGCCGATAACAGTATAATTACGGCAACTGTCAGGAGTGAAATGACATTGCATATATGTCGCTTGAATACCATTGGCGAGCTGCATGTTGATCATGTTGATATCTTCGACATCAATTACCGGATTAAAATCTTTTAGTTCCATCGGCGGCCAGTGGTTTTGATTAAAGCTGACATCTTCGCCCAATTTGGAGTCTTTTGGACGGCGTGGCAGTTTATCATAAAGGCTCATTGAGCCAAGGCCGTTAACCCGTGTGGTGAAAGAATTGGCAAGCCAGTGAATGACGTCAATGTCATGTGCGCCTTTTTGCAACAGCAAGCTGTTCGCTTTAGATTGCTCGGCATGCCAATCGCGGAAATAGGCATCGCCACCGTAACTGATAAAGTGACGGCACCATATTGCTTTGACATCACCAATCATGCCGCTATTGATAATGTCGCGCATTTTGTGGGTGAAAGACATATAACGCATATTATGCCCGAGCATGAGTTTCGTTTTGTTTTCATAAGCTGTTTGCAAGATACGGTCGCAACCGGAGATGGAAATGGCGATTGGCTTTTCCAAATAGACGGCAATCTTACGTTTCAGCGCGGCAACCGCCTGCTCTTCGTGACAAAAATCGGGAGAGGTGATGAATACACCGTCCAGATTTTCCTTGTCCAGCATTTCCTCATAAGAGAGGTAGGATTTAACTTTGGCTTTGAACTTTTCGTTGTATCGTTGTTCAAAGCGTTCCAACTGTGGGGTAGAAATATCAGCGCCGGCGACGATTTCAACATTGTTTTCCGGGGCATGGGCCAGGTCAGCGAGTGCTCCGCGTCTGCAAGTTCCGATTATGCCCAGTCTTAATTTTTTCATTTTAACATTTCCTTTTGTTGGGTTTAAACCTGTTTATTTTATAATTGAAAAAAGTAACTTCATCATATTATCCATCTGGTTTTCAATAGATGCCACCAGTTTGAGCTGTGTCCGGCAGCGGTCAAGATTGTGTCCGTCACGGTGGATTTTAAAGTAAACATCGCCGGAGAGATAGTCCGTCAGGAACCTTACCCCGATTTCCATAGTAATAAGTTTTCCACTGAACGGCAAATATTCAAGCTCAACCGGGTTGAGAAAATCACGTGCAGTTTCAAGGTAGCCGCGCAATAGAGCTTCGAACATATTGAACTGCATGACTACTTTAGACAAATCCAGCTCGTCTTCTTTCGCGGGACTGGTACTCGTTCTGACCATGTCGCCGAAATCATAGTGTGCCAATCCCGGCATGACCGTATCCAGATCGATTACGCAAATACCGTCACCGGAGTTGTCATCCAGCATCACATTGTTCAGTTTGGTATCGTTGTGGGTGATTCGTTCCGGTATTTCGCCTTGCTGATGGAGATCCAGTAACAACGAGGCATCGGTCTTACGACTCAGTATGAAATCAATTTCGGCACTGGCATTTTTAACTCTTCCCGCTACATTTGCGGCGATAGCCTTTTCCAGCGCTTCAAACCGTTTTGGCGTACAGTGAAAATCGGGAATGGTCTCATTGAGCCTTGCGCCAGGCAAGTCGACCAGATTTTTCTGAAACCCACCGAAGGCTTTTGCTGCCTGGAACGCCTGTTTTTCGTGTTCAATAACGTCATAAGTCGTAGCTTTTTCAATAAAAATATAGACACGCCAGAAATTGCCGTCATGGTCATGGTAAAAGCTTTTGTTGTCCCGTGCCTTGATCAATACCAGCGTATTTCTGGTGGCATCTCGAACAGTTCCGAGTTTATTGAAAAGGTGAGAGGTCACTCTTTCAATATTCTCCATCAGCGCCACCGGATTTTTAAAAATATTGTGATTGATCCGCTGGAAGATGTAATGGACAAAGGTTCCACCTTGATTGAACGCGGCCTTGTAGGTGTCGTTGATATGACCGGAGCCATAAGGCTCGGCGGCGATAAAGTCGCCATGAATTACAAAGTTCTGGCTAATCGCTCTTATATCATGTTTTGTAACTGTTGTGTTGTGCATTGGTTTTATCCTTGCCAGTTAAAATATTTTTCCCGGATAACGTCCCTGCGCTACAAGAGCCCGGATATTATTTACAACATTTTCTTTGTCTTCACGGTAGGTGATGCCAAACCAGGTGTCACTGCTTTCCATTACTTTTACCGTTGCTTTACCTTCGTTGATTAATGTATCCGCTACGGCTGGAATGTAAAATTCCGACTTTTCCTCCTGACCACGGCTTTGCAGAAACGATAAGAACAACCGTTCCAGATGTTTGAATAATGAAGGGGTAAACCCCCACATATTCATAGAAACGATTTCATTCCCGGTCAAAGTGCATTCCGCGCCATTTTCGGAGTTGATTACTTTGTCACCCTCGGCGGATAGTTTTGTCATTTCACGGACGGAAACTAAAGAACCATCATTTATAGAGCAAATACCGCGAGAAACCGTTCCGTTTGTTGATAATGTGTTGCGCAGAACAAATCCGCACATACAGTAATCGGCCCGTTCTCCATCTTTTGCCCGCGTCAGATAATCAGCAATGAGGCGGTAACCCGCAGCGCCATAGAAGTCATCAGCGTTTATTACCGCAAACGGTTCGTTAATCAAGCTGGCAGCGCATAACACCGCATGACCCGTACCCCAGGGCTTTTGACGTTGCGGCGGCAGAGTAAATCCGCCCGGCAGCATGGATAGTTCCTGAAATGCATAATCTACCGCAATCTTTCCGGCATAACGACTGCCGACGGTATCTTTAAATGCCTTCTCAATATCCTTGCGGATAATGAAAACTATTTTGCCGAATCCTGCCCGGATGGCATCATAAACCGAATAGTCAATAATCGTTTCTCCTGATGGTCCAACCTGGTCGAGTTGTTTCAGTCCGCCGTAGCGGCTTCCCATCCCTGCTGCGAGTACCAATAATGTCGGTTTCATTTTATCAAGCTCCATGTTTTATAGTTTCAAGTAATGAATTTTATTTGTTAATAATTGTGATTAAAGTGTTATAATTTTGCCTTCTTTTCTGGATTTTTCTGCGGCAAATACCATGAGATGGCTCGCCAGTGTCACTTCGGGACCGGAAAGAATTTGTGAGGGGTCATTTGTTGCCAGCGCCGTAACAAAGCCTTCCATAAGACCGCCATCGCCGCCGCCATGTCCGCCCAGAATCGAGCCTTCTGTGGCATTGGTGTCAATAACTTCAGTTTTTTGAGTGAGAAAATCAAAAATTCTGATCTCCGAGCTATCGCCATATATCTCGCCCTTTGTTCCAAAAATTCTCGTTTTCCTGCCGCCTTTGGCAAAAGCGGTCATTGTGAATACAGCAGTTGTTCCATCCTCAAAAAGCATATTTACCACTTGATTGTCAACAACATCATTATCACATTCGTAAACACACCGGCCATAAGGTCCGCTACGCAATGCCTCCAATAGATTTTCTCTATTTACAACTGGAGTTAACAGGTTGACCGGCCAGGAAGTTATGCCCTTATCAAACCGGTCTTCAATGTAAATTTTAATGGCAGAATAGGGGCAATCTGGTTCACATCTGCAATCAAGACACCGCGATGAAGCTCCCGCCGGCTGTTCCGATTTGCGAAAATGTTTCAATGTGCCAAACGACGAAATTTTACTGCATTTACGTCCCATGATATAACTTATCCAGTCAATGTCATGGCAGGACTTAGCCAGCAGCATAAATGAAGACTCTTTTTCATTACGCCAGTTGCCGCGAACAAAAGAATGCGCTTGATGCCACCATCCGACCTCTTCAAGATGCTGCATGCTGACAATCTCGCCAATCGCACCGGAATCTAATATCTGTTTCAATTTTTGTGTGTATGCGGTATAACGTAAAACATGGCATACCGCAAAAATTATGTTGTTTTTTGTGGCGGCGGCGGCAATTCTCTTGCATTCCTGCGCGGTTGGCGCCATGGGTTTTTCCAGCATTATATGGTACCCTTTGCGCGCAAATGCCAGTGCGGGTTCTGTATGCATGTTATCTTGTGTAGCAATAATAACCCCATCGGCAAATTTTTTCCTTTTGGCGAGATCACGCCAGTCAGTATAAACATTTGCCGCCGGAATATTGTAACTGGCAACCATGGCGTTCCGGTAAAATTCCCTCGGTTCTGCCACTCCGGTAATTTCAAGACGGTCGGGATTGGTTCTGGCAAATTCAGCGTAGCCTGCGCCGCGCGAACCTGCGCCGATGATAATTAACTTTACTTTTTTCATACCTTTAATCATGTCCTGTAAAATTTTATTTTATGAAGACTGCCTGAGGATTAAGTCGCATTCGATTTTTTCTGAATCGACAACATTTTGATTTTCAATGGAACTGATAAGTATTTTAACTGAACGTACTCCGATTTCGAACAGCTTTAATGATACGGAGGACAAGGCAGGAGTAAAATAACGCGAAACCCTGATGTCATCAAACCCGATAATTGCGAGATCTTCCGGAATTCTGATACCTTTTGTCAACGCCGCCTTGACTACACCGATGGCGAGAATATCATTGGCGCACAACAGACAATCAACTTCGGGATGGTTATGGAGTAATTGTTCAAAGGCCATGCCGCCATGCCGCAATGAACTGCCGCCGGCAATTTCAATCACCTGTCTGGCATCACCGAATCCCGCCTGAAAGCCTTGCCTTTTACGCCGGTCAAGATATCCGCCAATATACGCCGGAAACTTTCTTCCGTTACGGCGAAAGTATTCTCCCGCCTGATGCGCGCCAAATTCACTGTCAAATAAAACCGAATTATCTCTCATGCCGCCCATGTGACCAATTATTGAATATGGCATTCCGCAAGATTGCGCGATTGTAATCAGTTGCTTTGAGCCAAGCGCGCCGGCAACAACAATTATTCCCTGAAAACTTCCATCGAGAATGTATTCCTGATAACCATCTAACGCTGATATCGGAGAGTCAAACAGAAATGGATGAATTTGCAGTTGTAATTTAGATTCCGCCAGCGATTGGTTTATCCCCGACATAATTTCGGCAATAAAATAATCCGGCTCTTCATGACTTAATACCGGATAAAATAACGCAATAGTATTACTGTGCCGCGAAGTTAAATTTCGCGCATGAATATTGGCCCGGTAACCGAGTTCATTCGCCCGGCTGATAATTCTTTTTCTGGTCTTTTCACTGATACGACCGTTGCCGCTGAATGCCCGCGATATTGTTGCCACGGACACACCTAAATCTGTGGCAAATTCTTTAATCGTTATTCTTTTGCGATTCAAAATAGTACCCGGATTAATCTTATTAGCGTAAACATTTACACATATATTTATACACCATATTTCAATTATTGCAAGTTATATTAATAAAAGAGCGAAAATGTTTACGCTTTTAATATCAGCACCGATAACAGGTAATTAATTGGAATAAAGCAAGCGAGTCGAGTTTAAACTATTTTTCTTTGTTGAAGAAAATAGCCCACAACCGTCCTTCGCCAAGAGCGCGGTTAATCTCCTGCAGCGCAGCAAAAACCAGGAAAAGAGTGGCAAGCCATATTTGAACTGCCCAGAAGCGTGGCCAATCAAAGTTATTAACCAAGTGATGATACGCTTCGGAAACTGAGCCATGTTTCAAGCTAAAGCGTATAATCAATTCGCAAATTCTGACTACAAGACTGGCAAATGTGTACAGCGCAGTACGCCATAACATGTTATAAATACGCGGCCGGTTTTGGAATGCGTTCACCCAGGGTACAAGGTTTACCATCAGCATGACTTTTCCAACGACGACGGCAAAGATTGTTGCACTGACAAAATTAAATATTTTAATACCGTACCGTTCTGTCGTGAGGATGTCGGTAAGGACAATCAGATTGAATGCCAGACAAAAAAACACGACGGCAGGAATTACCCCGATGATTTCATCCCATAGCCGTTTGAGTATTTTTAACATATTTTTCTTTCTGTATGACGGTTTATTTAATATTTGCAGAAAAATAGCAGACGATAAGTGCAAATCAAGGTTTGTTATAAAATAAACGCGGAAAACTGTAATCATTTAATCTTGTGTTGGCGGCACATCGTCCCAAGGTTGATTATTTTTTTAAAACCGCAAAAAATCAGTTTGATTACCGCAAAATTTATGATAGTTTCACTCACGCCCAGTTAAAAGAAGAGCTGCAAATATTATTTAATCTTCTTTTGCTGGCTCCAATCAAGAGTCTGGATAAGGTAGTAATTTTATTATAAAATAGATGAAAAAAAAATCAGTTCGTAAAATCAATACCCCATTTGTTCGCTATTCAAGGTATCAATGGATGCCGGCTAAACCCAAAGAACCTTTTGGACATTATGCGGTCATCAAACTTGACAGCACGGTGATAAAGGCAGATTTTATGCGCCGTCATCAGGAGATTAAACGTTTATTTGAGCAGACTCAAGCGCAATGGCATAAACATTGCTCGGAAGAAAAACCGGAATACGAACGCTGGGAACACCTTACTTTCGGTTCTTTGGAACAGGAGATCCGGGAACTCCAGTCTATGGTTCATCGGAAAGACACGCTCTATCGTCAAGCAGAGCTTTACGCCGATTATTGTGATATTTCCACCCCGGCGGCATTTTGCATTATTGAGGCTCACCTTAAAGAGGGAGGAGACATTCAAGAGCTGTTCAATAACGGTGAGAAATCCGGGAGCGATGGTGGCGATTTTGAAGACGAAGATATATTTGACGATATTGAAGATATTATCGGAGATTTTTTTAAGGATTTATTCGGTAATAAAGATGACGATGAACGTTTCCATCGTTCCGGTCGCCACCATGAAGAAACGACGCATGAACACAAAACGGCGTCAAATCATGAGAAAAGACTGCGTTTAATCTACTGGAAACTATGCCGTCAACTCCACCCCGACACCGGTTGCGAATTCAATGAATACAACCGCGAATTGTGGCATACGATTCAAGAGGCTTATAAAAATAAAGATCTGGAGAGGCTTGAAACAATTCAAGCCAGGCTTGATTTGCAAAATGATATCAGCAATGGCGCCGTTTCCTGCTCCGGAATCCTTGCTGTAATCAAAGAGTTTGAACAGGGAATAAAATCTGTGACCTCTTTGATAAACAAAGCTAAGCGGCAAAGAGTGTGGGGATTCCTGCGCTGGCCGGAAAAAAAACGGACAAAACATCAAGCTGCAGTAATAACCGAGAAAACCTCGGTAATCTCCACACTGCGGGCGGAAATTGAAGGCTACGATGAGTTGTTCGAAAAATGGCGGAAAGCATCTTCAAAACGTAAATCTGTCAAAAAACCTAAACAAGGCTCAAAAAAATCGGACTTATATCAGGATTTTTTTGATTTATAGTTTTTTACAAAGGCAATTATGAAAATTGCAATAGAAGCAACACTGGCTCAGGGATACGCTACGGGATTCGGGCAATATGTTAAATGCCTGTTACGCGAATTTGCCGCGATGAATACCGGGCACAAATTTTTGCTATTGCACAGCACTCCGCAATGGAATGGCGATAATTACGGGGATAACTTTCAACCGGTGTCATATTACTGCGGTAAACAATCGCTTGGAATTGTATTCCGTCTAAACCGGATATTGTCAAAATCCGGCGCTGATCTGTTTCATGCCACCTGCACAACCGGTATGCCGCCGGTTCTTGATATTCCCGGCGTAACTACCGTCCACGACCTGTATCCAATGCTCCATCCGGAGGATTGTGGCGCGGTTCAAAGCTGTTTTTTCAACCGGTTGATTCGCTGGTCGCTTCGAAATTCTGAAAAGTTCCTGTGTAATTCACAGTTTACCGCGAATGAGCTTTCCCGCCACCTGAAAGTTTCACCGGATAAAATCACCGTAACCCATCTGGCACCGGTTATTTCGGTTAATGATGAAATCACATTCCCAGGTGAGCGTTGCGGTATATTATGCGTTGGCGCAATTGAACCCAGAAAAAATCAATTATTATTACTTGATGCTTATTGTAAAGCACTTAAGCTATCTCCGGAACTGCCACCCTTGACATTTATCGGTCCTGACCGCGGCGACGGCAAAGAACTGGACCGCAGAATTGCCGCTTCTAATCTGGAAAATAGAGTGATCCATCTTACCTACATTCCTCCTGAGGAAATTGCCCGGAATTATCGCAGCGCCGCCCTTTTTGCATTCCCGTCGCGGTACGAAGGTTTCGGTCTGCCGTTACTTGAGGCTATGCAATATCGACTGCCAATTCTCTGCGGGGATATTCCGGTATTGCATGAAATTGGCGGAAAATATCCTGTTTTTGTCAACCCTGATGATGTTGAGGCATGGAGTAATGAAATATTGAAATTTTTTGCTGCACCACCTGCGGAAAAAAACGCCGCCGCTGTTGAAAATCTCTCCAGATTTTCATGGCGTCATTGCGCAGAACAAACCTTAGCCGTTTATCAGCAACTGATCCGTCTGAATGTAAAGTAACAAATAGTTTACGCTAGGAAACAATAATAACTCGGACGAAAAACTCTGATGGGTTTAAAATAACCATGAATTGACGTAAAAGCAGTAATATTTTACTATTTTAGCTATTTCCGTTACGGGTGTATTTCCGGTAGTATAATATTGGACTTGAAAAATCACGGCA
>CAYMSF010000056.1:0-24576 GCA_964392985.1 uncultured Victivallaceae bacterium | reverse complement strand
GCGCGGTTGCGGCGAAAAGATGTTTTAACAAAGAGAGGACACAAAATATGTGTAATGATGAGTGTGTTTTACGTGGTCGGTATTGCCGAGAAAACGCAATCCCAAAGAGAATTATCGATACATTCCGTAAAAATCTTTTAAACAGTTAATAACGAAAGGGTAGGGAAAATATGGAAGGGAAGTTTATTTTAATATCAGGGCGTCCAGGTTCCGGAAAAACAGAACTGGTGTTGCATTATTGCAACGCATATCCGGAAAAGACGCTATTACTTGCGGAAGAATATTCGAAGGAATACATAATTGAGCGGGGACTTAATAGCGAAGTTAAAGTTGCAACTCAGAAAGAATTTGATGTTATTGAGCTAGAAAAATTCAATACAATCGTTATTGACTATATAGAACTTTTCGATAAAAGCATTATTCAGGATATTGTAAAAAAGGCGTTATGCAATAACATGAGAATAATAGTGGTAAGCCATATGAAAAGAAATTTTTCCATGAATGATATTTTGGCAACGTCTCAACTTTAAATGACGGTTGAGAAGCAGGACGAAAAAAGTGTACCGGTGGATAATAATAAAAAGCAAATACCGCACCACTAACGAACACTCACAAAACACTAACGGGAACTTGTTCTAGTATATTTTTTATTGCATTAAGGAATAATTTTAGTAACATTTTCTGCTGTGAATAATTTTTAACGGTCAGGCAAAAGAAATTCACAGCATTGTTTGGGTTAGTGTTTGGTTAGTGTTATTTAGTGGTGAAATCGGCTTAAGTTTTCTTCATCTTCATGGTAAAAATATTTTTGGATTTCGTGATTGCCGTATCAAAGAATAACAGGAAAGGATAAGCAAAATTATGAGTGAAGCAACAACAGAATTTATTGCCGTCGCCAGGCGGTACTGCAAATGGGTAACTTCGGATTATTCACCTGATCGAAAAACTGCATGGGAGGCGTTGGAATTGATAACGGAACTGCATCTATGCGGAAAAAAGCTTGCCGGTGAATTTCAATGTGAATGTCCAATTCCGCCGTTTTTTGCATCATTCCCGGATGATGATTATGAAGATTACTGTTTTGAACATAGAAGAGGTAAGTTACCGTTTAATTACTATTCAGAAATGTTTTATCCGCTGAGTATTCCTCCGGAAGCGCCGGTTAAAGGTGGTTTGGAGGATGATATTGGTGACATTTATCTGGATATTATGTCGGGGATTCGCCTGTTTGACCGCGGTTACAAGGATCATGCCGTGCAGAAATGGGTTATCAGTATGCAAAAACATTGGGGCGAACATGCAACAGCGGCGATAATGGCGTTGGATTGTTATTTGAGTCTGGAAGACGGGGGGGGGGGGTATAGGCACACAGCGTGTGCCCGCGATCTTAGGAATTGAACGAAGTTCAAGGAGCAGAGAGCGAGAGCCGCCCGGCGACTGAGGGTGGCGGCTTTTCCTGAGCCGACATTACGGTCGTACAGACCACGATTATGGCTTTTAATGGGCAATGGGGGAGGAAATGGAAAATTGAAAATGGAGAATTGAAAATGGAATGCAAAACTAATTGTTAATGGTTAATGGTTAAAACCTTCATGACCCGCCACAGGCGGACAAGCCTTCCTGCTCCCTCCACAGGCGGGTAAACTTCATGGTAAAATTGTATTAAATTTCGTGTTTTTTTGTGCTTTTCGTGGTTAAAAACGGTTTTTCGATTTAACCCCTTCATGTTCTTCCTGCTCTTCATGGTAAAAAGGTTTTCTTTATGGTAAAAACTGTTTTAGTTTTCTTTATGGTGAATATCTTTTTTTGCGTTGGCGGGATGCAGATTAGTCTAAAAAGTAGGGAAAAACTCTTGAATTTTAGCGGGGAGGAGCTATTTTTGCAATTGGTGTAATTGGGTTAAGTGAGGAGTGGGGCGGTTAGCGTATACGCGGTAATTTAATTTTGGTGATAATTTCCCTTTTGGGGGTTTGTGGATATATGAGTACTGAAAATTTAAATGTTTACGATGAAGATAAGATCAAGACGCTGAGTTCGCTGGAACACATCCGTCTGCGTCCCGGTATGTATATCGGGCGGATGGGCGATGGTTCGCATCCGGATGATGGCATTTATGTATTGTTGAAAGAGATTATCGACAACAGTATTGATGAATATATTATGGGCGCGGGCAAGCGGGTGGATGTGAAAATTGAAGGCCGCAGCGTCAGTGTGCGGGATTACGGGCGGGGGATTCCACTCGGTAAACTGGTTGATTGCGTGTCGATTATGAATACCGGGGGCAAGTATAACAATGACGTATTCCAGTTCACCGTTGGTTTGAACGGGGTGGGTACGAAAGCGGTTAATGCGCTGTCGAGTGAATTCACCGTCAGGTCATTCCGTGAAGGCAAATATCATGAGGCCAATTTCCGTTCCGGGGTGCTGGTTGATGAACATCACGGGCGCAGTACGGAGAAGAATGGCACGTTTGTCAGTTTTGTTCCTGACCCTGAATTATTCCCGGACTATAACTTTCAGATGGAATATGTGGAGAAGCGGTTGTGGATGTATGCTTATTTGAACAGTGGCTTGTCGCTGTATCTGAATGATAACCGCTATTTTTCGCAGAACGGATTGAAAGATTTGATTTCAGTTGAAGTCGGCGATAACAACATATATGAGATTATCGCGTTGAAAGGCAAGATGCTGGAATTCGCTTTCTGCCATACCGCCAATTTCGGTGAGAACTATTTTTCATTCGTAAACGGCCAGTACACCAACGACGGCGGCACGCATCTGTCGGCATTCAAAGAGGGTGTGTTGAAAGCGGTGAATGAATTTTCCGGCAAGAATTATCAGGCGACAGACGTTCGTGACGGGATTATCGGTGCGATTGCGATTAAGCTGAAAGAGCCGATCTTTGAGTCACAGACGAAAAATAAGCTGGGCAATACGGACATTCGCGGTTGGATTGTGGGCGATGTGAAGGACGCCGTCGTGGACTATCTGCACCGCCATCTGACCGAAGCCGAAGCGCTTATCGAGAAAGTCGTAACAAATGAAAATGTCCGCCAGCAGATTCAGGCGGTGAAAAAGCAGTCCAAAGAGGTGGCGAAAAAGACGAGTCTGAAGATTCCCAAGCTGAAGGATTGCAAAAATCATCTCGGCGACAATTCCGGCAAGGGCAACGACACCATGATATTTGTTACCGAAGGTCAATCGGCGTCGGGTTCGATGATCAGTTGCCGCGATGTTTACACCCAGGCGATATTCTCGTTAAAAGGCAAACCGCTGAACTGCCATAAACAGAAGCTGGACAAGGTTTATGACAACGAGGAACTCTACTATATCATGCGGGCGCTGGATATTGAGGATGATGTTGAGAATCTCAAATATAACAAAGTGGTCATCGCAACAGACTCGGACGTGGACGGATTGCATATCCGGAGTTTGCTGATAACATTTTTCCTGACCTATTTTGAACAACTGGTGCTTTCCGGTCATCTTTATATTCTGGAAACCCCGCTGTTCCGGGTGCGCAATAAACAGAAGACGATTTACTGTTACACCGAGCGTGATCGCGATGCAGCGGTGCTGGAGTTGGGGCGCGGTGTGGAAATTACCCGGTTTAAAGGACTGGGCGAAATTTCTCCGAATGAATTCGGCGCGTTTATCGGCAAGGATATCCGGTTGCTCAATGTAACGATTGATCACATGCGGGATATCCCGGAAATGCTTGACTTTTTCATGGGTGACAATCAGAAAACCCCGGAACGCCGGGAATTAATCATGAACAAACTGGTTTAACGGATTCAGATAAAATGGCAGAGAACAAAAAAGATAAAAAACTGAAGAAGAATATGCCGGAGGATGCCGTCAAGGAATTGGCGGAAGTCGCGGCAATCGAAGCGGAAGCACTTTCCGAGGGCGAACAGGAAGCATCTACCGAAACCCAGAAGGGTTCGAATAAATATATTCGCGCGATGATGGAATCTTATTTCGTGGAATATGCCTCGTATGTGATTAAAGACCGGGCGATTCCTGACGTGGATGACGGTTTGAAACCGGTGCAGCGCCGCATTCTCTGGACTATGCACCGCATGGATGACGGCAAATTTCACAAAGTGGCGAACATAATTGGCGATTGCATGAAATATCACCCGCACGGTGATAAAGCCATCGGTGATGCGCTCGTGGTCGTGGCAAATAAAGAATTTTTCATTGAAAAACAGGGAAATTTCGGCAATATTTTTACGGGTGACTGTGCGTCGGCGCCGCGTTATATTGAAGCGCGCTTATCACCGCTCGGGCGGGAGGTGCTGTTCAATGAGAGTATCACGGAATTAACCGATTCCTACGACGGGCGCAACAAGGAGCCGGTGGTACTGCCGGTGAAAATCCCTTCACTGTTGATGTTAGGCGCGGAAGGTATCGCGGTGGTGATGTCCACCAGGATCATGCCGCATAATTTCTGTGAACTGCTTCAGGCGCAGATTGCGGTATTGCGCGGCGAGGATTTCGAGCTTTATCCGGACTTTCAACAGGGCTGTTCGATGGATGTCTCCGAGTATGAAGAAGGTAATGGCAAAATAACGCTGCGGGCGAAAATTGATCTGGACGGCAGAAAATTGATTATCCGGGAAATCCCTGCCACTACCAATACCGAAAAACTGATTACATCCATCGAAAAAGCAGCGGAAAAAAGTAAAATCAAAATTGCCTCAATTAATGACTTTACCGCAGAACAGGTTGAAATTGAAATTGTACCGATGCGCGGCTATGACCCGGAGAAGGCATTGCAGGCGCTCTATACTTATACTGATTGCGCGGTTTCCGTTTCCGTCAATATGATGGTGATTTGTGAAAACAGACCGGTGCAGATGAATGTCCATTCCGTAATTGAACGCAACACCAGAAAATTACAGGAATATTTGCAGCACGAGTTGGAGTTGGAGTTGCAGCGTCAGGAGGAACTGTTCCACGCCAAGACACTGGCGCAGATATTTATTGAGAACCGTATTTATAAACGCATCGAAAACTGCGATTCTTCCGAGAAAATTTTTGCGGAGATATATAAAGGTTTAGAGCCGTTCCGCAAAATGTTGAAACGCGATGTTATTGATGATGATATTGAAAAGTTGTTGTCCATCCAGATTCGCCGCATCTCCCTGTTTGATATTCGCAAAAATCAGGAGGAACTCGCGGAAATAATAAAAACGATTGAGACCATCAACCATAATTTGAAACATCTGAAAGCGTATGCCATAAAATACATTCAGGCGCTGCTCGATAAATATGGCGCGATGTTCCCGCGCCGCACCAGAATAGAAACCTTTAACAAGATTGACCGCAAAGCGGCGGCGCTGAACAATATCAAGGTCGGCTGGGATCGCAAAGGTTGTTATATCGGCACCAATATCAAGAGTGACGATTGCGTGACCTGTAACGAATTTGACCGCTTATTGTGTGTGGAACGCAACGGTAATTATAAAATTATCAATATTCCGGAAAAGATTTTCATTGACCGGTTGTATGATTTCCGCAAGTATGACCCGACACTTGAGTTCGGTATTATCTATAAGGACACCAAGTCGGGAAAATGTTACGGTAAACGCTGTGTCGTCAATCAGTTTATTACGGACAAACAGTATCGGATTTGTCCGCCGGGATGCCGGTTGGAACTGATTACCCCGCGACCGGATTCCATTTATACATTGAGTATTGAACACCGGATGAAGGATAAACGGCAAATTCAGGTGAACTTGAAGGAATTGCCGTTGCGTACTCCGAAAGCCCGCGGTTTGCAGGTTACTGTCAATCCGCTGACCAAACCTCCGGCGCACCTCCGTTATCTGGAACCGGAAGAACTGTTGGCCTTCGCCGCCGAAGTTATTCCGAGTGATGATGACAATGAACCGGGTGAAAACAATCTATCGCCGGAAGGCGTTTCTGATGCTGATACAACTGAAGTTGCGACAACCACCGTTGCCACCGTGATTACTGAACCGGAAGCGCCGGAAGAAGAGAAAGCCGTTATACCCGAAGCCGTCGAGCCGGTTGCAGAAAAGCCAGCCGCAGCGCCGAAGGCCGGCAGGAAAAGCAAAGTATCTGTGGCGATTGTTCCGGTTGAGACACCGGCACCGCAAGCGGTTGAACCGCCGGTTGTCGAAGCCGTCAAACCTGTAAAAACAGAGAAAACGCCCAAGTCAGAAAAAAAGAGCAAAGCACTGGTTGAAATTGTTCCAGTTGAGGAAGCGCCAATCTCGCAACCAGTGGAAACTGTTCATGACGTAGTTTCTACCGCGAAACCGGGCAGAAAGAAAAAACCGGTTGAACCTGAAATTCCGGAGAGTGTTGTCGTACCACCGGCAGTTGTCGAGCAACCGGTTGCAACTCCCCGCAGCAACCCTGACAGCAGCGTGAAAGCTAAACCGGAAAAAAATAGCAAGCCTGGCAAACCGGACGATGAAGGTGATGAATTCGGCATTATCCAGCCGGAATTTGGTTTCTAAAGGGCAGACAAGATTATGGTGAAATTTTCTACCGCCATCAAAAAACAGCTTCCGCAACTGCGGAAACTGTCCACTTTTATCCATACCCACCCGGAATTGGGGTTTGAAGAACATCAGGCCTGCCGGAATCAAATGGAGTTATTGCAGAATGCTGGATTCGCGGTGTCAATGCCGTCAAAGGAATTAAAAACCGCATTCAAAGCAATCGCGGGCAGGGGCGGTCCGGTCGTCTGTATTTGCAGTGAATATGATGCTTTGCCGGAACTGGGACATGCCTGCGGACATAACTTGATTGCGACGGCGGCTGTTGCCGCCGGTATCGCGGTGCAGAATTTTTTGGCAACGGAAAAAATTCCTGGACGGATTGTCGTCATGGGAACACCGGCGGAGGAGAGTTTCGGCGGAAAAATTTATCTGGAACGGGATCATGCGTTTGAAGGCATTGACTGTTGTCTGATGGCGCATCCGTTTGATGCCAGCGGCAATGACCCCGGCAATCTGGCGGTTCATCGTTTTGATGTCAAATTCACCGGCAAATCTGCTCACGCCGCCAGTGAACCGGAAGCAGGAATTAATGCGTTGGACGCAGTAACTCTGCTGTTCGCCGGCATCAATGCCTGGCGTCAACAGTTGCCGGAACATGCCAGAATTCATGGGATTATAACATCCGGCGGGACAGTTCCGAATATCATTCCCGACCATGCCGGAGTATTCTTTTATGTCCGGGCGGCGGACAATGCCACTTGTCAGCAGATGATTTTGCGTTTTAAAGATATTGTAAAAGGCGCCGCGTTGATGACCGGTTGTAAATTCCGTATCACCGAGCCGACCCTGCCATATTATGCCAACCGGAATAATGCAGTGTTGAACAATCAACTGGCGGAGGAAATGAGCGGTGCCGGGCTTAATGTTGTTACGCTCACCCGTAAAGTTTCGACAGACTTTGCCAATATATCGTTGATTTGTCCTTCGGCCAGTATCTTCTTTCAAATTACCCGGGCAGGGGAACATATACCGTTGCATTCTCCGGAATTCCAAAAAGCGGCAGGGACTGATTACGCTTTTGAACAGGCGTTGAAAGCGGCGCAAGCCATGGCAGGAACAGCGTTGCGTTATCTTACCGATGCAAAATTCCGTCGTTCCGTTCAAGACTATTTTAAAAAATAATATATTACCACCTTAAGAATGGGATAACATGTTTATAGTAAAATATTACATGTTCCCGGCTTTTTTTGCCAAAATTATCTAAAACAGACTTGAAAGTTACGTCTAATCAAGGCACTATAACAGGCGGTACTGACGCGAGGTATAATATTTATACTCTATAAGATTAACAATTTAACATAGACGAGTAGGATTGAGGATGGGATTTTTTTGATCCGACTGATTGGCGATACCCATATCACCTGAAGAAGGAACGGAAAAATACGGACGCAAGACACTCGTCGTCCCGCGACTGCGGGATTGCGATCTTTTGATTTTGGATTCGCACTCTTCGAAACTTTCGATACCACGGTATCGGCAGCCTCTCAGAATACGAACCAATTCTCAAAATCTTCGCAATCTATTTTAAATTTTTAACCTTATAGAGTATTATTCAGAATTAATAATATTGAGAGCATAATTATGGCTGTAACGAAACTGGTAATTGTGGAATCGCCGACAAAAGCGCGCACCATCGGCAAAATGCTGGGGAGCGAATATAAGATTATGGCATCTATGGGACACTTCATGGATTTGCCAAAACGTGCATTTGGTGTTGATATAGAAAATGATTTTATGCCGACGTACGTTCCAGGCGATCGTAGCGCCCAGACGATTAAAGATCTCCGCAGTGCTGCCAAAGGAATGAAAACAATCTATCTCGCGCCTGACCAGGACCGCGAAGGGGAAGCCATCGCCTGGCATTTGCAGGAATTGCTCAAACCAGTTTTTAAAGGTAATTTTGAGCGGGTTACGTTCCATGAAATCACCCGTGGCGCTATTGATAAGGCGTTTCAACATACTTCTGATGTCGATATGAACCGCGTGGATGCGCAGCAGGCACGGCGCGTACTTGACCGTATTGTCGGTTACAAAGTCAGTCCATTGTTATGGTCAAAGGTGGAAAAAGGGGTCAGCGCCGGCAGAGTTCAATCGGTTGCGCTACGGTTGATTTGTGAACGTGAACGTGCCATTCTGGCATTTATTCCGGAAGAATACTGGAATCTGTCCGTCATTCTTGATGCTCCGGACGGGGATAAATTTACTGCCAAACTTTTTAAAATAGATCAGGATAAGTATAAAATCAGCGACCAGCAGTCAGCGGAGGCGGTATTAAAGGCGATTCAGCCCGGTCTGCCGTTTGTCGTTACCGCGGTTGATGCCGTGCCGAAGTTGCGTAATGCGCCGCCGCCATTTACGACCAGTACGCTGCAACAGGCGGCGAATACCACGCTGAAATTTTCCGCGAGCGGAACGATGCGAGTGGCACAGCAGCTTTATGAAGGGATGAAAATCGGCACCGGTGGCGAAGTTGGTTTGATTACCTATATGCGTACTGACTCGGTTAATATCGCGGCTGAAGCTCAAAAAGCCTGCCGTGAATTTATCAGCAGCGCCTATGGCAAAGAGTTTCTGCCCGGTAAAACTAATTATTACAAGAGCAAAGCCGGCGCCCAGGAGGCGCATGAAGCAATACGTCCAACCGATGCCAACCGCACTCCGGAGTCTATGGCACAATATCTTGATGCACAGCAGTTGCGACTCTATACTTTGATTTGGAAACGTTTCGTTGCCAGTCAGATGGCACCGATGGAACAGCGTCAGACCACCGTTGACACCGATGTCAAAGGAAAGGATAAAAAGGTTTACACCTTCCGCGCTTCCGCGCTGGTTACGACCTTTGCAGGATTTACCAAAGTCTATGAAAGCAATAAGAAAAAAGAAGTCGATGCGGAGGATAGCGTAGAAGCGAACGATCCGGAAGCCGATGTTCGCGTTCTCGCCAAACTCAAGAAAAATGACCGTTGCGCTTTGGAAGAAGCACTCAAGGAACAGAAATTTACAGAACCGCCGCCGCGTTTTACCGAGGCATCATTGATTAAAGAATTGGAAGCTAACGGTATCGGTCGTCCGTCAACTTATGCGACGATTCTTCAGACGATTCAAACCCGGCAGTATGTTGACCGGGATAAAGGTAAGTTGATTCCAAGTACGCTCGGGTTCAAGATTAACGATTTTCTGGTCGGCGCCCTGCCTGATCTGATTGAAGTTAATTTCACTTCCAAGATGGAGTCAAATCTGGATGAAATTGAAGAAGGCAAATTGACCTGGACGCAGATGTTGAAGGATTTTTATGTTAAATTTGCCCATTGGCTTGATGTAGCCAAACATGAAGGCGCCCCGTCTTCCGATAAAGCGTCGGCACTTGTCGCGGCGATGGCTGACATTAAGTGGGACAAAGCGGAAAAGCGTGGACGGCGCAGTTATGATGACGGCAAATTCTTCAACTCGGTAAAAGAGAAATTAGAAGAGTCCGGTAAAATCAGCGCCAAACAATGGGAAGCGCTCGTCGGCATGGCGGAAAAATATGCCCGGCAATTGCCGCAACTTGAAAAAATCGCCGCCAATTTCGGTTTTGGTGACGCACTTACCATACGGCGTGAACGCAATCAGGCAGTTGAACAGTATAAAGTGGACAATGCGGTTACTCCGGAAGAACAGCAAAAGTCAGTCGAAATGTTTAACGCTTTCGCCAAGGTGCAATGGGAACCGGCACAAAAAGTTCGCGGCAGAATTTATGATGACAAAAAGTTTTTTGAATCGCTCAAAAGCCAGATGGAAAGCGGTAAGATATTATCCGAAAAACAACTTCAGGTTGTTGCCAGATTCGCCACCAAATATCAGCAGTTTATTCCCGAATATGAGAAAGTTGCTGAAATTCTGAATATTCAAGCTCCGGCTCCGGCAGCGGAAGGTACAGCAGCGCCTACGCCGGAACAGAATGAAGTCAAAGCCATTCTTGATGCCATGGCGGCAATTGAGACATGGGAAGCACCGGTAAAAAAGGGAAGCAGAACCTTTGACGACAAAACATTTTTTGAGTCGCTCAAAAAACAATCTGACGCCGGTAAACAGCTCAGTCCGAAACAACTGTTCGCGCTCAAGAAGATGGCCGGCAAGTACTTGAAAAAATAAGCCGCTTTTTTCAGAACAGGCGGCGTTTAATCATGGCCAGCAGGGCGATGATTACCAGCGCCGTTGCCGTTACGACAACAAAGGTAAACGCTTGCGGATGTTTCTGGAATGGCAAATCAATATTCATACCGTAAAAGCTTGAAATCAGCGTCGGAATCATCAACATCACAGTTAGCGAAGTCAACAATTTCATGTTGCTGCTCAGATTGTTGGAGATGACTGACGCGAATGCCGACATCATGCCGCCGAGAATGTTACTGTAGATGTTCGCCATTTCGAGTGCCTGACGATATTCAATGATTACATCGTCAAAGAGTTCAGAGTCGTCGCCGCTGACCTTGAATTGCCGCACCGTGGAGAGCCGGTTGATCATGATTTCATCGGCCTTGATGGCGGTAGTAAAATAGACGAGGCCTTTTTCCAGCAGTAACAAACTGATGAGCTGTTTATTATTGACCGCCCGGTGCAGTTTGGTTTCGATGGCGTTGGCGCGATTATTGATTTCTTTAAGAAAATTGAGGAATGTTACCGCAACGCGGAAAAATATTTGAAAGACGAAACGTTCGCGGTTGTCGAAGTTGAAATTCTTCACTTTGTTCTGAACGAAATCATGTAGTACGTCAAGTCTTCGCGAGGCAATCGTGATGATATGGTCGCGGGAGTAGATTATGCCGAGCGGAATCGTGCGATAGGGAACTTCCGCTTCTTCATCGTAAATAGGAACGCGAATTAAAATCAGGAGGTAGTCATCTTCGATTTCGATACGGGCGCGTTCATCAATGTCCAGCGGGTCGGAAAGGAGGCTGAGCGGAACCTTGAGTTCATGGCAGACCTCTTCAATTTCACTGGTTGCCGGTGCGGAGATATTAATCCACGTGCCGGGTTGATAATTGTAAACTTGTTTCAGCTCGTCGTTTGCTTTTTGAAAGATTTGAATCATTTCGCCGCCTCATCGGGAAAGAAATTTGAAAAACAGGAGAATAGCCAGCAGGTAACTTGTCAGGGCTGAAATATAGGTCGCGGCCGTTCAGGAACACGTCCGCTGTGCTTCAAGTTAATTGGCGGAAAAACTGTCATTTCAATGCTTCCTGATTTTTGATTGGAACCAGTTTTCAAAATTTTATGATTCAAGAATTGGTAATATAGCACTACTTGCGATATTTTCAATATATTGTAGACCAGGTATAAAGAAAGGTAAAGATTAATGCCGCAGCAAACATTGGAAAAACGTTTCGGGTTTAATGAATTTAAAGCCGGGCAGTCTGAGGTTATCAGTCGTATTCTGCGCCACGAATCGGCGGCAGCGATATTTCCGACCGGTTCGGGGAAATCGCTCTGTTATCAACTTCCGGCATTACATCTGCCGCATCTTACTTTAGTTGTTTCGCCATTACTGGCGTTGATGCAGGATCAACTCGATTTTTTGTTGAGTAAAGGAATTGCCGCCGCCAGAATTGATTCTTCGCTCAGCCGGGACGAAGAGCGCATCGTCATGGAGAAGGTCAAGTCGGGTGAATATAAAATCCTGTTGATTGCGGTTGAACGCTTCAAGAACGAACGTTTCCGCCGGTTCCTGCAGCTAGTTACCATTTCATTGATGGTCATTGATGAAGCGCACTGTATTTCGGAATGGGGACACAACTTCCGCCCCGACTACCTCAAACTGCCGGTATATCAAAAGGAGTTTAATGTTCCGCAGATACTGTTGCTTACCGCCACGGCAACGCCGGCGGTCATAGATGATATGTGCGTCAAATTCAATTTGCGGCGTGACGCCGTCATCGTTACCGGCTTCTACCGGAAGAACCTGCGTTTGTGGGTGAAACCGGTAACTAATGACCGGGAAATTGTCGTTTACGAGTTGCTGAAAGATGCTCCGGATCAGGCGGCGATAGTTTATGTCACGTTGCAGAACACTGCAGAAGTCGTCGCGGAATCACTCAATGCCAAAGGATTGAATGCCGTTGCCTATCATGCCGGGATGAAACATGAAGATCGCGAACGCATTCAAAATTCATTTATGAGCGGCGAGGTCAACTGCATTGTCGCGACGATTGCTTTCGGTATGGGGATAGATAAACGGGATATCCGGCGGATAATTCATTATGACCTGCCCAAATCCATTGAGAATTACAGTCAGGAAATCGGTCGCGCCGGACGGGACGGACTTGACTCGGACTGTTACGTGCTCGCCTGTCTGGACAATGTTAATATTCTTGAAAATTTTGTTTATGGTGATACTCCTGAAACCGGCGACATCCTGCGACTGCTAAAATCCGTACCGGCTGACGGCTCCAACTGGGAGTTGAAGTTATACCATCTCTCGGTGGTATCCAATATCCGGATTCTCACACTCAAAACGCTACTGGTTTATCTGGAGATGAAAGACATTCTCAAGCCACTCTATTCCTATTTTTCCGACTACCGTTACAGCAACGTTATACCCGACGAGGAAATCGCGGGGAAATTTCAGGGTGAACGCCGTGCTTTTACTGAGCGGATATTTGCCGGGGCGAAAAAAAATCGAATCTGGTCAAACATTAATTTTGATGACATCAAGGATGACCGTGACCGTGTTGCCAAGGCGTTGGAATATTTTGACCAGCAGGGGTTCATCAAACTTGAAGCCAAGGAGATGACTGAAGTTTTTGAAGTTACCTCGCCGGGATTTGATATTGAAAAAACCGCGGCTGATCTTGATACTTTGTTCCGCCACAAAGAGATGGCCGAGGTTGAAAGAATTGAAAAGATGGTGGCATTCTTTGCCGGCGGCAACTGTTTAAGCCACACCCTGGCAACATATTTCGGCGAAGAGCTGGAGTGGAAAAAATGTAATCATTGTTCCGTCTGCCGGGATGGCACGGCGCCGGTTATTGAACGCTCGACGGTATTGCCGCCGCTGGAGGAATATAATTTTGAAGAAATCACCGGGGAATTTACGGCAAAGCTGAATATCCCCGCTACAACAGAATTACTGACCCGTTTTTTGTGCGGTATTACTGTTCCATTGTTCACTAAAATAAAAGCCAAAAAGTTGCCGGGATTCGGTGTGCTGGAAAAATATCGTTATGCCGATGTCCGCGAGTGGGTTAATAAAAATTCGGCGCAAATCAGTTCTGTTCAGTAACCGGTGGAGCGGTGGTGTGTTTCCGGCGCGGATCGCGGAACCGGCCTTTGCGTGGACCAAAACTGTGCTGATGCGATTCCGGCGGCCATTTTTCCGCGAGTTCTTGTGAATGCCAGACGAGCGCGTTCTGGATAAGGAAAATTTCTCTGGCATGACCGTAACCGTTGGATTCACACAATCTTTCCATTTTATGTTTACTGCCCGCCAGTACCGGTTGCAACGCAATGATACGGTTGGCAATATGGCTGACATTTTTTATCAGGTGATGCGGGGCGAAGACCTTGCGGATAACATTGTCTATTTCAGCAATATCGACCTGTCTTTTCTCCCATAAACTGCCTTTTTCACCATTCCCGAGTCCACTTTCAACGAATGGCAGCGTGATCAGGGCAACCGCAAGCGACAGACTGCCGCGGTATTTCTGGCTCAATATCCGGTGGTTGCGTTCTCCGAGCAGTTCCAGCATATATTGCGCCGGTGGCGTATCCCAGACTTCATCGAGAAACGGCAGATAGTATTTGAGGAAACCGTATTCGTGGAATGCGGTCAGAATTTTCTCGCCGTAACCGCCGGTAAGTATTTTTTCCAGTTCCAGGGTCAGGCGTGATTCGGCGGCATGTTCAATGAGCGGCAGTGAACGTTGCAGTGCGTCAGCGATAGCCGGATCTAGTTTAAAATTGTATTGTCCCACCAGTTTCAATGCCCGCAGCAATCTGACCGGATCTTCTTCAAATCTGACCATCGGGTCGCCAATAGAACGGACGATACCGTGGTAGATATCCTGAACACCGGTACCGGTAAAATCAATGATTTGGTGCCGGAGCGGGTTATAGAATAGGGCATTAACGGTAAAATCGCGCCGCCAGGCATCTTCCTTGGCGGTACCGAATTCATTGTCGTGAAGAATCATTTTTTCAGGCAGATTATTATCTTTGATTTTTTCCTGAAGGCGCTTAGTGTTCTGCGGTGTCGTTCTGAAGGTGCTGATTTCGATGATGTCTCTGCCTTGATAGAGATGAACCAGCCGGAATCTTTTGCCGATAATCCGGGCACGGCGGCGACCGAAAACATCTTTGATTTGATCCGGTGTTGCCGCGGTGGAGAGGTCGTAATCTTTGGGGGTGCGGTCAAGCATCAGGTCGCGGATTGCGCCACCGACGATATATGCTTCATAGCCACTGTCCTGCAACTCCGCGACAATTTCAGTAATGTGCGGCGCAACGTTGAGCATTTTATCTTTTTTAATCATGGGAATCCTGGTTTTTCTTGATGATGGTGTCACAATAATCAAGAGCTGGATTCAGTAAAGGGAAATCTGAATTGAAGTGCAGTCCGCGACTCTCTTTACGAGACAATGCCGAGGCAATGATAATCTCCGCAACTGTGGCGATATTTCGCAGTTCAATCAAATCTGAAGTAATCAGAAAATCCCAGTAATATTTTTCAATTTCCTTGCGGATGAGTTTGATTCTGGCATGTGCCCGCTCCAGGCGTTTGCTGGTACGGAAAATTCCAACATAGTCCCACATGAAAGTACGGATTTCATTCCAGTTATGGGTGATGACAACCAGTTCATCTGAATCAGTAGCTTCGCCGCAACTCCAATCCGGAACGCGTCCAGGGAGGCGGTTCTGCCGTAATTCATCGAGCGTGGTATTGATATGTGCCGCCGCAAATCTGGCAACGACGAGAGCTTCAAGCAAACTGTTACTGGCAAGACGGTTGGCGCCATGCAATCCGGTACAGGCGACTTCGCCAATGGCATAAAGACCGGGAATACCGGTAAAACCATTGACATCAGTAAGCACACCGCCGCAGGAATAGTGTTCGGCGGGAACGACTGGAATCGGGTCTTTCGCCATATTGATTCCAGCTTCGAGACATTTTTCAAAGATATTGGGAAAGCGTAACCGTAAAGTGGCTTCGTCAACATGACGGATATCGAGATAAGCGCACTTTTCGCCGCTGCGTTTCAGTTCCGTGTCAATGGCTCTGGCAACGACATCGCGCGGCGCCAGACTTTTCATTTCGTGGTATGCGTCCATAAATTCAACAAGTTCGCCCTTGCTGTTTTTGCGTTTGAGCACCGCGCCTTCGCCGCGCACTGCCTCGCTGATGAGAAACGATTTAACTTTATGGCTGTATAGAATTGTCGGGTGAAACTGGATGAATTCCATATTGGCGATTCTGGCATTGGCGCGGTAACACATTGCCACGCCGCAACCGCAGGCGATATCGGAGTTGCTGGTATAGAGATAAACTTTGCCGGCGCCGCCGGTCGCGACAGTGGTAGTCATGCCGATAAAAGTTTTAATCTTGTTATCCCGGCAGTCCATTACATAGACGCCGAGACACCGGTCTTGACCCAGCACCGCCATTTTTCTGGTAGTAATCAAATCAATGGCAATATGATGCTCAAAAATGGAGATATTGGAATGTTCCTGGCACTCTCTGACAAGAATGCGTTCAATTTCTTCACCGGTGATATCGCCGGCATGGAGTACGCGTCGTTTGGTATGTCCGCCTTCCCGGCCTAAATCGAATTCATTCTGCCGGGATTGGTGACCGAGTTCGCCACGGGTGGTGAATTTCGCGCCGCGGGCGATTAACTCCTGAATCGCCGCCGGTCCGGCTTCGACAATTTTACGCACTATATCTTCTTTGCACAGTCTGGCGCCGGCATTCAGCGTATCCATGACATGTTCGTCAAAAGTATCTTTGATGTCCATGACGCAGGCGATGCCGCCCTGGGCGTAACGGGTATTGCCTTCAGAAACGTCGCGTTTGGCAATTACCGCAATTCTGCCACCGGCATCGGCTAGTTGCAACGCCAGATTTAATCCGGACAGACCGCTGCCGATGATAATATGGTCAAATTCATGATAACCGCCGTTTTCCATAAGCCTTCTTCTGAATAATCGTTACTTAAAGGTTTTAAATCTGTTAAATCAGGGTTAAATTACACCGTCGGACAATAAAATCAACAGGATAAGAGCAAAACTTGAAATGTCAGAGTCAAACTAATTGCTTCATTTCCAGCGTTGCTATCCATAATGAAAACATAATTTAAGTGAAGATGTAATGAATGAAAATAATTTCGGCAGTCCCGCGATTGCGGCGCCAGATGAATTGGAATTGAAAAAAACAAGATCAGGCAACGAAGCAAAACGCCTGTCGTATTCGCGCCGGATTATCGCGGCGCTGTTAATTCTATTTTCCGGCTGGGTGATGAATTGGGCATATCCGCCGATGAACTGGAGTTTTCTGGCATGGGTGGCGTTGATTCCACTTTACTGGATTGCGGTTAACGGTACGGTTTTTCAGGCATGGCGTTGCGGTTACTACTGGGGACTTACCTGGGGCTTTACCACTTTTTTCTGGTTTCGTGAAATCAATCCGGTCATTCCGTTTTTGATGGCTCCGGTGATTGCGCTTTATCCGGCATGCTGGGCGGCATCAATACCATTTTTCCGCCGCTGGCTGTTATTGCCGGTGGAGGTTCAACTCAATGGCTATGAAGCGGAACAGCAGGCGCCAACTCCCGGGTTATTCCGTCTTATGACGCTGGTCTTTACTCTGGCTGGCTGGTGGTGTGTGTTTGACTGGCTCCGGTGTATGATGCTGCCGTGGAATTATCTCGGCAATACCCAGTGGCAGAACCTGCCGATAATCCAAATTGCGGAATTTACCGGGGTTTACGGTATTACTTTTCTTGTCGTGGCGGTCAATATCGCCACGGCTATTTCAATCAAGATTTGTTTGGAGCAAAGAAGAAAATCAGAAAAAGTTGCTTTGCCGTCAATATTTTTTGTCACATTATCTATTGTCGCAGCGGTACTGCTGTATGGATGTTATCTCCAGGCCAAACATACCGGGAAGGGGGATATTGTTTTCAAGGCCGGTCTGGTTCAGGGCGATATCTCCCAGCGGCGTTTTGCCACTTATGAACAGGCCAGGGAGGCGTTGGACGTCTATCTTGGTCTGACGATGCAACTGGCGCAGCAGCGCCCTGACATTATCATCTGGCCGGAGACCGCGATACCATATCCGTTCCGCGGTACGCATCCGCTTTCTGTTGACTATCGCAATCAAATAAAAAATTTAATTGAAAATAATAATATTCCGATGCTGGTTGGAACAATTGACTACATGCCCAATCCATTTTTCAAAGATGCCGTTCCACTGACATATAACAGCGCGTTTCAATTTGACACAAGCGCCAAAGTCGTTGACCGTTTTGATAAAATTCATCTGGTGCCATTCGGCGAGTATGTGCCGTTTAGAAAATACCTGCCGGATGCCATTATCAAAATAATTGATATGAACCGTGATGTCACTCCCGGGAAAAAATATACGCCATTACAAATTCTGCCAGGAGTAAAGGCCGGCGTCGGTATCTGTTTTGAGGATACGATTTCCTATATTGCCGGAATAGAAATGCAACATGGCGCCAATCTGCTATTGGTCGTCACCAATGACGCATGGTATCCCAAAAGTTCCGAACCGGAGCAGCATCTCGCGAATGCCATATTCCGTTCCGTTGAGACCAGGCTGCCGATGCTTATTTGCGGCAATAATTGTAATAGCAGTCTTATCAAACCCAATGGTTTTATTGCCTATGATTTAACCGGGAATGCGGTTGGCAAGAAGTTGACTCCTTATGTGCGTGGCCGCAAAACCGGGATTATACCGGTACGGTTGGAGGAAAATCCGTCGGTGACTTTCTATGCGGCATTCGGCAATGTGTTTGTTTTTGCCTCAGCCATGCTGGCCATGGTGGTATTTTTCTACTGCGCATGGCAATGGCGGGAAAAAAAGAACAAACTTCAGGAATGTTTCAAGAATTGAGATATTTATCAATATTGTGCGCGACGATAACGCCGTAATTGGCGGCGCCGAGCCAGCCGGACATGATAATGCCGACCGAACCGGTATGAAACACTCCGCCAACCTGTTCTGGAATGCCCAGACTGACTTCCAGCCCCTCAAATTTGGTGCCGAACGATGAACCGCCGCCATGCAACGTGTAATGTTCAAAGGTTTTTGGCGTGGCCGCTTCAACATAGTCTATGCGTTGCCGGATACCTGGAATATATTTATTGAGAGCATCAAGGGTTGTCTCAATCATTTTCTGTTTCGCCTGTGCATACTGCTCTTTGGAGAGTCCCGCCCAGTCTTCATAACGCGAATTCATTGAGGCGACAACGGTGTAATCGTTTGAGCCGGGGCGTATTTCCGGATAGTAAACAGAGAAGGTGCGACTGGCAGTATCTTTGCTGATAAGTTTTTCCGGCGTGAATTCAGGACAGGAGGAGGTGAACAGCAAATCGCCGATATTGTCAATTTTTTCGCCGGGTTTCAGTCCGATATATACCTGACAACTGCTGGTGTTCAAGCGCACTTTTTTGACTTTATTCATGAAATCAGGGGCGAAATTTCCCGAACCGACATAGTCATTGATAGTACTGAGCAGATTGCCGTTGGATAACACGGCGCGGCATTTGATGGTCTTGCCGTTGATATTAACACTGGCAACTTTGCCGTTGTCCAGATTGATTTTATCTAATTTTGCTTTCATGACGATATGGGCGCCGTTACGATTCAGTTCAGCCGCCATCATTTCAAGCATCAGTTCCGTGCCGCCGGAAAAGGTGTAAACGCCTTGACTCATAAAATTACTGAAAACAATGCCGTAAGTTATTGCCGGTTCGTCGAGGGTGGAACCGTTGGCATAGGTAATCGGCTCCATTAACAGCCGCACCACGTCATTTCTGCCGGGAAAATATTTTTCAAAGAGTTCGCGATTGGACATGGGGTTATCGTCATAAAAGCTCATGCCGGCGAGTTCTTGATAAAAGGCATCCACGGTTTCATGTTTCAAGCCGAAAGTGGATACCAGTTTTTCGGTGAAATCGGTTTTGGTAAAATCAGTTTCAAGTTGAAATTGCGGATTGTCGAAACGGACTCCCTTGACCTGGACGATATGCTCCGCCATTTCCTTCGACCAGTATTTCCGGAGGGTTTTTTTCATGCCGATCGGGAAGCCGTGCAGCGCAACATCGAAAACATGCTGTTTCCTGCGGAAACAGGTCGCCAGTCCGCCGAGCTGAAAATGTTGTTCAGCCAGTAACACTTTGTAGCCGTTACGCGCTAAAATATTTGCTCCGGTAAGACCGCCAAGGCCACTGCCGGCAACGACAATATCATACTCGTCGGCAATTGTGTTAAAAGGTTCCGTTTTCACTATTTATTCTCCAACGTCAAGCCGTTAAATCCGGCGTTGTCATCTGATCTTGTGTCTTTCACCCTTATGGAGTATAAAACACAAAAAGCCGGACTGGTCAACCAGCCCGGCCATTCAGCAGCTTAGGAATTAAGCCTTCTGGAAGTCTCCAGTTCTGATACAGGATGTACATACTTTCAGCTTATGAACACCAGTTTCAGTTTTTACTCTGACTGCCTGGATATTCGGATGAAAAGTACGTTTGTTATTTTTTACTACGTGCATCCCGATACCGCCGGCTTTCTTGGCGAGACCTTTGCGGGTGATTGTCCCGCCGACAACTTTTCTTTTGCCGCACATTGCGCAAACGTTGCTCATTTCTGTTCTCCGGTTACAGTGCCAGGTCGAAGATCAATCGCAATCTCCGCATCGCACTTAAAACTATAGTTAAATCTGTTATTATTCAAAAATGTTGGTGGGTTGACGGGGACTCGAACCCCGGACCACCGCCTTAAAAGGGCGATGCTCTACCGACTGAGCTATCAACCCACCAGTTTCAAACGGTGAGCATTAAAAATAGTGCATTTATCAGAATATTCAAGACGTAAATTAAAAGATTTTGGCTTTTTTTGTAATTATTTTTGCCCTGTCGCTGCTGCCTTGCCAATCCCGAAAATTATCCGGTAAGTGCGATTTCCAGTTTGAAAAATGACCCATTACGATGCATATTATAGCTTACTGGTATTAATTAACTATTTTTAACCTCTCAAACCAAGGTGTCAAAATGACGGTTAGTTTTAAAGATTTGGGCCTGGTAAACTCCAAAGCGTTGTTTGCCAAGGCAGTAAAGGGCGGGTATGCTATTCCTGCCTATAATTTCAACAACATGGAACAGTTGCAGGCGATTATCATGGCCTGTACTGAAACCCAGTCCCCGTTGATTCTTCAGGTTTCAAAGGGCGCCCGCAGTTATGCCAACCAGACTTTGTTGCGCTATATGGCACAGGGCGCGGTTGAATATGCCAAAGAACTGGGCAAGGGTCGCTCGATTCCGATCGTTTTGCACCTGGATCACGGTCCTGATTTCGAAACCTGCAAAAGCTGTATCGATTATGGTTTCTCCTCTGTAATGATTGACGGTTCTCATCTTTCTTTCGATGAAAACTGTGCCGTAACCAAAAAAGTTGTTGAATACGCCCACGCTCATGACGTTACCGTTGAAGGCGAACTCGGCGTTCTCGCCGGCGTTGAAGATGATGTTCATGCCGCAGAGCATGTTTATACCCAGCCGGAAGAAGTTGAAGAATTCGTCAAACGCACCGGCGTTGACAGTCTCGCAATCGCAATCGGCACCTCTCATGGCGCTTTCAAATTCAAGCCGGGTTCTGATCCGAAAATCAGACTTGATATCCTCCATGAAATCGAAAAACGCATTCCCGGATTCCCGATTGTTCTTCACGGTTCATCTTCTGTTCCGGAAGCATTGGTCAAGTCTATCAATGAAAATGGCGGACATCTCAAAGATGCTATCGGCATCGGTGAAGATCAGCTCCGTGAAGCTGCCAAGTCAGCGGTTTGCAAGATCAATATTGACTCCGACGGTCGTCTGGCAATGACAGCGGCTATCCGCAAAGTATTCCATGATCACCCGGAAGAATTCGATCCGAGAAAGTATCTCGGTCCTGCCCGTGATGCACTCAAACAGCTCTATATTGACAAAAACATCAATGTTCTCGGCTCTGCCGGTCATGCCTTTGATGTATAAGCAATTTTAGATTGTTTTTAAAGAATGAAAGAGCGGAGCGAAAGCTTCGCTCTTTTTACTTGTAAAGCTGATTCAATCATGGATAGTTGCACCGCCGTTCCGGGAATTGAGAAGACAAAAACTTTTTCAGTAAGAAACCTGGTCTATACCCGGGCTGGAATTTTCACCCTCTTCAGTTGGCTGCTCTGGGGCGACTTCATGTTCCAGTTGATGGAAGCGGTTGAACCGAAAGTTCTGCCGCTGCTGCTTAAACAGCATGGCGCCACCAATCAGCAGATTACCTTCATTGCCGGCAGTATCATGATGATGCTGAATATATTTATGAATCCGGTAATCAGTTACAATTCCGACCGTACCCGCAGCCGCTGGGGACGCCGCAAACCATACATCATTTTCACGACTCCGCTTGTCGTAATATTCCTGGCGTTAACACCGTTCGCACCGGAAATACTGCAATACTGTGAAAAATTCACGCCGGTGATGAATGTTTTTGCGTTTAGCAGTATTCCGCCGATTATTCTGCTATTCGGTCTGCTCGTTGTGTTGTATCAGATCTTCAATTTGTTTGTGGCGTCGGTCTATTTTTACTTGATTCCTGATGTGGTGCCACATGAATTGCTTGGACGTTTCTACAGTTTGTTCCGGATATTTTCCGGTCTTTCCGGTCTGGTATTCAATTACTTCATTTTCGGATACGCTGAGACTCACGCGAAAGCTATTTTTGTTTCAATCGCCGTTCTTTATGGCATTACCATACTGCTGATGTGCTGGAAAGTCGATGAAGGCGAGTATCCGCCGGTAACAGAGGAAAAACATGGCGGGGTTATTCAAGGCACCCTGAACTACTTCAAGGAATCGTTCTCCAACCGTTATTACTGGCTGCTTTTTCTCGGAAATGGCTGTGTCAGTATTTCGCTTTGCGCTAATATTTTCTACGTCTTCCTTTACAAGGACAATCTCAAATATTCGCTTGACCAATTCGGTAAATTAAGCGCGTATGCCATCGTTCTGCAAATAATCTGCTATTACTTCGCCGGAATCGTGATTGACCGCTGGGGCGCCCACAAAACTTATATTCTCGGATTATTCGTTACCGCATTTATTTATGTCGGTGCATTTTTTCTGACCGGGGATTACTGGAGCGGTTTTCTCTGGTATCTTCTCCCCGCGGCCACTGGAACACTTTTACTTGCCAGTTGCAAAGTTGAAGTATTGACCTTCCCGGGTGAACGCTATGGGCAGTTCTGTTCCGCTCAAGCTTTAATTAAATCTGTGCTGATAGTAATTATGAACTTCGTGCTTGGAGCATGTGCTGAATATTATCATACTTACTGGTTTATCAATTTCTGGCGCGCGATTTTCCTGTTCGGCGCCGGTATTCTGATTGTCCTGTTGTACCGTAAATTCCGCCGCATGGGTGAAGGCGAAACTTTCCAACAGCAAGACATATAAATTGCGCCTTTTTTTGAATTTCCTCCTTGCTTTCCTGCAATGACGTTATATATTTGATTTTGTTATGAAACATCGATGCGGGGTGGAGCAGAGGTAGCTCGTCAGGCTCATAACCTGAAGGCCAGTGGTTCGATTCCACTCCCCGCTACCAGCACTTTACGCCAGTCTTCGGACTGGCTTTTTTTTGTTCTGGCTTGTTTTTTGTATGGTGGCTCATAATCCCGCGACTGCGGGACCAGTGGTTCGATTCCACCATTTACGATTACAGTCCGTCTTAGGACTGGCTTTTTAATTTCATAGGATCAGTTTAAATGTATTGGTGTTATGTAATCTTCAGCTCGACCCGCCAACAATACTACATTGGTGTCACAGATGACGTTTCCCGCAGAGTGCAAGATCATAATAACGGAATCTCAAAATGGACTAAAGGCAAGGGGCCTTGGTTACTGGAGTGGACTAAAGAGTTTACGTCCCTATCCGAAGCTAGAAAATTTGAGAATCTCCTGAAACGACAGAAAGGCGGAGACGGATTTTATCAACTTACTGGAATTGGGCATAAAGTTGGCTCATAATCCCGCGACTGCGGGACCAGTTGGTTCGATTCCACTCCCCGCTACCAGCATTTTACGCCAGTCTTCGGACTGGCTTTTTTATGTCCGGCTCATAATCCCGCGGTCGCGGGACCAGTGGTTCGATTCCACTCCCCGCTACCAGCATTTCACGCCAGTCTTCGGACTGGCTTTTTATCTTCATATCTCCCGTTGCTGCAAAGATTTCAGCAAATCTTGTCATTTTTCTGTAAGCCGGTATTTCTGAAGGCGACTGTTGGGCTTGTCGGGGAGGGTTCTTTCCAGAAGTTTTTCTTCCAATAGACGATCCAAATAATTACGTTGGAATGTTTCCCGGTGCCGAATCGCGGTAATTGCTTGAATTTAAGAATTCTTTTTGGGAGACTGACAAGCATGGAGGACTTCAATAATCCTAGGTTCGACTTGTCCGGTGACTTGTCCGGTGACTTGTCCGGTGACTTGTCCGGTGACTTGTCCGGTGATTTGCTGGGAAATTACAGGAGCTTTGTCATAACTTTCGGAATTTCGATATCTGAGACTGAACATTACTTGTTTTTATTTGGCTACAATACCGATATTTTCAAGCCATGGCCATAACTGTTCTTTCCATTTTTCGCCGGGATTGCCGGGTTTGAAAGTTGTGTGTCCGCCTTTTTCAATTGTCCACAATGTCGCCGGAACACCAGCTTTACTGTAAGCGGCAACTATCCCGTCTGCAAAAGCGGTTGGGGCAATTTTATCATCGCGAGCTGAACACAAAAGAGCAG
>CAYMSF010000055.1:0-25735 GCA_964392985.1 uncultured Victivallaceae bacterium | reverse complement strand
ATTTTCTGGTAATGTCTGTGCCGGACATATTGCCGTCGCGCAGCACCTGCAAAACTCCGTCCTCCATCGCCTGATTGACGATCGGCCACTTGAACATATCGCCTGCTTCTGAATTCACGGTCTTTGACCCGTCCATCAATGCTAGTTTGCTCATTTTAACCTCATATTAAAGATTATAGATTATTAAATACTTCTGAAAGAATTTTCATGTGTCACAGTCCTTTGTGTTTGCTAGCTTTTTATCACAAAATGAACTACCTCGGGGCAGAGCCAGCGAGGTATCGGGATTTCGTCCAGCGGACGACCAGCACTTTCGTTGCTGGACCCCGACCCGGTACAACCGGGATGGTAATTTAAGCGCCCCATAGGGGCGGGGAATTGAACCCCAACTGATTAAAATAACTCTGAATTCTTTCAGCGTTTATCTCATTCTCGTAATTTTGAAATTACCTCAACTAACTGAAATTACCTCATAAGCGTTGATTATCGGAACTCTGAATTCCAAAAAGTCGTTAGCGTGTGTAAACTCAAGAGTTTTATTACTTACCATTGCTCGTATTGTTTTGGGTTTTTTACGAATACGGATGGAAATCGAAATGTTCTTTAGTGGCACAATTGAGCCTGACGGTCTTTTCATGTCGCTGGTGGTGTTAAGTAAGTGGATTACTGTATAGATATTATTTTTTCTTACCTCCACCGCCATGCTACCTGGAGCATTAGTAACGATTTGAAGTTTTTGGTCTTTTGACAATAGGGCGATTATTGATTTAAACAATTGCAGATGATCGTCGAGATGGTATTTAATGAAGCTTTCAAAAAGCGTACCTGCACAATAAACAACTTTTCCCTTACCACGGTTTGAACATATCAATGCCGAATACTTGGAGATCCCGTTAATTTTTTGATATGGCAATCCCACTGGATTCATAAATGCAGCTAACGGTTCAGCGTCTTTAAGGGGAACTACTTTCAGTGCGTTGTAAGTTCTTGGCATCAATAACATGCCCATTTCACTCCCTTGAAGCTTTTCGCCGTATGCAAGGATATAGTCTTCGCATGAGGAAGGCTTGAAGGCGCCATCTACGCTCCTAATTCCCAAAAAGTTCAACCATTCTTCTCTTTGTACGGAATTTCCATTTTCATCATAAAACCCACTTTCAAAAAAAGCCGCAAGCGTACCTCCTTGCTGGACAAATTCAATTATTCTCTTAATTTGTATGTCTGAAAGACAAGCGGAATTAGGCAGTATCAGCGTTGATATATTTTTAAGTTTATTTGTGTTAATATGATCATCCCAAAAAATCTTGATTGGGGTATGGGAGAAATTAGCCACATCATAAACCCCATGCAGTTCTTTGTCTAGAATTGTTTCGGATATAGCTCTGCGAGCATTTATGTTTTTAAACGATGCCCCATCACCAACATCCGTTATAAGGTCTTGTTCCTTGCCGCTACCGACATTCGTGAAAAGTTCTTTGCGAGCCGAAATATAATTGTATACAGTGTTCGTTGACATCAATACAGCGGTTTCTGCCGCAGATTCTGTCGAAATGTAAATAGAATCATTTTCGGAAAAAAACTTTTGAATGTCATTAGCATCGAAAGCTTCCTTGCTTCTATATCTCATTGTTTCCATGAAAATTGCGAACCAGGTGTTTGAACCTGAGGCGACGGTCTGAGTAAGCGCTGCAGTCATTTCAGATTTGGTAAGAGGGACATAATGCCATGCCCCCATGGCATGATCAGTGAATACGACGCCAGGCTTGTCTCCGGCAGAGAGGAACCGCCCAAGATTAAGCGTATTGAACGGGGAACAATAATCTTCAGAAACATGATAGAATTCTTCAGCCCCGCTGAAGTTTTGAAATTTTTCCATTTGTGAAATGTCGCGAGCAGTAACCACGCCACTCACATCATATCTTCCACCGTTGAGGAAAATGACCGAGTCAGGATTTATTTTTAGTGATGCGCATTGAGCGTCTTTGAGGAAACGCCCCCAAGATTCCCGTCGAAACTTAAGAAAAGGTTTCCACGCAACATCACCCCAATCTCCAAATGATGGCAAATAGTCAAATCCGTATTCCCTATTAAATAATGAGCGGCAATGTTCACAATAACAAGATTTAGGATACATAACCGGACCGTCAAGAAAACAACCGTCGACGCCTAGCCCTGTGACTTCCGAGATCATTTTGAAGGCAAAATTCCTCCAATTGGGGCAATTAATACAGAATGTAGTGCCATTGCCATAAAGCGGGTATTTTATTCCATAAGGCGTGCCATCCTCTATTAGCTGCTGAACATATTCAGGATGTTCATTAGCAAAGGCATATGAGTACCAATGCAGGTTGATATAAGCCAGAAGTCGAATACCATACCGTTTCGCATGAGGAAGATAGCTTCTAACAATATCAAATTTTCCAAGCCCAGGTAATTTTTCGAAACTTGAGCTATTGAAAGTCACCAGATGGGCTTTCCCAGGAGCGCATCCAGGTGTAGCCATTATCCATTCACAATTAACATGCCATTTATCTCTTGCTTCACGGGCCATCGCCGCTAGGTCGCTATTTATATAATATGAAAAATCCCCCAGAAAATCACGACGCATCATTCTTACAGGTTCTTGCCACCACTTTTTTATCATAATAAAACCTCAGTTAATTATTATTGGTTAAAATTAAATTCTTTATATGAAGTTTGGCATGGGTTGCCATGACAATATAAAACTTTTCTCTTTGCCGGGATACATATATGACTTACTACCGTGCAGAGCAATTTATCTTGTGGATGATGGCGGCACCACTGTCCATACTGCGTCCAGTCCGGACCATGTGAAGACAAAAAGTCAATTAAATCTTGCAAATAAATTTTTTTCTTGTCAGCAAAAAAGTCGGTAGCATATTTCCCGGAAGCACTAGCCCACGCTAATATTTCTTTAAAAGAAGATGTCCAACGATATTTTTCTGAATCGAAAAAAACATTGCATATGCTGGGAAATACTAAGTTCTCCCTAATATCACAAATACTGTTGCTGCGATTAATACGGTAGCTCTTTCCCGAAGCATCCAAATTGATAATAGCTGCTGCTTTGTCGAAATAGCTTGATTTACGCCAATTATGGGTAGCATCAACGGCAGTCTGAGCATATTGCAGACAATGACGGGCGATAAAAGAAAAAGGAGCGCCCACATCTGGGATTTTCTCCGGCTCATCAATAACTCCGCTCATTGAAGTTCCTCCTTGACAATAACCTGATTCATTCATCCCTTGTCCGCCAAAGTTTCCTTTATAATCATAGCAGAAAAATTCTTGCCCGCGATCGGGCTTATAGTGATAGAAAAAGATATTCGGATATTCGAAATGATGCAAATCAGTATTTTTAGCAGCTACCCAGCCAGCGTCTTCGGTATATAGAACTATATTGGTGCAGTTAAATTTAGACTTAGCCTGAGCAAACAAATATTTATATAGATATAACTTTTCATATCCGGAAGCATCAAGATAGCCATCAATCTCTGCAGCAAGTTCAGGATATTCTTTATCAACAAAAGGAATTGCTTTTCCCTTGATCCACTGTTCTAAGCGCGGACATTTATCTTTCGCGTAAAGTTCCAAAGCTTTATCGAGATACTTGCCATCAAACTTGGCTTTCTGCTGCCCTATCTCATAAGATGTACCGGCAAGGACTAAATAATCCATAATGTTTACCTCATTCATTTTAAAATAGATGTAATTAATCTCCACAAGTCTCTATGATATAACTTGCAATCCATTGTTGGTAACTTGTGGTACTCTGCCCCTCCGGGTATTCAACCAGTGGGTTCAAATCCCACACCCATTGGCAGCCTAAGTTAAGTACCCCTGTCATGACTATTAACAAAATTACGAAGCGACCGGGAAGTTGACAAAATCCCGACACCTGGCGTGCCGGCGCCGGGTTTCATTTATTAGCCTATTTGCGTCACGTCGTTTTTTTGTGCATTCGCTCTTGTAAACAATCAAATTCTAATTATTAGCCCATGAAATAGTATCTGATGATCCGCTAATTTTTTCAGAGGCAGTTAAAGTCCACTTCCCTTTCATCATATTTACAGGCCAGGTGAAACTGAAAACATATATCCCTTTTTCTGCTATTCTGATACCTGATAAATCATCTCTAATTTTCCCATCTGGCGATTTAATTATTATATCCAGAGGTAATGTATTAGGAATCGGCTGTCCATCTTTTCGAAGTATTCTAACCGCATACAAAAATTTCTCTCCAGCAATTGGAATGCCAGAGATACTTGCTTCAAGAGTGGCTGGTTCATTTTCTAGAAGTGCGAGAGCTCTGCCCCATACGGCAGGACAATCTACTTTGAATGACAAAACATTATCCTTCACGGCAAAAGGAATTTTTTCTCCTTTGACTATATCAACAAGTACAGAATCTGCTTCAGTCTCATCTCCAAATGCGGTAACTGTAGTTGTAGCATTTTCTTTATTGCCATTAAATATCATGAAGATACGTCCATTCCCCCGATTTGGCAAAAATGTGATTGCGCTGAATTCTCTGTCTTGAGATTTAGAAATGAGATGACTGTTTTGATTGATTAAATATTCAATCAATTTGTATTTAGGCTTATTGACTTCTGTATTTAACGCCCCCCAAGGCATCCCGAGAACTATAACCTCTCCACTCCCTATTTTTCCTCTTGCGCACGCAACATCATTATCAGGAAAAGAAAACAGGATTTCTGCATCTTTTTTTACAATTAAGGCGTTTCCTTTATTCCAGTCTTTAACTGCTCTTGTTCTCGTTTCAGAATAATCAACAGAAACTTCTTTTTCTTTGCCAGGCGAAGCAGGGAGAATGTCATACAATAACTTTGTTTCTTTATTGTATTCATTAAACCTTCCAGAATCAGTTGAAATTAGAACGGTTCCTCCTTTTGAGATAAAACTTTTAACATCTCTGATTGTCCGCTCTTCCATCTGCTTACAATAACCAATAACTAAGACATCATAGTTTTTCAAATCACCCCGCTGAATCTGGCTGTCATATATTATATCCACATGACCTGCCATTCTACGTAAAACATCATATTGTGTTTCTGAAACATACATCAAATCAATATATTGTGCCGACTTACCAGCCATTTTTAAGTAATCATCATTAAAAGATTTCCCCATGCAGAGGTGCATGTAGGCAGTTTGAGGATATAACATGGCGACGCGTCCACGTTCCCTTTGATAATGGTTCAAGGTACTGCCGATTCGTTGAGCATCTTCAGTAGTTTTCTTAGCTATAGCCGCAAATTTTTCATCTGTCCTTCCATTTTTTTCGAAAGAAGTCGTTCCATAAGTAAATACATTAATGAATTTCGCGCCTGCGCTTATCCCTGAAAAAACCTGTTCAGGAAAAGCCCAGTAATAGTTATTAAGAAGATCCCCTGGAGTCAGTCCTACTTTAGAAAGTTTTCCAAAATCTGTAGCTGACAATACCATTGCCACTTCATGAAGAGTCTTCTGGTATAACTTTTTCTCCCCGTATGGATAAACATCAGGAGATGTAGACCCGAGAGTCCCAATCAGTTCTGTTGGATCTATAATCGCTGAAGTGTGGTTACAAAGAGAATTGGGTGAGACAATAGAATCAAAATCCCATTTATTGTTATATGCTTTATATATTGAATTTGAAAACCATAAAAAGTTAGCAGATATTTTCAAATAATACTTGAAGAAATCATAAGAATCATTTATCGATATATTTTCCCGATTTGCTTTCTTTGCCAATTTCTGATAGTCATCTTTTATCTTTTGAGAAACGGGGATAGTTAATCCTATGAACTCATCCCCAACGGCAAAACCAGTTGTAAGTGGCATTCGTCCATAGGCTTTTTCGCCGAAAAGGTCAAGCCAATAATAATTCCATGGAAGAAGATTTTTCCCGGGAAATGCTGGATCTGGCATAGGTAGTCCACTAGCTTTATCAATTTTCCCAGGCAACGGATATTTTTTTCCGTTTGACTGGAGTATTTCATAAGCAAGTGGATATAAAACTGGTTGTACACGCAATCCCTCAGCCTGCATACAAGACACAAATCTACTTTCATAATACGGGTAGACTCCGTATCCTCGCTGTATGATGGTTCCACCAAGCCATCCAACAGAGTTAAACCCTATTGATTTTAAATAGTTAGCGATTCTCTTTGAGTCAAGCATTCCAATACTATACGGATTAGTTATGTATACTAGAAAATTGAATTCATCATTATCTATTAGAGGCAGCACAATTTTAAGATCTTCATCATAAGAAGCAATCTTTTTCCCGGATTGGTCGATAATCAGTTCCAGATTATAAATTCCACGATCCAGGTATGGTAGATGGAATTTAATTTCTGAGAGTTTTTCCTTCAAAGAGAAGTTATATTCATATACAATTTTCTGATTCACCTTTTCTTTTATAACGGCTTTAGCATTGCAGGGATAATCAATTTCCCCATTGATTTCAAGCAATAACCTAATCAGTCCATTGGGTTTGAATAAATCACCATAATTATCCTTTATTATATCAAAAGATACACCAACTGCATTATTTTCAATTTTCTTTGTTTCAGTTTCATTAATTACAGCAGGATTTTTTACAGTATGACCTGTAATATATTTAATTAAATCATCCCAAAACAATCCATAGTATTTTGAAAAAACAAAATGTTGATTAAAATCCTTGGGCGGATTGTGATTCAACCCCCAATAAAAACCTGAAATAAAGACTATTGAACCCGTTCCGTGCAAGTTTTCTGCTATAAAAGGAACTGATTTAATGGAACCATTAACGTTCGCAGACATAATAACAACGGTCTTGCCGTTGTTAACTAATTTCACGTCATCTGCCATAACTTTTAAATCTTCTTTATCGAAAGGTATATTGTTAAAAACTTCAGAATTAATATTGGATATTCGATAAATCGAACGGGTATTGGATTGAATTTCTACAGGCATAATATTTCCAATGGGCGTGTTGTACCAGTTTTTGAAGTCCGAATAAGTTCCAACAATAATCAGATGTCCTCCTTCACTTATATAATCATGGAGATTTTTTATCTGCATATCAGAAAATACAGATACTGGAAAGCCTGTCAATATTATAATTTTATATTTAAGGAGTTCTTTTATTTTTTTAGGCCAATTTCGGATAGGATAGAATTTATTGCCGTCCGCCCTTAAAAAGGTACGAATCTCAACATTTTCTTTACCCAGCGCTCTGTCCAATTGATTATGAATATCGAACATCCCTGTATAACCACGATATGTATCCCAGCAACCCAGAAGAACCTTTAATTGATCGGAATTATTTACGGTTCCTTTTTCACTTTGAATATATTTGTTAAACCAAATTGATGCAAAACAATCTGGCTGGTGAAATCCTCCTGAAGTAGAAGACATGACGCTATATTCTGTTATTCCAGTTACTATTCTAGTTCTAGTTAAATTCATTGACCATTCTACGCCATCGGTGGGCGTCTTTAGTCCTAGAGAGGAAAATGGTATAATTGCTTCAGTCTTCCAAACTCCGTTGCCTTTACATGAAACAGTCTTCCATTCTGGATTATATTTGGTAATACTTTCAACACCTGGTTCTGAAAATTTTTTATTAAATTGAGAACCGGAGAGATTCCATGCAAATTGGAGATATTCACCTTTATCTGGTTCGGTATTAATAAAACACTCAAGTACGTCTCCCTGCCATAATACTATATCATTGACTGAACACTTGGGCGATTTTACTTTTTCAAGTTCTGGTTCTTCCAGGTAAAGTGCAACGTAAAGGTTTTTTTCATCATAACATATAGAAACATTTCCACCAGGAATCTGTTTCTGATTACTGTTTTTATAATTCAGAAGAGGCCATTTCTCGGCATCATTCCAACATTTGTCATCAAGTTTACCGTCTATAACGGGAGATGCAGATATTTTTTTTATTACTTTGGGAGCATAATCCTTGAATTCTGCAAGAACATAGTTACTCCATAGCATCAATACGCTGATACCAACAGATAAAACATATTTAGAACTTTTCATATTTACCTTTTTTATTTGTATTAGTTTAGTTTTTTAAAGTTGGCTTTCTGATTTTTAACCACCATTCATAATTCATATATTTTTCTGGCTTTAATTAATCGTTAAGCAAATAATTGAATTTTAATTCAAAACACCTCATTTTATACAATTTTCGTTATAGTTGTAATATCCACGCTGTGCGATTGCGCGCATCGATAGCTAAAAAAACCTTAAATCAAGCGAGACCGGGATATGCATTGTGTTCAACCCCTGGGATGGTAAATAGTCCTGAATGCGGGCTTAAACGCACAGCTTCATAAACGGGCGAAACGCTCACTTAAAATTCCGCATAGATCATCGCGTTACCGCATTGTAAAAACAATCTTCGATGCCCGTTTTTCAACCAGCATCTTGAATCCATCCACAAAATCATCAAACGGAATAGTATGGGAATAAAAGTTTTTAAGCGGCACCGCCTGAATGCGGACTAAATCAAGCAAATACTGATGTGCTGATGCCTCGTCAGGTACTCCAGGTATATATTTCCATTTGCGAGGACATTTAATTTTATTTATTAATGATGGAGAGCCGGATATAGCATAAGAACAAATTACCCCATAATCCGCAAGCATCATTCCTGATTCAATAATCAAATTGTCATCACCAGCCGCGTCAAGAACAAAATCAGCGCCCGTGTTTTCAGTATATTCCTTAACCTTTTCAATCATGTTCTCTTTTTGCGTGTTAATTACGAAGTCAACGCCGGTATTTCTGCAACTTTCAAGCGGTTGATCGCGACGTCCTACAGCTATCACCGGATACGCGCCGTGCAACTTGGCAAAATAACACATGGACATGCTTACCGCGCCAGTACCCAATACAACAACTTTCGAGCCGAACTTTATGTCAAGATTACGCACTGTGCTGGCAACCTCTTTTAAAGTCACCATCATGGTGGCATCCGCGTTTTCAATTTTCAGTTCCGGTGGAATCATCTGCTGATAGACACAATAAGTGTTTATTGCCTTGGCGCAGTCATCCTCTGTCATGGCCGTAGTATCTGTGACCAGCCCATATTCAGCGAATCCGCCCATCCATGACGCATAACCATTCAAAGATGTCCACGGATAGGCTGCCGCAGGTCTCAAAAATCTGTCGCCAGTTTTAATGTGACGGACATTGTCTCCGCATTGAATGACAGTTCCGAAGCTTTCATGACCCAAAATCGCCGGATATTTGTCCGCCCATGCAAACTGACCGTTTACAAGTTTTTTATCAGTTCCGGTACAGGTAGCGCACGCTTCTATCCGGCATAGACATTGATAAGGATTAGGTTGCGGGTCCGAAATTACCGCCAACTTAACATTCCCTTTTCCGTCGGTGATTACAGATTTCATGGTTTCCTCATGTCTCAACTTGTTGTCAAATACTAAAACGTCGGTTCCGGAAGTTCCCGAAACGCTTCCTTTAACATTGTTGCAGAATTTGCTTCATCTTCAGAAAGTTTTTTCCTTGCTTCGTCTTGGGTAACCTTGCCGAAAGAATACAAAATAAAATTTTGTTCAATGCTTTCTCCTGAACTTATTAAACTCCTAAAGTCTAATAAAACGGCATAATTCATTTTATGTTCTAATTTAATATTTTGCAATTTAGTTTTTTCATAAATAATCCCTAGCATTCCAGGCATGTTTTTTTTCTCAGCTATTTTGTCTGTCATTAACAGCCATCCCGGCCTGGATAAATCAACGGGGAATAATTTATTAATCTTTCCTTCATTGTTAAATTCAGAACCATCTCCGATGACAAGGCGGTCAAAGGGTTCATTGAAGCCAAAGGGATAACCCCAAAGTTCAATTCCCACAATTTGCTTGTCGGATGAAGCTGTTATAAATGATTTTGTTATTATTTTAATATATAGTTCATCCTTTCCCGCAATCGCGGCTGTACGAATAATAATACAACAATTTGTGCACTTGAAAACGATATCATATGCAACATTTCCACCTTCAGTTTTTAGAGGAACAGGGACTCCTTCTACAGTAGCAATGCAATTTTCTTCCTTCGGATTTTGGGATGAAAAAAAACAATTTATAAAACCTTGACTGTACCAGTAAGGATAAGGCTCAAGCATTCCATAACCGCTTTTGTAATCACTTAATAATTGTTGATTATAGATAGCCTTTTCTTTTGCAAAAGTTTTGTATGCCAATCGATACTTTTTTGTCATAGTATCAATTACAAAAGTATATTTTATGTATTCATGCTCCTTTATGGTACCCGTGCTTTTTGAAATTGATAAAGACGCATTAACTTTTGATGTTTCTGCTTTTAATTTATCAAGTTCGCCATCACAAAAGCAGTTCGCCGTATACGCAAAAACAACAGTAATTAATAATCCCTTGATATTGCTCACCATAATCTCCTCCTATGTTTTAATTAATAACTTTCAGGCTAATTGATATAATTCGATGTAACATGTCCAGATAACAAACTATTTTCATGCATTATTTTGATTTCTGTAATTTCCAAACATCACTCCTCATATTGTTACCTGCTATTATCCATAAAGCATTATCATAAACAAATACGCTGGCTGCATGTCTTGGAGCCCATGGGGTATTGGGTAATTCATACCAGTTTTCCCCATCGTCAGAATACCAAACATCGTTCCGATTGCTCTTATTAAAACCCTCAAGTATCCACATTTTATTGTCAAAAACTGCTACATCATGATATTGTCGAGCGTCCCATGGAGCACATTTCACATGACAAGTCCACTCACTACCGTCAGTGGAACTCCAAACGTCATTATAAAATCTCCTTTCCGGGAATGCAGGCGTCTGATAAGTACCCCCTCCAACGATCCATATCCGATCCCTAAAAACTATAGAGCCGCCAATCATTCCACGATTAGACCAGTGAGAACTATTAATTTTAATTTTTGTCCATTCCTTACCATCAGAACTATTCCATATATCATCATATAGTTCAGGTTTAGCTGGAGCTATTTGCGGCAAGGTCTGCCCTCCCATAATCCATATTTTATTTTTAAAAACAAGCGTATAGTGTAAAATGCGAGGTCCCCAGGGAAGAGGATTACCATGATTTACGCATTCCCATTTAATGCCATTTTCTGAATTCCACACATCATTCTGATAATGCCCCTGATTAGCGTCTCCGCCAACGATCCACATTTTGTCCTGATAAACCACGTATCCGGCGGTATGCCGACCTTCCCAATCTAAGTTATTGTCAAAATTACTATCCAAAAAAGTATTTGGCTTTTCCATTTTCCAAAAAATCCCATCATTTGAGCTCCAGACATCGTTGGAACACATTCTTGGAAATATTTTGTTATTGGGATTCCAACCGCCAATAATCCACATTTTATCTTTAAACACTAATGCCCCTGCACCATCTCTAGGAGAAAATGGCGCACTGTCCGTAATTTTAGTCCAAGTAAATTTAGTTTCCATTGATGACGGAATAATAGAGAAAATTTTACTTTCAATAAATGTTGCAGAACCTGCTGTGGAAATTCTTATCCTACACTTACTTGTTAAACAATCTGGAACTTCCCAAAGAAATTTACCATTACAAGAAACATTAGATTTAATTGCTTTCCATGTATTTGCATTATCAACGGAAAATTCTATGCAAACCACTTCATTTTTACTTTGTGGTGTCCATATAATATAATGTTTGCTATTTGCCTTCCATTTTTCACCTTCATTAGGAGACAATATAATGCTCCTGAGAGGAATTATTTCATTGGTTTTAGCCGAATCAACAATTCTCAAATTATTATTACTTTGTTCAATAGCCATAAGACCTACTCCCACACAATAAATGCACAATAAAAAAACATATAAAACTTTCATATTTCTGTCTTTGTTCTTGTTTTTCTTTAAATCAAATTCATAAAACTTGTATAACTATTCTAAGATAACATTTTTTACGCGTTTATAACAGCGCCTTTAAACGTTATCTTATAAAATAAAATGGTCTAAGTATATTGCTCGTTTGATAAGGCTCAGAACCTACAGTAAACGTCGGATATATTGATACTAACTCTGCATGCCCATCTATATAAGCAACATTTGCTCCTTTAAAATGAATTGGGACATACCTTCCACTGTACCATGGTCTTGAAAAAATTCCAAAATACCCGCCAATAGGATAACTCGGACTTTTAAATGGCTCCTCGGAATTCAAACAAGTTCTAGCCGGAGTTCTTGCTTGTGGAAACCGATACCATTTTTGTACAGTTGGTGAATCATAGCCGACACCTCCCCATTGAGAGCTCGTGGAAGGAGTCGAATTGATCATATAAGACGCTCCTGTGCCATTTGTAGCGTTGCTTGTTGTGTCTGTCAAGTCGCGCTTGACCGGATCGGATGGACAAACATATATTTTCCATTTTCCTTTTCCTCCGAGATACGGGTAAATCTTACCGCCCCATCCCGCCCCTGAGCCCATCGTTCCTTTTAGTTCATACTCTCCAACAAATTGCTTCCAAACGTTAGTACTCTCCTTCCATGGAGCAATGAACTCACGAAAATCTACGCCATACATATTGTGTGCCAGCCCAATTTGTTTTAGGTTGTTTAAGCATGCTGATTGTCGTCCCTTTTCTCGCGCGTTATTAAGGGCTGGCAGTAAAATTGATACAAGAATCGCAATTATAGAGATGACCACGAGAAGTTCGAGAAGTGTAAAATTCCTACGATTAATTAATTTAAATCTATGTTGAGCTGTGAAAGGTAAAACTCTTTGATGATTCATGATTTCATTCCTTGTTCAAATTTGTTAATTGTTTTCTGCCTTTTTGGGTTTAAAGGTTCTTTATTATACGAAACAGATTCAACGAATGAAACGTTTCATGCATAATTATATATGCTACTTAACGTAAAGTCAATAGATAACACAAATTATGGCAATAAAAATTATGATTTTTTTTGACTTTTTTTTGACTATACCTCCGAAACGCATCGCGCCGCCAATTTCTATACGTATAATCACCGTCGTTTATCCATTTTTTTACAACAAACCTGGATTGTCTGAGCCTAACGTTGGTTATCCAGAGAAATTTTCCAATACGGACCACATTCATATCTTTAACACTTTGCGCTATGTCTGATATTAAAATTTCACAGGCGTCACGTCAATTGTTGTAGAATATCCGCGTTCCACCCGGCACATTATCTGGGTTATGCCGATAAGCATGAAGTTAGTAAGCACGTTAGCTATACCGAAGACAATAGCGCCAGTTTCCATATTTAAATTGACGGTAATGGCGATTTGAGTTATCCACAATCCCAAAGCAAGCAAATATTTGACTCCAACCACGATCAACATGCCGTGATGGGGAATGCCATTGTGCAATTGATTACCGCTCTGCGCACGCTCCATGTCTTTGTTGATGCTCTGCCTCAACCATTGCCACCACAACCACGCTAGTACCGACAAAGGCAGTATCAATATTCCGAACCATTTGAAAGCAAACATTGCCTGCTTATGATACATCCACCACATCAAACACGGAATACTCAACGCCGACGCAGTGATTAGTACATCAAAAATGCGGAACGCAAACTTCATCCATCGCGTCTGCGGTCCGGTGGTTTGCGTTACCGGTATTTCTTCCACCTGCTTCGGACTCCAAGGCGCCGGCGGATGAAAATGCTTGTCTCCGCCCAAGCGATTCCAGATAATGTAAGTGTAAATGGTAATTACCACGGAAATAGCATAGAAAAAAGATGACCAGATAAAATTAAACCGATAGGAAAAGTCCGTGCCGTGACAAAAATATCTTACCATATCAATAAACAATCCGCCAGCCACGCCAGAACCTATATTGCATAGGGATTGAATCAATGAATTTGCGGAACAGAATTGACCAAACCTCGATGGTGGAAACAAACGCATTTGCCGGGGGAAAGCCGCCATGCCTGCCAGCGTGCTTTGGAATACAGCAATCAAAGTTCCACCGAGAACAAACCAGAAAAAATAGTTCCCTGGAAGAGTAACAAAAATCCATACCCAATTCATGCAATAAGTGATCAATGTGAAAGCTGTCAGGTAAGTAATAATCCGCACCGGATGCCAGCGATCAACGAAAATGGCACAGAAATAGGTTGCCGCCACTCCTGCAATCCCGCCGATCGCTGCAAGCTTGCCGATATGGTCCAGCGATAAGCCCATCTCCCGGTTAAAAAACACGCCGAAGGCGTTAACCCCACAACTTAAGGTCTGAAATCCAGCAGCCGCGAATATAGTCCAGTAGAGTTTATGGGAAAACGCCTCCATAAAGTAAGTTTTTATTCCACCAACACCCTTGTTGTCCTTGTCTTGTTCACCTTCCAACGGTGGATATTCACCTTCCTTGACCATGAAACATAGCAGCCCGAACCCGACAAAATAAAGTACTGCTGAGCCAATAAAAATCTCCCGCATGTACGATTCGGCATATTTGAAGATGAAGTAATTATACAACGTCACGGCCATGGTACTGACAATCCGCAATAATCCGACGAACCGTCCGATAAACTGCGCGGGCACTACGTCATTGAAAAGATACCAGAATACAGAATTCACAAACATATTGAAAAACTGAAACATCGCCATGAAAAACGCTATCAGTCCGATTGTCACTGTTGCCGGCGCGTATTCTCTCAGCGTTGGAGAATGACGCTGTAAAAATACGCTGATTTCATCGCTCCAGCCAAGCATTAACAGACTGATACAGAGAAAAGGCAAAGTAGAAAGAATGAAAGGAATGCGTCGCCCCCATTTGCTGCGATAACGATCACTCTTGAAGCTGACGTAAGGGCAGATTGTCATGTTCAAAAAGCCTGGAATTGAGGATAAAATCAGACCCATCATCCAATTTGAACACCCCAACGATTTCAACTTCAGCGGCAATACGCTTGGCACCACCGCCTCCATCAGCATAAGACAGAAATCACCCCATAACAACCATGCAAAAATAATCACCAGGCCTATTTTGGTATAAGTCAACGTACCGCAATGATAAGTCTTGACACCACTTGACTCAGATATGTTACCTCTAATAACTGGAACTTGTGTCATATATAAACCTGTATTTCAATAAAAATTAGAGTCATACAGTTTTGATTGTCCGAGTTTCCGCATGTTTTCTATATCATCCTTATATTGTTACTTTATTGAAGGTAATTATTTTTTATTCTAACTCAAATAGATATACCAAAGCTGAAATATCAAAATCAACCTTAACAGAGATTATTGCCTGCTGTCTGGCAATTGAAAAACTTACCTGTTTTTGAGAAATTAATTCAGTGACCCGATAAAGCCGCCGGTTCTTTGGAATAACAAGTTGCATCGTGAATACAGCTTGTTCTTTGAAGTATGAAACAATTACCCCCATAAAACAGTTATTGCCTTTAAGCGGAAAAAACTCCATAGTTGAGACCAATCGCGGGTCACAAGGTCGCAACTTATTCATTGGCACTCTGGGCGGCCATCTTTTTACTATTAATTCGCTTTGAGCGCCAGCAGTCCATTCAACAACATTGGCAAAAAGTTTACTCGAAAGATTTTGCACATTCAATCGGTATTGCTGATTATAATAAAGCCTGCTGGGAATACCTGCAAAATATGCCATCCTGCCACAACCATTTTTCCCGGAATCGATAACAACGGAAGGATGCCGGTCAGAAAAAAAAGCAACTGTTTTGCCGTTGCCGTCATAACTTATTATTCGGGCATGGGTCAAACCCAATATAGGCTGATAGACCCCGTCTTGATATTTTGTAAATGCATCATTTCTTTGCCTAAAGTTTTTGCAAAAACTAGATGAAGAAGACAACTCAAATTTTCCATCCGGCAATAATTCATCCGATACATTTACTCCAAAATTAGACTTCAGAAAATTTTCTTTGCGAGGCTGGCCTGATTCATCGCAGTTGGCAAATTGCCCAAGGATCAATAAATTGCCACCTTTTTCCCAATATTCCAGAATCGCTTCAAGCTGAATTGAAGACAAGCAACTGATTTGAGGAAGGATTAATATTCTGTAGGCGCTTAAATTTCTAGTCTGCAACTGACTATCATGCAAATATTGATAAGGAATACCATGTTGCCGTAGCGACTCTGCGCAAGGCAACACAACATCCAAATCGTAACTACTTTTATTATTCCACGAGTATGTTCCGGAATTGAAGCCATAAACTAAAGCAGCATATTTAAGCGGTTCGACCTTTTCAAAATACTTATCCAATTTGAAGCACTTCTCGTAAACTTTTTGCACCGGTGATTTTTTTTGTAACGTGTAGGTGTAGGGGGCGATATTAGTAATCCCCGCCGCTACCGGTACCAATGCCGACCAATAACCGTCGGCTTCACTCAATGGGCGGCTAAATGTCGCATGCGAAAAACCTTGAGGTACAATTCCAGCGCGTTTGCCTTCTGGCATAATACCAGAAAGGAATCTGCACCATTCACTCAAGTAGTTTTCCCTTGGAGTAAAATTTATCGCAAAATTGTGGTGAAAAGTATAATAAGGATCGGCATATATCCCGTCTATTTGATTAATCATCGCGCCTAAATCAATACCAGTCGCCCAGTTTTTGCCGCTGTAGAAAGCAACCGAGGGACTAGTTAAAAAAGCAACTCGTATTTGAGGGTTGATTGTTTTTATTGTGCATTTCATCATACCATGAACATTACTCCATAGCTTAAACCGCCATGCAACAAAGGTTTTCCACTGTTGATCACGCCAGTCAACGACTAGAGGGATGGGTAATTTGAATTCTTGCTCATATAAATTACGGCAACTGGCGCAATAACAACCAAAGGAACTTTCAGATGCGCCAAGCGCTGCTTCATCATTAACCCAGATTTCTTCCACTCCATTATAGCTCGCTAAAACTTTTAGAAAATCCAAATATCTCTTTAAAAATTTAGGATTAAATGGACATCCCCAGAAAACATCAATGTTATCCTGATCTTTAACTTCATTAGAGCAAACCATTCGTTGATCAATATTTTGACTCAAATACTTTTGCTGATATTTCATATAACCGGTAAAACAGCAAGATTTTAATCCTAATGACTGGGCTTCATTAGACAATTCCTTTACCAAGTCTATTTCGTGAAACATGGCAGAAAAAGCAACATGAGAATAGCCTTTTTTCTTGACTTCTGGCAACAGACTCAACAGCTTCTCTGGATGTCCAGTGTAATCTTGTAAAAAGGCAATCCGATTAATCTTTCGCATAATTAACTAGCCCCAATGGATTAACTTCTAAAATTTGTTGACGTAATTCAGTACCAACGTTGGCTTCCATAAATAGTCCCAGTCTATAGCTTATCGAATCCGCTAATCCAAAACCAAAGTCGGATCCCCAAAGTATTTTTTCCGGCGCTACCTTTTGACAAAATATTTCAATTGTTCGCATCGTCGGACCGGTCAGACAAATACGAATATTGGGTAATTTTGAAGCTTCGAGTGCGCTACGCCAGTTCCACAAACCGCCAGCATGTCCTAAAATTATCACGGTCTGCGGGAAGCGTCTGGCTAAACCTGCCACCTGTTCGGATAAACTATATGGAGGCGTGGAATCATGAAATACAATAGGAACTCCATATTGTTCCGCCAACAAACAGATTTCGCCCATCGTCTCATTCGCAGTACTGAACCCTTGTACCCATGGATGGAATTTTAGCCCCGTCATGCCCAAATCTTCTATGCAGCGTTTGACTTCATCAAGTGCAAGTTGTTGATGTTGCGGCCAAACTGTACCAAATGGAATAATTCTGTCGGGATGGAGTTTTCCTAATTTAGCGACTCGACTATTGTCTGTTTTTACCATGGATGAATCAAACAGACTCTCCTCACAAAACAGAAAAGCCTTGTCTATCTGATGTTTGTCAAGAATTTTCAACCAGTTAGCAGGGGACCCGCTATCTCGTTTTTCCCACGACCTTCCCCAGTGTGTATGGCAGTCAATAATCATTACGCCCCCCGCTTCATTAAAAGTTTCTCCAGAGTGCCACCATAAAACTCAGGATAAGAGTCTTGAGGAAGCTCTAAACGCATAGCCTCCCATTCAAAAGAAAAATTATTTAAAGGCGCGAATGACCCCATAATGCAGCGCTCTCTCGAAGCTGCTAATAGATAATTTTTAAAAATGAAAGGTCGTGATAAAGAAGACTCAAAAAATAAATGCTGAGCATGTTTTATGACCGGCAACATGTCATTCCAGAAATCAGTTGCGCCACAATGCCCCATGATAATATCTAAGTCAGGGAAACGTTCGGTTAAATCAACAATCTGCCATGGGGTGCTCATTCCGGGGACTCCTGTATGGAAATAAACTGGAATTTTGAGATCATCAGCTTTTTCCAGCACTGGGAAAACCAATTCATCATTGGCGACAAAACCTTGGACGGCAGGATGCAAAACCAGGAATCGCGCCCCATTGCCTGCCGCGCGTTTCAATTCATTCATTGCTGTTCGACCAAACCATGGGTTAACCGAACAACATGGGATAAAACGATCAGGATAGTTATGGGCTATCTTCAACATTTCATCATTACCTTTGCGATTGTCAACGGCCAGCGCGCGATCTACCGGAGCGATTACTGACTTTTCCACACCAGCCCCATCCATTGCGCGAAGCAGTTCGTCTGGGGAAAGATCATATTCACGGTCTCTACCAAGTACACAATATCCGTCTATTACCATTTTAACGTCCTCTGGTATCTAATTTTAGTATTATTTCCGCATCTGGCAACTTTACCGCTTCACGATAGGCTTTCGCAATCGTGGCAGTGTTTGCAGGAGTAAATTCCAAGTTATTCTGCGCTGCCAGTTTCTGCACTGCCACGATTACTTTACATAAAGTTTCGCGGCGAAAATTATTTTTATCTGAGTAGTCAAAGGTATTGTGGGTCAATGCTTTGATATATTTTACCTGAACATTAGCCGTTATTTGAGCTTTAATCGCTTTTTCAATCGTATAATAATGATTCTTCGCATCGACCAATTCAACTCGCAAATCTTGAGGGTGACGACCGCCCCACATTCTTGATTCAGGGTCAATCGTGCCAGGAACATTGACAAAATCCAGATTGCCTTCCAAACAGCGATTATATCTATGTGCATAACTGCACCAGCGCGGCGAACTTCCCCATACACATGCGCATTGCGGCAAGTCGCGTGTAGGAATCGAAACTAAACCTTGTTTCAAGCCAACGGCTTCCAATGCCGGGAAAGTATAGTCGTTTGCAGAACCATATCCTGGAGTAAAAGAACGAGGTTGCCTTCCCATATATTCCGCAAATAGATCAATAGCTTCTTTTAAAATCTTAATTTGCATCTCGTACCCGTATACTCCAAGAAATTCTTCATATCCTTGATCGGCCGGATGCAGATGCAATCCTACGTCATGGCCTTGCTGTTCAAGCTCTTTATAAATGGAGGCATGAACTTTTATGTCAGACGGGATTACCATGAAAGAACCTTTTGTCCCTGTTCCGTTCATTATCTCTCCGAGTCCGAGTATTGCTTGCGCCCCTAATCCCGGATTGGCTATGGCGTGTTGTGTGGCTTCACAATCGGTTTGAATGTCAAAATAGAGTTTTTCCATTTTATAAAGCAACCTCCCAGAGATAACTACTGCGGCAGGGATTGTCATTTTCACAAATATATACCGCTTTGCCTGCTGATATTATATCGTGACACTGCCAGAGATGCAAACCATCACAATCAACAATATCGCCAATAATTTCCACCCGGCCATTTCCCGGCAAAAATCGAAAGAGCTGACAATTGCCGTCACGTCCAGTTACTCCAATCGCATCACCATTATCCATAACGGTCATCGAAGATAGGCGACTCAGTCGATCTTGAGTCATCGGATTAATCAAAGTGGCGGTGCCATTGTCAGTATCAATCCTGTATAGCGCGCCATTGTCGCCACCAGCATAAAGACCATCTTCGCCAAGATTGATGAATGATTCAACTTTAGCAAAGCCATGCGAACCATTAATCCTGGGTAATCCGGTCGAGTAGAATATCATTTTTTCATTGCATGCGTCATACTTGCACAGGCGACTGGCATCAACACCGGGATTGCTCTGCCATGCACGGGTGATGGACCAATTAAACCAAATGTTTCCTTGTTTATCACGAGCAATATTTTCACTTTGCGCCAATCCGCCGTAACCGCTGCCTAATAAACCTAAAATTGTAGTTTTACCGCTACTGATGTTATACTTGAAAGCATATTCAGGAGCGAAACACTGTCCAAATATATTCTCTTCAGAACTGTCAAAAACTATTGACTGAATATATACGTTAGGAATAGGAATAGCGATTTTTAGTAATTCGCTATTGGATGGATTATACCGGATAATCGCGCCTCCCGGGGCTGCAAAATAGTTGTCAACGTCATGCAGCAGGGCAATCGCGGCGTAATAGCATCCATCCTTTTGCCGACAGATCATGGATCTGTGAAATTTGGCGTCAAATGGATTCACAATCTTTGTAATGTCAGTCTTTATAAATTGTTTAGTTTCTAAATCAAAAATCGTAAAAATATCACTCTCAAAGCTGGTTACGCCAAGCAATAATTGCTTGCGGTCACCGGCCAGCGCCCCGCAATTGAAACTGATCCATTCCCGGCGCCAGAGCCGGTCATTCTTGAAATCCTCATAATCCCAATGGTCAAAGATTTCTTGAAACCACTGATTACCAAATAGGTGATTGTTTTTTTTGTAACTGGTGATTAACATATTTTCCCCCTGGCTACTGAGCTGATTAAGTACAATGCTTCAAACACATCATCAAAAATACCGGCGACCTCCAGTGAACGTTTTCTAGCTTCACTTCTGCACGGGACATCAGCAGTCAAACGATCAAATCGCAACAAAGCATCATGTTGACCCGCGCTGAGCATTCCATTTTTACGCATCTTATCAAAGACATCTGCGCAACTGTTCAATTTATCCTTTAAAAAAACTTCAGCAAAAGTAAGAAACGGTACCTGCAAGTAGCTGGAATTCATTCTGGCAAACTCGTTTTGTATTGGCCAGGTCGAATCAAAACAATCAGGCGCATGACCGTAAAAATACAAGCGCCCTTTCATTAACCGACAGAATTTACTACTGTCAAAAATTTTCATGGACGGATTTATTTTTACGCAATTCAACGCCGCTTTCCATAAATTTATATCAACTCCTGCACTTTCAGGTATAATGGTGACATATTTTCTCAGTTTGAGCATTGCCGTCTGAAGGATTTGTTCAAGGATATTTTCTAGCAATACCAGATTCTTTTCCTGATAATGAAATTCATTCATATATTTGGCTTGCATAATATCCCAAATCAAATCCCAACCGCTAATATCCTTAAAATAGGCGCTACCCCATTCCAAAACCTCAAATTTACCTGCAATGATATTTCGATTAATCAACATCATCGCAGCTTGCAAAGGCGGTAGAAAATAGTGCATGATCCGACTGTGCAACGGATATTTATTTTCGTGAACACCCAAATTTACCGCCGGGTCAATTTTGCGGTCATAACGACCATAGTACAGACAGAATTTTTTCAAAAAGAAATGTTCATCCTCAACACTCCAATGACGCTCTTCAAGTTGCGCCAACGCATCAGTCAGTTTAGTTGGTACCGCCGAGTGATAAAATGTCCATTGACGATATTCGGGATAATAGGTATTGCCATCCACTAATTCGCTCCATGTTAGATTAATTCCCGGTAAATGCTCCAGGTTTCTCGCCCATGAAGGATGCCGCCTGGCTAGCCTTAGATGCGTTTCTCCAATAATTTGTGACATTTCCTGCCACTCTCGGCAGCCAACGTTGTCATTGACGATAAAACGAGTGTCAAAATCACTCATGCCGGGGATTAAATCCCGGAACATCCACTTTCCAGCGATGGCTTCTATGGCAGGGAAACGGCACTGACACTCGCGATAATAAGAGGCGATATAATCAGCAAAATCATTTTCCGGCTCCGGCGCAAAATGCATTTTCATATTACCACAGTTTTTTGTTGTTCACTTGACATGTATACGGCATCCAGGACCAAATTTGTTTTTACCGCCTCCTCAACCGGTGATAAAAACGCTGTTTTATCCAGAAGAGCGTTAACAAAATTTTGAATCAATGGCAAATGGACATTCTCCGCTTCAGGAGCAGGAATTATTTCTACATTCCGACCACTGGCGTAGACTATGTCACCGCTGTCAAAGGGCGCAAAAGAAAGACGTCCTTTGGAGCCGAGCAACTCAAATTCATGTCGCCATGCACCGGCATTCCAGGCAAAAGAAGCCGTTATCGGCGCTCTGTTCGGCAATGAAAGAATAATCGCCGCAGACTCCTCCACGTCCCAGTTGTACAATGTGCTTGCGCAACAGGCGCTTATTTTTTCAGGCATCCCGACCAGTCCAATTAGAAAATCAAACATGTGAGTAGCCATATCACTCAAGGGACCGCCGCCTGACTGCGATTTTTGAATCCGCCAGAACTTCTGGTCTCCCTCCTTTGGCACAAAATTGGAGTAATAGATCATTGACCCGCCTACAAGCTCTCCCAATTTGCCTTCTTTTAACATTTCTTTTGCGATGGCAAAACGTCTAGACGCGCGCCGGTAATATGAACACCCGGCCAATTTCCCGCTCAATTTGGCTGTGTTCATCAATTCATTGCACTCTAAGGCGTTCAAACCCAATGGCTTCTCGACTAAGACTGCTTTGCCTGCTTTAAGCGCCGCGATTGCTTGCGGCACGTGAAGTTTTACCGGAGTTGCCAGATAAACCGCATCAATTTGAGAGTTAATCAGAGCCTCATCTAAATTGTCAAAACAATTCCTGACACCAAAACTTGCAGCAAGAAGATCCCGGCGTTCCGCAACCGGTTCACAAAGCGCTAAAAGATTAGAATTTTCTGCATTGGCAATGGCGGGTGCCACCCGTTTATTTGCAATGTCTCCAGCTCCTACCAATAACCAATTGACTTTTTTACTCATTTACAAAGGTCCTCAATAGTTGATTTTACCGCCCATGCAAGATATTCTACATCCTCATCAGTAGTACTTGAGAATACAGGCAGGCTAACGACTTGACTGCAAGCTGAATCTGCAATCGGACAATCTTCATTGGTGTAACCTGCATTGCTAAACGCCTCCCAGCTCCATACCGGAGGATAGTGTTTTGCCGTGGCAACTTTGTAAATGTTTTTCAGATGGGTTCTGAATTCCTCAGTCGGAATATCCTTTATTCTAATCACATATAAATGGCTGCCATGCCCTGCACCGTGTCCGGCTGGCAGAATAACTGATTTACAGTCGCTTAAAAGCTTGCTCAAACAGGTCATTCTGTTCTGACGAACGGCAATAATTGAATCAATTTTTGCCAGTTGAGTAATTCCCACCGCCAATTGCGGTTTAGACATCCGGTAATTAAAGCCTATGCTTGCTACCCTCAGCGCCGGACCGCCATAAACATAACCAAAAGTTTTAAGCTGGCGAACTTTTTCGGCAAAATCAGGGTTGTTGGTAGTTACGGCGCCTCCTTCACCAAGACAAGTCATATTTTTATTGCTTTGAAAACTGTAGCAGGTGGCTAGGCCGCGACATCCAATCGGATCCCCTTGATATTTTGCTCCTACCGCATGTGCCGCATCATAGATAACAGGAATTCCCGTTTCCGTGCTTATTTTGTCAAACTCATCAATGTCGCAAGATAAGCCGGCAAAGTGAACAGGAATGATTGCTTTAGTTCTGGACGTGATTTTTGCTCTAACTTTTTTCCCGTCTAAATTCATGCTTACCGGATCAATATCGGCAAAAACAACTTTGGCGCCTCGCGCAATTGCAGTTCCAGCAGTGCAGACAAATGTAAGTGGTGTAGTAATTACTTCATCTCCAGTTTGTATGTCCAGCGCCATCATACAGCAGTCCAGGGCAGTACCGCATGAATTAACCGCTATCGCTTTTTTCGCACCTTCATGTTCAGCAAACGCATTTTGAAAGTCATTTTCCTCAGGCAAAGGGAAAAAATTGCCATTATCGCCGGCCGCTGCCGATATAACCTTATTTGCAGCATCAATATCAGCTTGATCTATTACACCGCCCAAAGCTAAAAAAGGCATTTCTCTAATTTTCATTTTTTATTCTCGGTTTTTATGTTGAATCGTTTCATGTAGATATTATATATCCAGACTGGAAACGTTTCAATAACAATACCCAAAAAAAATGATTTTTTTATGCCTGTGAAAAATATAAAGCGCTGAGTGACCTGCGTTAACGTGTAGTTTTTTGCAGTACCAAGGTCTCTTCGAATTCCTTTTGTACTGGCAAACATTCATTACGCTGGCTGAGGGCATCCAAGATATGCTCAATAGCAAATTCCGCGCTCTGTGTGGTAGGTATTTTAAGATATGACAACGGGACATTGGAAATATCTGCAATTGCTACATCGCCGTAGCCTATTATTTCAACGTCCTGTGGTATTCTAATACCATCCTTTTGCAATTCAATAAGCACGCTCAATGCGTCTAGATTGTCATCGCAGAAAAAAGCAGTAGGATGCTTTCCGCGGCTACTCATTGCCTGTAATATATGGAACCCTGCCGACAAGGAAGGAGTTTTTTGTTTGATGTCAATCACCATACCCGCATCAAAAACAATCCCTGCGTCTTTCAACGCATTTTTATACCCGGATAATTTCTGCTGAAACCTTTCAAAAGAACCGCAGACTCTTATAATGGCAATTTCAGTATGACCATTTTTAATCAGATGATTAACCGCTTTTCTACTGCTTTCTTCGGTGCTTCTGTAAACATAATTCCATGACGGTTGATGGTAATTATCGCCAATAATCATATATGGCTGAACTGGGAATTTTTTTTCAAAAAGTTTCTCCAGGCTATCTTTATGCCAATCCAGAAAAATAAATGCGTCATTATATTGAAAGAATTTGCCACTGGTCAATATCTGATCAAATTTTTCTTTATCGAACTGAATAATGTCGAGCGAATAGCCACTTTTGTTAAGTTTATCTCCCACAACACTTATAAAATCATAAAAACTGAAAGTTCCAATCGGGGCATGTTGTTTAAACTGGCCTTCGATCATAATGGCTATTCTAAAATACTGCATTGACTGCAAACTGCGCCCTAACGGGTTTAACTTGTAATTATATTTCTCAGCAGTTTTGATAATTTTTTGGGCAATTTCTGGATTTACTTTTTTGTGCCACTTATTATTTAACACCATTGAAGTACTACCAACTGACGCTCCAGCCAGCCTTGCAATATCTTTTATGTTTTTGATTTCCATAGCCAACCTTTAAATAAAACCACTGTTTCATGAAACGCTTCAATTTAAATAGAATAACACATTAGTAGAATAAATCAAGCAGTGTAAGTGTGCTGACCACAGCTTTGAAGAATCACATTTTTTACCGATCGTCAGATTGGCGCAGTAAAACCATCAGGGCGCGAGGTGCTTTTCTGTTCTGCGATTGGAACGGGAGGCGAGTTACGTGTTATGGGTTATGAGTTAAGAGTTAAGAGTTAAGAGTTACCATTCACCAGTCACATTTTGGACAGGCCTTGAACAGAACCATTTTAAACCCAATACTGCTCATTTAGTCCTTGAAACATAATATAAATATGCTATATT
>CAYMSF010000054.1:0-26529 GCA_964392985.1 uncultured Victivallaceae bacterium | reverse complement strand
AATCTTCGGACAATACATTACATTCGAAATCTCATACTGGGTAATAATCTTTCCGTCCGATTTTATGTAAGTGTTCAGCGTTGAATACCATTTTACAGTATTCCCAAAACTGTCAACCCAGGATGACAACGGAATGTAATCTTTGTTGTCATTGAAATAAAGACTCATGCCGCCGCCAATCTGTTTCAGATTGCTGATACAAAAAGCGTTTTTGGCTTTTTCCCGGGCTTTATTCAATGCCGGCAGTAACATTCCTGCCAATATAGCTATGATCGCGATCACCACAAGGAGTTCAATAAGAGTGAAAAATTTTCTACAGTTCATCGTTTGTACCCGTCCTTAATTAAGTATAATAATCATTGCACAACTAGTTGCACTAATCCTAATTATAGTGTATTTTATGAAAAAAGTCAATAGCTTATCAAAAAATAAATGGATTTTTTTGGGTATTGAAAGTTGACAAAGTAAACGCGCCCCCTCCAAAGTTATCAAATGCATTTAGTCTGACAAAGAGAGGGGAGGCGCATTAACTCTGACAAAAAGTTCCCAGTGCGTTAACTCTGACAAAATACTTTTGGGCGTTTTTTGGGCTCATCTGAAAATCACATGTTGATAACTGGTTTTCTTTAAGAATTGTTGCCAGTTCTTTTCATGGCATAAAATGTAAAACTTTAATTTACAAATACAATCTAAATAAGAACTTAAATAATTTGCTGCCTGATGGTTTTATTGCTGATGAAATTATAAAATCGGGTGTTGTTCTGCCGGGGGTGACAGTGATAACTGTGATAATTTTAGAAGCGGCTCTTTAATAAATTATTTCCCGTGATAGATTAATATGTTTAATTTCTTTTAATCTAATTCATAATTACAGCTGACTGCCGGAATTGCGGGATAATTGTTTGAAACAATTACTGTCATACAAACCGGAACTGTTTGATGCAGATTAAGGTTTTTGTAATAACTAATAACATTCGGAATGGACGGATAAATATGAGCGATACCAGGCTGGAAGATTTAGTCGTGCTGCTGGCGGAAAAAGATGATGCCGCCAGTTTGGAAAAACTGCTCGAAAAGTTGACCGGTGTAGATTTAACTGAAGGCGAATTTCCCGGACATATCGATTTCCTGTTGGAAAGCTGGGGTGAAAACCTCACCCAGTCACGGGCGACATTTTGTCTTTCATTGGCGGAGTTGGAAACGAAAGACGATCCGGGATTCCGCAACATCCTCGGCGATGCCATCAAACTGCTGCTCCCGCCATTTTTAAATAAAACCGGCTTTATCCGGGCGCTGGGAATTCGTGATAACAATGTGCCGCTGCCGGAAATCGTCAGAAGATTCCATAATTTACCGAAGTTGCGTATTGGCCTGGTGGTATTTCTGCCTAACTCCACGCGGTGGGGAACGGTTCATACGATAGACGGGGTTACCGGGACGATTGGAATTAATGCGCTGTCCGGAAACGGCAGTTATGCGTTGCCCTTATCCATTCTGCTTTCTGAAGTTATAATGTTTGAAGCGGCAACCGATATTGCCAGATTAGCCGGATTCCCGCCCAAGTGCGGATTTACTTCAAATGAATATCGTGAACTGGCCAATCACCGCGCAGTGCTTCCGCTTAAAGTTGATGAGATTAAAAAAATTGCCAAAGCCTCGCTGGTTCCCGCGTCATTGAATATTAATGAGTTCGAAGGCTGGTGGAGCAATACCGGTGTCGCTTCGGTAGCAAACGGCAAACGCCGTTCATGTGACAGCCGCAGTTTGAAGGAGTTGCATCTCCTGCTTAAAGAAGAAAATTCTGATAAACCATTTTCCGTTGAAGATATTGCAGCCTTTGCCACTTTTTTTGAGCGTCTGAAGGAAGATGCGGCACAGCGGGAACGTATTTTGCTGGCGGAATCCATTGCCATGATCTCCGGCCGGTGTCAACCGGTGTCAGTATTGAGCCGGATAATAGCTCCGCTCAAGGGTAAGGTTAAATTTTTCCCGGTGAATGTTTACCGGGTAAATTTGGACGATTTTGATATCTGGGGCGACGTCCCGGTCAAATTGATAGATACACTGGCGCTTGCCGCTAAATCAATTTACACTCCCGAGGAACTGGCGTGTTATGCATTGCGCCTGCCGTTGCGCGGATTGAACGTTTTTTGTCAGGCGGTTGAAGACCATCTGCTTACCGAAAGCATCAAAGCCACCCGCTGTCCCTCCTGTGACATCCTCTTGTGGTTGTGGAAGAATCGTAAAGGCCACAGCGATGAATTACTCCAGGAATTGAATTTTAACAATGTTATTAATGCTCTGTCTATTGATAACCTGCCTAAAGCATGGTTGGCCAATCAACGCGAATTGAAGAAAATATTAATGGACAAGCCGGATTTTCAACAATTCCTGCTCGATAATGACAGTGATGATTATTCAGAACTTACCGCATTGATGCACGGTTCAATTATTTTTGCCGCTGGCGAACAACAAAGTCTGCTCGTAAAACTGTCCCGGCTTTCTTCCGGACTCAGGCAGCACCTTGAAGATGGCGCCGGCGAAAAATTGATGGCACAGACTAAGGCCGCCAATGAAGCGAATGCCCATCATGGTCCACTTTTTACCTCGCCGCGTTCGCATCAGCGCATGCATCATGAATTGGAAGATATTATCAACGTGCAGATGCCGGAAAACCGCGAGTCATTGAAAATTGCCAGAGCTCATGGCGATCTCAGGGAAAACGCTGAGTACGATGCCGCTAAAGAACGCCGTAATTTTTTGAGTCGCCGCAGAGTTGAATTAGACCGGGATTTGACCAATACCCAGTCAATTGATTTTCAATCCATTAAGCCGGAAGATATTGTAATCATGGGCTCTTCCGTCACGATTCAACATCAAAATGGCAATGAAGAGACTATTCATATCGTCGGCTCCTGGGATGGCAACCCTGAAAAAAATATGATTTCATACCGTGCGGCGCTGGGCGCATCAATGTTGGACCATCATGTTGGCGATACGATTAAGCTGCCTGACGGCAAAAACGTCGTAATCAAGTCAATTTCATCCCTTCCGCGAGCAGTACTGGAACTACTTTCAGAGTAGGCTGATATGCAATTATTCCGGGGAAAAAAACGCCGTCAGAAGTTCTCTCACCGGGTCAGATTCTGGAATAAAATTTCCGGATACCGGCAACGCGCGGTGATTGAATCCGGCCGCCATCTGGATACGGTCAAATATATAATTCCCTCAGTCGCTATGGCAGGAAGCAAAATTGCCTTTTTTTCCGATCTCCACTGGCCGGGCAGGGGACGCAAATTGGAGTTTATCCTGAATGAAATGGCGGCTGCAATCAAATTGCATCAGCCGGATTTTCAGATATTTTGCGGTGATATTATCTCCTACGCCTGTGATATTGTTCCTGCGGCGGCGGCAATGCGCGTCCTCCCTGATATCGGGATAAAACTCGCCTGTCCCGGCAATTGGGACAGAGCTAAAATGTGGCTGTCGGTCGAAGATTGGAAACGATATTACGCCGCCGCAGGTTATAAATTACTGATTAGTGAAAACTTTGTCTCTGATAAAGTCATTTTTTATGGTTGCGATGATGTTAAAACCGGTCAGATTGAACGTGTCAACGGCAGTTTATTCCCACTTAGCAGTTTGGACTGGAACAATATTTCGGCCGATCGTAACAATAATCAATTTGCGACGTTAATGGATTTGTCCGCGCCGTTACGAAAATACCATATCTTGCTCTCGCATAGTCCGGATTCAGCCGTAAAGCTGTGTAATATTGGCAAATTACGTGATACGGATTTAATTCTTACCGGGCATACTCATGGCGGGCAGGTCCGCCTGCCGTTTATCGGCGCAATCAAAACCTCATCCCGCTACCGGCGTAAATTCGACTATGGTCATTATCTGCATCAAAAAACCGGTACTCATTTGCTGGTTACCTCCGGACTGGGTACTTCACTTCTGCCCATCCGCTGGAATTGCCGTCCTGAACTTGTTATCGTTGAATTCGTTTCCTCCTCTACTGCATAAATTGCCATCCTGCGGTAATTTCGATGTTCGCGTTATCCTTGAGCCTTGTCACGAAAACAAGCCAAACTTTATTACGGCTTTTTCAAAATGATATCTGGGTATGATGTTGAATAGTTGCTTAAAGATTGTATTATAATTCATCATATACTGGTCATTCGTTTGAATATTGGTGTTTGTGGCTACTTTAATATATAGGCACTTATGTAAAGTTTACCGGACAGCAAACAAAATACAGGGAAAAAATGAAAACTAACCTTATTGCGGAAAACCGGAGCGAATTTCGCCAACGCTTGCGCGAACTCGCTGGAGATGTTGAACCTCGTGTGTCTGCAGATATAGCCCGGTACCGCATGGCTGACGCCGTTATCCGGGTGGTGAATGCTGCCAATCAACCCGTAAAAGGCGCAGTGATTGAGGTAGAACAAACGACCGCCGATTTCTTGTTCGGCTCTCAGGCTTTTTTGGTGGATCAGTTTGAAACAACCGAAGAAAACCAACGCTATGAAAAACTCTTTTCCGATGTTTTCAATCAGGCGATTATTCCGTTTTATTGGGATGCATTGGAACCTGAGCAAGGCAAGCCGCGTTATGACGTGGACAGTCCCAAAATCTACCGGCGCCCGCCCATTGATACAGTGCTGAATTTCTGTGAGCGGCATGGTATCGTACCCAAAGGGCATGTGCTCGCCTACCACTCATTCGGACCGAAGTGGATGCCGGCTGATCCGGTAGAATGTGAGCGTTTGTACGAAGCGCATTTTGCTGAAATCGGTCAGCGTTACCGCCACCGTATTCCCATGTGGGATGTGGTGAACGAAGCGCTCAACCGCTATATTTGGATATATCAGAATCGCGACCAGTTTCCGATGCCCAATGATTGGGTGCGCTGGAGTTTCAACCGCGCCCGGCACCATTTTCCCGGGTGTCAACTGATTTTGAACGAAGACACCAAGGTATGGGAAGATATGGGACATCCCTACAGTTTCAGCTTTGAGCTGCACCCGTTTTATCTTCTGGTGCAGAACCTTCTGCTCCAGGGTGTTCCCGTAGATGCATTAGGCTTGCAGTCTTATGTCATCGGCGAGGTGGACTACCACGGACCCGGTGGCGGGCGCAATGGCAAAAAAAATACCGAAGCCGATCTCTGGGAAAAAACCGGCACGCATGTGGATGGTCCGCGCTCGTTGCAACCGGCCCGCGTCTTGATGGTGCTTGATCAATACGCCAAACTGGGATTGCCGATACACATCAGCGAGCTATCCGCGCCCTGCTACGGAGTCACCGACGACGATGAAAACCTCCAGGCGGAAATCATTGAAATGCTCTACCGTACCTGGTTCAGCCACCCGGCAGTACAGAGCATGACCTATTGGAGTGTGGTCGATGGTTATGGTTATGACGGAATAAATCCCAATTTTTTTGAAGGAATATTGCGTAATGATCTTTCGGAAAAACCGGTTTACAATACCCTTAAACGGCTGATCCGGGAAACCTGGCGCACCAATTTCTCAACCGTCTGCCCCGAAGGCCGCCATGCGTTCCGTGGCTTTCACGGTAAGTTTCGCGTCAAGGCTCAGTTGAACAACCGGATAGCTGAAAGCGAGTTTCACATCGGACCCAATTGCGTAGCCGATGTGCTGTTGAGACTGCCGTAATAAGCAAAACATGCTATGACCCTGAATATTGTCAGGTCATCCTGAATTTTTATTGGGTGCTTCGGGTCGTGTCCCAGCCCATTCAAATCCCGCCCGGAACTCGGTATCGTTGAATTCGTTTCCTCCGCTACCGCATAAAAAGCCAAATAAAAAAGCCGTACCGGATTAACGGTACGGCTTTGAGTAAGTGAACGGCTGAATTACTTCTTCAGTTCCGGTTTTGCTACCGGTTTTACTTCCGGTTTTGGTGCTGCGGCCACGAAAATCTTAATATTCTGTTCAGCTTTGACTTTCTCAATCAACTCTTTGATCGCGGCTTGAGTTCTTTCGCTGACGATCATATTTTCAATCGCGCCTTTGACTTCTTCAAAGGATTTTTCTACAGCCGGCATGCTCTTGTCACGACGGATGATGTGGTAACCGAACTGGGTCTTGACCACGCCGCTGATTTCGCCGGGTTTCAGTTCAAAGGTGACCTTTTCGAATTCAGGCACCATCTGTCCTTTGGAGAAACAACCAAGTGCACCCTTAGCCATCTTGCCGCTGGGGCAGGCGCTTTCGGATTCAGCCAGCTTTTCAAACGATTCACCGGCTTTGATTCTGGCGAGAATCTTTTCTGCCTGAGCTTTAGCTTCGGCATCAGATTCGGGTTTGTCATCTTTGAATTTAATCAGGATATGAGAGGCGCGTACTGAACCTTCAGCATCGGCGGGAGCTTTGAAGTTTTCCTTATTCTTTTCATAATAAGCTTTCAAATCTTCCGGAGTAGCTTTGATGTTGTTGGTGACGGTCTTTTTCAGCCATTCATCAATCGCAACATTTTCCTGGATGAATTTGTTGTCAGCAGTCTTGGCGATGTATGCATCAATATTGCTGTTCTGCTGTGCCATATTCTGTTTCAGCATTTCGAGCTGTTCCGGCGGCATCTTTTTGACCATATCGTTGAAGAGATTGATCACGTTCTGCTTGTCGGCTTTGAATCCGGCCTTTTCCGCAACTGTCAGCAGACCCATGCGTTCAACCATCTGTTGAACAACTTGCGGCGCGATTTTTTCGAGCATCTGGCGGTTTACCATTGGCGGAATTTGACCATCCGGGAACTGTGCCATAAAGGATTTGATGAAATCTTCTTTGGTCACTTTCTTGCCGTTGATTTCGGCAACAGTATCGGGCAGGAAGCCCCAGAGGTCTTCTTTTGCGGGTGCCGGAGCAACTGCGGCAGGCGCCGCAACTGCCGGTTTTGCATCGGCAGGAGCCGCAACCGGTTTAACATCCTGTGCGAATACGGACTGACTGAGCAGGAACACCGCGGAAACGGCACCGGCTGTCAACATTGTTGCGTTGCGCTTCTTCATTTTGCTTCCTTTTGTTTATTAAGGTATATTGGTTTCTGTAACATTCATCCCGCGTTAAAAAAAACGCGCTAATGATATATCATGTCTTATTAGACATTGCAAGCGATGATTTGTTCCAAAATTAAGTTTTTTTATCCGTTTTTTGTATAACTGCAGAGAATATATGAGCCGGATTCCGGCAGATTAACCTCAAAACCGGTTTTTCCGGCAAAAGTTACCGTTGCATTCTTGTCGCCACCGATTTGCTGAATCGTAATCTTTGCCGGCATTGGCAATGCCGCCGGGATTAATGCAGTCGCAACGGCATTGCGTTCACGATACAACACTATAAATCCGCTGTTATCCAGACTGTTATGCGATTGAAAGCCGGTTATGGAACTGCTGTCCGGTTCATGCCCGATGGAATAAATCTCGCCGGCAAAAATCTCCTTGCGGTATTTCAAGTGCAGTTGAATCATGTTCCGATAAACCGCGGCGGTTTTCGCATCCAGGCGCGAAGGCGCCAGCCAGATTAACGGATTGGCGAATAATGCCAGCGACGCCCAGTATTCCGCAGAATAAACATCCGGATGCACCATCTCCTTCTTGTCATAGAATTCACGATTAATGGCGCAGTAGTCAGGAATTTCAATCTGCAGTGTTTGCGGTCTGATGTATTTGGTCAGTCGCCACAGGCAGCGCAAGGTGCGTTCCGGATGATAGCCCAGTCCCCATAAATGGCAGACATAACGGTTCTCAAGAAAGATGTTGCCGTATTCCAGAAACATGAAATATCCCGGACGCTGCCCATTGGTGGTATCCAGATTGAAGATGATTTCGCCATTGGAGCGTTCCCGCAGGGTTCTGAACAGTTTTTCAAGATTTTCTTCCGACTCTTTGGTTCGTGTCATTACCGCGTCAATTTTGAACATCTTGATACCGTATTGAACATAGAACTGATAGATGATTTCGGCAAACTGTACCCAGTCGCGGTATTCACAGTTGAAGGACGGCGCCATCCAGAGTGAAGGTTCTATGCCTTCGGTTCTGGCGACGTCAACGAGATTTTCGAATCCATGCGGCAGGCGCGTTTTTGATATTTTCCAGAAGTCCGGCGTAACGTGGCGGTTGTTCTGCAGAATTTCGGACAATCCCGGTCCCTGCTGCCAGCCGTCGTCAATCTGATAATGTGTCGCTCCGAGCGCTGCCCCGGCTTTAATTTCATCAATTAAAAACTGCTCGCTGACCAGTTTCATAAAACAGCCGACACCCCAGGGATTGACCGTAACCGAATAATCCCGGTCAGGATTCTGCGGGAATCTGACTTTCAGATATTTTTTCAGAATCTGAATCGCTTCGCCACTGCGGTATAACACAATCACATGACGGTAACTGAAAAGTTCACGTTTCGGCGTTATTTCATGCGGTGAAATTCCCCAATTGCAGGAATATACCGTGTTCTCATGCACTCTGAAGTCATATTCTTCAAAATCACGGCGTTCCCCGCTGGGCGGCGCTTCCTGCAGAAAAAATAACCCGTTGCCGCTTTGATTTTCGCAGAACATCAAATTGCCATTGCTGTGGGCCGTGACTTTATCGTGTTCAATCACCTGATCATGGGTATAGTCAGTACGTCCGGAAAACTCAACGGTTTTGACTGGAACGCATGACGCTGTCAAGTGTATGCTGTCAGCGCAACTTTCTTGAATTGCATCACCGTTATGCTTTCCGTAATGCTGGTATAATCCGCCGCGTCTGGTCCAATAAATGAGCGGCATGGTTTCGCTGATGATGCCGGTTTTTGATGCAATTACCGGCAGGCCGGGGTAGATGAAATAGCGTCTGGAAAAACGCAATCCCTGCACTGATTCAGTAATTTTAATTTTTAATTCAACGTGTTCAGCATCAAAAATTGATTCAGGAATAATCTGCGCCGAAATGGAATTGATGACATATTCAGTATGGTGTTTGGAGGCCGGCATATTAAACCCGGCGAAGGAGAAATCGCAATCAGTACGTTCCGCCGCATATTGTTCCCCGTTGCGTTTATCTTTGAGTTCCAGCGTTACCGGTACGCCGCGCTGCAAATCCAAAACGCGCAGCAGCGAGGCATTTTCAATGATAAGATGCTGTTGTTCATCAATGGTTATGGTAACATCACGGTAACTAAACGGCTTGCCCGTTTTAATTGATTGAAGTTTACGGTTCATAGATGGCTCCGTTAATTTTTCACCAGTCATAGATACAAAGATTAGAGAGCAACGGGTAATATAGCTCAGGTTACGGGATTTTAAATATATAGAATGAGAGGATTTTGAAAATTATAACATTGCTGACAGAGAAAATCAGCATGACATTAAACGGCTGATTGACCGTCTCCCGACTAATCTTCTATATTTCCCGGGGTGTGGCGGTGTTGCATACTGCGATGGTAATATTCATCCCAGGTTTCAATCTGGAACTCACGGATAATATCGTCAATATTCAGATTTTCAGCTTCGGCAGATAGTAAAACCGAACCTAGATGACCGGGATCAAATACTTTAACCCCGCTGCCATATTTATCTTTGGCCGCCTGAAGTTTTTCCCAATTGTAATCGAGATGAACGACTTTGCAATCCAGATTTACGGTGGTGGTAACCCGGTTGAAATAGTTGGTGGAACAGGCGATTTTTTCCCCGACCGGGTTGATTATCGTGCATTCATCTCCGGCGATGGCGCCGGCAAAGTGGGCGCGACAGTGATATGCCATATAGTTCTGCATCAATCCCCCGTGATACATTGAACAGAAAATAATGAGGTCCGGACGTTGTGCCGCATATTTATTGATAAGTTCATGATAATTTAAATCAAAACATATTACACAGGCGACGGTGCCGAAGTCAGTTTCAAATACCGGAGCATCTTTACCGTAGAGAATACCTCCGATAGTCTTTTCTTCAATAACCAGATGATTTTTGTTGTAAATGCCGGTAACCTTTCCCTGCCGGTCAATCAATTGCGTGGAATTGCGGAAGGTACCATCCTGCATCAGTCTGGCCGCGGAATAGGCAATATAACAATTATTCTCACGGGCAATACTGGAAAAGAAATCCAGCATCTTATTGCCTCTGAACTGATAATATTCTTTTCTCTCTTCAATTGAGTGTTGCGGAAAACGGTCGCACGCTTCCGGCAGAATAATCAAGTCAGGTTTATCCGCCAGCACCGGCCTAATCTGGTTATTCCAGTGTTCAATCATGTAATCGACAGCTTCCTGACCGAAAAGTTTCACCCCGAACATTTGGGCCGGACCCAGCGAACTGATTGTAACGTGACGTGCCATAAAAATAGTCCTGTTTTTAAGATTATTGCCGCGCCGTGACTAGATGCCAAATTTTTATCGATACTTCTGTTTCATAAAGTAATACTTATAAATAAAAATTCTAATAGCATTGGCGGGATATTTATTATTAACAATTAAGGGTAATCAATCCAAGTGATATAAAATGGGCGGAGAATTGGATTCCATCAGTTGAACATTGATGACTGTTTGCGGTACCTGCCGGGACTGATTGAATGATATTTTTTAAAGGATTTGTTAAAGTAGTATATGTCATCATAACCGCACTGTTCGGCTATTTCCGTCAATGTCAACAATGGTTCTTTGAGTAATTTGGCGGCCAATTCCATTCTGGCGCTGATTAAAAACAAGGTTGGTGATTGATTCATTCCGTCATGAAATAATTTACGAAAGTGGGAATAAGACAACAACATTTTTTTTGCTTCGTGGGTGAAATCCCAAAATTCTGCAGGGAACTGGCGGATCTTTTCAACCAGCTTTTTAATTCTATTATCCATCCGTTCAAATTGTGACTGTTGTTTTTGTTCATGCAACTGGAGCAGCAGTCCTTCCAGCATATTGGCAGCGCGGTCATTGCCTAAAACCGGGTTGTTCAGATAATTCTGCAGTTCATCAAATGCGATTGCGAACCGCTCGGGATTGCTGATTGGAATAATTGGAGAGTCAATCGTAAAAATACCGCGCTTGACTAATTCATCACCGAACGGACCGCGGAAAGCAACATAGCGATGTTTCCAGGTACCCGTGTCACCACTATTTTTGCCGAATTGAAAATATGGTCCTGGAAACGTAAGCCATGCCACCGGGCCATTAAGTTCTACCGGGGGAGCGTTGTCCATACTGAAATTCAAAGTGCCTGATTCCGCGAAATCCAGAACATAATAATCAAAATACTTGTTAATCGGGTTGCGGCACTCCGGAACGTAAGACCAATGTAAGAACTTTATATCAAAAAAATTCGCCATAATAATCAAATATTACAAAAAATAGTCTTTTACTACATTTAAATTCGCCATTTTTAAGTATATATTGTGTTAAAAGAATTTCAAGCATATATTACAAAATACTTTTTAAAAAGGATTTTTACAATGGAAGCGATGAAAGAATATCTCAAGGTTGATGACAGGATACTCCGCCATATCAAAGATGTGCGCACCCGCTATGAGAGGCTTTTTGAATCTCCGGAAGATTGTCAGCCGGCCATTGTTGTAAACGTTCCGGTTGCATTGCCGACATGGGAAGAGCGCCTTGCTGATCCGATGGTGATGTTGCGTTCCGAACTAGATACGCTGCGCCCTCATTTTGAAATCGGCGACGACAATGTCCCGGCCATAAGGGTCCAGTTCGGAACCGCTCAGCCGGCGTCCGCTTATGGATGTGAGATGTATATTCCGCCAAACAATTTACCGGCGGCATCCAGCCATGTGCTTAAACGTATCGAAGATGCTTATGATCTGCAAGTTCCTGATGTTAATGCCGGCTGGTATAGTAAACTGCACGAATGGACGGATATGTGGCTTGAACATCTTCCTGAGGGCATTGAGTTGCAGCATCCGGATATTCAAAGTGCCTTTAATACCGCGCATCTGGTTCGCGGTAATGACATCTTTATGGATTTTTATGACAATCCCGAAGCGCTCGACGCACTGCTTGCCAATGTTACGGAGTTCATGATTAAAATAACCCGGTTGTTAAAGAGCAAAATCAGCAAAGATACCAAATATTTTTATGACTACGGCAGTATGTGGGCAGGTACTGCCAGAATCAGCAATTGCACCATGCAACTGCTGTCAACGGAATTTTATGTGGATCATGTCATGAAGCACGATAAACGTTTCTTCGACGAAATAGGTGGCGGTCGCCTCCATTACTGCGGTGACAGTCGCGAAATGATAAAAACCTTCTTTGAACTCAATAACGTTCATGGCTATGATGTTATTGTCCCTTACAAAGCTGATCCGCTGTCTGTATGCAATGATATTCCCGCCGCAAAAGTCCCCTGGATTCCAATCGGTAATCGCGATTCCAACGCCTGCCAGGACCTGTTGAACGGCAAACTGCCGCAGAAACGTAATATCATTCTCCGGGCTGATGCCAGTGATGTTGAATCTGCCAAAGCGCTGTTGAATGATTTACGCGCGGTGTTTAACCGGTAACAATGAATAGCAGTCAAGAACTCACTAAAGATTGTGCGCTTGCGTGATGGTCAATTTAAATAAATAACTTGAGATATATGTTACTTGTTGTAAATTAACGACAATAATTAAACCCTAACAAGGAAAACCAGAATGAAATTTGGTGTAGCCGATTACGGAATGAACGTGTGGTACGGCGGACTTTATGACATTGAAGAACGTCTGCTGGATTTGAAAAAACTTGGATTCAATGGCACAGAGCGCCTGGAAGCGGTAAGTCCGTCGGATGCGCTTAATAAAGCGGCGCTCTACCGCAAGCTCGGGATGGACTTCAGTACCTGCCGCGGTCCCAACGTACAGGTTACAACCGAATGGACTGCCGGTCTCGGTAAGAAATATGTCTGGCTCACTCCCGGGCAAAATGACCGTGTCGTTGACTTCAAGGAATTCTGCCGTCGTTGTAACGCCATGATTAAAGCTTGTGCCCGTTGGGGTATTACTGCATCGATCCACAATCACATGCATCAGCGCATTGAAAACCAGAAGGAACTTGAAGATTTTTTAAAAGCCTGTCCCGGAGCCGGAATTGTGTTTGATACCGGTCATCTCAGTATGGCTGGCGGTAATCCGGTTGAGATTGTGAAAAAATATCACCAGCGTATTTCGGTTATTCATCTGAAAGACGTATTCCTGACCGGCGGGACTCGTCCGGATGGTATTAAAAATTACCGTTTCTGCGAACTCGGTGCCGGCAATAATGGATTCAGCAATACCAAAGTAATTGAAATGCTGCTGAAAGTCGGCTGGGACGGTTGGATTCATATCGAACATGACGTTCATCTGCGTGATCCGCTCAAGGATCTGGCAGTCAGTTTAAAATTTGTTAAGAATGTAACAGGGAAGTAATTTTGATTATGAAAAAGATTAAAGTTGGCATTTGGGGACTGGGCCGGGCCGGTAATTGTATGCATATTAATGAAATTGCGAAATTCCCGGAAATGTTTGAAGTTGTTGCCGGTTGCGACCTTGCTAAAGACCGCATTCAGGCGGCAAAAGAAAAACTGCCTTCCTGCCGTTTTTACACCAAACCGGAAGAGTTCCTTAATGACCCGGAAGTTGAATTGATTTCGATTGCAACCCGTTCACCCGACCATACTGCTCACGCACTCAAGGCGCTGGCCACAGGTAAATATGTTTTCCTGGAAAAACCGATTGCTTTGACCTATGCGGATGCTAAAAAGTTGAAAAAAGCCGGGGAAAAATATCCGGGCAAACTGTTTTTGCGGCACAATCGCCGTTTTGAAGCGCCGTTCACGCACATTCGCGAAATAATTGCCACCGGCGTGCTTGGCGATATTTACGAAGTCAAGTTGCATCGTCACGGCTATCAGCGCCGGGGCGACTGGCAGACGATTATTGAATGCGGCGGCGGCCAGCTTAACAATTGGGGCCCGCATATCATTGATCATGGTTTGCGTTTCCTGGAATCACCCGTAGCCGATGTCTGGAGCAGTTTGAAAAAGATTGCCGCAGTCGGTGACGCCGAAGACCATCTGAAAATCATAATGACCGGTAAAAACGGACTGATCGTCGATCTGGAAATCAGTGGCGGCGTCGCACAAAAACAACCGGAATACGTTATTTTCGGGACTAAAGGAAGTTTAGTCTGTCTGAACGATACGATTACCATGAAATATATTGACCCGAAACAGAAATTGCGTAAACTGAAAGCCGTTCCGGGCAACCCGGCGCTAAACAGTTTTGCCGGTCATGATGAAGTGCTTACCTGGATTGAAAAGACCCTTAAGGTTGCACCAAAGGCTAAATGCAATGAATCTGATATCTGGCAGGCACTGTACAACGCCATTCGCAAAGGCAAAACTTTCCCGATAACGATTGATGAAGCTATTGAAGTAGTCAGAGTTACTGAATTAGTGAAAAAGGGAACAGCGTTCGCTAATAAAAAATAACGCGAGTTTTAATTACTGGCAGGTTTTACATTATACACCGGGAATCACCGCCCGGTGTATTTTTTTGCTGCCGGTAATTTTTTGTATTCAGCACTTATACCCTTTTGTCCGGGTTGTATTCAGCTACCGCTTTTTCTGCGAGGGCTTTGGCTTCCGCTTCGCGCCTGGTTTTGACTATAGTTTCGGTATCACGGACTTTGAGCCTCATTTTCGGGTTCAATGGCAAGGCGCCGGATTTGATATAATCGGCGGCTAAATTCTTTTTTGCTTCCTCTACATAATGTGCATATTGCGGTAACCACTCCGCCTGTGCTGCAATCATTTCATCCACCATCTGCCATACTTCGGGTGGATTACATACGGCTGCAGTTAAAGGATCGTGCAACATCGCCTGTTTCAATAACATGACATCGCCACTGACGGCAGCCTCTACTGCCATCTCTTGAACCCGGACACTGGCGGCGCAAGTGGCGGCACATGCCAGCGGCAGGTCACCATAAACCGGCATGTTGATTCCGTTACGGTCGACATAGCCGGGAATTTCAATCACACAACCATTCGGCAGATTAGTAATGTGATTCTGGTTGATGACATTAAAGTGACCGCGATATATCCGGCCGGTTTCCAGCGATTCAATAATATAAGAGCCGTGTTCATGGGAGCGATTATCCAGTTTTGACGGCTCTTTTTTCATCAGTTCCGGGAACTCATACTCAAACCAGTTGCGCTCTTCGGTGCAAACCCGCAGATAGCCCCCGGTTTCGCCGTTAATCCAATCGCCTAAATCAATCCAGTTCAGTGTTTCCGCCGGACGTTTGCGGTAGTAGGGTACATACTCTGAAAGATGACCGTTTGACTCGGTGGAATAATAGCCGAAACGCTTGAACATGTCAAGACGCACTTTTTCATTTTTTCTCAGCGTTTCATCGGCGCTCATCGCCGCATAAATTTCCTGCTGTGGAACCGGTATTCCGTTGCGTCTTACTTCAACATACCAGGTTTGATGATTGATGCCGACACACTTGTAGTCGAACTGTTCCGCCGGAATCTTCAATGCGTCAGCAATCTGTTTCGCGCCATGTTGAACGCCATGACACAATCCGACAGTTTGAACTCCGCCATATTTGTTGCACGCCCAGGTATTCATGGCATTGGGATTGGAGTAATTGAGCATGATCGCGCCCGGCCTGGCGCATTCGCGAATATCTTTACAGAATTCAAGCATGGCGGCAATTGTCCGTTGACCGTACATGATCCCGCCGGGAGCCAGTGTATCGCCAACACATTGGTCAACCCCGTATTTCAGCGGGATTTCAATATCGGATTTAAAAGCTTCAAGTCCGCCGATTCTGACGCAGCAGATCACATAATCCGCATCCTTCAGCGAAGCCCGGCGATCAAGCGAACTTTCAACGGTGGCAGCCAGATTATTAGCCTTAATATCACGTTCAATAATTTGATGCACCATCTCCAGATTATGCGCATTGATATCGTGCAGAGCGAACAACGCGCCTCTTAATTCCGGGACACACAACACATCCTGAACCAACCGCCGCGTAAAACCCAAACTGCCGGCGCCAATAAATGCAATTTTAATATTTCTTTTCATTTTATGCCTTGTTATATTTGTTAATTAATTTAAACAATGGTATAATTTTATGTGTAAATTAACAAAAGTCAATTGTAATAAAATATGGAATGATTTTCATTTTATGCTAAAATCAAAAATAAAGCTGCCCAATGAGTATTTCACCCGTCATTTTCATTATGGCAATGCCGGGATTAATTTAAATTCACGCGTCAGCATGACCGGTTTTGAACTGGCGTCGTCCGGCAATTATTTCTGGGACGGCATGAAACGCGGTAACGCCGGGTTTATTTTGTGGCAATACACGATCAGCGGCGCGGGTACGCTGAGATTTGAGGGTGATAATTATGTATTGCAACCTGGTCAGGCCATGCTCTTGAATATACCCCACAACCACAGTTACGAGGTCTGTAAACAAGCTGGAACATGGAAATTTATCTTTATAATTCTACGCGGTAGTGAGTGTGCGCGAATCGGCGAAGAGATTATTGAGCGCAGTGGTCCGGTGTCAACTTTTTACAGTTCCGCCAGAGTTTTGGAAACTGCCGAAAAAATTATCCATAACAGTGATGGAAAAAATTTCTGTGAAATGTCGGCGCTGGCTTATTCTTTTATGATGCGCCTCGGCAGGGAAAGTCTTATCAATTCCAATATAACCGTTAAGTCCGAACCGCTGAAACTGGCAAAGAAATACACCTTGAAAAATTTCAGCAATAATATTGATGTCGCTGATTTAGCCCGGGTTTGCAATATGAGTTATTCTCATTTCATTCGCGAATTCACCTTGAATTTCGGGATTTCTCCCGGAGCCTATATTTTGCAGTTGCAACTGGAAAAAGCTGTAAACTTATTACAGAACAGTACACTATCAATCAAGGAAATAGCCCTTGCTTGCGGCTTTGCCTCTTCCAGCTATTTTTGTCGCTCTTTCGGTCACAAATTCAATTCTCCTCCGAACGCATTCCGCAAAAAAACAGTGAAACCTGTACGTTTATCACGGTGAAATAATTCTCCATGCTGAAAACCTGACAAATGATTTTCATGCAAAATCACCCATTTAACCTGGGATGATTTTCATTGCTGGTCTTGTAAAGCTGTATTGGTGTAATATTTTATTGAGCTTAAATTATAAAAAGGCCGGGAATACGAATGATCAGCGGAATTTACATCGCAAATTATTTAAACATATACCGGATTATAGATTATAACGCCTGAAATATACAAACAAGGGAATGGTTATGGACAAATTACGTTTTCGCCAGGTTCATTTGGACTTTCACACCTCGGAACATATCCCCGGAATCGGATTGAAGTTTGATAAGAAGCAATGGCAGGACCAGCTTCAGACCGCTAGAGTCAATTCGATTACCTGTTTTTCGCTCTGTCACCACGGCTGGAGTTATCATCCCACTAAGGTTGGCACGAGGCATCCGCATTTGAATTTTGACCTGCTCCGCGCTCAGATTGACGCATCGCATGAAATCGGCGTCAATGTGCCGGTCTATCTTACCGCGGGAGTTAACAACGTCGCATCTGCACTAAATCCGGCCTGGAGAGAAATTAACTTTGAGGGGAAATACGCCGGGTGGACGACCAATCCGCTGACTGCAGGATTCCACAAACTATGTTTCAACACCCCGTATCTGGATTATCTTTGCCGCTTGATTGAAGAAGCGGTTACGTTGTTTCCAGACGGCAACGGCATTTTCCTGGACATCATTTCCCAGGGGCAATGCTGCTGCCCGGCCTGTATGAAAGATATGCTTAGCGCCGGGTTCAATCCGGAAAATTCCGCCGACCGCGAAGCTTTTGCAGAACAAACCTTGCTGAAATATTACCGGCGCACCACCGAAGCCGCCAGATTGCACGATGATAAAATGGCTGTTTTTCACAACAGCGGCCATGTCCAGTGCGGCAAAACCGATATTCTCCAGTATTTCAGTCACCTTGAACTTGAATCACTGCCCACCGGCGGCTGGGGCTATGACCATTACCCGCTTTCAGCAGCCTATGCCCGTAAACTTGACTTGGATTTTCTCGGCATGACGGGCAAGTTCCACACCACCTGGGGCGAATTCGGCGGTTTGAAGCATCCGAACGCGTTGCGTTACGAATGTGCGGCAATGCTTGCCAACGGTTCCAAGTGCAGTATCGGTGACCAGCTTCATCCTAACGGTAAACTTGACAACAGCACCTATCAAATCATTGGTGAAGCCTACCGTGAAGTTGAGGCCAAAGAACCATGGTGCGATGACGTTACCAGTGCCGCGGTTGTGGCTATCCTGTCCAGTACCGCGGTCAATAACCGTTCCGGACGTGGCGACGGTGAGTCTCTCAGCGAAATCGGTGCCTCCAGATTGTTGCTGGAGGGGCATATTCATTTCGATATGATTGACCAGAGTATGGATTTCAGCGCCTATCAGGTACTGGTACTGCCGGATGATATTCCGGTTAATACTGAACTTCAGACCAAACTCGAAGCCTTCATCAGTAATGGCGGCAGATTGATTATGTCCGGCGCCAGCGGTTTGAAGCCGGATGGCAAAGGTTTTGCTTTCGATATCGGCGCTGAGTACCATGGCGTCAGTCCGTTCCAGCCTGATTATGTGTTGCCGTCATCCGACATCACTCCTGACTACGTTAAGACTCCGGTGGTGATGTATCTGCCGTCCCAACGTATCAAAGCCGTAAAAAGCCGTTCGCTCGGTCAGATATTTGATCCTTATTTCAATCGCACCTATCAGCACTTCTGTTCGCATCAACATGCGCCATTCCAGGAGCAGCCTTCCGGATTTGATGCCGGTGTGGCAACGGACAGAATCCTCTATTTCGCCCATCCGGTTTTCACAATTTATCGTGCCTACGGGGCCGTGGTGTACAAGGAATTTATCCTCAACGCAATAGTCAAATTCCTGGGTGATGATATTCAGTTGCGTACCAATCTGCCGTCACAGGGCAGGGTAACGCTGATGGAGCAACCGTCACAACATCGTTATGTGCTGCATTTGCTCTACGTCAACACCATTCTCCGCGGTGGCAGCATTGATCATTATTCCAGTCCCTATATCCGGCCGGCCAGTCCGATCGAAGTGGTGGAAGAACTCAACCCCGTTTCCGGCGTGAAAGTGGAACTTAAAATATCTAAACCAATCAAGAAAGTGACATTGGAGCCGCAAGGGCGCGAACTTCCGTTTGAGATGTTGTCTAACGGACGTGTTGCCATTGATGTTGGCACGTTCACCTGCCACCAGATGGTCGTATTGCACTACTGATAGAGCGATTGCGTTCCGCCGGCAAACTTCTGACGGGACGCAATCGTTGTTGATTTTTGAATGGTACTGGTAACCAGAATATTAAGGCAGAGATTGCTTATCACATTGTCATGTCCGGCAATTAATTAATTCCGCGTTTTATTGCTTCTTCAATAATCGCTTCAGTAGCCGTTGCGCCGACTCTGTCAACGCCGATTTCCCTGACGCGCAGAAGATCATCAAGCGTACGGATACCGCCCGCCGCTTTTATCCGGACTTCCGGAGCTGAATATTTTCGCATCAATCTGAGATGATGTTCCGTGGCGCCCTGATAATTGTACATACCGTTGGACTGTTTGACAAATCCGTATCCTGATGATGTTTTTATGTACGCAACGTGATTCTCTGAACAAATCTCGCACAACCGTATGATATGACTGTCCAGAAGGTAGTCGTTCTCAAAGATTACTTTAAGGATGGCGTTGTTCGCAACAACCGCATCATTGATGGCCTTGATTTCAGCTGACACATAGTCCCAATCCCCGCCCAGTGCTTTTCCGATATTGATAACCATGTCAATCTCGTTCCCGCCGGCGTGTACTGCAACTTCAGCCTCCATTACTTTGATGGCGGTCGTGCTATTGCCGTGAGGGAATGCGATAACCGGGCACACCCCGACTCCTGACCCGGTGAGCAAGTCGCGCACCATGGGAATGCAATAAGGCTTGATGCAAGCAGTCGCCACATTAAATTTCTTTGCCAACGCACAGCCTTTTATAATATCCTCATCGGTCATGGTGGGATGGAGTAACGAATGGTCAATCATTTTAGCAATTGAATTCAGTGTTATCGTGCCCGTCATGGCAATTCCATTTTTGATTTAAATAAAAATCAGAAAACTGACAATTAATTTATGTCATACCTGGCGAGTAACTTGCCGATTGCCGCGTCATTTTTCTGCTTGTCGCTATCTGGCGCCATGAGAAAGGCGACAGCTTCAGGTTTATTGATGAACGAGAGAATTTTTAGCGCGTCTTGCGGAACGCAGTAAACTTGCAGAAGTTTACCGGAATCGACAATTTCGTTCAGCAGATCCGGCCATTCCGAAGCACCGGGCATTCCGGCACCCGGAATCCACTGGATACCGGCAAGTTCTGGAATGGAGCATAAATGCTTAACATGCGGTATTTGCCCAGTGCCATCGAGGTGGTAGAACGGTCTTCCCAGACGTTTGCATGTCATCGCCAGTTCCGGTTTAACGAATTCTTCAAACATTTCCGGTGAAATCATGTAAGCAAAATCGCATTGAAGCATGTAGAAGGTTTTGCTTGCCAGCATTGTCGCCCAGCCGGAGCGGCCGTGATTTACCGGACTGATGATTTTGTCAAAATATTCAAATGCCTCCCACCACACGCGGTGTATTTCCAAAGATAACCGTTTAACTTCATCCGGTTCATCATAAAGATCGGTGAGCAAGCCAATACCTGGCCGGAATGTTGAAATAACGTCCAGCGTTCCACCCAGGTCGGTCATGCCCGACTGGACTTTTCCGCCCCAAAGTTCCACCGCCGCCTTGAAGAACTCCTCTATTCGTTTAAACCAGACGGAATCTTTGTCAAGTTTGTCAAAATGAATGTCTCGGATGTCCTTATTTTCAAAGCGTCCGGGATAGAACCAGACTGAATCATCGGTGTTTGTGGCAGTTCCGCCAATGAAAGCCGCCAGCACGCCGGGACCGAAATTTGCCCACCACGCCGGGAAGGAATCGGCATGATAACTGAGCGGAGACAAATCGCGGGTTTCGTATTCCGCCAGAATGTCTATTGCCGGAATTGAGAAATCGTAATGCGACATGAACTTGTAATTTGGCAATGCAAAGTGCTGTTTGGAGGTAATATCCTGTGCGTGTTCGTTCTTGTCGGCATACCAGATTACCGGTCTTCCCAGTTTACCGTCCCACCATTTTTCCCAGTTTTCTAAAACCTGTTTCCAATCAAAATTATCCAATGTCTGCATGATGAAATCCTTTTATTAATGTTATCTGGTACATAAATTTTTTTCAATGCCGCTTGGCGATTATACAACTTGATTCGCTTTGATGACTTCACGGTAAAATTTCGCGCTTAACTTGGGTGTGCGTTTCAAGGTTTGGAAATCCACGTAAACGATTCCAAAGCGCTTTTGAAATCCACTGGCCCATTCAAAGTTATCCAGAAGACTCCAAACAAAATAGCCTTTAAGGGGAATGTTTTCGTCAATGGCACGCTTGACCGATTGCAAATGTCCGCGCAAATAAAAAATACGGTCAGTATCATAGATTTCACCGTCCAGGGATTTTTTATCTTGAGCGGCGCAGCCGTTTTCGGTGATGTACATGGCTTTGCTGCCCCAGAGCTGATGAACGTGCTTGGCCGTGTAATAAATTATATCATGGCCGATGTAGAGCCATGGCATATTCATTCTCGGATATCCTTCCGGTTTATTTATTTCCCGGAAACCGTTAGTCGCTGATTCATCCGCAATCACGTGAGTCGGAGCATATAAGTTGAGTCCGTCAAAATCCATCGGCGTACCGATAATTTTGAGTTCTTCATCAGTGTAATCCGGCATGTTGTCTTTTTGTTCAGCCTTTAATTCGTCAATGTAACGTCCTTCGTGAATGACCGTAGAGATCTGGGCGTTGATTATCCGGAATGCCTTGGCAGCGATTTTAATATTTTCCGGAGTTTCAATAACCGGTACGACAGGCGCACTGTTGTCAACTATACCCAGTTTTATTGGTGATGTGGCATTGGCGCGCATTGATTGCATTGCCAGACCGTGCGCCAGACAACCATTGTGTATGGTTTGATTGACAGTTTTCTTGTCCAATTTCAGACCTGGAGCAAAAACACCATCGCCATAAGATGCCCGGGTAAAGCAAATTATCTCGTTTATAGTGAAAAAGTTCTTAATTCGATCTGAAAAACTTTTCGCGATAAATCCGGCATATTCACCTAATGCTCTGGCAGTATCTTTATTCCGCCACCCGCCGTTATCCTCGAGTTTTTGCGGCAAATCCCAATGAAATACCGTTGCCCATGGTTCAATGTCATTTTTCAGTAATTCGTCAACGAGGCGGTTGTAATAGTCCACGCCGGCGGCGTTTACCCTGCCGGTGCCATCTGGAAAAATCCGTGACCAGCCGAAAGAAAACCGGTAAGCTTTTATGCCTAACTGCTTCATCAGGCGGATATCATCTTTATACATGGTATATTGCGAAACCCCGGTCAACGGAATATCATCATTGTCTATCCTGCCCGGTTGACGGCAGAAGTTCAACCAGGAGCTTTCTCCGGCGCCATCAGCCAGTAAATGACCTTCTACCTGAAACGCCGCGGTTGCCGCACCCCAAACGAAATCCCCGGGAAACTTATTATTCATTTTTCTCCACAAGTTTAAATAAAAAAAAATATTAGAACTATTTTGTATTTTACAAGTTCCGACTATCAGACATTAATATTACACCGTGGTTTCACTTCAATCAAGCGTATAATATTATTTTATTTGCGTTCAGAGTTTAGTACCGTCGTCGGTTCTAAATGCTCCGGCTGGCAAGCCTGCTTCATTTTGCAAGTTGGGTTGTGCGTCATTGCGCCACGCGAATCTGACAAAGGCAATTTGCCCAATTTCCGGACCGGCGTTAATAATTACTTTATTGCCGTCAATTCTTGTAGTTTTTGCGGGTATAAATTTTAAATCTTTTCCCGCCACTTCAAAATTATTTGGTGCCTGGCCATCCGAAGTTTTTAACATTTTGGCGTTGCGGAACGTCACCGTGGCCTGCTGCCCCTCAAGTGAAATTGATCCAAACAGCGGTGAATCACAGATAATGTCTTTGCGACCGAACAATCTGACCAGGCACATATTAGCTAATCTTTCGCCAACCGGGCGCTTATTGGTTGGATGAATATCCTTTAAATCGCCGACATCCATAGTTACTACCATGCCGGCTGCGGGATAATTTTCGTCAGCAAATTTTTGTTGAAGCCGCCATAATTCCGGCGAGTGATGCGCCCCCTTGTATTCGAATGGAGCAATCTGAGCAAAATATATTGGCAAATCCGGTTGTTCAAAAACCTTGCGCCAACTGTCCCAGAGATATTTCATTTTATTCTCATAATTTTTGTCGCCGCGATTTGCCTCGCCTTGATACCAGATAATGGCGCGAAATGTCATTGGCGCCAGCGGGTGAATCATTGCGTTGTACAGTGAACAATATGCCCCCTTGTCGGTAGCTGGCTTGATTGCCGCCAGTTGTGGAGGCGGTTCCGGCGCCTTATAGCTCCGGTCATCCAGTTTAAACGGCGGCAATTCTGCTAATTTTTTCTGATATTCTGCATATTCAGCCGGATAGGTTTCTTTCAATTTTTTATGCAGTTCGCTATTGGGGTCGCGTCCTTTGATGTTATCAATAAAGCCTCTAATGACTTTATGCTGCGTTGTTTCGGCGTTGAAACCATCGGGACTAATCCATGCATCAATTCTTGTAGCGCCAACAGACGAATCAACCAACCCAATTGGTATTTTGAGTTCTTTCTGGAGTTTATCTCCCATTATCCAGGCAACTGCGGAAAACATTTTAACATCAACGCCGGGCTTGGAAACCACCCATTTCGCGTTGGTTTCAGTTTGAAGAACATTATGAAAGCGTACTGGAATTTTCAATAACCGGAGATTGGGGTTGTCAGTAGTTTTCAGCTCTTCGACAGCATTTTTTATCGTCCCCATCAAGAACGCCATATTGGATTGTCCGGAACAGAGAAATACTTCGCCAATCATCACATTTTTTAGTTCAATCTTATTGCCACTGCCGGTAACAGTTAAAACGAATGGACCGCCTGCCTGCATCGCCGGCAATTGTACCCGCCATTGTCCCTGCGGTGAGGCAGTAGTTTGTTGTGTCATGCCGTTGATTGCAACGCTGACCGGTTCACCCGATGCGGCATTACCCCAGATTGTAACCGGTTTCTGGCGTTGCAGCACCATATTATCGCTAAAGACAGAAGCTAATTTTACTTCAGCAAACATTGTGCATGAATAACATACAATCAGCAGGGACAACCATATTTTCATAAATTAATTACCAGTTGAAGGTTAATGTTTTGCTTCCGTTGACAACGATATTATTTTCAGAGGCGGTTACTTTTATCTTCTTTGCTTCAGCTTCCGGACCGATTACAACGGCAAAAATCGCCTTGCTGCTGTTCGCCGCGCTTAATTCAACCGTTTGCCGGTCCACATTATCCCAGCTCATTACTTTTTCCGCCATGTTTTTCCGTTCAAAATCTGCAGGCGACTGGTCAATGAGCAGATATTTATTGCCGCTTTTCATGGTCAGGACATAGTCACGACCCTGTGCTGTGACACTTTTGGCTCCGGTCAACAGTCGTAACTTAATATTTTCCGGTTTAGGCGTTGACACTTTGTCAACGATGACAATTGACTTTTCACCGGGGAGAAAAAGCAGCATACGTTTGTAATCCGGATTGACCGTCAATTTTTTGTCTTTATCGGGCAGGAAATAGAAGCATCCCAAATCGGCAAAATATACGCTGTAGTCCGCTTTATTCTCTTTTTTGTAAATTTCCGGTTTTTTTGCATCTTTCGCGAGCTTATAAACTTTAATTTCACCAGTATCAAACCATTCGCCGCCTTCGCCGGCCTGTCCCAGCCATTTGTCGGGTTTGCGCGTATCTTTAAATACCACCAGATTGTGGTTGCTTGTCATTTTTTCACGAGCATAAGACATGCCCGGTATAACCACGTCATTGCCAACATAATAACTGAAATTGCCCTGTTCCGGATAACAATGCCCGTTGCTCAGTGTCGGTCCCATAAATTTGCGGGCAGTTTTTCCTACCGGATCACCGCAGCGAATACCGATAAACGCCGCGTTTGGATCAGACCAGGAACTGCGTGCGACATACAAACCAAGATCTTCGCCATTACGGTATAATGGCAAGGCGTTCAAATCTGCCGGTTTAATGTCCGGATTATAAAAGAACATTGAGCGCCAGGCGGCTGACTTGAGTTTTTGCGGACCGAGCGCCTTCGCAATCACATTTTCAATGCCTGATCTTTTCTGAGTCTCAAAAGCTAAAAATTGAGCCTGCGGGTCATTGTTCAAACTGGCCAGCAGAAACCAATAGGGACTGCCGGAATACTGATCCGGCTTGCTGTCACTGTAGACCATAAAACCGGTTGTGCCTGGCAGCATGGTGGAGAGGCGCGCTTCAGCTGCTTTTTTTATTGCATCGCCGCGCAGCAGATTGTATTTCAAATCAATGAGCGGTTCAAGCAATGTGGCAAGGCTGAAAAACGGGCGCAGTCCGTAGTCCTGATAGAGTGGTCCTTCGATAGCGTATCCATCGGCGGAATGAACATTTTCCACAAAATAATAATTCATTATTGCCTCATCAAGCCAGGATTTAACTTCGCCTTTCCGGATTGGCGGTGCCTCATCGCCCCATAGTGCCAGCGCGCCCATCGCCATAATGTTATGCACAAACCAATTATGGTTCGCCAAATACTGACCATACCGCCACATATAGAATCCAAACCATTCCATATCCATTGCATAATGCACCTGGTCAATAATGCGCTGACGGATTTTTGCTTTTAATTCGGCGGGAAGTTCATCATAGAGCCAGTCATAAACCAGCGCAAAGCTTTCCTGACAGTGCGCCACCGGCAAATCCTGTTTGGGCAGACCCCAGTCAATCAGGAGATTCATCCAGCGATACAAATTTTCCAGATATTTGGTTTTAGCGGCGGGATCAGTTTCAATAATATAAGCCATTGCCAGCCATACCGGTGCATCACCGAGACCACGCATCGGGTCTTCCACCGTCATATTAGGTTTGTCCGGTTTGAATTCGCAGAACCCGTCAGCTTGAGTTTTAATTGAGTTTACATAGATGGCATAACGCGGATCTTTGGAACGTTTTTTGATTTCATCCAGAGTAATCCCCATGGGTAGCAGCCGGGGATGTTTGCCGGAGAGGTTGGCTTTAGGCGTGTAAAAATCACTGCCCTCAGGAATTTTGCCGAACTGCGCAATCAACTCGGCTTTACGCCTTTCGATATGTTTTACTCCCGCTTCCCGCAATTTTGTTTTGGCTTCCTCTATTGATTGAAACGCCTGCAATGCCGGCATCGTAATTTCTTTAGCGTTCGGGGTGT
>CAYMSF010000053.1:0-29215 GCA_964392985.1 uncultured Victivallaceae bacterium | reverse complement strand
TTTTTGCTGCCGGAATTTAACAATAAACGTTCTATGGTTGATGTCAGGGATGTGGTGAGTGCAGCAGTACTGGCAGCGGAAAGTCCGCAGTCAAAGCAGCAGATCTATATTATTTCCGATGGCAATGCCTACTCCACCCGGCAGATTATCGACGCGATATATCGCGCGCTTGGAAAATCACGCTGGCCGTTCGCGATTCCGTCATCGATTTTCACCATACTGGCCAAAACCGGAGATATCATCGGCAAAGTACGTGGCAGAAGATTCATTTTCGACTCTGATGCACTGAACAAGATATCCGGTTCAGCGTGGTTTTCTTCGAAAAAAATCGAAAATGAATTAAATTTTAGAGCATCATTTTCATTGGAAACATCACTCCAACAAATGATAGAAATTATTGATAAGTAACAACATGATGAAGGACGTTGAATAGTGATTTATTTTTTGTCTTTAATTATAGGTGCGATCGGCGCATGGTTTGTGTCACGCCATGGTCACATACTCGGGCTTTTAGATGAACCGAATCATCGCAGTTCACATTCTACGATTACTCCTAAAGGTGGCGGCATTGGCATTCTTGTTGTTTTAATTTTTGCCATTTTTGGTTTAAAACTTAATTTCCTCTTTTGGCTCCCTGCAATTATAGTATCATTAACAAGTTTTTATGGCGACAGGTTGCATATATCTCCCAAACTGCGGCTGGCAATGCAATTTATTTGTGCAGGAATTACGGTTTTATTAGCAACAAAAAATATTAATTGTATGTCCATATTGTTGATGGTTTTTTTCATGTTTTTTATCGTAGCTACCGCAAATTATTATAATTTCATGGATGGCATTAATGGTATCGCAGGGATAACCGGTCTAGTTGCTTTCACATTGTTAGGTAGTTATTCATTGGAATATTCTACCGATACTTCCAATTTGTGTCTATGTATTGCAGCTGGTTGCCTTGGATTTTTACCATTTAATGTACCCAAAGCCAAAGTATTCATGGGCGACGTTGGCAGTATTTTAATCGGTTTTGTCTTTGCTGTTGTAGTAACAAAGCTTGCGAACTCAGTTGCTTCGTTTATATGTCTTGCATCGTTCATTTTTCCATACTATTCAGACGAGATTATTAGTGTAATTATAAGACTAAAGAATCGTAATAGTCTATTTGAACCGCATCGTGGTCACTTGTATCAAATGCTTGCTAACGAATTAAAATTCCCTCACTGGAAAATTTCTGTATGTTATGGAGCCATTCAAATTTTTATTGCTTGCGGTTCAATATTTCTTGAAAAATTATGTCCAATTTATCTTTACATTTGGCTTACAGTTTTCTTATTTGTTTTTGCCTATGCGTATTATATAGTAATAAAAAAAATAAACTCCATCAGTATTTCAAATTGAAATAAACTTATATGCTTGTAAATTTAATGGAATCGTTTTAATCCCTTATCAGTATTTTCAAAATCATGTGGAGATAAAGTTTCAATGTTAAAAAATAGAATCATCAATAATTTTTTGTCGGTTTACCTGTATATCAGGAAGCACATGTTACTGCGCCGGATATTAATCGTGTTGGGTCACATTATTGGTGCATCAGTGTGTTATGTTCTTTCTTTTGCGTTGCGCTTTGATGGTATTGTAGCACCGGAAATATATAGTTTGATGTTGAAAACATTGCCGATTTATGTCTTTATAACAGTATTAGCTTTGGCATTATTCAAGCTTCATTCTGGCCTATGGTCATATTTCAGTATTGATGATTTATTGCGTGCCATCTACGCGTCATTATCAGCCAATATTACCTTTGCTTTTGTTGTGTTTATATTTGATAATATGTCATTTGCCGGTTTCCCTAGAGCTGTGTTCATTCTTAATTTCATCCTGCTTACTGTCTGGATAGCAGGAGGAAGACTAATTGTAAGATATTTTCGTGAGTATATGTCCCGGAAAAATATGGGGGGGAGAAGTAGCAAACTTGACAGGGTTTTAATTGTCGGCAACATTGACGATACAGATTTAATTTTGCGTTTGTCAAAGACAATTGCACTAGGTAGATTTGTGGGAGTAGTAACTGACAATAAAGATCTGGATAAAACAAAGATTCATGGCGTGCATGTTTATTATTGCAAGTTAAGATATATAGGTAATATCGCAGCCCAAATAGAAGCCGGCAGTCTCTTAATTATGGCACCGTTCAATAAGCCTCGTTACATAAATCTCATTGTAGAAAGCTGTTCAAGAGCCGGTGTGGCATGTCAATTCAGGCTAATACCATCTCTTTCAGATTTAACATTGGGCAATATCTCCGTAACAATGTTTAAAAAGGTTAATATTGAAGACCTTTTACACCGTGATGTACAAAAACTTGATCGTAAAGTCATTCGCAATACTGTTCAAGGAAATAAAGTAATGGTCACAGGAGCTGGTGGCAGTATAGGTTCAGAACTTTGCCGTCAAATTGCGCACTACAATCCTGCCGTACTTGTTCTTTTTGAATTTTCTGAATTTGCACTTTATTCTCTTGAGTCAGAACTTAAATCAAAGTACCCGCATTTGAGAATCATTCCCGTAGCCGGCGATATAAAACATCTCGAAGAAGTAAAAAATGCAATAAATTCCGCAGGAGGTATCGATATTATTTATCACGCGGCGGCATATAAACATGTCCCATTAATGGAAGAAAATATTCCTGCCTGTTTCAGAAACAACGTTATCGGTACCAGCAGACTTGCCGATGTTGCCGAACAATGCAAAGTAAAACGATTTGTTATGATTTCTTCTGATAAAGCAGTGCGCCCGAGTAACATCATGGGCGCGACTAAACGTATTGCTGAGCGTTTACTTATTGAGCGCCATAAAAGCAACACGGAATTTATGGCGGTACGTTTCGGTAACGTTTTGGGTAGCAGTGGAAGCGTCATACCGTTATTCAAAAAACAGATTGAAGATGGCGGACCAGTTACCGTAACCAGCCCGGAAATGCGTCGTTATTTCATGACAATACCAGAAGCGGTTGACTTGGTATTACAAGCTGGTGCAATCGGCGAAAATGGTAGAATATTCGTCTTAGAAATGGGGGAATGTGTCAAAATTGTTGATTTAGCACGAAGAATGATCGAACTATCCGGTTTACGTCCGGAAAAAGACATAAAAATAAAATTTAGCGGAATAAGGGCTGGTGAAAAGGAATATGAAGAACTGATAACTGAAGATGAAAACATTGAAAAATCAACCCATGAAAAAATTATGGTTTTAAAGAAAAATGGCACTAATATTGTTGAAGTTGTAAATACCGATAAAATACTTGAACTCATCGCCAATAATGACAGCCATGGATTACGCTTGCTGGCAAAAGAATATGTACCAGAAAACACATTCGCGGATAGTTGCAAATAATCTAAATCCGCATCCGTAAATTTTAACCCATTGAATATCCTTGCTAATCAATATATATTAGTTAAGTGTTTTTGTTAATTATTTTCTGGTTTACTACGAAATAATTTATAATGTACATCCTGAAAAAATATGGAGTTTTGTCTATGGAAGAGTTTAAGTTAGATGTTGATCTGCAAATTATTATGCGAGTTTTTACAAAATATTGGGTAGTTATTTTGGTTTGTGCAATACTTGGTGGGTTTTCAGGTTGGATTTTAAGTAAGTGGGTACTAAAACCAGCATATGAATCATCAGTAACAATTTTTGCATGGGAAACGAATGAAAATCCTAACGCTACTAATGCAATAAAATATCAGGACATAGAAGTTAACAGCCGATTGGTTAATGATTACAAAGAAATCATTACCAGTCGCAAGGTAAGGAAAGCAGTTTCCATCCTCATTAATGAGAAATTTAAAAATGGTAATAGTGAATATAAAATATCTTCCGACCTGCAACGTAATACCAGAGTATTAAAAATTACTGCCTCAGCATCCACGCCAGAACTTGCGCAATTTGCCGTCACGACTACAGCCCAGGTTTTTACCAGTGTAGTTCAAGAAATCATGAAAATGAAGAACATTCAGATTGTTGACGTAGCAGAACTTCCAGAGCACAAAGTCAGCCCTAAAACTGGTATCAATATAGTATTAGGTTTTCTGCTTTGTTTACTACTCGCATTTGTTATATGTTTAGTTCGCGAGTTACTTGACGCAACGATAAAAGTACCAGAAGAAATTGCGGAGCGACTTGGCCGCAATGTAATAGGAACTATTCCCAACTCTGAAGCAGTGACAGACGGGATTCGTAGTAATAAACGGGATAGTATATTTCGTTCTATCAGGATATTCATGAATGAATCTGGAAGTTCATCAATTAAAGAAGCTTTCAATATTTTGCGTACAAATATTGAATTTACTGTTCCGGGTAAAGCTAAATCAAAGATTATTATGTTCACCAGCGCGTTGCAAGGAGAAGGAAAATCAACAGTTATTGCAAATTTGGCATTGTCTGTTTCTGATTCAGGCAAAAAAGTAGCTATACTCGATTGTGACTTGAGAAAACCGTTTTTACATAAATTTTTTGGCGTTGACAATTCAAAAGGTTTAGTTTCCGTCCTGGCTGGAACTTCAGGACTACATGATATTACACATAAAAATATCATGGGCAAAGGACTCGATTTATTCAGCAGTGGACCAATCCCGCCTAATCCGACCGAGCTCTTAATGTCTGGAAAGTTTAAATTGACACTTGATGAACTTGCCAAGGATTATGATTATATATTTATTGATGCTCCGCCAACCCTTAATATGGCAGATACCGCCATCATTGGACATCTTGCAGACGCGACTATGTTTATAATTACCGCTGGAAAAACACGAATTGAGTTAATCAAACGTTGTATCCGGCAACTAAGTCAAGTTAATATTGAAATTACCGGTATCCTGCTCAACCGTTTTGACATTGAATCCATCAAATATAACTATTACTACAATTATCATTACAAATATCATTATTACAGCTATGGAGACAATGCTAAAAATTCCGAAGAGGAAATTGATAATAAGCAGGGATAATTTGTATGATTGACTTTCACTGTCATATTCTCCGCGGAATTGATGACGGTGCTGATTGTTTGGAAACTTCGTGTGCAATGCTGAAATTGGCAGCTCAAGACGGCATAAAAACAATTATCACCACCCCCCATTACCAAGCCGGCATTGAAGATATAATTACAGCCAGGCATGAAGAACTTCATCAATTCGCCGTTACTGCGGGAATTACATTGCTAACTGGCTGTGAATATACCTTAATGCAGGCTGTTGAGCTTAAACATAACCTGACCACACTTAATTCGACATCGTACCTTTTAATCGATTTGAATTCTCCATTTCTTCCACCTTATATTGAACAACATATTTTTAATATTGAATTAAATAATTATAGAGTAATTCTGGCACATCCGGAAAAACTGCTCAATATAAGTCATCTTGAAAAAATGATGGAACTTCTGCGCCATGGTGTATATTTTCAGATTAACGCAGCCAGCGTATTAGGGTTCCATGGCGGAACGGTTAAAAAATTGGCATTAAAAATGATTCAATGCGGCCTGTGTCATTTGATCGCTTCAGATGCACACAACACCAGGGGAAGATCTTTTCATTTGTCAAATGCTGCCAGTTTAATCAGTAAAGAATTTTCAGCAGAAGTTACCGAACAAATATTTGAAGTAAACCCGGAGTTAATGTTGCAGAACAAAGAACCCAATACAGCAAATTTCAAACGAAAAACCATATTTTCAAGGTTATTTAGCAACTAGACCTGATGAAACTTCCGGGATTGCAATATTGTCACGGGCAATCGCAACGCGACCTGAACGCGCCATTTCAATAATTTCAAAATTTTTGGCAAGTTCAATAAAATTATCAATAGTGTCAGCTCTTCCATTGAGTTCAATCCCTAGTGCCGAAGCAGAAACCAGAACAATTTTACCACGAAACAACTCAACTAATTGCATGATTTGGGCACGAATTTCGTGGTTTTCCGCCTTTATTTTAATCAACGCAAGCTCTCTTTCAATAAAATTAATTCCAGTCAAATCATCTACTCTTATGACGTCAACAAGTTTATTCAATTGACGATCAATCTGTTCTAAAACGGCATCATCACCAGTCGTTACTATCGTCATTTTTGAGACGTTGGCATCATGGGTCTCGTTTACGGTAAGAGAAGAAATATTATACCCTCTACCGCTGAACAGGCCGGCAATCCTCGCCAGAACACCGAATTTATTTTCTACCAGTACAGATATTGTGTGCTTTTCCATTTTTAATTTCCATTGCTTTGTAATTAGTATATTAATGGAACAACTCCATTAAATTGTTCAAGCCAATAAATTAACTGGCCGAAACTTGAATATTCAACATTATAATAAGAAAAAACCTCTAATAAGTTGTATCTCCTTTTTTTTTTTGCAAGTGTTAAATCAAAATATAAGCTATGTTTAATTTGTTGATTAGAATAGTATCTTGAAAATGGACTCAATAATACTATATTGAGCATGGTTATTGATACTTGTTTAAGTTTATTGGTTCGCAACCTGCTTGACTGTTAACCTATTCACAAAATACTTGAGAATGATTAATGAACGACTGTATTATTTACCTCGATAATGCCGCTGCGGCAAAACCGGAATTATCGACAACGAGTTTTTTTGCTGATAACTTGTATAATAATTATTTTAATCAAGAAGCAGGATACATCCAGGCATATCAATTAAAACGTGAAATTGATAATGCTAAAAAAACTCTAGCTCAAATGCTTACAGGAGACATATCCGCAATAGTTTTCTATGCAAGCAGCGGTACAGACTTATTTAATCTCATCGGAAAGTCTCCACTAATTTATAACGGGAACATAATAATTGCTGCAGAGCATCCGGCATTAATTGCTTCGCTTTCTAGAACAGGTGCGGAATTACGTGCAATAAAAATGCCTGGTGGCATAATCAATCCGGCAGAATTAGCGAAAAACATAGACAGCAAGACGGTTATGATTACAATCCATCACGTTCACAGTGAAACAGGTTGTATTCAGAATCTTGCTGAAATCGGAAAAACAATCCGGAAGATTGCACCCAATGCTATATTTATGTCAGACACTATTCAATCAGCAGGAAAAATACCGATTCCCTGGGATGAAGCCGGTTTGGATATTATTACGATTTCCGGTCATAAAATTGGTGCTCCATCAATCGCTGCAGCATTAATCCGTAACACAAAAAAAACGGAAGCTTTAATTTCTTTTTTCAATAAAGCCAGAAAAAATGAGTATCTGTCGGGAAGGGATGAACCTGCAGCCGTATTTACATTGAACGATACGATTATCAATTTGTCCATACATAAAGAACAGTATTTGCAAAAAATTATAAAATTGAACAGCAAAGTACGTGAATACTTGCAAACGATCCGGCTCAAAGATAATAAAAAAATCAAATTTACAATTGCGATGGAACTCTCTTCCCCTTATATCATCCATTTCATAGTTCCCGGCTATGAAAGCGCCGTACTGGTTAGAATGCTTTCAGAACAAGGTATTTGCGTTGCAGCCGGTAGTGCATGTCAAGCAGAAAATGCCAGACCAAGCCCAGGATTGATTGCGATGGGGTATCCGAAGTCTGATTTATTTTCAGGAATGAGAATCAGTTTATGGCATCACAACACGGAAGCGGAAATAGATGATTTTATTGATACTTTTCAAAAGGTTATTGACGGTTACTAAAAACTTTTATACTTTTTCAAATATTTGCGTATAGTTCATGCGGTCAACGTTGTATAGTCCCTGCTCATTCATTTTTAATTCGGGCAAAGAGTGAAAGTCCAAAAATGCAAGATTTAGAAATGGATCAGCAACTGTTACCCCCATTTCATGAGCGTGAACATTTAACAATCTATATTGTTCAGATAACTTATAACCATCAATATCAGTCATCAGTCCTGCTATCGGCAAAGGAAGAAATTCATTTTTTTCGCCATCGACCAGACACATTCCACCACTGTTGTTAATGACAATATTAACTGCACTTGCTATCGCACTATCATTTGTGCCGATAGCAACAATGTTACTGGAATCATTCATACTGGATGATGCAAGCGCTCCGCGATGCAATCCAAAATTTTTGATAAATCCTATCTGAGGTATTGAATCCGGCTCCCGGGAAATCAAAATTATTTTTAAAATATCTTGCGCCGTGTCGGCAATAACTTTACCTCTTAAAATTTTTGGAGCATAAAGATCGCTGCGAGTAACAATTTGGTTGGCAACAAGTTCAATAACTTTAATTCTGCCAATTTGAGCCGGCAAATTGAATGAATGCGCATTAAAATTACGCGATATAAGCTTCACAGGATATGGTGACGAACTGAAATGTGGCATAACTGTTTTGTTATCACGGGCAACCACGCAACCATTAATAACCGTCATAATAATATTTAAATCTTCAAAATTATCAATAGCAATAAAATCAGCAAAATCCCCCTCCCTTAACAGTCCTGAATTCAACCGGTAGTGACGTACCGGGTTAACACAGGCACAACGCAGCACGCTAAAGAGCGACATACGCCTTTTCAGCGCCATTTTTACCATGGTATTGATATGACCAGCTACCAGGCCATCGGGACGAATGGTATCAGAACAAAACATACAAACTTTGGGGAATTTATCTATCAGGTTACATAAACTGTCAAAATTGGATGCTACAGGATTATGTCTGAGCATTAGTTTCAAGCCGGACTGCAATTTTAGAATTGCGTCAGTAATTGTTATTGACTCATGGTCAGTTGATATGCCAGACTCAACGCATATTTTGAGTTGACCAGCAGTTAAACCTGGCGCATGTCCGTCAACCGGCACGTTATAATTCCTGGCCAGCCTGATTTTTTTCAGTAATTCCTGATCATGAGAAAACAGACCACTATAATCAAGCACTTCTGCAAGATGATTAACTTTATTGGCTGCTAACAAACCGTCAATGTCATTACTATCCACGATGCCGATGGCATTGTTCGAACCGGTAACACATGGAGGGGCACCGAAATAAAAGTGAAATGGTGTAGCCTTGCTGTTTTCCATCATAAACTCAATGCCAGCCATCCCTGCCACATTAGCAATTTCGTGTGGATCAACAACCATCCCAACGGTACCATGCGCCACAGCTAGACGAGAAACTTCCGCAGGAGGCATTAGCAGGCTCTCTAAGTGAATGTGCGCATCAATAAAGCCGGGAAGGATAAAACGAGAGGGAGCATTAACGATAGGCAATATACGGCTAATCCTGCCATGGCGGATTTCAATGCGTCCGGGAAAAATCCGCATGCCGCAAACATCAACGATATTACCGGCAATATACTTCATTTCGCCCTTTAATACTCTAAAGTCAACCTAGGGTTGCAGTACGTGCAAAGCAACTTTGGCGGCATCGGCAATCATATCCCAACGTTGTCCGGCAATATATTCAGGTCGCAAAACATCATCAACGGCAACAGCGAACACTTGTGGGATTGACAAAAATTGTCTGGCATCACCTGTATTAATTCCCCCCTTAACCATGATATCAAGTGGCAAATGATCAAACGGTTCCAGAACTGCTTGCAAATATTTCACCCCGCCGCAATGCACCCCGGGAAAGAATTGAAAAGATATACATCCGGATAACAGCACTTCCTCTATTTCGTTAGGAGTGTTAGCTCCAGGAGCAAAGGCAATCTTCTGTTTTGCCGCGACAGGAAGACAATCACGACACAGAACAGGTGAAGTAATAAACTTAGCGCCTGAATCTATTGCCCGTAATAATTGATCTTTATTGAGAATCCCGGAAGCGCCAATTAAGAATTCCGGAAAAACTCTCGATATCTCTTTGATGGCTCGACTGTCACAGTGCCGACGAAAAGTAACATCCATTGCAGGCAAACCTGCACCGATCAAAGTCTCTGCCACTCTAATTGCTGTACCCGGTTCAATATCCTTGTATTTCAACAGCGGAATTACTTTGTATTTTCTAAGGTTGGAAAACATGCGAAATATCCCTTTCATTACATTAAAAAAAAACTATTAGCGGCAGATGACAATAAATGCAATTAAGCTAATTTATCAATCACGTCTTTGATACTGCTTAACGTACTTCCGCTATATTATAAATCATATATATTGTAATTCAAAATTACCATTCTAAAATATTCATTAAAATTTTCATAAAATGCATATCAATGGTCTATATGTAAAAACATTGGCACACGGTTTTAATGATAACGAGCATTTTCATTGCCGTACTGTTTTTTAATGGGACAATATATAATTCTCTTCATGTATGCATTAAAAATGGATTGGTTTTAGAGTAGAACTTGCATGAATAATACAATATGATATATTGACTCTACGAACGGGAATACTGTAGACAAATAAAATATTCACGATAAAATTATTAGCCATAATAGGATTTAACTATGACTGAAGAAAATAAAAAATCACGTCAAAATGAAATGTCTTTTGAACAAGCCTTGGAAAAACTTGAAAAAACCGTTGAAAAAATGGAGGCAGGCAATCTGCCACTGGATAAGATGATTGAATGTTTCGAAACAGGCTCAGGACTAGCTGGATTTTGCCGCAAGAAGCTAAGTTTACTGGAAAAGAAAATTGAATTGCTGGTTAAAGATGATGGTGGCACAGGTATTTGGAACGAATTTGACCATGATGTATCGCCCAATGACAGCGATAAAACCATAATGTCTGACAATAATGACACAATATCCCAAATAGAAAAAAAAGATTTATTGTTCTAACAAACATTATGGGCATCAATTATTTCAATACTTTATATAATATTCCCGAAGCTGAATTATCCTGATTACAAATCTATAATTAATAATTAAGAATCAAAGATGAATGTAGTACTTATTGCGCCGGAAATTCCACAAAACACAGGTAATATCGGACGACTTTGCGTATCCACCAATAGTGTGCTTCACCTTATTAAGCCTCTCGGTTTTTCATTGGATGACAAATATCTTAAACGCGCCGGAATGGATTACTGGAAGCATGTTGAATTTAATGTTTATGAAAATTGGGATGAATTTTGCCACAAAAATCCGGATGCTGTTTTAAGTTTCTTTTCAACAAAAGGCTCAAAACATTTCTGGGAATGCCAATATCACGATAATTCATTTCTTGTTTTCGGCAACGAAAGTTCTGGCTTGCCAGCACCATTTTACCAGATCTACAAAGAAAACTTTTACACCATACCCATGTACGGAAAATTCTTTCGAAGTTTAAATCTTGCCAATTCTGTTGCTATCGCACTATACGAGGGAATCAGGCAACATTACCAGTAATCGCCCATCACAATAGCCGTTATAAAATACTAAAATATTCAACGGTCTTGAACTGGCAACAAAAAAAACAATTGCTGATCAGGGGTTGCAGCAATAACATTGTAGTGATTTATCACCCATTGTGGCAAACCCGGTTCACGATTGGAAACCATCAAAAATAATGGCAGATTTGATTTTGCCATCTCCTCGAAACATCTTTCCCTTTCAGCAATGAGTAATGTATCTATTTTACCAAAATTGCTAATTCCCGACTTCAAGCCTGTTTCCGCATAAAAAACCCCTTGCCAGGGACCATAAATATTAACAGTTCTGTTTACGCCTGAATACCTTTTGATGAACTGAACCTTTTGGATCATCTCTGATTGATGCCCCGGAAATACATTATACTTAATATTTTTCAATCCTGACAAAATTTTGCCCGAGTTAATCGAAAAAGTCATAAAACTTAATACTGTCAGAATTACCGCAGGAAGTAAAAGTGATATAAATATAAATTGTGGAATAATTTTCGCCAGATAACAACGACGATAGTAATCGCCAACAATAAATATAATAATAATTGCAGGCCAGATTACGACTGGCAAATTATAGTCATGGGATCTTCCTTGATAATAACTGAATAACCCGATCCCCAGTATAGATAAAAACAATAGCACTCTATTAACTATGGATTCTTTGTGGTAAATATACGCATGAATTCCAGCAAGCATACCACAAAGATAAACCAGTAAAACTGCAAGCCACGGCGCAGGGAAGCCAGGCAACGGCAACATCATGAAACCGGCAATATAAAAAATACGTTGATAGTTTAGTTGTCCAGCAATATCAACGCATGAAAATGAAAGCAATCCCAAAACATAGTAAAATAACACCGCAATTGATGGCGTTATTATGGTATAAATCATTATATTATTAAAGGTTTTCTTGTCTCTTTTATGAAGCCAATCGGCGAAGATACATAGGCAATAAGCTGCAATAAGAGGCACGCCACTGTCAATATTCCACAACAAACCAATGCCGGATATTGCGGCTGCAGTGATTAACCATAATTGACTTCGTTTTCTGTCATACAATATTCTAATAAAACAAAATATACCAAGCACTGGAAATAAAAAGCGTATTGGATAATATGCAAAATACGGATCATTAAAATCTTTATTCAGGTATCCCCAACTACCAAGTAAAATCAATGTAGCAAATAATCCTGCCAGTAGTAATCTATTTTTTATTATCTTAAATACACTTATGCCCAGGACAATCATACTGAAGCAATATAAAATTGCCATGATAATAGAAATATTAAACAAACTTGGAGTTATTATTCTAAACAGCGGCGCAATAATTTGCGGATACATACCATATTGATGACGATCTGCCCAACCCGCGGCAGATTGAGATATTGCATAGGCAATGATATCCTGATGCTCCATCGTATATTTATCTATTGTATTCAATGAATATATTCTGGAACATATTATTATTGATATAAGCATCATTAATACCAGAGAACAAATTAAAAAATCTGTCAGGAAATAACATTTGCGCTTTACCGATATCCACCAAATTACAGGCACAGTAATAATTGCAACAATTGACAGCCCGTAAAATGTTTTTATCGAGGGTGCAAACATCAATGATAAAAATTCCGTACCAGTCCAGCAGTAGTACCAAAATACAAAAAACAGCACCAACAACACAGACAATATGTTATTGTTAATTACATTCTTCGCAAAACGTCTTAGGGTCAGGCATGCGAGAATACAGATAAATGGTGACAAGAGACAAAGCGATTGAAAAATCAGTCGTTCCGAGCGTTCCGGGGTGAGATACTCAATGGAAGGCATAATCAGTTGACGCGCGTATATAATAAGTTCTTCAGCAGGCATTTCATCTACTAAACTCCAACATACAATGCCTGAAAATACTAACGCCAAAAACGACAACAGAAATTCCAGAACAATAATATCAGTATATATACATACTTTTTTCATTTGGAATTATTAATTTGTTGATACTCATGGAGAATTTGCATTTTTTCCTCGGACGTTGTCGCATTACTCAACCGTTGCCGTATTTCCAATGTTTTTTGTTCCTGGTAATATCGATTGATCTCCGCGACACACTGTTCCATTGCCTGTTGAACTTTAACAGGCGCGAAAGAGCACTCTTTAGCAAATATCCGGCTGATGTTCTGGCTTGGAAACTCAGTCAACATTTTGTTAACTGCGACACTGACGTTTGACCACTCTCCGTTAATCTCCAGTCCTATAATCATATTTAACGCACGACCTACAGGCGTTGCACTGATTTTTTCAGGTGGCAATTCTGTAGCAAGGCGGGAACAAATATCCTGATAATTTATTGCCAATTCGAATAGAATTTCCTCGGCATTGACAACCGATGCCGGCAATTTCAAGCTGTTATTATCAGCAGAATCTTCTTCAGCAGATTTATCATTAACGGCAACAACTGTTGGAGGCTTGATTTTCCTGACACGCGTCAGTTCCCGGTAAATGTTCTCGCAACTGATATTCAACGATTCAGAGAGTTTTCTGATGTATGCCTCGCGAACAACAGAATTGTTTAATTTTTCTAAATAGTTAATCACCTCCAAACTGATTTTACCCTTTCCTGCTGGAGTTTTAGAATCAAATTTAATTTGAAGCTGTTTAATTAAAAAATCAAAAAAATCACATGCCCCGTCAATCATCGTCGTCAAACCATGAACGCCGTCTTCCTTAAATATTTCGTCCGGGTCCTTACCTGCGGGAAAAGTAATAACTTTTACATCGAAGTCAAGAGGCAGTAAAATTTCAAATGTGCGAAGCGTTGCTTTAATTCCGGCACTGTCGGAGTCGAACGCAATAAAAACTTTTTTTGAGTACCTTTTAAGCAATTCTGCTTGTTCAAAAGTAAAAGCGGTACCTTGAGGAGCGACGGCATTGCAATACCCTGCCCGATGCATAGCGATAACATCAAGTTGCCCCTCGCATAAAATGATAAAATCCTTTTTTATAATATCCGGCTTGGCAAGAGCAAGCGCATAAAGTATGTTCCCTTTCTTAAAAACCGGAGTTTCCGGACTGTTAACATATTTAGCGCCGTCCGTACTTTGTTCAATTGTCCTTGCGCTAAAGCCGACAACCCTGCCCTGTTCATTCCAAATCGGGAAAACCAAACGATTCCGGAACCGGTCATATACCTTGCCGTTTTCGTTTTTTATCAAAATCCCCGATTCCAACATCTCGGACTCAGTATAATTATTGGCCAAGCCATGTTTTAATGAGCTATCCCAGGCATCGGTGGTGGCGCCAATACGAAATTTTGTAGCAATATCATCCGGGATACCACGTTTTTGCAGATATATAGCAACTGGGGAATCTAAATTCTTTTTCAATAAATTTGAGTACCATGATGCAAATTCTTCATTAATTAAATATAGTCGTTCACGTTGATTACTTCTTATTTCATCCCGGCGCTTTTCCTCCGGATTATAATGGTTTCGTTCTGGAATAATAATTCCGCATTTGCCGGCCAATAGATGAACAGCATTAGGAAAGTCAACAGATTCCCGTTCCATTATAAAACGAAAAACATCCCCGTTTTTACCGCAACCGAAACAATGAAAATGCTGTCTATTCTGGTTAACATTAAACGATGGTGTCTTTTCATTGTGAAATGGACACAAAGCCTTCCACGCGCCGCTACCTGACTTTTTTAGCGGGATGTAACTGTTTACAAGGTCAACAATATCAACCCGCAAACGAATCTCCTCAACAATATCATCTGGAATTGCTCTGTTTATCATAATTTATTTAATCAATCTTTTGAAACGGAAATAAAATAATACTAATGGCAATAATGGAATTTAAACGATGCGAACTGGTCTTTAAAATATAACTTTTTATCGCGAAATAAACGGTAAAATACATCTATAAATTTAAACTTTACAAGTCTGTCTGAAGCTGATTGCCGACTTTTAATGTTTCAAGTTCACGGTTGTCGATTGGTTTTTTTTGTTCCATTTCCCGGTCGTCTTGTTCCATACTTCTCAATAGCTGTTTTTCATTAGACGCTTGCTGTAAAAACTTTTGGTAGCGTTCGTTTGAAATAAGAAATAGCGCCTTGCATTTAATCTCATAACGGTTAGACTTATTTTTCTGTAGCGGTACCGTGTTGTCCATAGAATCAACAACAATAGGAGAGCCGTCCGCTCGATGTCCAGTACTATTCCAAACTCCGGACGTTCCCTGATAATCTGTCCCGGCAGGTATTGATATTTCACCTATCTTTATTTTTTTATAATCAACAATACTTACGGCGTCTGCGCCACATTCTTCGGCACAGTTTAAAATTCTATTTTTAATTTCATCAGGTGTGCTTCCATCTGGAGCACTAATATTTGCCCGGCCTATTGCCTTATAGGTATTTTTAGGAACATCGTTATTGGTATTGAAAAACAATATATCCTCATCAGTATTATTACGCGGATACTTTTGACCGACATAATCTACGTTGATACAACCAGACGTTATTCCAATTGCAAACAGACAAATAAATAATAACAAAAAATCACGGTTCATAATTATTTAATAACTCTTTTTGAAACAAACATAGCATAACCCAAACGATAGCAACATCAGATTAACTTATTATTTTTTTCTGCAGTTGCAAGCAACCAAACGATAAATGCCGAAATTTATAAACCGGACAATCATAAGACCGCTTCTATTTTTGCCAGCTCCTCAGTAGAAAAATCCAGATTATTAAGACAACCTGCAATATCTTCAATCTGTTGCGGAGAACTTGCCCCAATCAACGCCGAAGTAACTGCAGGTTGACGCAAAACCCAGGCAATCGCCATCTGAGCCAGTGTCTGATTACGTTCATTAGCTATTTGATTTAATTTTGTGATTTTTTCTCTTACTTCAGGAGTAATGTGTTCCGATTTAAGAAACAAGTTTCTTGTCGCCCGCGAATCAGTAGGAATATTATTTAAATATTTATTAGTCAATAAGCCTTGGGCCAGCGGTGAAAATACAATACAACCAATACCTTCAGAGTTAAGCACATCAAAGAGACCATTTTTTTCAAAATCTCTAAAAAACATACTGTAACGTGGTTGATGGATTAAACATGGCGTACCTAGTTCCCGGAGAATTGCGGCAGCCTGACTTGTCTTTTCCGGTTGATATGAAGATATACCGACATATAATGCCCGACCACTGCGAACGATATAATCCAACGCTCCCATTGTTTCTTCGATTGGAGTATCAGGATCAGGACGATGGTGATAAAATATGTCAACATAATCCAGTCCCATTCGTTTCAAACTTTGATCAAGACTTGCAACGAGATTTTTACGGGAGCCCCACTCGCCGTATGGCCCGGGCCACATTAAGTAACCTGCTTTCGTTGAAATAATTAACTCATCACGGTAAGGCTGTAAGTCCTGGCGGAATATCCTGCCAAAGTTTTCCTCGGCGCTCCCCGGTACCGGACCATAATTATTTGCTAAATCAAAATGAGTTATACCAAGATCAAAGGCACGTTGAATCATCGCCCTGGAATTATCATAAATATTAACACTGCCAAAATTCTGCCACAATCCAAGTGACACGGCGGGTAACTTTACTCCGCTGCGGCCGCAACGGCGATACTTCATCTGATCGTAACGTTTTACATCTGCATTGTACATTTAATTACCTCCCGTGGTAAACTGTATTCTTTTATATTTCGGCATAATTTTCTATAAAATTGCCGTTATGAATGATATAGAATTAATATGCAATCTAACTTATTATGTTGTTTAACTATTCCATCGCTTGTGATTATGTTCATAGATTTCAACCAAAATATCTTCCACATTACGGGATAATTCCCATTCCGGATAATGATTTTTAAATTTTGAAACATCACTAATCCACCAGATATGGTCACCAATACGATTATCCGCAGTGTATTTTATATTCATTTTTTTTCCGGTAATTTTTTCACACAGGTTTATCGCTTCAACCATTGAGCAGTTGCTGAAACGACTGCCACCCATATTATATGCCTCACCACAACGCGGTTTATTATAGAAATGCCAAAACGCATTGATTAAATCAGCGCTGTGTATATTATCCCTAACCTGTTTGCCTTTATAACCGAAAATTCTGTATTCTGTCCCAGTAATAGCACATTTCATCAAATATCCCAAAAATCCATGAAGTTCTGCAGCAGAATGTTTTGGACCAGTCAAACACCCCCCGCGAATTAATCCTGTCTTCATGCCGAAGTATTTTCCATACTCTTGTACCATTACATCCGCAGCCACCTTAGAGGCACCGAAAATAGAATGTTTACAATGATCAATCGACATTTTTTCGTCGATGCCATTCTTATAATATTGATGTTTGCTGTCTATTTCCCATCGCGTATCTAATTCTACCAGTGGAAGATTATTTGGATTATCGCCATAAACTTTGTTCGTTGACGTAAAAATAAAAACAGCGTCAAAACAATATTGTCGAGTCGCCTCCAGCATGTTCAAAGTGCCGTTGGCATTTACACTGAAATCAGTAAACGGCTCTTTGGCGGCCCAGTCATGCGAAGGTTGAGCTGCGGTATGAATTACTAATTTTATATCTGAACCATACTCTTGAAAAATCTTGGAGATTTCAGGAAAATTCCTGATGTCAGACTCATATGGTTTAAATTCTTGATTACATGCAACCAGTTCTGTTTCAACCCACTTTGTTGAAGCATCATTGCCAAAAAAATACCGTCTCATATCATTGTCGATACCGATAACTTTAAATTTACGTTGGCACAAGAATCTTACTGATTCAGAGCCAATAAGTCCGTTAGATCCGGTAACTATTGCTACATCCATGATGAAACCACCTGTGTCAAATATATTTTATTATGTTATCATGAAAATAATTTAATTTAAATTCCCAACAAATTTAAATATTTAAAGTAATTACTTTTCACTGTTTGTTTTTGTGGGTTCAGTAATGCAATTGAGCTGTCTATGCATTTCCTGTAACGATTTTATCGCGTTATTTTGGATTTGCCTTACACGTTCACGAGTGCAACCGACTATAGCACCTACGTCTTCCAAAGTCAGTGATTTACTGCCATCAAGCCCGAATCGCAATTGGAGAACTTTACGCTCACGTTCTGGAAGTTTATCAACCAGTAACTTTAAATGATCAAATGTTTCCGTGTCGGAAAGTATTTTGTCAGGCATGGATTCAGTGTTATCTGGAATGAAATCTTGAATTTCACCATTTTCACCACTAGTCGTCGATTCATTTAATGAAGTGGTCGAGAGACTGGTATGGCGCAAATCAGCAATTGTTTTTCTACTCATTTCCAAGTGCAAAGAGAGTTCTTCATCAGTCGGCGGCCGCCCGAATTGCCCAAGCAACTCACGTGTTGCTTTATTGATTCTTCCAATTTTTTCTATTGATTGTACCGGAATTCTTATTGTTCTGCTTTGTTCTGCTATCGCACGCCGCATAGCTTGTTTAATCCACCATGCACTGTAAGTACTGAACTTAGCTCCCTTAGCCGGATCAAATTTTTCAGCAGCAGTCATTAATCCTATATTGCCCTCTGCAATTAAATCGTGCTTAGAAACGCCACGATTAACAAACTCTCCGGCAAGTTTTACAACAAGACGCAAGTTCGCTCTAATCAGTTTGGACTTAGCCGAACGGTACATTTCTGATTCTTTATCACTATTTTGAATTTCATCCGCCAGCTGGTTTTCCTCATCCAAAGACAGCAGGGAAAAATCAGTTATGTTCCTGATATAAGCCTGAGAAGTGGTCATTGTAATTTTTTCGCCACTTTTAATCTTAACAGAACCAGAATTGTGATTTTTTTCAGACATGTGATTTAGTGTAAAGTTAAATATCTGAAAGTGTCTCTTTGTATCCAGTCAACAAATCTTCAATATTTAATTTTATCTCCAATCCCGGAGATAACTTTATTTTGAGTTGAGGCGTTGCAACTACAACTCCAATTTTAGCCCATTTAATTCCATCTAGCATCTTTTCAACCCTGGATGCATTACCCGGAGAAACCGTCATAATGAAACGGCTGTTACTTTCAGAAAACAATAACTCTTCAGGATTAAAACAATCTGATTGCGGGAGTTTACGCAAATCAACATCAAGGCCCAACCTGCCACTCATCGCTACTTTTGCAAGACCAATTGCAATTCCACCTAATGATGGTGTAAGAATAGAATTGGCCATTTCTGACTCAGTAATGGCTGCAATTTTATTGTAAATTGTAATAGCATCACAGGCATTAACCTTGGGGACATTTGTTCCAGTTGCATTCAACATCGCAAAATATTCACTCCCGCCCAGTTCAGGGAAGGTATTACCTACAACATAAATAAAGTCTCCGGGTAACTTTGCATCACTTGTAACAGCCTTGCTGATATCTGCCATTCTGGCAATGGTGCTAAATAGCACCGTCGGAGGAATAGAGATTCTTTTGCCGCCACGCGTGCTGTCATTCTTCATGCTGTCTTTTCCGGAAATGCATGGAACTTTGAATGCTTTACAATAGTCGTACAGTGCCAGATTAGCGCGAACCAATTGCGCCAATTTATATTGACCATCAGGATTTTTTGCACTTTCAACAGGATCCGGCCAACAAAAATTGTCCAACCCTGCTATATGCCCAAGCTTTCCTCCTACTGCGATTGTTTTACGGATTGACAAATCAATAACCGAAGCCATCATGTGATAAGTGTCAATATCACTGTACCTCGGCAGAATTCCTGCAGCAAGAATTACGCCTTCACGACTAAGTGTATCAATCATGGTTACAGTAGCGTCGCTCTGAACGTCACGGCATTTTCCACTAAAAGGTTTTATGACACTCAAACCTTTAACTTCATGGTCATATTGACGCGCTTTGTATTCGTCAGAACAAATATTAAGTCTTCTAATTAAATTAAGAGTATCATTTTTGATATTTCTACCAGCATACTCTGGATCAGAGAGCTGTGGTGGCAACCATTTTGCTTTGAGACGCATTCTAGGCAAACCGTCATGCATAAAGTTTATATCCAGACATGCAACAGTTTTTTCTCCGTATAGGATATGGAATTTCCCGTTATTGGTAAACTCTCCCAAAACCGTCACTTCAACATCACGCTCCTGAGCAAGTTTTTTAAAGGCATCAATATTTTCCGGAGGAACGGCAAAACTCATACGTTCCTGTGCTTCAGACACAAGAATTTCCCAGGGATTAAGTCCGGCGTATTTAAGCGGCGCTTTACTTAAATCCATTTTGCATCCACCACAAATTCCTGCCATTTCCCCTATACTGGAAGACAGACCACCGGCACCGTTGTCGGTAATAAAACGATAAAGATTTTTGTCACGCGCTTCATAAATAAAATCACTCATTTTCTTTTGGGTGATCGGATCTCCAATCTGTACCGCTTGCGTCGGACTGTCCTGATGCAGTTCTTCGCTCGAAAATGTTGCACCATGAATGCCATCCTTGCCAATACGACCTCCAGCCATGACGATTAAGTCACCGGGATTGATTGACTTTTCAAACCCTTTTGTTTTGCCAATACGTTTAGGCAACGTTCCTACTGTTCCGCAATAAACTAAAGGTTTACCAAGATAACGTTCATCAAAATACTCCCAGCCAAGACCATAAGGAATCCCACTCTGATTACCGCCGTCAATAACACCTTTATGAATTCCATCACGCAGACGGCGTGGGTGCAAAAGTCCTGACGGTACATCTTTTTCGTCAGTAAAAGGAGACCCTAAACAATATCCCCAAACATTGATTAACAAATTAGCCCCTTGTCCGGTTCCCATCGGGTCACGATTAACGCCGACAATCCCTGTCATTGCGCCGCCGTAAGGGTCTAATGCCGATGGGCTATTATGAGTTTCAACTTTATATACCAAATCAATATTGTCATTAAAAGCTATTACACCGGCATTATCATGAAAAACTGAAACCAGCCAGTCAACATCCTCGCTGATTTCGTGAGTACTTTTTTTAATGAAGCTTTTATAGCATGAAACGATGTGTTGTTTAATGCCAGTAGTACAATCTTCATATTCGATTTCAGCATCAAAAATTTTATGTTTACAATGTTCAGACCATGTCTGAGCTAAAACTTCCAGTTCAACATCTGTAGGGTAGTTGCTTAATCCAAATTTTGCCCGGTCTGAAGATGTGCGGAAATATAATTGAATTACTTTCATCTCATCTAAAGTTAGTGCAAGAATACCGTTACGACTGATTTCCTCTAATTTATCATCACTGACCTCAAGATTATATTCGCGAGTAGTGCCGCCAGTCGTTGTTGTTACCAGAGGCATGTTAATCGGTGTACCATGACTGGCTTCAGATTTTGAATAAATCCTTACCGACTCAATTAATTCATTGGCCAGCAAATCCTTCGCAATGTGTTTAACATCGTGCCGGCTGAGTTTATTTTCACAGAGTAAATATTCGACTGAACTGAATACATATTCATTTTCAGTTAATTTACGGCCGATAATATCACCAATAGCCTGTTTGGCTGATCTGCCGACATTATCAGTAACCCCGGGTTTAAAACCTACGGCAATCAACCAATCGTAATCAAGATTGGAAGTGGTTTCTCCAACTATGGAACTTTGCAAAACCGGATTGGATAGTCCGTCAGCTATTTTCCCGGCTTCAATATCACTTATATCTGCGCTTACAGTATAAACATCACGAGTCCTTACTGAACAAATATTTAAACGCAAAAAGTCCCCGATTTGCTTTCTAATTCCTTCCCCTCTCGAGTCATGCAAATGTGTTAATGGTGAAATCTCAATTCTGTAATTCATGTTCAACTCCAATACAATTATTTCAAACGGTACATTAAAATACAATAATACTCACAATATGTTTTATCCGAAAACCAATACGGATAAACACCTACAACGTATAATTGACAAAGATATTATTTCAGGATAAAAGCACCAATATAAAATCAGGAATCGCGTTTTATATTTGTACAATCCTTAACATCATTTATCCGATTTTTAATACAAAAAATAAAAAACTACAAACATATAAAATGACAAAACTTAACAAAATGAATCAGCGCAAAATTATATTGTTATTTATTAAATAAAAGGCGGCAAGCTGGAAAAATCATTAATTTGACGAATCAGTTCGTTGGTTTTCTGCCCTACTATGTCAAATTTTGATAATGATTCAATCTTAGCTTCTGCTCTTCGCATTTCACGAGCAGATAAAATTTCAGGAAACAAACCGCAGGCATTAACCAGGCTTACCAGTGTAGCTTCCCTTGGTTCTGGAATTTCATCAGATAAAACAAGTTGACGTAACCTGGTTTCAACATTATTAATTTCAACATTATTTATTATCGGATACCGGTGTGTTGGAAAAAACCAAAGTATTTTCTCATCAACCTGTTTCAATATACCTTTATTGACTAGTTCCTTCAACACTAAAGACTCAATTTCTTTTGCTTTGGGCAGGAGAATTTGTATACAACGTAAAAGCGGCACTTCTTTTTTTGCGGCTTGACTAAAAACCTTGATAATTAAATTCAACACCGGGGATTCCGTCAGGTCAGTATTAATAATAAACAAGTTATCTGTATCAGTATCAATTTTTCTTAAAAAGGATAATTCCGCTAATGTAGCCCCAAGCAAGGCGGTATTGACAACTACTTCTTTTGACGGAATCAACACCTTGCCAGTAACATCATCAAGTGCCAACAAATAAAGTTCTTCAGCAAAGCTTAGCATACGTTACCTCATTTTTACTTTAAAATATATTTCAGTTACGTGAACTCAACTATTTAAATCACAGTACACATTAAATTACTGTGATAATCTATCACCACAGCCTTAAACTTAAAAGTCCTGAAAAGAAAGTTTTTGGTAAAAACTCCGCGTCTTCAATATTGTATTATCTCTGATAGATATTGCCCTGAAAAATTGTTTGTTGTTTTTACCTTCAACATCCGGATTTAACTGAATAATTTTATGGTTATTGTAATTATTACCGGTATTGTAATTATAGCGGTAAGGTATGACCAAAAAAGCAAAGTTGATAGTGCCGGTTCTGCTTTGTGATTAGATACAGAAGCCATAACCACTAAATTATTTGCTGGTGGAGATGCTGCTATTACCACCAAAGTAAGTACCAATAGCAAATCCGGCAAAAAAAGATTAAATTCTTTAAGTAAATAGAATAATAAGATTACAGCCAGAGGAAAAATAATCAACCGTGAAAAAATAGTCCCGAAGATTGAATATTTATCAATGCTTTCCCAAACGGGACCACGGGACAAATTCCCTCCTAGAATAAGCAATGCACAAGGAATTGTACCATCAGCGATCACACTCGCAGCATTAAAAAGAGGATGCAAAATCCCTGATTGACTTACAATTGAATGATTAAGCCAAGGAGTTAACCCTGTTATAAGACCAATACAAATTCCTATTGTAGGCGGTGTCACAATGTGAGTTATTTTTACATCACGAATTTTCCTTGCCGCGACCAATGCATGTCCAACTGACCACATCAATGGAGAATAACCAATCAGAAACACCGAAATATAGGTTACCGCTATATTTCCCGCATGTTTATTCTCTTGCAGGCAAGGAAATACGATTGATACCGCCAACATTAGTGGAATTGGAATATAGCTTGCGTTAGGGAACGCAATTGTTGCGGTTAAAAGGGAATTCAGTTCAGGTTTTGCTCTGCACATAATCGCAGTTATTTTACCGGATAGAATTCCCAAAACTACAAACACAATACCACAGAAGGGAAAAATCCAATAAACAGTTAATTGAGAGAAACTGACAGATGCAGAAACTTTTGTTGCCAACAGCGCCGGCAACATCAGATAAAAAACTATTTTCCCCAGGATTCGCAGTTGTTCATAACTTACGGCATTGAGTTTTACCAGTAGAGCTCCGGCAATTCCAATAAGAAATACCGGTGCGACGGCAGAAACCGCAAAGCCCATCAATTCAATAAAAGCATTCATTGGAATCCATATCATTAAGTAATAATAAGAATCAGTCAAAAAGTCAACAAAGATAAGATCCGTTCTGATATTAGTTTGTAACGATATATCAAGATATAGAGTAATGCTCTACAAATTCACAAAGACATTTCCGCAGCAAAACAGCTATGCTTTCATCGTAAATACCTTTTGATATCGCGCAACCATAAAGCTGCGCGCTATCAAAGGTATTTGTTTTGATAATTTATATGGTTTCCATATAGATTACTTGTATTTTGGAAGCGAATTACCGTGTGCTTTAATAAGCTCATCACACATTTTACGAATTTCATCAAGCGTTAATTCCGCCGCGGTATGAGGATCAAGCATTGCCGCATGGTATATATGTTCTTTTTTTAGAGTTGCTGCCGCCTCAATAGTCAATAAATGCACATTAATATTGGTACGATTAAGTGCTGCACATTGTTCCGGCAATCTTCCAACATAACACCCGCGAATACCATTGCCATCAACCAGGCATGGAACTTCTACAACTGCTTCTTCTGGCAAATTGCGAATCAATCCTCTATTAAGTACGTTGCCACCAATTTGAGCAGGAGTGTTGGAGGTGATAGCATTCATTATAATAGAACCATATTCATGACTCCGTACATGTGACAATTTGGGATTATTGACAAGCTCTTTACTATTCTTTTTCCAATTAGCAATCTGGTTAACACACCGGCGGGGATATTCATCAAGTGGAATATTGAATTCTTCAATCAATCCCGGATACTGTTTCTTAATCCAATAAGGCATATATTCCGCGTTGTGCTCACTGGACTCAGTAATGTAATAACCAAAATTTTGCATCAAAGCGATTCGAACCATGTTGGAATTTTTCTTGGCGCCAGGTTTACGCCATTCGGCCATTTTTTTCTTTGCAAGAGTTTTTATTTCCGGGTAGATGTCTTTGCCATCACGTTTTATTTCCAATAACCACGCCATGTGATTTATTCCCGCAATACTGTCACGAATTGAACCTGGTTCATATTTCATTCCAAGCGAGGTCAAAAGACTTTCCGAACAAACTTGGACGGAATGGCAAAGACCGACCGTTTTGACGCCGGTATATCTAAGCATCGCCCCGGTTAACATACTCATGGGGTTTGTGTAATTTAAAAACCATGCTTCAGGACAAACCTCTTCCATATCTTGCGCAAAATCCCACATCACTGGGATAGTCCGTAATGCCCTGAAAATACCGCCGATTCCAAGCGTGTCCGCGATGGTTTGACGCAAACCAAATTTCTTGGGAATTTCAAAATCAATTATAGTTGAAGGATCATATCCACCAACCTGGATAGCGTTAACCACAAAATCAGAATTACGCAACGCTTCTTTACGTTTTGCGACTCCAAGATGAGCGGTAATTTTTGCACGCCCTTTATTTATATTGGCATTCAAAGCATCAATCATTTTTTTAGATTCATTTAAGCGTTCCCCGTCAATGTCATACAACGCAACATGTCCATTCTGCAATGACTCGCAATACAGACAATCACCGATAACATTTTTTGCAAACACGGAACTTCCTGCGCCCATAAATGTGATTTTTACCATAATCTCATCTCCTTGATTTTATTTGTTATAATTATCATTTAATAAAAAATCTAAAGCTTTAATGCTCTAAATTAAAATATTTGTATGCGAAGGCTATTAATAAATATATGCCTTCTTTGTGGTTATATTAAAATGTTATTGTTTTATTTTATTTAACATCTCACTATATTGTGAGAAACTTTTATCTTTTTCATTTTTGAGCAAGTCTATTAATCTAGACAAAGCTTCGGTTCTCTTGGACATTTTGTCATCACCTAACATTACAGCTTGAATATACATGGATTTTGCCGCATTTTTATCATCTTGCAACATCGCTATATTACCCAATTCGGTTGACGCGTAAACGGTTGCATCTATATCACCTGAAGATGCTATAGTATTAAGTACATAAATTCCTTTTTCGTATTGCCGCGATGAAATGTAAATTTCGGCAAGACATTTAAATGCCGCAATATATTTCCATAAATCTTGTTCATTGTCAATAATTTTTTCATTTATGAGCGGACATATTATTTCAGACGCTGCATCATTACGTTTTATAGCAAGTAAAGCTTCTGCCTGCTTCCAAATGCAATAAACCCTCCAACCGGAATAGCAGTATTGAATTTTTAATTCATTAAATTTTTGTTCAGCCTCAGAATATTTCTGATTATTTAATAATTTTTCAGCATTAGTTATCTCAACAGGTTTAGCAATTCTTACGTATAAATAGGCCGTTTTTGGGATTATATTTTTTGTGTTTTTTAAAAAACAGGTCAAATTACCATCCGCATCTGAGGTAATATCCGTTACTAGCAGGGTTTCAGAATCCCTTGTAACGACTATTCCATTATCTATTGCCAATAATGAGTTAATCGTCAACAACAAAAATATACAGACAAAACTTTTCATTTATTAACCGTTAACCAATAAATTGATTTTTAATGTACGAGTTCGTGGACCATCAAACTCACAAAGATAAACCGCTTGCCATTGTCCCATATCAAGTTTACCATTTGCAACCGGCAGCGTCAACGAAAACCCCAACAATGACGCTTTGATATGTGCAGCCGAGTTTCCTTCGCCATGCCTATAAATCGAATCGCACCATGGAAACTTTTCTTCAAGTGCTGTAATTATATCATTTTTCACGTCAATATCAGCATTCTCGTTTACGGTAAGTCCAGCAGTAGTGTGACAACAAAAAATATTGCATAACCCGCTAAAACCGGCTGGCAGACGCGAATTTATTTGTCCAGTAATATCAACAAAGATACAATGTTTTGTCGTTTTTATCTCTATTTCAAACATATTTATTCAAAAATTTAATTACCACTAAAATTATATCGATTCAATTTGACATCCGATTTAATTTTGAGCTAACCTGAAATCAACTACTTGCAACTGTATTCGCTGGTCATTGTAATAGCTGTTGAGTTGCGGGATTGCAACAATGTCCCACATACCTGATTCCAATGATTCAGGGAGATGATTAAAAGCAATAAACTCAACCTCATTTTGCCGTGAGTTTTGAAATACACCCCGGGCATGACGATTCCCGGCCAGACTGCTTTTGGTAACCTGCAAACCGTTAAAACGGTATACCGGACGCTGATTGCCATGACCGAAAGGAGACAACGATTCAATGATTGTAAATAAATCTTTTGTGAGATCTTCCAGTTCAATTTCACCGTCATATACTATTTGTTCCTCCAAATCATCAAGGCATAGTTTTTCCCTGATATGACTTTCCAGTGATTGTGCGAACAACTTGATATTAGCAGTTTTCAGACCAATGCCAACCGCCATGGGGTGACCGCCGAAACGCTCTAAAAGTGGAGAAGTTTTGTATAGTGCATCAACTAAATTAAGATTACCAATGCTTCGACCTGAACCATAGGCATGTTCACCTTGAATTGTTAGAACAATTACTGGACGATTGTAATCACGGGCAAGGCGCGAAGCAACAATTCCGATAACTCCGGGATGCCAGTCATTCCCTGCAATCAGAATGGAATAACAATTATCCAAGTCAATATTATCCTTTATTTGAAGTTTTGCTTCTTCAAAAATTTGCTGCTCTTTTTCTTGACGAACTGAATTGTAATTTTCCAGCTGTTTGGCAAAATCATACGCCTCAACAATGTTTGAGGTCTCAAGCAAAGACAAAGCCGTACTGGCATTGCCAACGCGTCCTGCGGCATTTATTCTTGGCGCCAATTTGAATGTGATGTCCGAAGGGCTGATATCAGCTTTCAGTTTTGAACTTTCAATCAAAGCCCTGATGCCTGGTCTGATTTGCTTCTTTAGCACATCAATACCGAACTTAACCATAATCCTGTTTTCGCCTAGTATTGGAACAATATCAGCAACAGTGCCCAACGCCACATAGTCAAGAATTTCTTCAAGCTTAGTAACGAACCCGCCAAGATTGTTTTCCCTGCCGTATTTAATGAATGCATGAGATAACTTGAACGCCATTCCTGCACCTGAAAGAACATGTAGATCTTCCAGATCATTATGAATTTTAGGATTAATTATCGCTAACGCATCAGGAAGTTGCTGCCCTGATTCGTGGTGATCTGTGATAATGGTATCAATACCCATTAACTTAGCTTCAGCAACTGCGTCATTGCTGGTAATACCACAGTCAACAGTAATTAAAACATTACATTTTTTGCCGATAGCGACAAAGGCTTTTTTTAATGAGTCTGGAGTGAATCCATAACCATCATCAAAACGATGTGGAATAAATGAATAAACTTCGCCACCATTTTGACGCAATACCAGGGATAACAAAGCAGTAGCTGTCACCCCGTCAGTATCATAATCGCCATGTATTAAAATAGGTTCACGATTTTTTATCGCCAGCCACAGCCGTGCAACTGCAGTTTTCATGCCGGGAAAGCGATACGGATCACTCAAATTGTTAAGTCTCGGATTTAAAAAACCTGAAATTTCATCGTCTTTGATCCCTCTGGACACAAAAAACTGCGCAATTGGAAGAGGAAAATCATACTTCCTAACCAAAGCGCGTGCAGTACTTTCAAGATTTTGACAGGCCGACACCCATCTTTTTTTTCCCATATTATCTCTTATTGTTAAACATTACACCGTTACTTTACTTTAATTCATTCATATCTCCAGTATTTTTTTAATGGATTTGCCGCTTTTTTTAACTTTTTTTATCTTTTTATTTTTAAATCAAGATTTGAATTTCAACAGAAGTAGATTAATTTATTAAACCTTAAGTGCATTAGAGCTTTAGTTTAGCCGACGTGGCGGAACTGGC
>CAYMSF010000052.1:0-30326 GCA_964392985.1 uncultured Victivallaceae bacterium | reverse complement strand
ACAATTTCTTTGGAAAAATATTCCAGCCATTCCCGGAACTGATTTTTTGATTTGCTGTACACTGAAACCCGTTTATCAATGATGGTGTCGGTATTGACAAAGCATTTGCAGCCGAATTCCTCACGCAGCGCCAGAAGACTTGCCGGTAACAGCAGATTAGTCTGAATGACCTCAGGGATTGAAATATTTTTTCTGCCGTAGTCGGTGGCGCAGTGAATAATGTAATGAGCCTTTACCCGTTGCGCTATTCCTGGAATGTCAATCTTGTCCAAATCAAAACATTGCACCTGCGGCAGTAAATCGTTGATTCGATGGGTGTTTGAAAAGCTCCGCTTGAGAATAGTTATTTCGTATCCTTCATGCATCAACCGCCGCAAGAGCGTGCTGCCGAGAAAACCCGTAGCGCCGGTCATCAGAATTTTATTAGAGTTATCCAATTGTCCAAGTCTTTCTTAATCGGTTCAATAACGCCGACATATTTTATTGCTCCATTACGATATTGTCAAGCCGGTAACTGCAGTTCTATATGTCTGAATATTTTCTTCTGGAGATTTTAATGCTGGCGGAGTCCAGCGATTTCCACCCGGCCGGCAACGGAACCGGCAGCACGAATACCTGATCATTTTTCAGCAGATATGCCGGATAGATGCCGTGACCGAAAACAACGTTCAAATACCATTTTTTGTTTCCGGAATTCAAGATAATATCTATGTCTGCATCGTAGTCAATTTTCTGTGCTGGTTTGATGAAGAAATAAACTTTAGTCCATTCTTTATCCGGCATCACCCGGCATTCAAAATCATTTTGCGGTATCTTCATCGGCATTCCGCACTTTTGCCACTCTGTCAATGAGAATGTTTTAATAAATTCCGGCGGAACATTTCCGTTGACCTGTTTTTTATACAACACAATCTGATGCCCGAGCCAGTTGGTATAGAATAACGGGGCATATTCTTTGCTTGCAATGAGCTGTTTGCGTAATTTTTCCAGTGTAATCATTGACTCGCTGTTGTCCGATAAATCCAACAGCACATATTCACTGTTCAGCGCCGAATATATCATGCCGACGTCGTTGCGCAGGAAAAAATGTGCGGCAAGGTGCGGGGTCATGATAGTTGAAGTTTCTGCCGGTAGCATGATTTCGATTTTTTCAACCAGTGGAGTAAAATCAGGTAATCCGGCGATTGGTTCAAATGAGCATTTTCCGCCATATAAGGTTTTGCCAAAGAAAAAGTATCCGAGCATGGAGGAGGTCATAATCGAAATCAGACAACTGGCAGTTAATATTGCACGACTGCTTTTGGGAATACCTGCCGCAAAAAAATTAAACCACAGATTATAACCGCGCTGCCGGATTTGATGAATACAGACCACGCAGTTAATGAACATCAATGCCAGCATTTCAGTCTGATATTGCAACAGAATATTTTGTACTTCTCTACCGTCCTGCAGACAGACAAAAACTATAACTATAACATCGGCAAACAACAGTACCGGATTGCTCAATACCAGCATAAACAAGGGTAGTATCAGCAAACAGATAAAATAGATATTCTGGTATTCCAGTAATTTACCGATAAACAGCCATGGATTGTATATTATTGCATGAATGATTTCCCCGGTTGAATTACCAAAATTGCGATAATGGAACGTCTGTTCATAACCTTGTCTGGGATGGAACCATGGCATGATTATTGTTGTCGCAACAACCCAATAGCTGATACTGGCCGCTATCAATACCAGTCCGAGTTTAAATTTTCGCTTGACCAGCATCACCGCGCCAAAGCCGGTCCAGAAAACCGCAACTGTTTCCTTGACCATAATTATAGCGCAATACATCAATCCGGATGCGATTATTTTTTTCCCGGTGAATAAGTAGAAGAAAATAAAAAATAACGGAATAAAAAAGTAAACCGGATTAAAACCGTAATAGAGCGTCAAATTCAAATTCGATACGGACGGGTTGATAACGTAACAAAAGGCCAGTACCAGTATTGCATACGGTGGAATCCGGAATCGTTTGTTCAAAAGCCACAGCAGCAATGCCCCGGAATAAATTATCATTGAGTTCAGAATGAATACCGCCGTGAAAGAACGGAACAACCAGACAAATGGAACCATAATCGCGGCGACGGTCGGCATTAAATGCGCGCCAAACAGTGAATATCCCCATACGCTGAGCAGACCGCGTCCGTCTGCGCCGTTTTTGAAACAGTTTATGTAATAACCCCAGTCCATGTAATGCAGAAAAAATGAGTTGTGTCCTTTGATCTGAAAATAAACCCCGCAATAAACCGCCATCACCGCCAGCAAAATACTGATTAACACTGCTATCCGGGTTTTAATCAATCTTTTGAATTTTAATCCGGGAAGCAATAATATCGCCAGACGGAATGCTGTTATTCCGCAAATAAAACAGAAAACCAGTGGAGTATAAAATCCTAACGGTAAGAACGCGACACCACCATAAAGCATGAATGGTAAAATCGCTTTTGTTATTGCCCTCGTATCACCACCGTTTGCGGCATAGTGTTTTTCTATAATCACGCCGGCGACCATAACCAGCGCCGCTACGGGAATAACAAAATAGAACAATATTGAAGTGAATGGTAATGGACTGTTTAACCGCAATGAATAGTACATCAGGTCAATCGCACGTATCAAATAGAAGTTTTGATAAATGCTGATACCGGCAAGAATACCAGTCAATGTCAGTAGCGGAATAAATACAATTTTGTTTGAATTAATCATGAAAAATTATTGATTTTCATAGTATTTTTTATCGAACAGCCAATGCATCCGACTGGATTGAGCAATGTCAGGTGGAAGTTTCGGTCCTATCATCGGGTAATGCTCATCATAAACACAGATAATGAGTGCTTCCGCCGTTGAAGCGTTGACCTCTTGCAGCGGTTTAACTTTGACACCAAAGAATTCGCCGGTATGGTTGTCAAAGACTTCCACTAGTTCCAGATTCCACTGTTTAATCCCCAGATAAACGATTTCCGCAAGATCGCCGGTACCGATAAAACCGATATTTTTGATTCCCCGTTCATGTAACCTGCGGCAGAGCATTGAACTCGCTTTTCTGGCTTCGCGATAGAAATAGTGGGAAAAACTGATGAATTCACAGGTTATTCTGGCTTTTTCTGTCAGACCTTGAGTCGTCAGGAAGTAGTCCCAGCGGCGGGAATGCAACTTTTTTACATGAAGCAGTCCGCGATTGACCATTTTGCCCAGTAGTTCATGCGCCAGCTTGACGCTGCAGCCAAGTTTTGCCGCCACCATCCGGTTATTCAACCTCGGTGTTTCCTCGACATGCTTGAGAATTTCTAATTCGTAAAGCTGATTTTTTTCAATTGTCGGCATGATTTCTATACTCTTTAACCGTAATAAAATAATCTTTGAGCCAGAAGTGAAACGCGAATAAAAGCAGCGCTGCAAAAATTATGGCAAAAAGGAATGGATTACCGGTAAAATAAATTATCACAAAGGTTAACGCAAATATCATCGCGCGTAAATTGCGGTAAAGACTTATGCTCAATCCCGCGACAATTACCGGAACTGCATAGTTGAGTATGTCTGATATCGTTATGCCCCAGCGGTAGTTCTGCATATCCCACGGCAGTTGGTAACGCCAGTAATAGGCGCTCGGACAAACCAGCAGCAATGCCGGAATTATAATCGCAAATAAGCGGATTTTCTCACTTTTCGAGGTTTTATCCCAGATGTCGGCGCTGACCAGACCACCGAAAATAGCCGCATAGGAGGACATGATAAAACGATGCGAATCACAACAGGTATAGGTGTAACCCATGAAAAATAAAATGACCGGTATCGCCCACAATATCAGCGTTGTCTGTAACTTCCGGTCGGAAATTAATAGCAGTCCGGCTGTGCCAAGCGCCCAGTACGCCAGATTGCTGCCGCCCAGATATTGCACTCCGTCAGAAAACGCACTCCACACAAAACCATCATTCGCCTTGCCGTGTAAAATATACGGAAAAGTGAGAATGTTACTGAAATGCAGTTTGTTGATGATAAATTGTGGCGAGAATACTACCAGAAATGTCAACAAAGCGGCCGATACCGCCATCGCCAGATACCGCCAGGACAGCAGACGGGAGTTGAACCGCCACCAGAACAGCCAGGCGATTAGTGGCGCAAAGAGAATATTATTAATCCGGATCAGGCAGGCAAAACTGTAAATCCCGGCAATTATGGCAATACTGCGGATTTTTACCGGCAGCAGCAGACAGAGCAGAATGCACAACAGAATAAAAAAAGTTGACGGGGTGTCGCTCATCGCATTGTACCCCATCGTTATGAAATTACGGTATAACCTGAAACATTGGGTTACCTGCGGCAGTGCAAAAAATGATTTGAATACTTTAGCATCCCAGAATTCAAAATGGCTGTAAAAGAACGGCATCACCGTCCATAACAGCGCCGCGATAAATCCTTTGGTTTGGGAATTTGTCAGCTTCCTGATAATCAGATAACACATTATCAGACTGCACGGCATCAATATGAAACCGCTGAAGTTCGCAAATGGAATTGCAATGTTGTAAAATTCCTTTGCGTGAAGCAGCGCGGCAAATGGCAGATAAAGTATTCCCAGACCAATCGTAAAACGCCACTGCTGGCTGAAGTCCAGATTAAGCATTCCGAGGGTGGTTTGGAAATACCCCGGATCATCTGAGGCGGAAGCAATGATATTTTTGCTGCCGCACAAGATAATCAGCAATAACAGCCACCGGAGCAGTACCAGAAAACCGATGCTGATAATGATCTCTTTGGGCTTTGAGAATGGCTTACTGTCTGATTTTAAACGTGACCATAGCCAGAAAACAATGAGGAAAAATAGTAAGGCGCTTACACCAACCACTCCCCATTGCCAGTACCATGGTTTCGGTGGCGGCGTAAAGTGTATTCCTAAAACACCGCCAGTTACATCTGCCTTGAATTCCGGACATACCCAGCCTTTCTTTGCCGGACTCAAACTGACTTCATAAAAATGATGATACCGCGCCAGTGGATGGCGCGTGTAAAATGTGGTGTGTACCGACCAGTATTCGATTTGCATCGACTTGCCGGTTATTATTAATACTTTGGACTCCGCGTCAGGACGTTCAAATACCGGTGTTCCGGAATTGACCGTAACCATTTCTCCGGCCGATGCCGTCACCGTAAAATAAATACAAACCAGCAAACTGAACAATGTGATAATTGAACGCAACAAACTTAACCTCCGGAATTTTTCCGCGCTCCGCCCCGTCAATTAACTTGACGCTAATAGCGGTAACGTTACTTAAGGTAACGATGAATTTTTATTTTGCAATAATTAATTACCGCAAATTTATCAAAAAAGTTGAATTTTACTCTCAATGGTTGAATATTATAGTTTTGGTTATGTACCAAAAAAGCATCTGTCAATGTGAATAAATTGGTATAACTTGAGGTATGAAAATGTTTAAACTGCTTGGCTATAGTTTATTATATGTTGTAATGTCGGGGCAGCTTACTGCCGCCGATTCGGCATCCGGTGAAAAGAAATTGATATATTCGACAATTCAACCGATTGCTTTTATCGCACAGGAAATCGGCGGTGATAAAATTAATTCAGCCGCGCTGATTCCTCAGGACAAGAACCACCACTCCTATATTCCAACGCCGAACGATTTGCGTAATATGCGTCAGGCAAAACTTTTCTTTGCGGTGGGTTTGCCGGTCGAGGAACAGTATTTAAAACCTTCGTTCAAGAATAGCAGCATCAAATTGGTTGATGTCGCCTCCGGTATAAAAAGATTGCGTTTACAGGGGGAGAGTTGTTGCGAGGAACATGACCACCAGCATGTTGAGTCGAACGGTTCACCCGATGAAGATCAATATCAGGATGTTCACGTCTGGATGTCTCCAGCTAATAATTTGATTATTGCCCGGAATATCTGTCAGGCGTTGCAAACGTCAGACCCGGCAAATAAAGAATATTATCAAATCAGACTCAATGATTTTGCGCAAAGAATGACAACACTTGACCAGAATTTAAAAAAGAGTCTGGCCCAGTTTAAAGGTAGAATATTCCTGGTTTACCATCCTGCCTTCGGATACTTCGCTGAACATTACGGTTTGATCCAGAAAGCGGTAGAAACTGGTGGCAAAGGACCAACGCCGAAACAATTGGAAAAACTGATTAGCGAAGCGCGCAAAGATAAGGCTGCAATGATTTTCGTCCAACCGCAATTCAATGAAAAATATGCCGAAGTCGTGGCCAAAGCAGTCAATGCAAAAGTCGTCAGACTTGACCCGATGCAACGCAATGTCTTTGAAAGTTATCAAAATATCGCCGCTCAACTTATCGCGGGAATGAATAAATCAACCACACAATAGCTTTTAAAGTCTCGTAACACTGTATTTATTGAATTGTATGGTTTTTTGAATTAATCATTGAACTTTTGAATATTGCGGGTTAGATTCCCATATAGCTTTAATTAATATTGACTGCAACAATGATGATAAGGTTATAATGACAGGATTTACGACACAAAAAATTCAGCGTCTGATAATCGTCTATTCCATTGCATTAACCCTTATTGCAATAACGATACTGTCGTCTTCTTTCCTGATGAAATATACCATAAAACGCAACATGGGTGATGCTCGCGTGATTAACCTTTCCGGACGTCAACGCATGCTGAGCCAACGTATGACTAAATGTGTATTGACCCTATCTTTTATCAAATCTGGCGAAGAATGGAACCGGCGCAGCAAGGAGCTTAACGAATCCCTTTGTGCATGGGAGGCCGCGCATAACGGATTGCAGTTTGGTGATGATAAACTTGATTTGCCCCGGCGTGAAAACAGTCCTGAAATCAAACAGCTTTTCGTGGCAATTAACCCTTCATATACGAAAATGGTCGTCGCGCTCCAAAAACTTGCCGCCATAAGCGCCGCCAGAGCCAAACCGGATCCGGCGGCAGCAGGCGCTGTTGCCAGAATTCTGCTGGAACAGGAGCCTGAATTTCTGGCGCTTATGGATACCATTACTTTTCAGTTTGACCGTGAAGCGGAAAAACGTGTCAAGCTGATGTCCACCATGGAAACTTTTATTCTTTTAATCGGAATGGTGGTACTCTTGCTGGAGTTCCTGCTGGTTTTCAGACCGTCACTCAAACAACTGTCGCTTATGCTTGGGTCGCTTCAACAGAAAAAGGAGCAGTTGGAAAAACTTAATCAATCACTGGTGGAATCCGAAGCCAATGCACAGCGTCTTGCCCGGGAGGCGCAGGCGGCAAACCATGCCAAAAGTAATTTCCTCGCTAACATGAGTCATGAAATCAGAACGCCGATGAATGGCATTCTCGGCTTTGCTGAATTGCTTAAAGAACCGAAATTGTCTGGCGCGGAACAGCAGAAGTATTTAAATATTATCGAGAAAAGCGGCGAACGCATGCTCAATACCATCAACGATATCGTCAATATCTCGAAAGTTGAGTCGGGACAAATGGAACTTACGATTTCAACCACCAATATTAATGAGCAGATTGAATATATTTATACCTTTTTCAGGCCGGAGACAGCGCAACGGGGGATAGAACTTTCTTATTTAAATTCTCTGCCTGACAACGATGCCGTTATCAATACTGATCGTGAAAAGGTATATGCTATTCTTACTAATCTGGTAATGAATGCCATTAAATTCACCCACGCCGGTTCAATTACTTTCGGCTATGAGCCCAAGGGCGAATTCCTCCAGTTTTTTGTAAAAGACACTGGCGTCGGTATCCCGAAAGATTTGCAGAGCGCGGTGTTTGAACGTTTTGTTCAGGTTCACATGGGTGAGGAAAGTTCTTTGCAGGGGTCTGGTCTGGGTTTGTCTATTGCAAAAGGTTATGTGGAACTGCTGGGCGGAAAAATCTGGCTCGAAAGCGAAGAAGGCAGGGGGACAACATTCTATTTCACTCTGCCATGCAGTGCCGTAACCGAAACAAAGGATGATTACGCCAGCACTGCCTCAGTTGTTGATGAACTTCCTGTTAAAGGGTTGAAAATATTAATTGCCGAAGACGATGAAAAGTCGGCAATGTTACTCGAAATAATGTTAAAAAAATTCGGTCGCGAAATTTTAAAGGCTGATACCGGCATTAAAGCGTTGGAACTCTGCAGCAATAACCCTGACCTTGATTTGATACTGATGGACTCCGCCATGCCCACAATGGACGGCTATGAAGTCGCCAGACAAATCCGGCTCTTCAATACGAAGGTAATCATAATCGCCCAGTCTGCTCATGCACTGAACGGAGAACGCGAAAAAGCTATCGCCGCCGGATGCAATGACTATATCTCAAAACCGGTCAATATCAAAGTATTGCTGGCAATACTGAAAAAGTTTTTTATTAAAGGCCTCTAATCCGGTTCAATTCACTACCGGAATCTGTTTCCAATCTGTGGTGTAGTTCGGGGAGAGGTGGTCGCGTTTCATTGTCCATGGGCGCTTGATGCCTTCCGCCAGATGAAAGACCGTTTTCTTGCCGAACTGTTTATTGATCTTGTCCACAGTTTCATAAAGTTTGTCACGCCGCGACGACTCCGCCTGATTGAAAATATCCGGCTGAACATTTACCGCACTTTCCAGCCCGTAAAATATCACTCCCGCCTTTTTATAACGACGGCCGTCAATGAAAATCGCCGGTAGTACCGCACTTATTTTTTTCAGCATCAAACCGGTATCATCTGTCGGAAAGTCGAAAGCAACGTTGACTGCCGCTATGCCGCCTTCCTTTGCCTCTTTGCCGTATTCCGGGTAATACTGAAAATAGACATTGGCGCCGGCAGCTTGCAATTTTTCCTGCCGCAGTTTAGTTGCCGCACTGGCGGTATAAACTGCCACCGCTTCGAGCAAGTCTGACAGTTCCACGACCGGATGGCCGAAAGAACGGGAACAACTGATGCTTTTGCTGGGTTCTTCAATGCTATCCATCTCCAGCGCGGGAGTACCGTTCAGTTCAATCGCGGTTCTTGCCACGCAAACATTGAACTGCTGGCGCAGCAAGGCATCATCCTGAGTCCGGAGTTGTTCCGCGGTAGTTATGCCGATGCGGTTGAGTTTTTCCGCCAGGCGGGAGCCGATTCCCCAGATCTCTTTTACCGGTATTTGTGACAGAATCTCGGTCGGATTTTCCGGCATGACGCATACCCCATCGGGTGATTTTTTGCCGATGTGGTTGGCAATTTTTGCCAATGTCCGGGTGGGGGCGATGCCGACCCCGACCGGGATGCCCACCCATTTCAACACTTTATTCCGAATCTGCTGCCCATACGAAAAGTAATCCGCACCTGCGGGCAGTGATACATGCAGAAATGCCTCATCAATGGAATACGGTTCAACCTCCGGGGTGAAGTCGCCTAGAATGGTCATCACCCGCCGGGACAAATCGCCATAGAGTTCATAATTACTGGAGCGTATGATGATTTCATGGCAGGCAATCAACGGTTTCAACTGAAAGTAGGGTACGCCCATCTTAACCCCGAGTTTTTTCAGTTCATTGGACCGGGAAATGACGCAGCCGTCGTTGTTCGACAATATCGCCACCGGTTTATTGTTAAGGCTCGGATTAAATACCCGTTCACAGGAAACATAAAAGTTGTTACAATCGACCAGGGCGAACATGGTGTTACTTTCCCTGCTTGAGAAATTGATGAATCGCCGCGGTAACCACACCGAAGATTTGCAACTCATTTTCACCGGCAAAGTCAATCGGTTTATATGCCGGATTAGCGGCGGCAAGTTGCAGTTTACCGCCTTTTTTACGGAGATACTTTACCGTAAATTCACCATCTACGGCGGCAATCACAATATTGCCGTCAGCCGCTTCCAGCGACCGGTCAACAACGAGAATATCGCCAGGCATAATTCCCGCCGGTACCATTGAATCTCCTCCGGCACGGACGAAAAATGTACCGGCCGGATGTTTGACCAGCAGCTCATTCAAATCCAGCGCCTGTTCGACATACTGTTCCGCCGGGGAGGGGAATCCTGCCATGACGCAGTCAGCCATCAGCGGCGGTTTATCTGCTTGTTTGTTGTTTCCGGTCATAACCTGTCCGTAACCTTATAGAGTATAGCTGCTCAGAAAATTGCGGAATGCATCGAGAACACCGGGATTCGAGGCAAAGTGGAGATGAATATAACTCGCAAAAACATTCGGCGAACAATACCCCGAATTAACCGCATCATTATTCCGGCAGCCATGTCCCGACCATAACGGCGCCACTTCCTGTTTGAAAGCAACATTCGACCAGTGAAATTCATGTCCGCGCAATTTGACGCCGGCAGGACCGAAACAGCACTCATTCACCGCCGTCAATTCACGATAGCCGAACGGCCCGAGTCGTTCCCCCATTGTTGTGATACCGGGAATAATCCCGCACATTGGAAACGGTTTGCCGTCGCTGCCGGCAATGCTCTCCGTCAGATACATGTAACCGCCGCATTCTGCATAAATAATCCCGCCCTGGTCAGCGAAATGTTTTATCGACTGCCGCATGGAAGTGTTCTCCGCCAGTTGCGCGGCAAACATTTCCGGGAAACCGCCGCCGAGATAGATTCCGCGGAGATTTTCGGGCAGGGCGGCATCATGTAATGGTGAGAACTCCACCAGTTCAATGCCGCTGCGACGCAACATATCCAGATTGTCGGTGTAATAGAAGTGAAAGACTTCATCAAGTGCAATACCCAGTCGGACTGTTGGCGGAGTAATTTTAATCTCCGGTACCGGTTGGCGTACTGCCGTTGACAACGCCAGAATACGGTCAATATCTATATACTGTTCCGCTGCTGCTGCGAGCATCTCGAACCATTGTTCCGTTTTTTCATTTTCTGAGAACGGCACCAGACCGAGGTGGCGTTCCGGCAGCGCCCATTCCGGTTTATTCGGCAGTCGTCCCAATAGCGGCGGGAGTTTATGGGCGTCAAGCGCTTCACGCAGCAGTGCCGCATGCGCTTCAGAACTGACCCGGTTGGCGATAACCCCGATTATGTTAACTTCGGGACAGAAATCAACGAATCCCTTGACGATTGCAGCGATTGTGCCGGATGTCCCGCTGGCATTGACCGTCAGAATAACCGGTACTTTCAGCCGCAACGCGACTTCAGCAGTGGAGCCGGACAGCGATACCGGGGAAACACCGTCGAACATTCCCATCACGCCTTCAATCACAGCGCAGTCGGCGCCGGCTGAATTTATCCGGTATGAACTTTCAACTCCGGCATCACCCATCATCCAGAAATCAAGATTGCGCGAATCACATAGCGCCGCGGCACGGTGGAATGCCGGATCAATATAGTCCGGGCCGCATTTAAACGGCTGAACTTTCAGTTTACGGCGCAACAGTGCGCGTAACAATGCCAGTGTTACGGTCGTTTTACCATCGCCGGAAGCGGTTCCGGCAATGCAGAAAGCACTTAACTTATCGGCTGAATTTTTCAAAAATCAATTCCCCGTTGTGCCGGAATGCCTTCACGGAATGGATGTTTGATATCTTTAATTTCCGATACCAGATCTGAAATAGTGATGAGTCGTTCCGGGGCGTTGCGGCCGGTGATGATGACATGCAGCCACGGCGGTCGTTGTTGCAATTCACTGATTATCTCATCGAACGGCAGTAATTCTTTCGCCAGAACAATATTAAATTCATCGAGAATGAGCAAATCCGCCGGTTTGGTCTGCCGGAGATATTCTTTTGCCTTCTCCCAGCCATGGCGGCTGCAGGTGATATCCTCTTCCCGGCTGGCATTGTTCCGCCAGGTGAATCCGGCGCCACTGGAACACAACTCAAAGGTCATGCCGCAATTCTGCGCGAACCGGCGTTCTCCGGTTTCCGTTTCATCTTTGATGAATTGGACCGCCGCGACTTTCCAGCCCCAGCCCAGGGCACGGAGAGCGACACCCAGCGCACTGGAGGTTTTTCCTTTGCCTTGTCCGGTGATATTAATGAGCAGGCCGTGGCGCTGCTCTTTGTTGTCATTTTCAATCATATTTTATATTTCCTGCTAATACCAATCATATCCTAGTGAACAGACACACACCGTGTGCCTGCACTCATAACCCGTTTAAAATAATTGTCCTTTGCGGCAAATCAATATTAGCAGAAGCGATTTTGCATGAAATGTTGAGATTACCGGCAAAATTTTGTATTTTTGTCGCCGTGAATTTTGCATAAGCGATTGATGATGCTAAATTATGAAAATTGATGCTGGACAGTGCGCATTCAGCGAGTCCAATATAGTCGCATGCGGAATCATATTTCAGTAATATTTCTTCATCCGGCTTGCAGCAGATTTCCGAATGGCAAAAATTTCGGTGAAGGTTTGAACTATGAATAAATCGACTGTAACGCAGTTAGTGCTTGACTTGTTTACAGAAAAAATGGCGACTTACAAAAGAAAGTCGCCGGCAGAAGCCAAAAGTACCGCTCCTGCGACCAATGAAAGCGTTAATAAACGTTCAATGCAACAGGCAGTCATCGGCTGGCTGTTGCCGCAACAACCCTCCGGAATAGGTTTACGGGTGCCGACGCGAATTTCGCGGTTCCAGGCCGATATTGCCGCATTCTGGTCCGTGCCGCAAAAACAACTCTTGCAACCGGCAAAAACGGTCATTGTGGAATTACGCGACAACCGTGAACAATGCTGGGCTGATTGTGCCGACCGCGAAAAACTGCTGAAGGAACTGCGCAAACAGAAAGAAAATAAAGAGAAATTCGAAGCCGACATCAGAGATAATGAACCGGAACTTAAAGAACTCGATAATTTATTCGACGAATATCAGAGCTGGAATTATTCCGGCAGCACCAATATCAACTACCATAAATGCCTCCGCAAAATTGAAAAATTGCAGCATTCGCTCTACAAAGGCAGTAAGTTTGAACAGATCCGCAGCGGTCATGTCGCCACTCATCTCTATCTGGCAGTTCCAGACGGGGAAGTCCACGCCGATGAACTCGCCGATGGCTGGGGGCTGCTTTACATCAATCCGCAACTGCAAATCACTGAAATAAAGTGTGCCGAAGAACAGGACTCACCCGCGACGAGCCGCCTTCATCTGATTCAGAATATCGCCACCGCCAACCTGAAAAGCGTAGCCTTCGAGAATGGTGTAGTCGAAAGCAGCGATAAAATATTTTTCGTCAAACGCCCCCACCGCCGCAGAAAAATTACATGATTAAGAAAATACGCTTTCTGTTTGAATATTATTGTGTGTTAGTTCCCTACTCGCTGCTGCGGGTATCTCCCCACTGGCTGTTGATTGCCGTTGCACGGACGATTGGCAACGGCATGTTCGCCGTCCCCTGGATTGGCAAACTGGTAACTGCCAACGTTCATACCGTATTCCCTGAATTGCCGCTGCGGAAAGCCGCGCGGATTGGACGGCGCAGCTTACAAAATCTGGCAATCAACCTCAGTGAATTCTTCTGGATGGCCGGAAAACCGGCACGCATTGAACGTTACATGGAAGTAGAGGACGCAACCGCCCGGAGAATGCAAATGCATGGCGAACGCAACGAACTGGCCATTCTGGTCAATCCTCATCTCGGCAGTTGGGAGGCCTCCGCCGTTGTCGCCACCCATCTCTGCAAAGTGAAAATGGTCGCAATCGCCAAAATCACCCGGAATCCATATCTGAATGAACTCCTGAACCGGAAATCAAGAGAGATTGAAGGACTTAAAATAATTTTCTCCAAAGGCGCCATGCGGGAAACCATTAAAGCATTACAGCAAGGTTATGCCATCGGCACTTTGATTGACCAGAATACCCGCGTCAGGGATGGCGGCATTTTTGTCAATTTCTTTGATCTGCCGGTACCATGCAGCAAAGCGCCCGCGACATTATGGCGTTACTGCAAGACTAACAACATTCCAGCCGTACTGCTCTATGCCACCACGCTGCGCGTCAATGGCAAACTGATTGGTCACTGTGAACCGGTCAGCAAAGCATTGGAAGAGTATTCCAGCGATGAAGAAATCATTCAGGAATTGATCCATACTTCCGAAAAATATATCCGCCAATACCCCGAACAATATCTCTGGTTTTATAAACGTTTCCAGTATATTCCAGAGAATATTTCACCGGAATTGCGTGCGCGTTATCCCTATTACGCCGCGACCGCCGACCGGAAATTCTACCGCAAAGAATATGTAAGTCCTTCGGCGCAGAGTTAAGACAATTTCACCATGAGCGGGTACGACCCGCGGCGATATAGTTTAAAATCACGAAAAGTTAAGGCAAATTAAAGCAATTTCACCATGATGGGCTTGTCCGCCTCTGGAGGACTTGTCCGCCTCTGGAGGACTTGTCCGCCTCTGGCGGATTTAGCAGCCGATACTTCCCATTAACTTATCACCTCATTAAATCATTGTAATCCAAGAAAACACCGATATTTTTGGAATTGAATCCAAGAAAATACCTATATTTTTGGATTTTAAATAAAAAATAAGAATTTCTAAAACCATTATCGTGGTCTGTACGACCGTAATGTCGGCTCAGGAAGAGCCGACACCCTCAGTTCCCGGGTGGCTTTCGCGCTCTGCTCCTTGAACTTCGTTCAATTCCTAAGAGCGCGGGCACACGCTGTGTACCTATACCATTAACCATTAACCATTAACCCTGATCTTTGTCCTGAATAAATTCTTTTATGATTTTTTCAAAAAAGTCTTTGCTCCATAATTCCAGCGTCTGTTGATCATGGATGAAAGGCATGACGTCCTGTTTGATTGCAGCAATATCAACCTCGGCAACAGCCTTACTCAAGAAGTGATGAAGCCGTTCCAGTGTCAATGGCGTGTCATCAGGATAATTCCCGGATTGACGCATGCGTACTTCCAGATGTTTAAGATTGACTTTCGGATAATGTCCGGCGTACCAGACCATATCATACCAGTCGCGACCCTTGGAACGTTGAAGCCACTTGCGGCATAGTACTGCATGAAGCTTGCCTGCCAGAAGATTGGGCAGAGTATAAACCCGCACCGCATGCGGAATCGGAAGCAGCAACGTTTTGCTTTCTGTTTTAAATTCCGGCGGCGGGTCGATGTCCACCTCCAGTTTAATCTTCAATTCTCTTTTGGAGTGAATCTGCCGCGCCAGTTCATCGCCAAGTCCTATCGAAATTAATTGCAGTTTAGTATTGGTTTTGAGGAAAGCAGAGTCAATATTTAAAGGCAGCTTTTTTTCTTTACTGGAGAATTCTACTGAAAAACCGAAGCTTTCCAGTTCACGTTTCAATGCATCACCAAAAAGCTTCAAACGAAACTGCGGGTTTGGTGTTAATAATGAAAAATCTAAATCTTCTGAACTGCGTTCCAAGCCGTAAATAATTCGCAGCGCCGTACCACCATAAAATGCGGCGTGTTCAAAAAATTTCCCCCGCCACAAACCCAGCAACGCAATCTCCTGCATGATTTCCCGCAAGGCATTGGTATAGTCGGACTCAGTTTGACATTGGTAACGCTCCAGCATCTGTGCAATCGCAATATTCATAGTGTCACCAAAAATGTTACAAGTTGCTTCATGCGTCCGGACGCAACTCTGGCAAGTGAATGTAGTAAATCCTGATCCAGCAAGGGCAGCATAGCCAAATCCAACCGCAAATCTTTCTCCAGGTAGGTAACAATATCAACACCGTCAAAACGGCAGTCGGTCAACGCCTTATCATAAATCGCCTTTTCAACCGAGGCAATCAAACACTCATTTTCCAACTTGACACCAATAGAATAATCCGGCGACTGGCGCTGGTAGTACTTATAACTGCCGAACGGAGTGTTAAATTCACGCGGTCTGCCCGTAGTCATCGAGGTAACGACTGCCACGCTTTCCGGAATGAGTCCGTAATGGGCAAGCGCATAATCACAACTGACATAACTTGGCCCATAAAGAATATTAGCAATCGTGCATGGATTCAGCGGCTCCCGGCGCAATGACTCAGGAAAAGTGTAAATACCCTTCTTGATTCGGATTATTTCACCATTATTCAACAGTCGTTGAATTTTGTTGCGAATATTGCCATAAGAGGCCAGCAAATCCGTCAGTTCAAGATAACTGAAAATATCGCGCTTGATTTTTGCTCTAAGTTCATTTGCATTCATTATACCACCAGTATGTACCGTTTTACGGTACATACTATACATCTATTTAAAGGGTAGTCAAATGGATTAGAGTTAAAGCAATTTCACCATGATGGATTGTCCGCCTCTGGCGGATTTAACAACCGGAACACCATTAACCATTTAATCCCAACAGCCATTATCGTGGTCTGTACGACCGTAATGTCGGCTCAGGAAGAGCCATACTTCGCTGGCAGTCGTACTGCCCGCCGGGTGGCTTTCGCGCTCTGCTCCTTGAACTTCGTTCAATTCCTAAGAGCGCGGGCACACGCTGTGTACCTATACCATTCACTACTCACTACTCACTACTCACTACTCCCCCTACTAAATTTTCACCACTTTGCCGCCGTTGGTGCGGCTCTGACTGGCGGCATCGAGGAATGCCATAATTTCAAGGCTTTCCGCCAGATCAATTGGAGATTTTCCACTCTTATAGAATGGCATGATCTGTTTCAGTAACTGCGCATAATAGGGGATTTCGCCGGATGCAACGGTGGATTTGGTAATCTTATTGGTCGTTACGGTGCAGCCGAAGTTATTGGCGCCGGCACGATTGCCGCGGATTGTGCCGATTCTGCCGTCATCCCACAGTCCGACCAGCAAGTCACTGTTTTCAAAGTTGAAAGTCTGCACGGAACGGCAACCTTTTCCCATGAAAGAGTAAAGCACATCCGCTGAATGTATGCCATACCAGAAGTAATCGCGATAATCCGCCAGCAGCGCCATCGGTCCGAATGCGTCACAACCGGTAACCGTTTCTTCATCGGTCAGAATACCTTCAATGCCTTTGGCGTAACGGATCGCGGAGGCGGTCATGATGGGAATATTCTTCGCTGCGGCGATTTCTGCAATCACGAGCGCATCCTGATGCGAACATGCCAAAGGTTTATCAATGAATACCGGTTTGCCGTATTCCGCGAGAATGCGGAATTGTTCAAGATGTTGATTGCCGTCAACGCTTTCCAGGAGAAATGCATCCATGCCCTCGGCCGCGTCCTGAATTGAATCGCAAATCTGCACGCCCATGGCTTGCAGTTCCGTCGTGAATTGTCCGACCCGGCCGCAACTTAATGAAAACTTTTGACTGCCGCCCGGGAATGCCTTAGCCACATGTCCACCGGAAACATGGAATTTGTCGTCAGCGTTATTGATTAATTTGGTGAATGCCGGACAATGTGAAGTGTCCAACCCGATCATACCGATTTTGATAGTCATAGCGTCTCTCCAGGGTTAATTATACTCATTGAGTATATATTTTTAAATAGGGTACTTTTACTAATTTTTCAAATCTTTCACCGCTCATGATTTTTTGCAACATACGCCATGCTGTGGCGCCCATTTTCTCCGGTTGCTGCCGGTATATCGTCAAGGGGAAATCAAATTGATCCGGGGTTAAATTTTTACTTACCGAAGATAGTATCACCGAAAAATCACGACCCGGCGCAAGCTTAAATTCCGCCGCAACCTTAATCACGGTTGATAAATATTCTTCACCGTCAACATAAATCCCATCCCAGCGCCGCCGGCTTGAGAACATCCCGCCAAGCTGCGTGGCAAAGTCCACCGGTGACGGTATGACCGGCAACGCGACAACACCATCAGCCGCCACCGTCGCCGCCAACCGGGAGAATTCCTGAAACAGCAGAAAATTCGGATTACAGTACATCTGATCAATAACCCCGAAAATATTCCGGCATCCAGCTTCAATCAGTTCATCAAATACCGCTTTTATCAACCCGTGATGGTCGGACATCACACAGCCGGAACGCTCAAACGCGGAACAGTCAAACATCCGGTTCAATATTACCGCCGGCAACCCGGTTTCCAGTATGCGGTGGATATGGCTGTCACCAAAATCACTTTGCAGTATAACCATGCCGTCAATCCGACCCTGCTGAATGATTTTCAGATAATTATCGTGTTCTCTGAATGCCAGCAGCAAACTGTAATCATCCGCTCCGGCAGACTCAACCAACCCGTAAGCCATGCATTGATAAAAACTTAAAAACATCGAGTCGTAGTCAGGTTGAAGCAGACCGGCATTGTAGCTTTTTCCACTTACCAGTGCGCGTCCGACAAAACTGGGCCGGTAACACAGTTCCGTTGCTATCCGTATAACCCGCTTGCGGGTCTCCGGATTAACCCTGCTGCCCGGCGGTGGATTCAAGGCATGCGTAACCGTGGTCAGGCTCACTCCCGCCGCCTCTGCCACCGCCCGTCGCCCGCTGATTTTTACCGACTTATTCACCATAAAACAACCTGCTGATAAACTCGAATATTCCTACAATTATACCACCGGTGATAACAAAAATCAATCGCTAAAATAAAAAAACCGGTTTTTATTTATGACTGTTGATAAGCCGTTGCCTGCTCCGTTAAGAATTGAACGCGGTTCAAATTGTTCGAATACTGAATATGGAAACTTAAAATTATAAATGGTATTACTTCATAATTTTTATTGCATCCAACCGGGAAACAAGCTTTTGGGTATTTGTGATTTCACATTCCCAGATAATAACTACGTTCCAGCCGAGTTTTTTAAGTTTACGCTCGTTTGAACGGTCACGCTTGATGTTTTTACTGAATTTGTCCAGCCAGAACGCTTGATTACTTTTTGGAGTAGTTGCTTCCTTACATCCTTTATGCCGATGCCAGAAACAGCCGCGAACTTCAATGACAGTTTTATATTTCGGCAGAACGATATCCGGTTTTCCCGGCAAGTCTTTTCTGTGCAATCTGAAACGATACCCCATCCCATGCAACATTGACCTTACAATCTTTTCGGGACTTGTATCTTTCGACAAAATCCGGCTCATATTCCAACTGCGATGTTCTTTGGATATTGAGTCCATGTGAATTATTTTAACAGTAATTTTTTAAGTGTATCTGGGGACATAGACGGTTTTACCCGGTGAATCATTGTATGGCAATTAGGACATATTGGAATCAAGTCTGTTCCCGGGTTAATGGTATAACTACCTAACATTTCTGAAACGGGTACTATATGGTGGACGTGAATATATCCATCCCCAAGTTTGCCAAATATTTTCTCGAAACTGAAACCGCATATCTTACAACAAGTTCCGTGTATTTCAATACATGCGGCTCTGTTTATTCGACTTCGTTCATATCTTTTTACCAACTTGTATGAAATAGCCCCTTCTTCTTCAAGTATAATATTTTCTTCAGGTACTTCCTCCAAAGGTAAGAGCGCCAAAACCATACCGAAAAAACCTGTTGCCCAAGGGAATGCAGCAATAAAGTCATAGTCATTTTCAATGACTACTCCAATCTTCTTCATAGATATTGTAATGTTGGACCAAGCATTAGGCCATAGCAAGGGTGTTGTAGCTTCCACTGGAAGAGAATCTAATAATACTTGAACTTTTGCTCCTTTTGATTGTAGTGAGCTTGCAAAGACTGCAAATGCAGATTTCTGTTCAGTCGTTGCCGAATTCATGCTTTTCAAAAGTGAAGATGCATAATTGCCAGGCCTAAATATTGCCGATATGCTTCGCCAACCTAATATAAGTTCTATCTGAAAAGAAATAGTATGCTCAATTTTCTCAGGTCTGATGATAAATTTATGCCCATCTGCAACTTGTTCTAAAGTTGCACTGACGCACAATCCAAAACGTTCAGCAAGAGCATTGGATAAATTTTCTGAGTCAGTTAACATTTTTCATTATCCAAATCGGGTTCTGGAAGATCCTCAACTAGTTTCCGGAGTAATCTTGATACTTCGAATCGTAGTTCTTCAAAATGAGTTTTGGTCGCTTCGTTAATCGTTCCTAACTCAGCCTCAGCCAACGCCCAAAGAAGTGAATCCATCCCTTGGATTGTAACATCCGAAGACAAGTTAGGAACATATACTTTATGATAATATGGGTGTCCGGTATTAATTCTTATTGCATGGTGTTTGTCAACTAGGGCAGGTTCCCATAAAATGCCATCAATAATACTGTCTGTAGGTTTTATGCAAACTTGACCCGGAATTGAAGACTCGGATATGTTCAACTTTAGTCTAACAATACCGGATTTATTTTTAATTTCAACTTCGCCAGAATCTTTATTGATAACCTTTACTTCAGACTTTATGAGGCTTGGTTCCATGCTAGAAATTGATCTGTTTGACCCTTCGTGTGCATCTCTTGCTTGTTCATCTACTTTTTTTCGTTGTCCAGTTCTGTAGCGCTCATTTGCAGCATTTCTAGGCGCAGGAAGAAATTGATTGAGTACCCAATTATATAGTTCATCATTTAATAAAATTCTTGATTTCTTAATATCAACTTGGAATGCAATATCAAGCTGATGGTCGAATGAAAATTCTACTCGAAGCAACGAAAGATGTGGTTCTTTACTGAACATTCCAAGCCAGTCGGCCGGATGAATCAATCTATTTTCGCGATAGATGTAGATGCCTTGCATATTATTATTTAGGCGAGCATTATTAGCAGCCTCTACAGTAGAAAACAACTCACGTCGTGGTAGAATGAATGCTTTAATTTGAAAATTAACAAGGGATTTATCGTGTAGTTCTACCGGGACTGATTCTTCCGCAACTAACGTGGTTTCTTTTTCCTGCTCACAAAATGGACTCCATGCTGAAATACATTCTCCGTTAAGAGTCATTTTTATGTTTCTTGCTCGTTCGTCTGAATGGTCAAGAAATCTTTGATATACCATAGCGGCATGATTTTTGAAACTGAAAATATTTTGCTCTAATGCTTTTTTTGCTGCTTTTCCGTTTGGATTTGAATATGTTTTAATAAGACGATCAATTGTATCCCATATAACAAGAGTTCCAGATGTGTTGATAGCAGTTTTTTCAAACAGTTCTTTTTCATATGTATTTGGGTCATCAAGAATAAGCTCCCATTCAGACGTTTTCGCTACATGATCAAGATCCCACGTAGCTTTTATTAAATTGCTTTTACTATTATTTCGGGTAATTACAGAAAGCTTACGACAAAAGGCTGTTGATGCAGTCTTCAAGCCAAGACCAAATTTCCCAAGTCGCTTAGGATCGACACGTGCCGAGGCACCATACTTCATGCCATCAAGTAATGTTTGTTCATCCATTCCACAACCATTATCGGTTACCGAAACCATTACATCTCCATCTGCATCCATTTCGATTTGAATTGCAATTATGTTCGCTCCAGCATCAATAGAATTGTCAACAATATCAGCTAAAGCAGTGTTGAAATCATATCCTGTGTCTCGTAATCCTTCAATTAGTCTGGCCGGATTCGGCGGTAACAAATGTTTCCTTTCCATAAATTTACCTCTTATTAATATTTATTTGGGATGTTTGTTAAAAATTAATAACTTTCCATGAATTACTAAGTTTAAGTGTCGTAATTTTATTTTTTTGCTGAATGGTCTTCCTGCGATATTCAATCATATAAAATCCATTTTCATCACACTTAAGCGTAATTTCATCGCCCCCTTTTAGGTTATGTTTTTTTAAAAAACGGGTCATACCTGTAAGACGATACTCATTTCTTGTTCCGTTGAAAAATTTATTATTGTAGTAAATAAATGAAAAAGTCCATTTGTCACCAAACACATCGGAAAATGAAATAAGAATGCGCGGATTTTTTTCTTTATTATCTAGACTTGGAAAAAAGGACAGAATTTCATTTTGTTTTGGAATAAGTATTCCAGCTTGGTGACCACCAGTTTCTCCAGTATCATTCCGACTTAATAATTTCTGAATTGCGCCAATTTGGTTCATTGCATTACTCCTCCTGTTTTTTTGGTGAAATCATAAGAGCTTTCAATATGTCTGCTTTATCTGCTTGGGTGGCTTCGGTGCCAACGACGGCAGTACTTGCAAGTTGACGTTTGCGCTCAAGACGATCATTGATGACGTCTTCAATTGTGTTAGGATAAAATAAACGATGTATTGTTACAGGTAACAGTTGTCCGCGTCGATAGGACCTTGCTGTTGCTTGATCTTCAACTGCAGGATTCCATTCCAAATTGTAATGAATAACATGATTGGCAGCGGTGATATTAAGACCAGTTCCAGCAGCTTTAGGGTTGAGAATTAGCACTGCAGAACCGGAAACGGTGGAAAACTGATCCACGATACACTGACGTTCAGTAACCGGAGTTCTTCCGTCAATACATCGGCATGGTATTTTTAATCTAGATGGAATATCATTTACGAAAAGATCCGTCATTGCTGTAAATGATGTGAAAATAATAACTTTCTGTTTATTGGAAACAATTTCTTCCATTATTTCAATTAGTCGAATATACTTATCGCTTCTTGTTGCTGGGTCTAAATCATTATGCTCATCAAGGATGAATGGATGAGTACAAAACTGCCGCAGTTTAATTAGAGCTACTAGCGTGGCAGAAGTACCATATTCATTTTGAATGTTGGCTCTTAGTGCTTCATATCTTAAAATTTCCTCATCGCTCATGTTCACAGCCTGAGGGATTATAATTTTCCCCGGAAGATCCATAGCAACGTCTACAACGCGTCGTCTTAGCATCAAAGGCGAAACAATACGTTCAACTTGTGCCGCGCTGCTTTCGGTATCTTTATAATTTGATTCAAAATGACTTCTATCTCCCATAATACTAGGACATGAAAAATCCATGATAGACCACAAGTCCATAAGACTGTTTTCAACAGGTGTTCCGGATACGGCAATAGAAACTTTCCTATTAAGCTTTTTTACGGCTATAGCCCTGATTGTATCTGGATTTTTTATAGCTTGTGCCTCATCAATTACAACGAACCCCCAATCAAGCATTCCAAACATTCCTTGATCTCTAATTACAGTATCATACGAAGTAATTACAATATCATTACTACTTAGAACTGATGGGAATCCAGTTCTTAGATATCCTGCATGAACTAACACTTTCAATTTACCCGAAAATTTACAGAATTCTCTTCTCCAATTTTCGAGTAATGTTGCTGGAGCAATTATTAGAGAAGGAAGCCCAAATTTTATTTTGTAGAGTGTAAGCAATGCGATTATTTGGACTGTTTTTCCCAATCCCATTTCATCAGCAAGAATACAGCCAAGTTGTTCGCTTGCGATACTGTTTAGCCATGAAACGCCGGTCTTTTGATATGGGTAGAGTACTGCAGAAAAGCCGGCATTCATAAGTGTTTCTTCAATTTCAATAAATGAGTAGTCTTTTTCATGGCTGTCCGAGAAATCTGCTTCATCTAATTCTGATATTGAAAGATATTCAGAGTTTGTCAATAACAAATTAATAGCCTGTCTCAGTGGTATTTCTCCAAATGTGCTAATTGCACATTGTTGTAACAATGTTTTAATGTCATTGATATCATCAATCGCAAGAGGAAACCATTGTGACCCAATAATAATTTGATCCGAATCTGAGATTTTATCAAGTTGTACCTTTTGCGATCCTGTTGTTATCAAAGAATGAAGGACTGGTTGTGATTTTCCAGCTACCGGCATTTTTAACAATAAACTTAGCTTTACGGGAAAGCGATTTAACTTCAGTGCTTTCAGGTTATCTGACGGTTTTACCGTAATACCGTATCCATTGTATTCTTTTTGTCCTTTAAACTCAATACGCATAATATCAGAAGATGGAACTTCAATAATTGATTCATTTACACTTAAAACCAGTGTGCCATTTATTACTATCCATTTGCATGAGAAATCTCCCAAGGCTGAATGATTAGAACAAATCATGTTCCCCTCTCTTTTAGCACTTTTGCAATTTCTTTGGCAGTCGAAGTAATGGCAGGAACTACCACACTATTTCCAATCTGTTTATATGCTTGAGTTTTTGACACTGGGAACTTAAATTTATTTGGTTGATAACCTTGCAACTGCATTGCCTCTTCTACCGTCAATCGCCTTGGGCGTTTGCCTTGTTGGGCTATAAGAATCTCTGCACCGTCTTTATGATATCTGGCAGAAATAGTTCTAGAAACTGCACCCATTTTGATTGGTAATTTATGCAGTCCATAACCGAACCCATTGCCCACTTCAGCGTGATGAGCTTTGTGTCTTTCTAATGTATCCCAAGTTCCTGGTCCTAATGTATATCCTTCCACATCAGAAGAGATAATATCTTTGAATTCAGTATATTTATAATCGTTTTCAGGTTTAGACGGAATAATAATTTCTTTTTCAGAAATATCTATTTGTCGCGGGTCATATCCAACAATAAATAATCGTTCCCTGTGCTGAGGAACCCATTTGCTACCGTCAACGATGCGCCAGTGTACAACGTATCCTAAAAGGTCTATTAATGTATGTCTGATGACCTCGAAAGTCCTTCCCTCGTCATGATGATGCAAATTTTTTACATTTTCAAGAAAAAATGCTTTTGGACGTCTTGTTGCCAATATTTCTTTGATTTCAAAAAATAACGTTCCTTGAGTTTTATCTTCGAATCCGTGTTTTTTACCTAGTGAATTTTTCTTGGAAACTCCTGCAAGAGAAAAAGGTTGACAGGGAAAACCTGCGCATAAAACATCATGTTTGGGAATAGTTTTTTTGTCAATTCCCCTAATATCTCCATATGGAACTTCCCCAAAATTTGCTTCATAAGTTTGCTGTGCATATTTATCCCATTCACTGGAAAATATACATTTTCCGCCATTAGTTTGCATAGCCAAACGAAATCCACCAATACCGGCAAATAGATCTATAAAAGAGAATGTTGGATTTGCAGGGGGAGGGAACGGAATATCATCATAACAAAAACTAAATTTTGTTTGGTATGAGGCGTGTTCTTCAATCATTGAGTCCGGGTGAATTTCTCGCTTGGCAATTTTATCGGTAAATAACTTTTTACATTTTGTAAAAATATCCTGTGGCATTAGTGGTGGTCTTATCTTTGGTTCCAGCAACCAATGTGTTATTACGGCGTTAAACTCAGGATTAACTGCAAATTCAGGCAAATTCTTCTGGCAGTAATTGATTAATTTATTTTTTGCTTTTAAGAAACTAATATTTTTCATGTTTTTATTTTTTCACAAAGTAATCTAATGGCTTGTTATATATTTGAGCGAATTGTTGTAATTCTGTAACATCAACCCGGCGTTCCCCTGATTCACATTTTGATACATAGGACTGTGGTTTACCTAATTTTTCAGCAACTTGGGACTGAGTTTCGCCTGAAGCGTTTCTGGCCTCAATTAAACGGCGAAGCATGAACTTGTATTCCGGTGTAAAAATATTCGGCATATTAATCCTTAATTTGATGTTTAATATTAAATCCTAAAATGGAATATCCCAAAATGGGATATTTGCGGCGTTTATATGTTGCAAGTGTAATATCTATAATACTTTAAACAAGTAAATTATAGTTGAATAAACAGAAGTGATGTCGAATATTTTTCAAAAAAAAATACACTTCAGGATACGTTACCGGCAAAACCTTTTGTTATTATTTTATATTCTGCTGAATTGAAGTTATGCTTGAGTTTTGGGAATCGCAGTTTATATTCATAGGAAGTGAGATTTGATTTTTAGTTGAGTGAAACAAGCTGGAATGATAATGAATAAAATTTGTGCGATAATTTTTCTGTTGACAATTATGTTCTGCGGTGTTCCAGGTTGGAGCGCTGAACCGTTGCGTTGCCGGATTGGCTGGTTGGTGTCAGAGGAGATCAGTACTCAGCAACCGTCCGGGAATATTCAAATTGACCCGATGGCATATCCGGAGAAATACGCGAATAAAGCCTATGCGGTGATTGCGCTGAAACTCGACCCGGAACGCGGTTTGAGCATCTATGATTTTTCCGTGCGTTATAACGGGCGGAGATTTCCCTGTGTTGCCCTGCGTAAGGGTTCAAGTGATTTTGATACGGCGCAATGGAGTTTAAATCAGACGGTGCCGGAAGAACTCTTTTCCTTGTTATTTATTCTGGATTATCCGGATTTATCGAATGCCGGCAGTGAAATAACGCTGGAATTATTGTACAATCTTTCCAACAATCCATCACCGCTGACAATGGAATTAAAGTTCAAGAATCTCGGCAGCAACAGTTTCACTTCAGTAGCGGACATTCTCGCCGCACTGGAGAAAAAGCCCGAGCCGCCGCCAGTTCCGGCTACGGATAAACCCGCTGTCACCGTATCGCTACCGCCGGGGAAATAGTGTGGAAAACCTTTTTTAACCACGAAAAACACGAAAAGCACGAAAGGTTTAAAGCAATAAATCCTTTTTTACCATGAAGGTCATGAAGGACATGAAGGGGTTAAAGCCAAGACATTTTAACTTAGGAGATAATACGGTCAGCAGCAATGTTTTTTTTACAACCCCAAAATATGTTTCCGTTTATTTGTCACAGGTAACTTGCCTGGCAGTACACAAAATGCTTGCATTAGCTAATATATTGTTCTAATACTTAGTATGTTCTAAACCCTTCATGACCTTCATGTCCTTCATGGTGAAAAAAAAGTTTTATTGATAAGGATTTTTTATAAATGACTGAGTTGACGCCGGAATTTATGCCGATGACGCGAGCCGAAATGGCGAAACTGGGCTGGGATGAACTGGACATTCTGCTGATTACGGGGGATTGTTATGTTGATCATCCTTCCTACGGGATTTCGGTTATCGGGCGGACGTTGTTAGCGGCAGGGTATCGTACCGGGATTATTGCGCAACCGGATTGGAAGAATGCCGCGAGTCTGCAAGTCATGGGCAGGCCGAAGATCGCCTGTGCCGTAACATCCGGCAATATGGATTCAATGGTTAATCTTTATACTGCCGCCCGGCGTTTGCGTCAGGATGATGCCTATTCTGAAGATGGTGTGCCGGGCTTGCGGCCGCCGCATGCGACGGTAGTCTATTCTCAGCTTGCCCGGCAGGCATTTCCGAAACTTCCTGTCGTTATTGGCGGGTTGGAGGCGAGTTTGCGCCGGATTGCGCATTACGATTACTGGCAGGACAAACTGCGTCAGGGTATTCTCTGTGACAGCCGGGCGGAAATTCTGATTTACGGTATGGGTGAGCGTCCAATAATTGAGATATTCCGCCGTTTGAGCGCGGGAGAAACGGCCTTGGGCGGGATTCGCGGCACTGCCACTTTCTTAGGCAAAAATGAGGCTGAGGCGTTTGATACGACCAATTATATCAAGCTGCCGGACTGGGAGGAGATGAATACCAGTCGTGACGCGCTCATGGAAAGCACTAAAATTGTTGAATACGAAATCAATCCATACTGCGGGCGCGGCTTGATTCAGCGTTACGGCGACCGTCTGCTGGTCGTGGAACCGCCGCAACCGCCGTTGACGGTCGCGGAGATGGATAAAGTTTACGCCTTGCCCTACGCTTACCGGCCGCATCCGGCCTATAAAGGGCGCATTCCCGCCTATGAAACGATCAAGGATTCGATTCCTGCGGTGCGCGGTTGTCCGGGCGGGTGTTCATTCTGCGGTCTGGTATCGCATCAAGGCAGAATGGTGATGTCCCGGAGCCGGGATTCCGTGGTCAAAGAAGTTAAACAGATGGCGTGCCGGAAGAGTTTTCGCGGAACGATCAGTGATATCGGCGGCGCCGCCGGGAATATTTATGCGAGCGGTCCGTATGTGTTGGAACGCTGCCGCAAATGTCGGCGTTCCTCCTGTCTTTTTCCTGCTCCGTGTGATAATTATCAGGCGGATGGTGAAGAGCTTCGGCTGTTGTTGCGTGAACTCCGGACCATACCCGAAGTCAAACATCTTTATATCAATTCCGGTATTCGTGTTGATCTGGCGGTGAAACAGAAAGAGTTGATGCGCGATATTGTCCGGCATCATGTATCCGGTCACATGAAAGTCGCTCCGGAACACCTCCACCCGGAAGTGCTCAAGCTTATGCGCAAAAATCCCGCTGAAGATTTCTACAAATTTATGGAATTTTTTGAACAGGAAAGCAAAGCCGCCGGCAAGGAACAATATTTAATTCCGCTGTTCATCTCCAACTTTCCCGGTTGCGGTGACCGGGAGATGGCAGTCGTGGATGATTTCCTCAACCGTCACCATTGGAGTCCGCAGCAGGTGCAGGATTACATTCCGTTGCCGATGACGATGGGTGCCGCCATCTACTATACCGGCAAAACTCCCGACGGTCGCACCATTACCGTCAACCGCGGTCTGAAAGAACGCCGCCCCCAGCTCAATGTCCTCAAGAAAAAACGGTAATAACCGGGTGATGAGTGCAAAAAAAGAACAGGCATGATTTCTGCAATCATGCCTGTGTATCTATACTCTATAAGGTTGAAATTTTAAAATAGACGAGTAAAATTGTGGATTGGATTTTTTTGATCCGACTGATGGGCGATATGGATATCGCCTGAAGAAGGAACGGAAAAATACGGACGCAAGACACTCGTCGCAAAGCGGTTGCGATCTTTTGATTTTGGATTCGCACTCTTCGAGACTTTCGATACCACGGTATCGGCAGCCTCTCAGAATACGAACCAATTCTCAAAATCTTCGCAATCTATTTTAAAATTTCAACCTTATAGAGTATAACAACTGGGATCACTTACTGAGCGGTAGCTGGGGTTGCTGCGTCAGTTGTGTTTGAATCCTGTTTCTGTTTGCCGTTTTTGCGGTGTTCTTTGCGATATTCTTTATTTTCCTGGCGCTGGGCCTTGCGGTTTTCTTTCAAGGTTGACATTTCATCTTTGCTGATCTTGCCATCGGCAAGCGCCTGTTCACGGGCAGCCTTATTTTCGGACTGCTGTTTGGCGATGAAGGCATCTTTTTCCGCCCATTTATTCTGCATTTCTTTCAATTTTTCCGCCTTGTCGGCTTCGGGCATATCACTGCTCTGAATTTTCTTGGTCATTTCATCGCGGTGAGTTTTGATAGCAGACTTTATATCCGCCTCGATTTTTGTTCTGAACTCTTTATTTTCCGCCATTTGCTGGTCGCGATGCTGTTTAATCAAGACTTCCTTTTCCTGCGGAGATTTGCCATCGAGAGTCTTTTTGAAATCCTCATTTTCAGCTTTCTGCTGTTCCATGTGTTCTTTGATCTGCTGTCTGAATTTTTGTTGAAACTCACCACCCTGTTGTCCCTGCTGTCCGTCATGTCCTTTGCGCATTTTTTTGGCTTTCTGTGGTGCGGCGTTGGAACCAGGGGAGGTTTGTCCGGCGGTTTGATCCTCAGCATAGACGATACCGATGGTCAACGATGCGGCGATGATGGCGATTCCGATTAATAGCGACTTTTTCATTTTTCAGCTCCGTTAAGGTTTGGTTAAGCTTCAATTCCGAAAACAATTACAACCTTAAAACGCCAGCATAATGAAAATATTGCAACCGATAGGTTTTTTTTATAAAAGGTTAAAAGGGTCAATGGGGTGATGAGTCAATGAGGTTATGGGGTAATGGCTTGATGGTTAATTGATGCCGGAGGCATCAAACGTTTATAGCTAACGGCACACACAAATTGTTCGACCCCGACAGGGTCGCAGATGTTTTGTGAACGTTGATTCTATAAACGTGTTATTCCGCCTCCGGCGGATAAACCCGTCGGGATAAGAATTGGAGTTAATTGTTAATGAGGAAATATCGGCTGTTAAACCCGCCACAGGCGGGTAAATCCGCCAGAGGCGGACAAGCCCTTCATGCGCCTCATGGTAAAAAATGTTTTTTTGCCTTAAGCCTTTCGTGATTTTTAACTATATCGCCGCGGGTCGTACCCGCTCGTGGTAGAAAATGTCTTGGCTGTTAATCCCGCCTCATGGTGAAGATGTATTCGCCGCGCAGATTATTGCAAAGCAAATACGGTTCGCATCTGTTCAACTATTTCTAACTGTAATTCGGCGTTGGCTCCGCCCTGCAATATCTTTGCTTGAAGACTATCTAACGTCCAGGACAAATCTGCGGCTATCTGCGGAGGCAGGTTTATCAACTTTGCGGTAAGTGCATTCGCAAGACGATAAATATCATCTTGATGTTTAGCGATTTTTAATATGTCATCATCCGAAGGCTTTTCGATAGCGCAAAGTTCTTTATACGCCAACGCTTTTAAAGGTATCAAGGCATCAAGCGACGCAGTACAAATTCCCTCTAATTCTAAGGTGTTGGCACAAATATAATCATAATATTCAGATGCAAATAATATTGCCGAGAGACTGGGTTTATACTCAATAAGGTTGAAATTTTAAAATAGACGAGTAGGATTGTGGATTGGATTTTTTCGAT
>CAYMSF010000051.1:0-30404 GCA_964392985.1 uncultured Victivallaceae bacterium | reverse complement strand
CCTTTTGAGCGCCGGTGTGACCAGTGTATTGGTCATCTTTTGAATTCTTCGCCGCGCCAAAAACCGCAACCGGATAATCAAGTGTCATCTTTTTACCGGGGTATTCAACACCTGAAACAATTGGAGTCTTGCCGACATACAGCTGGAAAGCCGCCACATCCGGCGTCCAGTGCCCGCAGCTGAAATTGATGCCGTCCTTTTCCCAGTTCAGTGATTTTCTGATTTTTTCCAGCTGTTGTCCGCCCTGCGGTCCGATTTTGGTGAAGAAAAGAGTGCTTTCCGGGTCAGTCCAAGATTTTCTGGCAACAAACAGCCCGTAATTGGTATCATCGAAATATAGCGGCAGATCTTTGAGCTCAACCGGCTTGATATTCGGATTGAACCAGAAGAGTCCGCGCCAGAGGTAACTCGGGTAATCTGCCGGTGATTTCAAGTTCTGCAATATCATCCCAAGACGCTGCGCCAACGGATCATTATAAGTCGAAGCCTGATAATATGCGTAAGTGCCATGATGTTTGATACCCCAGTTATCAGTATAGGAGTCGGCGTAAGTACAAATACCGGCATTGCCCGGCAAAATAAAATTAAGCTGATGACTGCGCTGTAAGCGAATCGCCGGAGATTCTTTGGTGTTAATTTTCGAATCAACCAGCGTCTGGTTGATCTCCAACAGATTGAAAAAACCCGGAGCTTCCAGTGCGCGGTACATCCACCCTTCCATCGGGGCGCCGCTTTCCGGTGCCAGTTTTTCCACAAAATAAAATACTCGCATTGCTTCGTCCAGCCACATTTTAGGTTCAGACTGTTCAATAGGCGCTTCGGTTTCGCCCCACAGCGCCACAGCAGCCTGAGCCAGCGATGAATACTGCACTACTTTATGATTGGCGGTCCATTGATGCAGGCTGCGCCAAAACCAGCTGTCAGAGTTTTTCGGTGAACGGGTCCACCGGGCGGTTTCAATAATGTATTTGCGCAGCGCGGTGCGTTCATCAGCGCTCAAATCGTTGTAAGCCCAGTCATAGAGTATGGACATTGAACTCAGTGTGGCACTCGGCCACAGGTTGGTTTTCAGATTCAGCAAATGGCTATTAGCAGTGGTAATCCAGCTGCTGATGCCCTTACGCAGCTCTGCCTTCAGCGCGGCATCATCCGTCAGCATCCAAGTGAGCACCAGCGTACAAACCGGATCAATCGCGTAAGTCAAATCGTAGTAATGACCACCAGCTTGCCAATAAAGTGAATTACTGTATTTCTTCGCATATTTTATCATATCCTGCCGGTACTCTGCATATTCCGGCGCAGCGAAACGTCGTTTCAGTTCGGCAAGCCCGACATCATTAATCATGAACCGCGGATGAGCACCGGCGAGACGCGCATTCGGCTTATAAAGCTCAGAGGCGGGCGGGATGCCCAATCGTTTGTAGGCGGCATCTTCCCACGCCTGACGTTCCGCATTTTTTTGTTTTTCGTCGATGCCGATAAACTTGATAGTTGGTTTAGCATCGGGAGCGGCTTCCAGAGTTAAATTACGCCATTGCAGCTCGCCTGATGCATTCATCAGATAGAGCATAAATTTAAAATCAACCGTATCCCGGTTAATTTCAAATACTGCTTCGATTTTCTGCCAGTCAAACTTTCCCAACGGCATTGGCACGCATTTATCCCCGTCCATCTTCGGAGTTACTGTAACATTATTTTGCTTTCCTGATTGGTCAACATTGATAACAATTGCCGCACCTACACAATCAGCATTCTTATTCAAATACCCGGTAATTTCACCCTTGACCTCAACGCTTAAACGGAATATCATCGAAAATTGTGGCGTTGCCTTTAATAATAATTGCTCAGGTTTGATGGAATAGCCAAACTGACACCGTTCAGGAGTTTTGCTCGTCATCGTCATAAACGGTTCACCAGATTTATTCGGAGTAAAAGTAAATGTCCCGGCTTTCAGCGCTACGCCATGCCAATAACCTTCCCCCTTGCCCCGCGCCGGTACATCCGGCAATAGATTAGCCGCATTGGTGCCAAGACTCAAACAAAGTACGGCATAAAACAAGAGCTTCTTCATTTTCTGTTTCCTTTAAATAATAGAATTTAGTACTCGAAGGGTAAAAATCCACAACAAACTGCGGTGGATTTTGTTATTTGTAAGATTATTGAATTTCCCAGCCACGTCGTTGATTGTAAGTCCGTCCGTAACTACACATTGCCTGGGTTTCTGGGACAGGAGAGTAATGAGGGCATTATTTATTGATGGTAGTATCCCAGTATTTTTGTAAATCAGTACCATACGCAACCGCGCCTTTGCCGGCTATTTCATTGCTGACATGACCATCAGACCATAGCACATTAATACCGCCATTGGGGTGTCTGCCTGGACGCGGATCGCCCTTAAGTCCATCCCAGGTACCATTTACGGCGTCAGGGAAAGGTTTTATCAGCCAGCCGTTTGCCATGGACGGTGAATTTGAATCAGTGCCGTCAAACGCCACTATTTTTGTTGTCGGGAAATGTACTTTTTTGGCATTTACCGGCGTCAATCTGCGATTGTATTGATAGGTTACGTCATAATAGGCTTGCCGGAATGATGCGGCAGACCAGCCGGGGCATGAGGTAATTTTATCCGCAAAACTTCTAACTTGCGCCCATGAACCTGATTTCATCTGGTTGGCAATAATCATGTACCATTTAAAATATCGGGAATTCCACACCGGCACTATTGTCGCAAAACTTGCACCGTAATCGATGCTGTCATAGGGAAACCTGCTCGCATTATCATTCTGATAAGTCGCAAACGCTAACCCAATCTGTTTAAAATTACCCGCGCAGCTAATCTGTTTCGCCCGCATCCGTGCCTTGCTTAGTGCCGGCAATAGCATTGAAGCCAATATTGCTATGATCGCGATCACGACCAGCAATTCTATTAATGTAAAATTTCTTTTCATTTGCGCCCCCTTTATTATTGCCGTATTTTTAGTTAATGATAACGTTTTATAAAAATCATTATAAACTATTATATAACGAATTTAAACAAAAGTCAATAGATATTTAAAAAAAATATGATATATTTTATTCTGTGCTTGAAAATTTGTATAAAATGTTATATAATCTTTTATAAACTAAATTTGGGATGTGTTATGAATAAGGCAAGACTGGCGATTGTTGGATGCGGTAATTTTGCGGAGCATATTCATTTGCCGTCACTCCGTCTCATCAAAGAACAGTACAATAATTTTGAATTGACAGCGACCTGTGACCTGGATATTAACAAAGCAGCGAAGTTTGCCGCCGGCTGGATTGACTGTCACCCTTATGATAATGTCAAAGCCATGCTACTGAATGAAAAGCTTGACGGAGTATTGGTCTATACAAATGAAAATGCGACTTGCGTCGTTGCCAGAGAGGTTTTGGCGGCCGGTATTCCCTGTCTTTTGGAAAAACCACCGGCGAAAACCGTCAGGGAAACTCGACAGATTATCAAAACGATGGAATCAACCGGGACATTTGCTTTGGCAGCGTTTAACCGCAGACACGCGCCGTCAATCGTTTCAGCCAGGGCATTCTGGCATCAACATGTCAATGAAAAGATTACTTTTATCAGTTGTGATTTTTATCGTCACAACCGCAAAAACGAGGATTTTTCGACTTGTCTGATTCATGGCATCGACGCGGTATCGTTTCTGGCTGACTCATTATACTGCAACACCAATTTTGAATATCAGGAGCATACTGGATATACCGATATTATTGTAAACGGCATTCACCGCAATGGCGTGGTCAGCCGGATAAATTGTTTACCGGCTATCGGGATATTATCGGAACAGTATATTCTGGCATCCGAAAATTTTGGCGTCCGAATATTTTTTAATGGCGGACGCGATGAAACCGGTTTTATTTTTTACCACAACGGCAAAGAATCGAGCCGGCATAATTTACGGCAAATATCAGAATCAGAATTACTCGTCGAAGGTGGATTTGTCGAAGAAAACTTAAACTTTATTGAAACCATTCGCGGCATTATACCAATCAATGCCAGCTCAATGTCCGATGCCGTTAATGCCGTAGCTGTGTCCGAAGCCATTCGCAACCGTAAGCATACATTAAATGGTATCGGCGGTTGATGGAGAAGATCGCCATAACAATGAAGAAAAAGTTGTAAAATTTAAATCGCAATGGAATGAAACTATGAATAAACAGTTTACTCCGGATCATCGCCCGATTACCCATCGTCGCCCGGCACCGTTTAATAAATTTTATTTCGGCGCCGCCTATTATCCCGAACACTGGGACTGTTCACTTTGGAACAGCGATGCCGAACGGATGGCTGCCGCCGGATTCAACGTAGTACGCATGGGCGAATTTGCCTGGCATATGATGGAACCCCGCGAAGGCGAATTTGATTTTGCTTTTTTCGATGAAGCAATAGCAAGACTCGCGAAGCATGGCATCATGACGATTATGTGCACCCCGACTGCCGCCGCGCCGCGCTGGCTGACGCAACACTATCCCGGTACGCTGCGCGTCGATAGCGAAAACCGGCCGCTGCAGCATGGATCCCGCCAGCAGTGTTGTGCCAGTAACCTTCAGTATCGTGAATTTTCCAAACGAATTTCCCGTGCAATGAAGACTCATTTTCAGGATAATCTTAACGTAATCGGCTGGCAGACCGACAACGAAATGAACTGCCATTTTAGTGAATGTCACTGTCTCTCCTGCCAGGAGGAATTCCGTCATTTTCTGCAACGGAAATACAATAGCATCGACCGGTTGAATACCGCCTGGGGGACGGTTTTCTGGGCGCTGCATTTCGATGACTTCGGGCAGATTGAAACCCCACGTCCCAACCGGCCAACCTATTGCAACCCCTCACAACAACTTGACTATTACCGGTTTCTCAGCCATATTGCAACCATGTTCCAGCGTGACCAGGTGGAGATTTTGCGGGAAACAGCCCGTGACTGGTTTATTTTTCATAACGGCTATATGCGGAATATTGATTATCGCGGCGATTTCGGTCGTGATCTCGACATTTTTGGCTACGATGTTTACCCGATGTTCATCAATGCTCCCGCTTCCCGGCGTTTCTCGCATGCGTATGGTCTCGACTCTGTCCGCGGTCTGACCGGCAACTTCATCATTCCCGAGCATCAGTCGGGCCCCGGAGGCCAGGCGCCGTATTTGCACAACACGCCGGAACCAGGAGAAATGCGCAAGCTTTCCTATGTCTCCATCGCCCGTGGCGGAGACAGTCTGCTCTATTTCCGGTGGCGCACCTGCCGGTTCGGAGCGGAAGAATACTGGTGCGGAATCCTCGATCATGATGACGTGCCGCGACGGCGTTATCAGGAGACTTGTCAGTTGGGTGCGGAATTGCGACTGCTGGGACCGGAACTGCTTGGCACGGCGGTGAAGATTGATTGTGCCGTAGCGGTCGGGGATTACGATACCTCTACAGCACATAAAATATATCCGCTTGGCCTGCCGGCACCGGATCAGATTGCGGAATGTGTGCATAAATGGCTGTATGGTAACGGTTTTGAGGCGGGATGCGTACACCCTGAAGACGATCTCAGCGGTATTAAACTGTATGTGATTCCGCACTGGGAAATTATCCGGACGGAGTGGATACCGCTACTGGAGGCTTATGTCCGCAACGGTGGTGTATTGGTAATTGGCGCCCGCAGCGGTACCCGGACGCCGGACAATCAGATTACAGCGGCGTCATTCCCGGGTTTACTCTCCGGATTGACCGGTGTGACGGTGGAAGAGTATGGCAAACAAAATCCTGAAGATGAGCGCAAACTTTACCTGAAGACCGCAAAATCAAGAATTCTCAGTGAACACTGGTATGAGGTACTCAAGTTGCACCAGGCGGAAAATTATGCCGTATGGGACAACCGGTTTCAAGCAGGGCTGCCGGCAATTGCACAGCGTTCACTCGGCCGTGGCAAAGTAATCTATGCCGGAACCTATCTGTCTGAAGCGGTTTGCGCCGGTCTGCTGCCGGAACTGGTTGAACTTGCCGGTTTGCAGAAGTTATGGCCGCAACTTCCGCCGGAAATCGAGGCAGTACGACGGGTTGCTGCAGATAGAGAACTTATTTTTCTAATCAACCATTGTGACGCAGAGATTACTGCCGAATCTCTGCCCGAAGGCAATTTGCTGGTCGGCTTACCCGGGTTAAAATTTGAACCATACGGAATTAAAGTTATCCGGCGACAAGTCTCCTGACATGACGCAGTTGTGACGTTACATATAAATATTCAGTATAAGGTATATACTGGCGATAGTACAGCGAGCATACCAGTATTGAAATTGTCAGATACAGGCAGCAGTAGTCATACACCTTAATGAGCCTGCTAAACGGATAACTTGTGAAAAAATTAACATTGACATTGACAATAACTATAATAATATTATATTAACTGTCTATGAAATCAATTGATGTTAAAAACATTGAAAAATGGGCCGCAGAGCTAAATGGCGTAATAACCTTGCCTGATCTGAAAGTTGTTTTCGGCGGACAGAGTGAGGCGGCGCTTTTTAAAAAGCTCGAGTCAGCAGTAAATGACCATGTTCTGATCAAAATAAAACGTGGAATTTACGCCTTGCCGGGAATTGGGCTTGAAACCATCAGCGCACGCATTAATCCTGCTTCATACATTTCAACCGGGACGATACTGGCCTCAAAAGCTGCAATCGGTTCAATTCCTGCACGTAGAATTCAGGCGGTTAAGGTTGGAAGACCGCGAGTTTACGAATGTGAACTCGGCATCATTGAACACCTTAGCATAAGTCCCGATTTGTATTTCGGATTTGAGTCTGTAAATGGGATACAATACGCCACAACTGAAAAGGCTTTTCTGGATGTTTGCTATTATTATTATAAAGGCAGAACGTTTTCATTCGACCCTGAGAGTGATATAAATACAGTCGGCCTGAGACCCGATGTAGTTGCCGGTTATTTAAGTAAATACGACCGGCGTTTTGTGGCATTTTTCAGGAGGATATGGAAAATATGATAAAAGAGGAAGCATTGCTGGTAAGAGTCATGGATCTGTTTGCACGGAAGTTTGACCGGAAGGCTGTCCTGCGCGGCGGAATGGGACTAAGAATTCTTGGCTGTGAGCGCTTGACCAACGATTTGGACTATGTTTTCATTCCTTTCAAGTCGAAGAAGGATATTGTTGAAGACGTCATTTCAACCCTCAAGGAAATAGACGGGGCGGAAATTGATTACTCATTTAATTCGAAATGCCTGCGTGTTGTCCTGAAGGCGATGGATACATCCATCCAGATCGAAGCAAAGGTTGCCATGGGAGGAGTGCCTGTACAAATAATTTCCAATAAAGAACTTGCATTAAAATTCAATTTGCAACCGCGCTTGATTCCGGTTGTTGAATATTCAGTCGCACTGGCCAACAAGATGGCCGCCTGGAATGAACGGCGCCTGGCAAGGGACATCTATGATATCTGGTTCTACCTCACCATTGGTGTTAAGCCGAATATCAAGACGCTGAATGCGCGCCTTAAAAAGCCGGTGTATTCAAAGCTTGTCAGCAAAGCGGAATATTTTAGTGGCTCCGGAGTTGAGGAATTCTATGATTTTCTCAGGATGAAGATTCGTGACATTACAGACAAAGAAATAGAGAAGTCATTGGGTGATTACCTGAAAAAGGAGGATATTGCCGGCCTTGCAATGAAATTCCGTGCCGTGCTTGCCATGTTAAAATAATTTCACTATGGAGTTATACTCTTAGTCATACTGAGTAGCAATCAAAAAAATGTCTTTTAAAGACTTGATTTTCGACATACTATCTTTTAGAATGCTGCTCAGTATTACATATAAATATTCATGATTTAATTACAACAATCACTCTTGCGGGTTGGGGACAAAATCTCCACCACGGCAGCGTTTCAGATAATTCAACGCGTGAACTTGTCCGGTCATTTCAAGATCACCGCAATAAACCGGATCATGCCATCCTTCAATATCAATAGACCCCTTGAATTTTACCTTGCGGAGTTCAGTAATCAGGTCTGACCAATTGGTGTCGCCAAACCCCGGGGTGCGATGCCAGGCAAAAGGTTCACATCCTGCCACACCATGACGCCGGATTATATCATGCCGGACAGTAGCGTCTTTACCGTGAATCAGGAACATCTTTTTCCCCCATTCACGAATTTGCGGCAGTGGCTCAATCAGCTGTACCAGTTGATGACAGGGTTCCCATTGGAGACCGCAATTTTCGGCGGGCAGAGCGGCGAACATCAGTTCCCAGGCATCAGGGTTATGGGCAATATTCCAATCGCCTGAATTCCAATTACCGCCCATCGCGCAGTTCTCCCACGCGATTTTAACGCCGCGACTGGCGGCTTGTTCGGCCAGCGGCGACCATACTTCGCGGAAACGGGCGATATTCTCTGGAATAGATTTATCGCGAATTCTGCCGGTGAATCCGGTTACGAAGGATGCGCCGAACGCCGGCGCGGCATCAATCGCTTTACGGAAACTTTCCCTTGCTGTTTCGGCATCTTCATCTGATTCAAGCAGATTGCCGAAAACACTGAGCGAACTGACAATTGCTCCGCTTCCGGACAAAACTTCATTTACCTGAACCGCAGTTTTTTCCAAATCAGTATCTCCCAGAGTCTTCCAGAAGCTCAGAGAAAAACTTTCAAATCCGTGTGGCAGAATCTGCCGGATATAGCTAGCCATATCCTTGCAGGCGACCATAGTACCAATTCTGATATCTTTGTCCATTGTCTTATAACTCCTTGATTTTAAATTATAAATTAATTACTGCATGTTGTTCAGCAGAGGCGATGGCGGCGTGTACCATGGCCAGGCTTTTAAAATTATCATTACATACGGTTTGCGGTTTACTTCCGGATTTCAGACAGTCAAGAAATTCGCGAATAACCCCGGAATGATTGGTATGCTGAAGTTTTCCGTCCGGCACCGTCACCGGTATCACCGGATGAAAAAAACCTTCACTTCCGCTGACTTTTTCCGCCTGCAAATCTTCTTCCCCATCCCATCTGGCAGTTCCATTTGAGCAACAGGCGCGCCAGTCGCACTGCCATGAAGTAGGCAGGCCTGGAGCACACCAACTCCCGCGATAATTAAAAACCGAGCCGTCGGACATGGTAAAAACAGCCATGGCCGCGGCTCCATGCCGGTACCATGAACCCGCAGGGTTGAATTCGTGGCAGTAAACGGTTACCGGGTCAGCCCCGCTGATGAAACGGGCCTGATCAAACGAGTGAATTGCCATATCCAGCAGCAGCACATGATCCATCTGTTCGCGAAACCCGCCAAAACGGGGAGCGAGATAGAAATCGGCATTTAGAGTAGTCAAAGCGCCAAGCTCACCGCCTCGGAGCAGGTCACGAAAATTGACAATACGATCAAGGTAGCGGCGGTTCTGAATTACCGCATAGGTTTTTCCGGCTTTATTGGCAGCTTCAACCATTTTTCGGGCGCTGTCCATGTCTGACGCCATTGGCTTTTCGCCAAGGACGTGACAGCCGTGCTGCAATGTGGCTGTGACGACTTGACAATGTGCATCCGGTATGGTACAATCGAAAACCATGTCCGGATTAACCCGCCGGAGAATATCTTCCAGCGATGTTCCGGTTACTGCTGTTGTCAGTTTGAATTCCTCTTTCCGTTTATTTGCCGATTCCAGATTGAGATCGACCAGTCCGGTGATGACAATGTCATCGAATTTTTGCAGTGCGTTCAGCCAACTGCCGGCGATACTGCCGCACCCGGTCAGAACGGCGGTAAACTGTTTGTCATTCATAATTTTCACCTGTATTAAAAGTTATTATCTAATTATACTATTTTTTATGTTATATAATGGATTATAACGCAAACATGCAGTATATTCAACCACATTACAGCATAATCCATTAATTACATTATTGTCTGATAGTATGAGTAAAGAAATCGTATATTTTGATATTTCGCTATCCCGTTCCGCCACGCCGCAACAACACCGGCACGACTTCCATGAATTATTTTTTAATTATGAATCTGGCGGAGAACAATTGGCGGGGGAACAACGTTGGCAGATGCGAGCTCATGACCTTTATCTGTTTCCGGCCGGTCAGCAGCATATCGGCAACGGAAATTGCCATGGCGGGGTGGTATATCTCGGCACTGACACTTTTTCTTCGTTTGAAGCCGGAGAGAACGAAGCCTACCTGGTCTTGCGCTGGTTGCTGGAACGGGCTGCTGCCGGAAATTACTTGATTCCGTTGAAACCCGCCGGACGCGCCAGAATGCAGGAAATTTTCCGGCAATTTTTGGATGAGTTCCGCCGTTATGATTATGGTACGGTTTTGAGTTGGCGCATTCTGACGCTGGAGCTGCTGTTGACGATACTTCGCGATCAGAACAGTTTGCAGTTGAAAGAGATGTCCATGCCTCGCTTAAACGCGGATGAACGCATTCGCCATGTATGCGTTTTTTTACAGGAAAACTGCTGTCGTGAACTGACCGTGGAAATGGCGGCGCAAATGGCCGGGATGAGTCGCAGCCATTTTTTATCGGTGTTCCGCCGGGTAACCGGCGCCACTTTTACCGAATATATCAACCGGCATCGCTGCGAACGTGCAACAATATTGCTTAAAAAAGGTGAATCGACACCTGCGGTGGCGGCAGCCTGCGGTTTCGCCTCAGTGAGCAATTTCTACCGGGCTTTCCGCTCAATTACCTGCCGTCGCCCCGGCGACTACCGGTAATCAATCCCGACGTCAGTTACCAAGCCCATGTACGAACTGAATAAAATGTTTGAATAGTTCCGGGTTTAAGCATTTAGTCATAAATAACTGAATAATAGAAATTCCCCGTTGATGCAATATGCGCTACAATTCTCCCGATTTACTTTTTAAAATTATTTCTCTAAGGAGTTTATTTTTTTCTTCGCTTTAATATATTCCATTGCTTTAGTCATATTTTTGGATGCACATAGTTCATAATATTAAAGTTACTGTGTTTAATCTTCTTCGCCGATTTCCATAATCAACTTAAATTCTCTGGCAACACGGTCCGGCGGCTGTGGTACCCGCTTTAAGCTAGAGAACAACCTTTCCACCGAATCATCCATTGGCCGGTTATTGCTTGACTTGAGTATCCGGTATGAAGCGATACGACCGTCGGCGGAAATATTAATCAGAACAGTGACCTCCGGCTTCTTCCCCCCTAACTCCTCTTTGTAGGGAGTATTCCAATATTTTTTCAAATAACTCCCTAATACTTGATCGTATGAATCGGTTGGATTATCTGTATTTTTGCCACCACAACCATCGGCCAAAGTGGATGCTGCGGCATCAAAAGCAATTATTTCCTTCATCCTGGAAATTTTTCTATCGATATTTTCGCGGAGTTTCTGATCGTCGGCGATTGCCAGCTTAAATTTTTCTTTCGCGTCATTAAAGGACTTAAGGTTGGTTTCGATTGTTTTTTTATTATCAATAGTAATCTGCCCCACCAAAACACCTTTTGACAAAAACAACAGCAAATCTGATTCGTAAATTGATTCGTAGCCCATGTGGACGTATTGCAATAACTTACCCTGCGGCACACGAATAACCCCGCTGTACCATGATGCGAAAACAGGACTTGATATACCGCAAATATCTTTGCATTTATTGAACAACCCGATGTACCATGGCTCTGGTTTAACATTGAATAACTTATTCAACGGAATCGCTCCACCACCAGTATTGATTCTAAGCAAAAATAACTTATTATTTTTGATCTTCCATTCCCCAATATATCCACGCCAGCATGCCGTACTCATTATTTTTGACGTATTGAGCTTTTCTATAGCCTCTTGATACGACCATAGAGGTTCTTCGAACATATAAACGCGTTTACCGTTATAATCCAGGAGTTCAGGTTTCTGAGCCGTAGCTCTGGCGTTAGTGATAGCGGCGAGTGACAACAGGATGCTGAGTAATACTGCAAATACTTTCATTTTCTTCTTTCTATAAAGAGTTTGGCATCTTAATTCTTGCCTTTTTATAAGCTACTGTAACGATAGTTTACATTTAGTGCACCGGCGCCAAAATATCTTAACAACGCGGGATATAGTTCATACTATTTTTTACTGCCTTGATTTTTCAGTTTCGTTTTATAGCTTTCCATCCGGTTATTGCCAGAACAGCCATAACCCAACTTGGAAAAAGTCCCAAACCAGGAACGCACTCAATCAGCAACGCTGGAATAATCATCCAATTAAATCCTAAAATTACAATAAGTACCAGGGCAACAACAACATCAAAAATAACCACAAAATACTCCCCGCACGGTATGCCGAGAGTATCTGCCGCCAGCGCCACGCAAAACGCTAAAACAAAACGCCATTTAGCAATATCAGGGGGTGTCGCCTTCCCTTTTGATGTATTTACGTCAGTCGTTATGCCTCTCTCCCCATTATGACCATTATTGTATGGTGGTATTGAACTCATTATGATCTTTCTTTTAGATGCCAGAACGGATTAGCGACCACAGTAGTCCCAGCAACAACGCCAGTAGAATAGACAAATGACCATACCACCAGGGTGCACCGTAGCACTGGAATAGCCACAACGGGAATACTTTCCCCCCTGCACCTTTACCCGTAGCGCGACCTTCGTTGTTTGACATTTTAATTTTCTTTCTCCCTTTTATGGTCGTTGTCGTCTGACCAAGTTACAATTATTTTCCCCAAATAGTTACAAGTTTCCGAGTCGTTGCACGCAAACGTGTAAGTTCCATAGTTTTCCTCTAACCTTTTTATAAAATCCCCGGCATACTCTCTACGCCTGAACTCGGGATGCTCTTTTCATAAAGCTATCAATTTTTTCAATTCTGACTAAGAATTGGTTACTGTAAGCAGTTCGTCGATTATCCTAACATTATTTGACCAAACCCCTCTGGGCTAATAAATCGAAAAATTATATAAAAAACAACGATTATAAAAAAAAGTGATTTTATCTGGGTCAGGGCCGCTTTCATTCTAACCTTATCCTCGGTTTTAATGCTGGGAATAATATGGGCTAAAAATGGATAACAAGACGCTGCCAGAAGAATTAAAACGCCTTGTTGCACTGGTATTAAGTTGGGATTGTTAAAAGCAAAAAATATTGCCACCATTACTATGAGAGAATATAAACTCACAGCCAGGACAATTTGATTATCTTTTGATATTTTAAACTGTTTTGTGACTATTTTACGGGTTTTTTCTAAAATGGTCGGACCAAGTAATGTTATTCCAGCATAGATGAATGCTAATACGTACAATTGTCCGCCAATCTCAATGCGCAGCCGGTCGATTTTTTTAAGCCTTGCAGCCTCGATTTTTTTTTGGTTATCTTTTATGGCCTGCTCTTTAGCTGTTTGATTTTCTTTCTCTCTTTTTCCATTACCATCACACCCGGATAGACAACAAACGGTTATACCGATAAAAACCGAAACTAAAATTATTCTTATCGTATTCATTTTTTGTCGTTGTTATTTTTATTACGTGTTTTATTCCATACTGCAATTCCAATAATAGCGATAAAACCAGCAGTAACCACATAACCGATGGGACTGTTAGCCGTTTCATGGACTGCCGCGGCGGCCTTGACTACTCCAGTACCGATTATTGCGGGAGTCGCACCAATAAGAACTATAGCAAAAGCAATAGCGATCCAAACAAATATTGGCATTTTATGCTCCTTTTTTGTGTTTAACGTAACGTTTATTGCACTATATATTGCATTTTACCAATAAAAACATTTCACTTGTCATAAAATTAATTTATGATCCGATTAATTTAAAAAAATAGTAAAACCAGTTGTTTTATGGCATGAGCCTCCTTCCATCATTTTACCAATCTTTTAACTCTTTATTGTAAATCGACATTTTCCTGCTTATAGTACTACAATATTCATTCTTGATGAATGTGATTGCTATGAACATCTTGGTGGCAAAAAATCATCTGTCACGCGGATTGCTATTGTTGCTCATTTTTCATCCCTATCACATTCCTTCAACAACTCAAATTTTCTCACTGTTTAGCTATTCAAATCACCATGTGATTTTTAAAGTTACTTCCCTATTTTATTTAGAAACTCTTGTGCATCACTATTTCCCTGGCCGCTTGACGCTTTAAACCATTTAACTGCCTCTGTTTTGTCTTCTGTCACCCCGTAGCCGTTATAATAACATACGGCAAGCATATACTGAGCATCTGCATTGCCATTTTCCGCTGCCTTTTTCCAATATTTGACCGCTTCGTTATTGTCTTTGGTTACCCCGTTGCCATTGTAATAACATGCGCCGAGATTGTACTGAGCCTCAACCTGTCCCTGTTCGGTAGCTTTCTTATACCATTTTACTGCTTCGTTTACATTTTTTTCAACACCTTCTCCATTGTCATAACATAAACCCAAATATGTCTGTGCATTAGCATTTCCTTGTTCGGCAGCTTTACTATACCATTTAACCGCTTCGTTATTGTCTTTGATTACCCCGTTGCCATTGTAATAACATACGCCGAGATTATACTGTGCATATGCATATCCCTGTTCTGCTGACTTGGTGTACAATTCAACGGCTTTGTTGATATCTTTTGTGATGCCATTGCCAAATTCATAACAACAACCGAGATTATACTGTGCATCAGCGTATCCTTGTTCAGCGGCTTTACTATACCATTTAACTGCTTCGTTATTGTCCTTGGTCACCACTGTGCCGAAATCATAGCATTCCCCCAGTGCAAATTGCGCTTGGGCATCGCCCTGTTCTGCTGACTTGGTGTATAATTCCACAGCCTTGTTGATATCTTTGGTGACGCCGTTGCCAAATTTATAACATACGGCAAGATTGTACTGAGCATCTGCATTCCCCTTTTCTGCCGACCCGGTGTACAATTCCACCGCTTTGTTGATATCCTTGGTGACGCCATCGCCAAATTGATAACATACGGCAAGATTATACTGAGCATCTGCATTCCCCTTTTCTGCCGACTCGGTGTACAATTCCACCGCTTTGTTGATATCCTTGGTGACTCCATTGCCAAATTGATAACATACGGCAAGATTATACTGTGCATCTGCATCGCCCTGTTCTGCCGACTTTGTATACCATTCCACTGCCTTGTTGATATCTTTGGTGACGCCATCGCCAAATTTATAACTTGCGGCAAGGAAATACTGTGCCCTAGCGTGTCCTTGTTCCGCAGCTTTATTAAACCATTTAGCTGCTTCGGTTGTATCTTTTGTAGCGCCATCGCCGAGTACATAACACAGACCAAGAGAATATTGTGCATCTGCATTCCCCTGTTCCGCAGCTTTATTAAACCATTTTACTGCTTCGTTTACATTTTTTTCAACACTTTCGCCATTGTCAAAACATAAACCCAGGTGGTACTGTGCATTAGCATTTCCCTGTTCTGCAGCTTTCTGCCAATATTTAACCGCTTCGTTTACATTTTTTTCAACGCCTTCACCATTATAATAACACACCCCTTTGTTGTATAGCGCTATCGCTTCATCTGAGGTTTTGGAATCTTTGGCCGAATTTTTTTGTTTTATTCCCCGCGAGTCAGAAGCAAATATCCTTAAAGATTCTTCACTGCTATCGACGGTTCCTCTTTTATAAACTTTGGATATCCCAGTCCCCGCTCCGCCGAAGCTATAATGCGGGCAAATACAAACCATCAAAATGATCACAAACATCTGATTTTTATTTAATTTCATTCATCTTCTCTCGTATAAATTTGGTTGTAAAATTTCAATGACAATACTTTTATCAAGAAAGCTTCGATGCCATTTACCGCGATTTTTAAAAGTGCTCGCAATAATTCGGAGCATTATCTAAAAGTTAGTTTTACTTATGTCCTTTTTGTATCTTAATAATCCATATACATTATGACTAACCAGTCGGCAAGACATTCTGACCATCACATATTCTAAATTTACTTTAATCATTTCCAAAAGCCATTACTAAAGCTTTTGCATTCAAGGAAGCCAACCAATATTTTACAAGAACATCATCGACTTTGTCGAAATCGGCATCATCTCGATCCATTTCTGCTGACTCAAAATCTATTAGAGGCGAGATGCAAGGTATTTTTCTCTCTTTACACAGTGCAATATTATTCAAAGCCTGAGATCTTGCCGTTCTTATAAGGTAGGCAAGAACAACTGAATTGCTATATTTTAGTTTATTTTCAGATGTATTATTTGTATCCAGAATATTCCACTTTACAAAAAGAGCGCATGCGCGAACTAACATATTAATCTGCATATGCATAGATGCCGTTGCATGGTAATCGGAATTTGCTGGGATAGCGTTATGCATTTGTTTCGCTTTTCTTGATGAATAATGATACATATCCCATTGCATATCTTTGCAATTAAAATATTCTCTGAGTTTTTTAGGGTCTAATTCATACTGCTGAGCCTTCGGAGTTATTACGTCTGTCTCAATAGAATTATCAGTTGCAACCCATGCGCAATAAAACATATTTTCGGTATCATAAACGGCACGGGTACTGGCAATTTGTGGTATGGTGGTACTAAGTTCCTGCCGTAACTTACCATTAATTTCAGCCCATATTGGAAATAACAACAGCATAAGCCTCTGATAAATCAGTGTATTAAATATAGCTTTAAGTTTATCTTTATCTGCATCTTTAACGTTATTTTCAAAATCTTCTAAATGTTTGCGCGAATAAACATAAGCACCAATAAACTCTGTATTCATTTCAACATTTATCAACTGAGCGGAAATATTTTTCATTTCTGACACATCAGGGGAGTAGATATTCGCCTGGTTGAGCAGGAACGAGTTTTTAAAATCCCTGTCATTCATATCTATTAATGCTAAAATGCTTTTTCGGTAAGATATTTTATTAAACATTCCAATTTTTTTTGCTAATGCCGGATATTTTTGGTAAAGCGATTCAACAAAATCAACATTTTTTTCTCGAGCAGCAAGCATAGCGTCGGACAATGATATTTTGTCAAGTGCGTAGGCCATCTGTCCTGCTTCAAAAGCTTTAACTGCTGATCTTGAATCAAATAGATCAATAAAATCTGGACTAGCCATAATGGCAGATTGATCATCTTTAGGAATGCGTTGCCACTTTTCATCTCTTGATTTTTTAAATTCTTTATATTTTGTTTTAAAGAAATCTTCAGACTCTTTCGGAAATGCACAAATTTCTTTTTCTGAAATAGTGGACGCCGTCTTGATCGGTAAATCGTGCATAGCAGCATAGGCGGTTTCAATATTATCAACCAGAATAAGTTTCATTCCAAGATTTTCAGCTTCTCTGACTAAATCAATGTCATTGCCATCGTTTTGTTTTTCAATCCGCAAAAACGATGGAATACACATCTTTTTAATTCCAGCTTTTGCTGCCCCCCTCATTTTAAGAGCTACGCCTCCGACTAAATCAATCGTTCCGTCCGGCATAATAGTTCCAGTCATAGCAAAGTCAGATGGAATTTTGCGACCATCTAAAGCTGAAAGAATCGAAAGACACATCATGCCGCCGGCACTTGGTCCATCAACAAATCCGGAAAAATCAATTTCTATTCTGACTCCATTCATCGTGTCGTTGCGATACATTGCGGCAGTCATGGCGGCAATCCAGGTACTGGCTCTTATTGCCGGCCCGCTTCCGGTAGGCGTATCATCAGAAATAGAAACCCGCAACGGAGCATCTGTTTTCGTTCTGGAAATTTTTATTGAAATTTTCTCACATCTGCCTTCACCTTTAGAAACCAATAAAACTGGCATGTTAAAATTGGTAGAAAATTCCTTTTCTTCTGACCGTGCTATTGTTTCAAAAGAAACCGTCAAGATTAATCCTGATACAACGAGACACAACAATATGAATTTACGCATTTGTTACTGTTCTCTTTTTTTTATGCTTGATGAAGAACTATAATATTTTTTTACAGAATTCTTAAGTGCAATCCTTTTAAAACACAGGGAAAGGTTCTTTTGAAAGACTTAATGCTTCCATTTTAGTATAATGGATCTGGATAATAAATGCAGAGGTTGTTTGAATGTCTGCTCCACCAATTAACCAACAACCGCCTGCCGCCGCAACTGCAGCAATACCCCAACCCACTGGTCCTGACAATAGTGCAACGGTGACTGAGGATGTCAGATAAGCCGAAAAAGGCAAAGTTACTCCAAAGAAACCACCGATTGCTGCAATTACAGAACTCATAGTAGTATAGAATGCAAAACCGCTTAAATAAACAGTTGTTGAAAGGGCCGCAATAGCCCCTGCACCAGACATAGACGCAATCCCTACCCGGTCAAGAGTATTGTTTTTATCCATGTCTTTCAGGATTTTTAAACGTTGTTCTGGAGTGAGTTTGTCCCACATAGAGGCAAAGATGGACTCAAGTATTTTATGCTCCAATTGAAACGTATTCATCGTTGCAATCAACTTTTTGTCAACCTTTAGTTTTGTGGCTGTCCATTGTACAACCTCATGATACTGTACTTGATTTTCGTTTCTGAATATATAGGGACCCCAGTGAGAACATGCCCAAAGAAACTGTTTGCGAATGGCCGTTATTTCCTCTTCTTGGGATCTGTAAATATTGGCATCAATTTTAAGCGCTTTTTTTAGAGAGTTTCTGCGGTCTTGATTTAGATTTGAGGTGAAATCATTAAACTCTGATGGCTTCCATTTTTTATCAAGTCCCAAATACGGCAATAACGGGTCAGGTTTTACCTTACCGCCACCACCCGTACCTAGATTTGACCACAACAAATATGCGACTCCGAATGCTACACATGCGATCAAAAGTCCCAGAATTACATTTTTTTGGGGTGACTTCAAAACAACATTAGTTACGTCTGATTGCATTCTATTCCTTGGATTTTTTGTTTTATATTTCAATGCCTAAAACACTTGATTGCTATCCTTGCTGACTGATTCGCCTGTGTAAAAAAAGAATGGGCGCTCAGTCACACCCTATCTGAGGTACCGCCAAGCACCCAACAAGTAATGCGAAAGAACGCCCAAAAGGGCGAACTTTCAACATCGTTTACTTGTTATAAACTTGGCGGTTTTTCAGATAAGAACGTGTCGAAAGTCAATAAAATGACTTCTACAAAATTTTAAATTTCAGCTATTTAGTGTTTTTGTCTCCTGATAAATGTTAAATCAATTAATACAAATCATGCATTGGGGTAGTAAATTCATTCCCATAAGCAACAGTATTCCTGTCGGTTAATCTAATCAACTGTAAATGTCAATGCAAACGTTCAAATGCATTATTTTATCTTTTTTTGTCAACCCTCGGGCATGTAGCGGTAATTGCCTTTCGGGAATATTGCCGGAACCAGCACCAGCAACAAGCAGACGAACATAATGGCGCAACCATAGATTAGAAATAAGGTCTGATAATGCGATATTTTCATCGAACCGATAAACCATTGCGGTGCCAGTAAACCTGAACCCAGTACCAGTGATGCCAGCAGACGCGAACCGCCGGTGCCGGCGGAAAGGCAACTGCCGCAGAACGCCATCGACATGGCTTTGTTATTCGGTGAGGCCAGTTCCATCATTTCTGTAGAAATCGCGATTGAAGAGCACGCCGCCGCAAAGCCGTACGCCATCAGGAGAACGGTAATCAGAATCAAATTGAATACCGAGTACGTTCCAATGAAAAACAGCATCAAATTGACAATCGCAAAGAAAAAATGAATGGTCAGCAGCATTCGTTTAATACCGATTTTATCAATGATTTTGCCGGCGGTAAGAAAGCCGAGCAGTGTTCCGACGAGCGCAACTGATGAGATAATAACGATAACGTTATCGGCGACCAGCAGATATTTTTTGATGTAGATAAATGTGAGCGGCGGCGTGGAATATGCCGCCAGATATAGACAGCAGATATAGACGGAGAATCCAGCCAGCGATTTATTGGCAATCGCTTCAGAAATGCCCGCCGTGAACTTGATGCTTTCTTTTTCCTGATGTTCATCCGGAATTTTGCTGATGTAATAAACTCTGCCGATCTGACCGAGCGCGGCAATGAAAATAATGATTTGCAAAATCCATACTTCCGGATTTTTGCCGATGATGATGCCGCAGATAAAACAGAATAATACCGCAAAGGTCTGCCAGCTGAAACGCATCACGCCGAAAAAATCACTGCGGTCGGATTTGATGAGAAAACCGTCCAGCATCGGAAACCAGCCCGCGGAATAGACCGTCATGGTGATGGAAAACATAATAATTGAAATCAGCATTACCGGTTTGGCATATCCGGCAAACCAGGGGGAGGCGGCCAGCAGCATAACCATGACTGTGCCAATCGCGCTCCAGTTCATAATCGTTTTTTTATAGCCGAATTTTCCGCAAAAATAAGCCGCCGGAATGAGCAGCAGACAATTGGCAATCCCTTGTGTTGACGTTGTGACCATGGACAACATATCACCGGCGCCAAGAATAGTGGCAAATAGAATGATGATAGCGCTGTCCTGAATCATCACCGAGGCCAGAGAACCCGGACATGACGATTTTATCGCGTTACGTTTCGCTTTAGTCCGCTGTTCCGGTGTAAGTTTTTCCGCAATTTCCATTGTTTATTCCGGTTATGAATATCAAAGTGAAAAATCTACTGCCACAGTCGTAAATTTCAATGTATCATTGCAGAACAGTAAACTAAAAAGTTATTATTTGTCCGTCAGCGCTTATTTATACTCTATAAGGATGAAATTTTAAAATAGACGAGTGTCTTGCGTCCGTATTTATCTTATTTCAGCTCGACTTTTTATTATCCCGACGGGATAACACGTTTATAGAATCGTCAAACCAAAATCCTCTGCGACCCCAATTCTGGGTCGAACAATAATATGTACCGTGAGCTATAAACGTTTGATGCCTCCGGCATCCATTAACCATTAACCAGTTCTAAAGTTCTAAAGTTCTAAAGTTAACAACTTTCAACTTTCAATTTTCAACTTTCCATTAACCACCGCCTGTTCAGCAAAATTCCGCTTTCTCAAAGTTATGACCCGGTGGTATGGTGATATCTTTCATTTTGCATTACGTTTGATGGCAACGCGTTGACCGAAAACCATGCAATTGAACAGTACTCTGCCGATTTGATTCCTGGTCATATACCGGTTGCTGCCGTTTGTTTCCGCCAGCGAAACGACGGTTTGAGTCAACAAGTCATAGGTATGTACAAACAATTTTTCATTTTCCCATACCAGTGGATTTTTAATATCGATATCGGAAGAAAATTTCAGCATGAGTTTCTGGGTTTCCCAATAGATCCAGATTTCATTGCTTACCGGAGAGATTGGAGCAAAGTAGATAACATTTTCATCTATCCCGGCTTCGTTTTGCGCTTTCTTCATTTTTTCCATATCAAATTCCTTCCGCAACGCCTCTCTGGCGCGTTTGAAAAGCGCTCCATCCGGAAAATCTGACTGAAACCGCGTCTTGAAGAGATACTCACGAATCTCTTTGATGCTTACAGATATAGTAGTAATCCCGTTTTTGTCATAAGTTTCATTGCCGGTTTTTTCCACATTCACCACTTTAAATCCGTTGCTTTTTACCGGTTTATTTATTTCCTCAATCACATAATCGGCTTTTTTAAGTTTTAATACGACTTCCCATAACGGGATTCTTATTTCGGCAAAAATACTCTTGTCATTATCATCGAGTTTCGGATTCAATTTGCGGATTTCAAACGTCATATCTTCCGCCGCAGCGCTTTTTTCCACTTCCGCCTCGTTCAGATACCAGCGATACAAGTACCGGACAACTTCATTAAGGAAGGTCTTGTCGGATAACTCCTTTATTGCCGCGTTGTTTTCCGCTTCAGCTCCCCTAACATTCGTCATCAATAATGTCATGCACAAAATCAGCATCGAAAAAAACAGTTTAATCATTTTTCAATCTTTCTTTTTTAAAGTGTAAAAACGGTTACCGCCCAACGCTCCGTTCATTGAATCGGGTATGGAAATAAAATTTCCACCGGGATGGAAATAATCTTTATTGGTCATCCAGGAATATGCCCGGCCGGTGACCGGTTCTTTATTGATGTATTTGAGCCTGGCGTAATAATCTTTTCCCGGCAGTTCATTCCGGACATAGTTTCTGGCAATCATTTTGGCATAATTCAAAAGTTCGGCGAATTTTCCCGGTTTACTGCCTTTGTTGGCAATGGCAGTCAGATATTTAATCCGCTCTTCCACTCTCGGTTCAAATACCGGCTTACCGTTTTCATCCTTGGAAAATCCTTCACATTGACCGTCGGCGCTGATAATATCCATGACATTCTTTGATTTTGTGTTCGCCAGATATTCCTGAGCATAGCCTTTGGGAATAATTGACATACGGCAATGAATAACCCACAGTATTTGCATCATCGCCGCTTTGCTGTCTGCCACGCTGACATAACTGTATTCGCCCGGGAATGGAACTTCATTAATCAGCAGATAGGCCAGATAGCCGGAACTGGTTTCCGGTGATTCCAATTCCACGAACTTTTGATTCTGCCCGTATCCTTGCAGGGAAAGTATCATCAAGGCAAAAATAATCAATTTGTAATAAATATTCCGCATCTGCTCTGGTTGATTGTTGTTTAAATGATGACCGGCTACTTCAATATTATACTCTATAAGGTTGAATTTTAAAATAGATTGCGAAGATTTTGAGAATTAATTCGTATTCTGTGCCGATACCAAGGTATCGAAAGTCTTGAAGAGTGCGAATCCAAAATCAAAAGATTGCAATCCCCTAGGCGCGGGACGAGTGTCTTGCGTCCTTCAGTTCTACTTTTTATTATCCCGACGGGTTTATCCGCCCGTGGAGGATTTATCCGCCGGAGGCGGAATAACACGTTTATAGAATTGTCAAACCCAAATCCTCTGCGACCCCAATTCGGGGTCGAACAATAATATGTGCCGTTAGCTATAAACGTTTGATGCCTCCGGCATCAACTAATGTCAGTTGACATGAACCAGGCCATGGAATTTGCGTCCTTGACTTAATGCCAGTTTCACGGTATCCGGATGGAGCGAGAGAATTGGAATATTTTTGTCAACCGTATTCTGATAGATATATTCCATATCATTGTATGCCGGCTGGGATAGATTGAAGCCGTAATATCCTTGAATATCCGCTAATAACGGCACAAAATGGTCAACTTTCCCGCATGAATGCACTATGCCGCCATAACGGTTTAACAGTATGGCATCATACTTTTTCACAAATTCCGAATAATTATCTGGTGATAGATTCATGCAGGAATCAAGACTCAACCGGATTTTGCCACGATGCATCCAGCCATAATGAGTGTTGAAATTTTCCGCCGGCGGAATCAGCTTGAACCATTCGTCAATGAACGCAATATAAGTGTCGGTAATCAGACTCATGAACTGCTGTACCAATTCCGGCGTATCATATAAGGCGAGAAAAATATCACTGCCCCATACTACCTCGCAAATGTCAAATGGTCCTTGCAGATCCGGATGGAATATCCGGCAGTATTTTGCCAGTTTGGGATAATCCTTCAGCGTTTCCTGAAAAAATTGTCCACAGTCAAACACTACCGCGCCCTGGCCGGAACGAATATCCGGAACGCCATTTTGGAGCAGGCGTTCAATCTTTTCCGGCCCGCCCGGCAGCGGACGTGAACCGGGAAGGGTATTCAATGCATGCTCCATCATTACAACTTCCACGCCGAATAGCGACGGCATGATGTTCGAACCGTAATTGGCACGTATTTGCGTTATCCCGCCGTTTGTACCTGAGAGTACATCATTGACACTGCAGAGTTGTTGCAACAACATCAACTCGAAACTTTTATCTTCAATCGCGTCATTGACATTGATTTTCGGCCAGGTCAGGGTTGATGGCGATGCCGGACGGACGGGGACAAATACCTCTTCCGTAATTGACCGGTTCCAGAACCGCTTCCATTGCGCATAGACATTGTCTTCAACCGCAGGATTTATCCTGCTTTCCAGATCTTCCAGATACGGTTTCAGCATTTTATCACCTTTAATATTTGGATTTTTGATATATCCATATATTATAATAATAGCAATATTTAAATTCACAATGGAAAATATTGTGATAAATAGTGGATTTTTGTTACATTAATGGCAAGCTTATGATTAAATTTCAGAGATATACCCGTCCGGTTGCGCCGCCAGAAACCCGGCTGCCGCTGAATGTCCGTTCCGCCGGATGGCTTTCAGCCGACGCAAGCTGGCGGCATGGTGTTGGTACAGTTGACCGGATAAATATTTATTGGGGGATTGCCGGGATAATCAAATATAAGGTTGATGGCAGGCTTTTTCAGACGCTGCCGGATGAACTGCTGGTCTTTCCATTAGACAGTACCATGGGACCGGCGGCAGAGCCTTCGGTGGGTGAATTCCGCTGGTTTACGCTTGACGGTCCGCTGGCATACCAGACTTTAGCGTTGCTGGGCATCAAGTTTTATGAACCGTTTCCCGCCGGCAAATGCCCGAAGGAATTGCATAATCAATTACTTGAGGCAATTCGGGTATTACTGCCGTACAGTATCTATCAGGCGGAATCTATGGCTTACGAATTGCTCACTCGCGCCGCCGGTGCGTCAAGTTTCAAACTGCCGCAGGATAATTCGGTAATTACTCAGGCGCTCGCGATTATTGACGCGGAATATTCCGACCCGTATCTGAATGTCAATACTCTTTCGGAGCGTCTCGGCGTGAACCGGTCAGCATTTGCCAGAATATTCAAGCAGCGGATCGGCATGTCGCCATCGGCATACCTGGAGTTGCAGCGACTGCGTTTGGCTATCAAAATGATTGAGGCAGGTGAAGCGGTTAAGAATGCCGCTTATTGTGCCGGATATGCAGATCCGCGATATTTTGCACGACTGTTCAAAACCCGTTTTGGCCTGTCGCCGTGCAGGTGGCGTCATTCCGTGCAGTAACTTGACGGAAGACTCAATAATCGCCGTCGCCTCACTTACGTTCAATGCGTATCGCAACCGACTCAAGCACTGTTTCGCTTTGTTCCATTAACCGTTTCGATGAAATTTCCAGGCATAATTGATTCAGCCCGGTTTTTAGTCCGTGAGCATCATATTCAACAATAACATTATTCCGGCATTCCGGATCTTTAAGCTGTTTCCCGTTTAAAAACCAGTGTGAATCTTCCCCGCGATATGTACCGCGCCATTTTATTTGCAGTCGCATCGCTTTTACCTTGTTCAAAGACTCAGGTATTTCGATGGTCAGTTTTGCGGTTGCGTCACCAGTGCAGCCGGAAAATACCATCGGTACCGGTCCTTCGATTACGGTTGCGTTCTCAAAAGCCGTGTGCTGCGTGTCAAGGGCATAGCTTTTTGTCATGCCGCGGATAATTTTTGTATCTGAACCCTGCGTGATGGTTGCGTATTCTTCAGGAATGAAATGGTTGAAAAAATAGAGTCCATCCGCCCGGTGCCGCCACATCCGCTGGCAGGCGCCGAGAACGGCGGAAGGCTCGCCTAGTGACGGAGCACTTCTGGTGATACACGCGTAAACTGGAATACCCTGTGGCCGGCAGAGACGCTGCCACGGCAGCAACGGCGCGGAAAAGACTGCAAGTCCATTTCCTGCCACAAGCAGGTCAAGCCATTTTTCTGAAATCCAGTGTGTGACATCCAAACCAAGCTCAAGCGCTCGTGATGGCGAATCAGGCACCCGCATACAGAGAAGAATCGGTCTTCCCCGTTTTTTACCGGCGTTTCTGACAATTTGTGCCGCACGACGCACAAAGTCATTCATCACAGGAACATGCCGCCGCTCCTCTCCAAACTGGAAAAAATATGGGGCTCGCAACCAATCCAGGTCAATTCCATCAAGGTCGTAACGTTCGCAGGCTTCCTGAATCAAGCCGAGAAAATAATCGCGTACTTTGCTCTGGGCGTAATCATAGGTCGCCCACGACTGTATATCCCGGTTATCTGAACCGCGGCGTTCCAGAATATTTTTTAGCGGATAGACGTTTGATTTTTCGTGTATCCAGGGCAGATAAACCTGTTCCCATTCTTCATCGCTGATCCTTGACTGAAGGCAATCCCGGTTATTCAGCCGGAATGGTTCCCACCACACCGGTCCCTGCCAGAAAGGACCGGATGTGTGGCAATCGTTCATGCGGATATTGAAGAAAAAATCCTTGCCGTTCTGATGGGCGAAATCAATGACCGGCTGTAACGGATCCGCGCCGAGGACGGCAATCCGTTCACGCGGCAAATCCCACACCGGCCAGGTGAAAACACCGCAGTAGGAAATCGTATCTACCGGAGTGTCCCGCAACGCTGACATTCGCAAATCAAGGAACTCCTTGACTGAAGTAAAGCGTTCCGGCAGGGTTGAACCCTGGCGTGGATTCCAAAGCTTATCGACGCCGAACGCGACCATTCGCATATCATCGCCATCATTATTCCATATGATGCGTCTGGTCCTGCCGGTGCCACTTGAATTTACTGAATTTGTCTTCACGATACTTTACCTCTTTTGCTTAAATTGACGGTTTTAACATCGGTTCCGGCTCTGGGACAGGATGTGCGAATGGTTGCCTTCCCGTTTCCTTCAATGAGCCATTCAAACCGCGGTGACGTTTGATGGCCGGCGAGATTACCTATAAATTGTCTGGCTTTGCCGAGTTTTAGTTTTGCTCCGGCAGGGAGTAAAAGTTCTAACAGAATCGGGCGGGAGCGCTGATTTACCAGTCCCTGTGCGGTAATATTGGTGGCAAGGGAGCCGGCATTGTAAATCTCCGCCGAGAGATGGAAAAGATTTGGCGCAAGTTTTTTAATTTCAAGTTGTTTGATAGAGAGATTCGGGGCCATGGCACTCTGAGCCAAAATAAAATTGGTGGTACCGGTGATAATCTTTTCAAGTCGTGACGGTAACGGGTTTACCGCGGAAAGGGGATGCCATCCTCCAAGTTCAACCTTTCCCAGTTGCGGGTGCTCAAAAGGCATCCAATCAACAAATTGAGTTTTATCTCCGGTTTTTTTAATCCAGTCAAACACCTTGTGTTCAGCATCATGCCACAGGTAAGAGTCTCCCCAGAAAATATCCCGGGTTGAATATCCCGCATTGTTGAGATGCATCCCCAATTCGATGTTAAAGACTATCCAGCCATGCATCTCATAACCCCATTCTTTAAATTCCCCGTATGGTTTGAATTTTCGCGGCGGGTCGTTCAGATAGCGCCCGCGAGGAAACAACGGCAAACCCGTCAGGCGTTCACCCATTTTGCCGATATCTTCCAGCAGCGCCTGATCGCCGGACTTCAGATTAGTTAACTCATCTGTGCCATGATACCCCAACACTCCGGCCGGACCGCAATGATAGCCCAGTCCAAAACATATATTGTGATGAGATTCAACAAAATCTGCCAGTGCCCTTGTCTCGGGTCGTGAAAAAGCGTATTCTCCCGCGCCTTCATTCTGATATGCCGCCGCCCAGCCGGCGGAAAAATCGCGGTTAAGATCGTATTGGGGATATTCAGTATGCGGTTTTCCGCCATCGCAATTCACCACTGTTCCCTCAAGATATACGTGATAGAACGGTCCATTGGTGTCGCAAGGTTTGCGTTTGACCAGAAGACGTGAATCAATGTCTGAAGGCCGCATGTCCCCATCCTCATGCTCAACGCGCATTTGAAGAATAAGTCCATCGCCATTGATATCTTCCGGGATGATGGCATTGATCATATTTTCCGGTAAAACCGGGCGAGGGTAACTCCTGATGTCGCGTTGCGGCGTGGAAAGAAATTTTTCCGCCCCGTCGGGGTTAATGCATGGTATGATGTAGTAAGTCATACGGTCGAGAACCGTTTTTACTGCCTCCTTCTGACTGCGGGGAGAGAGCAGATGTTTAATGAGATATACGCTGGCGCAACATCCGGCGACCTCAGGCGCATGAATGTTACCATGCACCAGAAAAGCCGGTTTTTCGTCCGGGGGAATATCCGGATTACTGATTTCTGCCACCCAGATGTCGCGGTTTTCCGCCGATTTCCCGATGGAATAAAGTTTCATTTGCTGCCGGTGGGTGCTGGCAAGGTCATGAAGAATATTTGTCAAAGCCTCATAGTTGAGATAAGGATAAGTTGTATGTTTCATTTTGCGCCTTTTTATGAGTTAATCTGAGCCAGGGTTAAAATATGACGGCTTGAAATTTATAAGTATTGTCCATATATACCCGGCGAAAATGTATCATCAAAGTCTATTCTCTGCCAGATTAAATTTTGAAAAAAGTTGCAAAAAAACAACCGGCAACGCGGATATATGCTTAATCTTTTGAATGAATTGTTGATATTTCCATTTGAAGTCGCCATGATAGATCGGCGGCAGAGTCTTAACTAATTGACAATAATCGTCAGCGTAACCGGGAAGTGATCTGAAACCGTTTCCGCATATTCTTTAAACTTGCCATTTGCCGACTCCTGTTTGGAGTCAACCGTATTGCCAGCCTTGGATGCTTTAATTTGCTCCATTACCATCCGGTTGAGATAAAAACGATCAAAACGCTGGCTTAGAACATTATTGTAAATAGCAGTATTCTCATCACCTCCGGCTTCAGTAAATCCCGCGCTTTCAAGCGGTGATGCCGGATTTGTTTCCTCGTTGTAGATGTTGGTATCGCCGCAGATAATGGTATATGATTCAGTGCGGTTTTTTTTCAGCCATTCCGCAAGTTGTGCAAACTGATTTTTTCTGTTTTCGACCCCGTCCGGGAAGGCTTTTAAGTGAATATTAATGATATTGATTCTGAAACAGGAATTATCATTAGCCTGAAACAGTGCCAGTAACGGTTTTCGCATTCTGCCGCCGAACGCATTGCCGGGCGAAATGCTTTTTGCTTCAAGCAATGTCCATTTACTGCTGTCATAAATAAATCCCAGACGCTGCGATTCATTTTTGAGATCGACAAAACATGCCCATTTGTGATGGGTTTTCTTTAAGCCGGCGAGGATAAGGTCAAGATAGTGACATTTTGCAACGCCGTTTTCAGAATGCGATGGCGTTATCTCCTGCAATGCGAAAATAGTGGCTTTGGAATCAAGAATCTCCTTGACGTAACGGTAAGCGTTGTTTGTATCGTCCAGTGCGCCGACGCTGCCACCCAGCCATTTCATATTCCAGGTGGCGACAACATACTGCCTGCCGTCAGCCATGAGCGACATCGCGGCAAACATAAAAATTACGGCAAAGAACAGGTGAAGCTTCATGATATCCTCATTGTAGTGATACCATAATCTAACCGCTTTAAGCGACTATACAAAGGATATTAATAATAATACGCTATAAGGTTAAAATTTTTACATGGATTGCGACATGGGTTTTGCGGCCATCTTTTACATTACAGTTCAGCGTTTTATTATCCCGGCGGGTTTATCTGCCCGTGGAGGATTTATCCGCCTTTGGAGGATTTATCCGCCGGATGCGGAATTATTTGAAAAAATCTAATGGAAGATTAAATCTGCGAACGATAGATTGAAGCACATACTTGGAAACATCGCCAGGATGTTCGGGAAGAGGACAACTCGCCTTGTGTCCATTAATATCTGGATGATAGATTATACACTGATGTTTTCCGCCAGTAAAAAACTCAAAACGCTTATCATGCTTTTTAAGCGTTTGCTTAACTTTGCGCGCATTAAATGACGGCATAAATCACCCGGCGACTAAATTTAAGCGCTTCAAATCAAATGATTCAGCTTTTTCTTTCAATCGCTTATTACTAACAGGACGCTTAACCATCTCGCCGATTAATTGCAGCATCTCTTTCTTGTGGGCAACCTCCCAGCGTTCGAAAAACTCTTGCGGCGCATCTTTTAATGCATTATCCCACATGCCCTTGGCAAAAATAAAACTTAAATGTGCTGTAATTGTTTCAATTAATCTTTTTTTTGACTCTGACTCACTCTTACCTGACGCTACTAAATCAAATTCCAGCGCATGAGCAATATATTCAGCGCCGTCACGGAAAATCAATACTCTTATTTCAGGATAATTAAATATAAATTTTTCAGTCTTATTGGTCTTATTCATTTTAAACCACTATCCTTCTTTATAACCATGCGTTCATTTAAATAAAACTCTTTACTAATTTACTCGACAAAAAAACAATATCAATATTAAACATATAAAAATTCAAAAAATCCGGCACAATTAACCATTAATTATTAACCAGTTCTAAAGTGTTAAAGTTCTAAAGTTCTAAAATTAACAACTTTCAACTTTCAATTTTCCATTGCTTTCCATTGCTTTCCATTTTTCATTAACCATTAACCATTAACCATTAACCATTATCCATAAATATGGCTTTAAAATGGGCAATAAAAAAGGGAGTTTGCGTCCGC
>CAYMSF010000050.1:17733-31120 GCA_964392985.1 uncultured Victivallaceae bacterium | reverse complement strand
AGACTTAACGCACTACTTCTTCTAGGTAACGTGCGTTTAATATGACAAATGTGCGTTTAACTTGTCAATTGACCAATCTTTTTTTGCAAAAAAATGATTCTTCATGGTTGTGTATTGCAGTTTCATATTGACTCTCACCGGATGACAGTGTATTTTCTAAGATTGAGATTTTAGCGAGTAGCTTTTATTGTGTTGAAACGTATATCATTGTCTTCGGTAGTTATTAGTCATAAAACATAAGGACAAAAAATTGAAATTTCTTTTAATTGGAAATGATACCGGTTGGATGGGGTTACATTTAGCGCAGTTCTCTGCCGGATTTAACCGTATTGGCCATGAAGCAATGGTTTGTGATTATGGAAAATTAGAAAGTAACTGGTTTTCCCTGTGTTATTCGGCAGATGTAAAAAATGAACTTCGCCACCGGCAACTGAAAAAAGTCATTGCCGAATTTAAACCGGATATCGCTTTTTTCATTATCGCTAATTTGAAATTTAATTTTTCAAAAATACGGGAATATTACAAAGGGAAAATCGCCGTATATGATATGGATGGTCCGGGCTGGAAATGCTATGAAAAGTTGGAATGGATAAAAGAAATTGATATACTATTTACTGCATCTAAAATTTCGTTGCGTGATTTGCGCAAACAACAATTTGACGCGGTATATCTGGCTGACGGAGTTGATGTAGATTATTACTCCCCGATTAATTTATCTCAGGATGAAATAAAATATTACGGATCTGCAATTTCATTTGTTGGCCGCCCGACACCGCGAAGAGTTCACATGTTGAGAGAAATTGCCGATTTAGGACTCAGCGTATGGGGCAGGCGTTGGAGCCGCCAGAATGAATGCAATGATCCGGTTTTATGGCGATGTAATCGGGTTAAAAAAGACATAATCGGGAAAAATGTCGTTAAAATTTACAATGCGTCTGGTCTCTCGGTAAATATTTTACGGGAACCCCTAAATGATCCTCCGACAATAATGAGTTTGCAGGTTTTTATAGTGCCGGCGTCAGGTGCATGTTTACTAACCGAATGGGTGGAGGAATTGGATGAGATGTTCGAGCCTGGCAAGGAATTATTAACATTCCGCAATGAAGATGAGTTTAAGGAATTGGCTATGAAATATACCAGAGATGTAGTTACTGCCAGACAAATAGGCATGGCGGGCAGAAAACGTTGTATGGCAGAACATACTCATGAAAAACGGGCTGAATATATTATTAAGTCAATTTTTCAGTAACATAGTAGGTTGTTTTTTTAACGTTTAGGCATAAAATTGGTGTTCTGCATTTTAAAGTATTTTTCTTTGGGTGGATTTCATGGGGATTTTATACGCATTCAGTTGCTGGTGCCAAACCTTGTATTTTCGCTTTACATGCGTCGTTGATTTCTGTTTGATAAAAGTCAGAAACATGACCAATTTACCAGAGAATTAAAGAGTGCCACTTTGTGATTATTATCCAATAAGTATTTCGTGCATGTATTGCCTCTATAGCCGGTTCCACCACAAATAAATACTTTCATCTCAATTTTTTTTGCGGTTCGTATTCAAACTGTAAATATCAATTGTGAAAATTTACATAATGAACAAATAAAACCATCTGCTAAAGATATATTCCTGTAGCAACAAATCAAATTAATAAAAAAACATGAATATCTAATTTTAATGCGCCCATTGACAAATTGGTGTGCATTACAGATTGTTGACTATTATTTAAAACAGGCTAAATTATATTGACAACGCAAAGAGTTCTTGATGGTCAAGAACTCGGTACTCTCAAGTTATATATAAAATTTTGTAAATGGGCAATAATTAATCGTCGTAGATATCTGAATTTCATCGGATGAAACTTGAACGCCAGATTCATAAAATCAATATATTCAGGACATACTTTTTTTATTTTATTATTTAAGCTGAACCCGTACTGTGTCCAATTTGCCTTGTCAAAATATGCTTTAGCTATTTTTTTTCTAACCAGTTTTGTTTGTAATGTGTTAAGTTTTCCACTTTCATACCATTTTGTATGAATTATTAATTCAGGATCGTGGAAAAGTTTTCTGTTGCGCGTCGTATTAGAATCATGTTTGCGAGCAAGTGCTAATGCTTCAGTTATAAAATATCCATTAAAATTAAATGCCAGTCTCAAAAAAAATTCTAGATCTTCCATAACACGCAAATTTTCGTCGAACCACTCTATTTTGTCAAAAACTTCTCTTTTTATAATTACAGTAGGAGGGCATATTATGCCTCTTATAAATTGAGACGTAAAAAAATCATATTTTGGCTTTGATTTAGGTACTAAACCTAATATCTCACCAGTTTTATTATCAAAACATTTCATAGAACTAAACACATAAGAATATGCTGTGTCTTCAAGTATTTTTAATTGAGACTCAAGTTTATTTTCTAACCATAAATCATCGCTATCGCAAAAAGCTATGTACTTGCCACGCGCCATCTTAATACCGAGATTTCTAGCAGCAGCAGGCCCTTTATTTGTTTGTTTAAGTGCTTTTATGGAATTACCAAACGATGAAATTATGCTACTAACATCTGGGCAGGTAGAACCATCATCTACCACAATTATTTCTAAATCTTTGAACGTTTGATTCAATATACTTTCAATTGCTGTAACTAAAAAAGCAGAATTGTTATAAACTGGAATGCACACGGATACTATTGGTATTTTTTCATTTTCCATTTTTGATTTACTTCCAATAATTTTCTATAAAAAGGCTCTTTCGGTGTTTTAGTGGGCAAGAGTAGAAAATTTAAAAACACCAATTTGCAAAACAATTAAAACATAAGATAATAAAGACTCCGAATCCAAACCGCCAAGTCAAGGTAAGGAGTCTTCGAATGCACGAGAGAGAATTTATCACCAGTTTGCTTGGAAGCCAAGTCTGGAAAGCGAAAAAAGTATCAATGAATGAGTTACCGGTAGTTTTGACGATAGAACTTGAGCGAGAGCCAGGCACTCCGAACGTATGTTCGAAGTACGGGTCGGCATATTTGTCAGTTTATGATCATTATCCTATGCGTGAAGTAGAAGAGCTTCCGGCATTCGGTCACCGGACCTTTCTAACGTTTTCTCAAGCGCGAGTTGAATGCAGCGCCTGCGGCAGCATTGAACCGGAAAATTTGGACTGGGTGGAGTCATATCAACACCAAACGTTGTGTTATCAGCGTTACCTGGGGACGCTTTGCGACTATATGCCAGTGGCCCCAAAGATATGGAGTATTTCTTTCTCAAAATCATAATATCAACAGGCTTTATTCCCAAGATGAGAGAGGTTTAGCCATGAAAACACAGAAAGAACCATAAATATTTATCGCAGGAAAAAACTTTTAGCTGGTTCGTCTAACAACGAATAACAACGAATGTTAAATATATTCTATGAGTTCAGTTAGAAAATCATTTGATTCTATTAAACAATCAAGCTATATTTAGCATCTTTTAAATTAACGTAAAGCCTTAGGTAATTGTTTTTATTTAAAGATAAGTATTTAGGGGATAAATTGTCGGCTGGTTACTAACTTCATTAAATTTGCCGTGAATTGATTAATCATAAGGACATATTGATGCTTGCAAACAGATTTTATAAATATGTTGAGTCGTTTTTCTCTGATTCCAAGAAAGTGATGTGGTTAACATTCCTCGTAGGAGTTATCTGTTCACTAATTAGCATTATATTCACTAAATCAATTTATCGTGATTCTGTCGAATATGCTGCAACTGTTAACGCTTTTAATATTGGTGATTGGGATCGTGCTTTCAGGGAATGGTTACCGCCGTTGTATCCTCTTTTAAGCGGTTTGCTTTGCAAAACAGGTTTTTCGGTATATTACTCCATGTTGGCTGTTGCAAGTATTTTATGGGTTATTACCATTTTTCCGTTATATGGCACTTTATGTTTTTTAATGGAGAAAAAATATGCGGCATGGGGGGCGTTATTTTATATACTGGCACCCAAAGTAATGAGATTTGGGTTGGCTCCATTGCTGGAAAGTGGCAAATACTTCTTTTTTGCGTTGTCGCTGTATTTCGTTTTCAAGGCGGCTCAAAGTAAAACATGTCGAGACTTAATTTTTCTTGGACTCGGATTGAGCGGTATGACGTTAATGAGGGCAGAAGGCATCATATATGTCCCTATCATGCTCGGTGCGTTAACAATGCTAACTTTAAAAGAATATAATTTTAAGATTAATTGGAAGTTTGTAAAAAACATTTGCTTCTACTTTAGCGTAATAATTTTAACCATATGCGTAGCTGTATCGCCAAGAGTTTGTCAACTCTATCAGAGTACCGGCTACCCGGCAATAGATACAAGACAAGCTAGAGCTATGTTGGGGATTAAAGATAAATTGCTCGGAAGTCAAGCCAATCATATTGCCGTGCAAGAAGTAGGTATCGCTCAAGATTATACTGTTGGTATGTCAAGTTCAATGTTTGCTTTTACCCGAGACGATTTTAAAAAGTTTATTACAAATTTCCCACGAGGCAGTTATGAACTTTATCTAATTCTTGGCGCGCTGGGTTTGTTAATGATTATTTTAAGAAAGCGCTGGAATGTTAATTATTCAGTTATAATATGGATATTTGCCGTTAACTTATTGGCCTTTTATTTAATGAGAGCAAATGTATACCGCTACTATATAATCAACGTTGTTATATTAATGCCTTTTATTGTCATTGGCTATAAGCAATTACTTTTGTGGTCAGAGAAATTTAATGCAAAAAAATTGTTGGTTTTAGTCGTTTTCGGTATCGCAATTTTCCAGGTAATAAATGGTATGGATAATTCTATGGACACACGCAGAATTCACTATAAGGAATTGGGTTATTGGATTAAGGACAATAATACTAAGTTGAAAAATCCTCAGAATGAAGAATTAACCATATTGGTGTACGGGAATGATTTTGGATATAGTATTTACTCTTGTTCTAACACAGTCGGCTATAAAGATATTGGCAATTACAGTTTTGGTGAGGTTTTAACAAAAGGATTCCCCGCGAATCTCTGCTATTACGCAATGACAAAAACTCCAATTGGAGTAATGTTAAAACCGGATATTGTACTAATTGATGATTTTGAGACATTCAAGAGTGAGATAAAATATTTAAAATCTCAACCCAAAGTGGTGCAAATAAATACTAAATGGGATGATAGAATACAGGTATTTAAAAACAATAATTAAACCTCTGGATGATTTGCTATGTTAAATAATAAAACAATTGCCGTTGTAGTCCCGGCATACAACGAGGAAAGTCAAATTGGAATGGTTATTGAATCAATGCCTGATTTTGTGGACAGAATCATTGTGATTAATGACTGCTCAAAAGATAATACTGAAAAAGTAGTTGCAGGATATTTTGCTTCAGATATTAATAAGTCCATCAAGCTTCGGAAGAAAGAAAAAACATTAGTTCGCGATATGTACAACTATGCTGATGTGGTTTCTTCGCAGATAAACGAAAGTGAAGAAAAGTATTATCCGGAAATTGAGATTGTCAATCCTGATCCAGAATGCGGCAGGATTATTCTCATCAATCATCGCCGTAACTCTGGCAAGGGTGCTGGCATTATTACTGGTTATAAATGGTGCCGCGACAATGATATAGACTGTACTGCCTCAATGGATGGTGACGGTCAGATGGATCCTTCTGAGTTGGAATCGTTGTGCCGGCCGGTCGTTGAAGAGAAGATTGATTATGTGAAGGGTAATCGCCTCATTCACCGCAGTTCGCGGATTGTTATTCCCAAAATAAGGTTTTTCGGGAATTCCATCCTGTCGATTCTGACCAAAGTCGCCTCCGGCTACTGGCATGTTTCCGACACTCAAACCGGCTATACGGCTATTTCGCTGAAGGCATTGAATTCAATAAAGATTTATGATATTTATAAATATTACGGCTACCCTAACGATATGCTGGTAAAGCTTAATCTGGCATATTGCTCCTTGAGAGAAGTGGAAATCAAGCCCGTTTATAATGTCGGCGAACAGTCTAAAATGAAAATCTCAAAAGTCGTCCGGAAGGTCTCATGGCTTCTGTTCAAATCCTTCTTCAAGCGAATATGGATGAGATATCTTTTCCTGGATTTTCATCCGCTCTTCCTGTTGTATAATCTGGCCTTTATAATGCTGATTGCTTGTATTCCTTATTTATACAAGATATTACACGCCATAGCATTGGATATCACTATTGGAACATTGCCGGTTCTGGCTTTCTTTTTTCTCTTTATAACCGGATTTCAGTTCCTGCTTTTCGCCATGTGGATGGACATGCAGGATAATGAAAGACTAAATAAGTAGGAATATCAATTTATGTGCGGAATTTTAGGAATATCCATCAATAAAAAATCGATGATCAAACATCATCTGTGCCGGAACATACTGGATAAACTTTTCCTGCTTGCAGAATCCCGCGGGAAAGAAGCGTCCGGATTCGCATTCAATAGCGGCAGGAGCATCGTTGTTCATAAAACCCCCTTCCCCGCTTCCTGTTTGATCAAATCAGATATATACAAATCTTCGGTTAACACCCTGTTGTCCAATAATGATAAATGTATTTCCGCCATCGGACATTCCAGACTCGTCACCAATGGCTATGAGCAGTTTAATGCTAACAACCAGCCGGTAATAAAAAATGGTGTGGTTTGTGTTCATAACGGAATCATCGTCAATCAGAAAGAATTATGGGAGAAGTTTGCCGATGAGGAAAAACTCACGGATTTAGACAGTGAACTGATACCGACCCTGCTTATGCGCTTCTACAAAGAGAAAAAATCCATCAATCAGGCGCTGGCTGAACTATATTCGGAAATTTACGGCATGACCAATATTGCCGCAATTTTCTCTGAGTATAATAATCTTTTGCTTGCGACTAATAATGGATCTATTTACTACGTTACCGGGAGCGATGGCAATGAAATAGTATTTGCATCAGAAAGATATATTCTAAATAAAATACTTGGCGATTTAAGACTTCAACATATTTTCAAAAAAGAAAATGTACTGCAATTGAAACCTAATACTGCCTGTATTGTTAATCTTGATAATTTTTTCAAACAATCATTAAGCTTTAATGATCCTGCAGCACTGCAATTATCTCAATATGCCAAAGCCCTGCCGATTGAAGAAGTCGCCGGCAATTTTGACAATAAGCGAATACACATTAATACTAGTTTAGAACATAAAGCAGTAGCAGTTACGGGCAAATTTATCGAGCATTATCAGAATTGTTCTGGTAAAATAGCAATGTTAAAAAGATGTACCGCTTGTCTGCTCCCTGAAACCTTCCCGTTTATCGAGTTCGATGAAAAAGGGGAATGTAATTACTGCAAGAATTACAGCAAAAATATAGTTTTAGGCGAAGATGAATTAAGTAAGGTTGCAGATAAATTCAGAAGCAGAGACGGTTCGCCTGATTGTTTAATCCCTTTCAGCGGTGGCAGGGACAGCAGCTTCGCGCTTCACTATATAAAGAATGTTTTGGGCATGAATCCCATTGCTTTCTCTTATGACTGGGGGATGCTCACCGATCTTGGTCGCAGAAATCAGGCAAGAATGTGCGGCAAACTTGGCGTAGAGCATATACTTGTATCAGCGGATATCAGGCGTAAACGGGAAAACATCCGGAAGAATGTTGCCGCCTGGCTGAAAAGGCCAAGTCTCGGCACCATCCCGCTGTTTATGGCCGGCGATAAACAATATTTTTACTATGCTAATAAATTGCAGAAAGAAAATAATCTGCGCTTGCAAGTAATGGGAGAAAACCCTCTCGAAAAAACAATATTTAAAACAGCTTTTTCAGGAGCTGCGCAGGATAATAAAGGATTTATGGCCTATCATATTTCACGTAAAAATAAAATAAAGATGCTTTGTTTCTACCTTGCTGAATTCATAAAGAATCCTGCTTATTTAAATAGTTCAGTTATTGATACTGCGTCATCTTTTTTTTCAATTTATGGACAAAAGCATAATTATCTAAACCTGTTCAGCTATCTGAATTGGGATGAAAAATTAATTGAAAATACCCTGATTAATGACTATCACTGGGAAACCGACCCGGAAACAAAGACAACATGGCGTATTGGTGACGGGACTACCTCTTTTTATAATTATATCTACTATATAGTTGCCGGCTTTACCGAAAATGACACTTTCAGAAGCAATCAAATTAGAGAGGGACTGATTACCCGCGAGAATGCTTTAAATAAAATAAAAGATGAAAACTTGCCCCGCTGGAATTCAATTAAGTGGTATCTCGATACTATCGGGTTGGAGTTTGAGCCAACTATCGGCACAATTAACAGAAGCAGGACTCTCTATGCAGAATAAAGCGCTTATTATTAATTATCCATCCAGCGAAAATGATTTCAGGTTACATATTATAAAAAAACACTTGAAAGATTTCTATACGGTGGATACTTGCATTAATCCTCTGTGGGGTAATTATAAAACTAAGACAGATATAGCTAATAATCCATTTTATGTTCTTAAATATTTTTTAAACGAATTCTGGTATCTGTTAAAGTTATTATTTAAAGTTTACAGGCATAATTATGATTTGATTATAGTAGGCTATCCAGCTTATTTTGAAGCATTCATCTTAAAAGTTTTTGTATCAAAGAAAACTAAAAAAAAGATTTACATTGATTTCTTTATCTCGCTCTATGACACCTTGATTCTAGATAGAAAATCATTTCATCAAAATTCGGTAAACGCCAAAATATTTTATTTTTTTGATAAACAATTACTTAAATGTTTTAAGCAAATATTGGTTGATACACAGGCAAATGCTAAAAGATTTGCTGAAATGTTCAAAATAGATTACGCTAATTTTCAAGTGCTTTTTGTTGGTTCTAATAACCTGGTAATTAATCGCGTATTTGAATTCAGAAAGAAAAACGACGGCTTCATACATCTTGGCTGGGTTGGGGCAATAATCCCACTGCACGGGATTGACGAAATAATAAAGTGCGCAGAAATTGTTAAAAATGAAAATATAAAATTTCATATAATTGGAAATGGCCCAAATAACGAACTTAAACAAATAGAAAACACAATCAATTTTTTAGGATTAAACAACGTAGTATTATATAATGAGCTGGATTTTGAAAAAACAATGGATGTTTTAAGCAATTGTGATATATGTCTAGGGATTTTTGGCAAAAGTGATAAAGCAAAATCAGTGATTCCGTTTAAATTATTCGATTATTTATACCTTAATAAACCTATTATTACACAATATTCTGATGCGGTTTTGGAGATTTCCGAATTCGAGCAAATAAATATGGTAAAGAACAGTGCAAGCGCGATTGCCGACCAAATACACAAAATAGATTTAAATAAATCAATTGACAATCGCGATTTACTCATAAGGACTCTTAACAAACAATACAAAAAAGTTTTTTCAGTTACTTAAATGGGTATCGAATGACGTATTATAGTAAACGACGAAAAACAAAATGACCTTATAATACTTCTATTTTTTTGATGGCGGACATTGTAGACATATCGTATGTGTATCCAAAACTAAAATAAGTGTTTATCCAAATTGCAAAAATTTATAGCTTTTTTTCATCGTACAATGAGTAAAAATAATACATTAAGAGCGATATCATATGTGTTTATGGTTTTGTTGCTGCTTATGGTTTGCAGGATTCTTATAAAGAAAGGTGAACTTAATTTATTACTAAAAATTGATCTATTTTATTTTATTCTATTTATTATATTTACGTTGTCTATTTACATAACAAGTGGATTACAGTATTATTTTATCAGAGATCAGTATGGAATAAAGTTTGAGAAAAAAGATTTATTATTACTTCCGGTTGCCATGAATCTGTGGAGTTTCATTATTCCAATGCAAGGCGGTGTTATATTTTTTACTATTTTTCTCAAAAACAAGCATAAAGTAAAAGTGGCCGACAGTCTTTCCATAACAATATTTTTGTATCTCGTCATACTTTCTTTCACTGGATTTTTGGGTTTAGTTTTCGCGGTTATTTACGGGAAATTATTTTCCATTTTTAGCTTGATATCTTTACTGCTTTTACTTAATCCGTTTTTTATCTTTATCACCTATAAAATAATGTTCATTATCCCTGACTTTAAAATAAAATTAGTTATCCATATTTTTAATTTTGTTAAAGAAATTACTGGGAATATGAATAAAATGTGGGTAGATCATAAAAATGTAGGTTCAATTTTGCTATTAAGTATTTTGCAGATGATAATTACCGCATTTTGGTATTTGTCTATAGCCCAGGCGCTCGGTTATCATAATATTACATTCTTGGCATTGCTTCTTTTGGCCCTATGGATGAACGTCTCTCTGGTAATAAGATTCACTCCAAACAATCTTGGTGTTACACAAATTGTTTCAGCTATTTTATTTTCATTAATCAGTCTTTCGCCAGAACAGGGAATCATGATTTCCTTAATTGCGACTCTTTCCTCTACAGTGGTCGCCCTCACTTTAGGGGCTGGTGCTACCTTTTATTATCTGAGGTGCTGGCACATTAGATCTCTTAAAGAGGTGAGTGGATGAATTTCAGCCCTGCTTTTCTTTTTTTTGCGCCAGTAAAATATAACCTGAACTTAAATCAGATTTTAAAAACAAGTTTTGCAGACAATAAAAAGGAAACATTACTATATCATTAGAAATTAACCGGATAAAAAATTTGTTGCTTGCTTCAAAACTTTTATAACTTAACATCTCTTTTTGATTGAAATCATTACGTTTCTTATTCATGGACAAAAGATTCGAAATACTTTCCAACAAATTTATAATTGGAAACCCATAATTCCAAAAGTTTATTATGTGTACCCCTTTACTTTTTAAGAGATCAAGCAAATTATTTCTATCATATCTCCTGTAATGACCAACGGACAAATCCATTACTCCGAAGCGATGTTGATGTGCTGGTATCGAAATAATAATTTTCCCATTTACTTTTAATAGACTCAACCAGCTATCCAGAGCCGCAGAATCATCTTTAATGTGTTCCAATACTTCAAATGCAAAAATGTAATCAAATTTATTCTTAGGGATTTCCCTAAAGGATTTATACAAATCAACTTTGCGGTTTTGTTGAAGTAAGCGTTCTTTGGCAACACTGTTGGCTAATTCAGATTCATCAAATCCTGCCATTTCTAAATTTCTTCCCACAAAATAAAGCAACATTTCTCCACTGCCAAAACCAATTTCTAGGCCTTTTTTGCCGCTAAGGTCTTCATTTTTGAGAATTGACTTAATGATATTTTTTCTAATTAAAAATCTTGGATAAGGTATCCACTTATTCATATTCTTGATTTTGCGAGAAAGTCAAGTTGATTTTATCTCGCTTCCTATTTTGTTTTGGGAACTGTTTACCAGTTGTTAACAATCGATTTTGATTATTTTTGCCCATCATGTTTATTGCATGATATTATTATGACAATAGTCTATCTTCTGTCAAAAATCACTACCTTTTCGATATAAACTATCTGTAACTTTACTTTTTCCCTAATTTTTATTGATTATCAACATTTTTTAATATTGTATTCTTATTATGATTTTGCCAATGCCATTCATTACTAACAGATTATAGTTGTTTTTTACATACTACCATTAAATCCGTGAAATGAATTATGTCTTGATTAATAATGATATCATTTTCATTATATTCTAATATTTCATGATCTTTAGCAAGTATTTGTGGTTTTGAATAATATATTTTTTTCAGTATGCCTAAGAAAAATTTGCGTATCGAATCCGGATAAATAATTAAAGTAAAAGGTAAAGAAACTAATTTCGTGAATTTTCGGCGTTTAAGTTCTTGATGAACTAATTCTTTGTCACCGCCTATTTTCAATATTCTTATATCAGTAAAATATTTAGATAATTTATTTTTTAGTGTTTGGGGAGAATATTCTATTATATGATAATAATTCCAGGGTTTTTGAAACGGAAACAATCGTGTTGCACGATCAGGAGTCGTTAGTAAAAAATAACCGCCCGGTTTGAGAACTCTATTAATTTCGCTTAAATACTGTTTAGTATCATGAAAATGTTCAATCACCTGAAATGATGTTATTAGGTCGAAAGTATTGTTTTCGAAAGGTAGTTTACCGTCATCTATTTTTAAAAATTTAGCATTGGAACTTTTATAATTATTTTGCGCGTAGATTATTGCATCGTTACTAATATCAATAGCGATAACGCTTTCAGCCACAGTTGATAAAATTTGAGCGCCATAACCAGTTCCGCAACCATAATCAAGCACTTTTTTCTGGCCGGCAAATGCTGTTGCATATTTATACGAAGCTAAATGTAATAAATAAACATAATAGTCTGCTTCGCTTTTCCTTTGTTGGTTTAATATAATACGCTCGCTGGTATCTTCCATAATTTAGTTATTCTCCATTTTAGTCAAATTGAGTTTAGTCTTTGGATTGGACTATTTTTATTGAAAATATTGTGTAAAAACGGTGTTAATATAGACGTTTGATTGCCGAATACAACAATATATTGCCCCCATTTAAGATTATGTTAAACCAAAGGATACAAAATGGGAGTCTACAATGAATCGCAAATAAGCTGATTACTGAAATAAAACAATGTTTACACTATATTTCATGAGCATACCATGTCACATAGGCAAGTCTTTTATCCGGGATAAATTTACCTTACACCAAACCACGGACATTTTACGAATTTACGCTCCGGCTGAAACATCTTGCCGCAATGTCAGCTTGCCAGCATAGCTGGAACATATTTCTTATCGAAATCCAGTTTGTAATCAATATTACCCGACACCGCATTAACTCTGGCGAAATATGTTCCTGCCGCGAGATTACTGGTTATACTATCCTCGAGTGCTCCGGTCTTGTTTGAGCGCTGCAACAATGTTCCTGCAACATTGTACAATGACAAGTCGGCATTACCGCCAGTCAGATCATGCAAACGCAAAATGCCGCCGGTTACTGAAGACGCCAAATCAAACCGGTAGTAATCATCGTTGTCTCCAAGTCCGACCCAACCGCTCTGCGTCTGAGCATCAACTGTTTTTGCCGTTTTCAGGGTATTGCCAGCTTTATCATTGGTATCGCCGGAATAACTAATGTTATGGTCCAATGTGTAACCGGCAGCAACGACTCCGGTGCCTGGGGTGACTTTTACATAATAAATCCCCTTAGCCAGGACACTGCTAATCGACTCAGCGTTAGTACCGGTCTTTAGCGAGCTCTTTAGTACCGTACCGGCGGAATTAAGCAAATACAGATCCGCATTATTGGTTAAACTATTTAGACCAAGGGTCAAGGTTCCAGAATCTGTCATCGTCAGCTTGTAGATATCTGTGGCATCACCGAATCCTACCCAGTTAT
>CAYMSF010000050.1:0-17633 GCA_964392985.1 uncultured Victivallaceae bacterium | reverse complement strand
CCAGATTAGATATGTCTTTAGCTGTCTGCCAAGTATTTGCACCGGCATCCACCGGAGTATATTTCTCGGTGTGAGTCAGCACATATTTGGCATCGTTCACTCCAGTTGCTGCGGCAACTTTAACATAATAATTTCCAGCAAGCAACGCTACATCACTAATAGCTTCACCGGTGATTCCGGTTTTTACATTACTCTTCAATAATGCACCGGTAGAGCTAAGTAATGATAAGTCAGCATTACCGGTAAGACCGGTCAAGCCTAATGTCAACATTCCGGCATTAGTCATCGTCAGCTTGTAGATATCTGTGGCATCACCGAATCCTACCCAGTTATCCAGATTAGATATGTCTTTAGCTGTCTGCCAAGTATTTGCACCGGCATCCACCGGGAAATAATCCACCGTATTGCTCAAGGTGTAGTCAGTGTTAACCTTTCCGTTAGGAATAACCTTCACATAATAGATGCCTGACTGCAAAGCAACACCATTAATCGCTTCATCGGATTGTCCGGGTTTTGCGGAATTCTTTAGCAACGTGCCAGCGGCATTGTATAACGATAAATCCGCATTACCGCTCAGTCCGGTCAAATTCAAACTTAAAGATCCCGCAGAAGTCAATTCCAACCGGTATGCATCACACGAACCAACCCTGCCGGTAACTGAATCATTTATATACATATCTCCGGTAACAGTATAAGAAACCACGCTACTCCATGCACTCCAGTTGCCAGTATTGTCCTGGGCACGAACCTTCCCGTAGAAAGTACCGACATCAATATTATATACAACGTCTGTATTTTCGTAAACGGTGTTATGATATCCTTCCTGACTGCTGAAGTCTGCATACTCATCACCCCATATTTGATACTGACTAATTCCAGACGCATCCGTCGAAGCATTCCAGTTTAACTGAGTACAATATCCAAGAAATCTCGCCTCTAACCCAGTCGGAACACTCGGTGGGGTGGGTTTCAATGTAAAACTTTTAGCCGGCGGATGCGCGCTAAAATTCCAATCACTATCAACTGCCTTAACCTCATAATAATACGTCCCACACTCCAAGCCATCCCATGTGTAATTGGTCTCGGCACTACCTGTAAATCTATATTGGGGTGGTATGTCAGATAAGTCTGCATTTGAAAATATATTAATAACATATTCGGAAACTCCTACATCGTCTGTAGAAGCACCCCAACTGAATCTTACTGAATCTTCATCTATTACTGTGGCCAGAATATTTCTCGGAACCGTCGGTTCCGTTGGAAGAGACTGAGTAGGTTTCAAGGTAAAACTTTTTATTTGAGCTTTTGCGCTCATATTTCCGGCATTATCCCATGCGGCAACCGAATAGTAGTAAGAACCTGGAGCTAAACCATCCCAAATATAATTTGTTACGGGACCGCTGGTATATGTAAAATTACAATCCGACAAATTTGACTTGAAACCGATTCCGATAGAATATCTAGCAACACCTACATTGTCAGAAGAAGCCCCCCAACTGAATTTTACCGAATCAGCATCTATAATTGTTGCCAAAGTATTAGATGGTGTGGTCGGAATTGTCGTATCAGCCCCCCAAGCATATTCATTAACAGGTAATTGAATATTGTCTTTGGTGGTGGTTATCTTTAGATGTTCAAATCCTATCAAATGCCCGGATTCATGGGTGATCGTTTCTGTAATGGTGGTATCGGAATTGGTTTTATTAGCAAAGACGAAGGCTTTGTCATTTTTAATTTTGTTCCCAGTATCGATAGTTTCGGAAAGACCGAGAAAGTTGCCGTATTGAGCAAATGCCGAACCGGTACTACCGACATAGATGGTTGAGGCAAGTGAGGAGTCGGGTTGTGTTACGCTAAAGGTTACGCCGGAACCGGCATAAGTGGTGTTTAATTCGGAGATGATTTTATTGATGCGAGTCTGGTCGAGTCCAGAATTTGCCACATCAATGTTGTCTATACTAATATTCAGTGCTGTATTATTATAAGTAACATTATTCGCGCCATCGAAGTCAACGTAAATAAGTTGTCCGTCGAAGTTTGCCGGATTATTGTCTGAGAGTTTCATATCGCTGATGTTTGGTATGGTTAATGAAACCGTAGCTAAAACTTCATCTTCAATTGCGTTATTTTTAACAATGCCGTTCGCCATAATATTTTCCCCTTGAAAATTATGTCTATACAGTCTAACCCCTTAACTTTTGTGCATATTTGACGATAATTAACACCTCTATAATGCAAGATATTCTAAAAGATAATCGTAAGATATTTCATAAATAATCAATGTCAAGTTAATGTTTCTAAAAAAGTTAACTTATTGGTGTGAAAGAAAGCATATCGTCATAAATATCTGAATATCATAGAATTAATAGTGTTATATTACCTTAACAACATAAATTCAAGGACATCAAAAAAATACCGAAAAAAACTGAATCAAAATTGGGAATTACGATTGATACCATCATTGATTTTAGTCTCTATATTTAGTGGAAAATATTACCATGAAACTACTTTAAAGTTTATCGATAAACTTATTGAACGCTGATTACTGTTATGCCGGTTTGTTTTTTAATGCCCCTGCCAGTTTGGTGATTAATTCGGCGCTTTGGTTTATGCCTTCTGCTGGAGTTGCCGCATCATTCATGATTCTTACGAGTGCGCTGCCGACAACGACGCCATCGGCGTGACGCGCAGTTGCTGCCGCCATTTCCGGGGTTGAGATGCCGAATCCGGCAACGACCGGAATTGGACTCAAGGCCTTCACCGCCTGCAATTTGGCGGTAAGGTCTTCAGAGATGGCTTTGCGGACGCCGGTAACTCCTGCTACAGTTATATAATAGACGAAACCTTTGGCATCCTGAACGATACTTGATGCACGTTCCGCCGGAGTTGTCGGCGCTATTAACGGGATTAGATAAAGCCCATATCTATCCAGATACGGCATAATTTCCGCCTTTTCCTCCAACGGCACATCAACAATGAGCCATGCATCAATACCCGCAAATTTAGATTCCGCTGCTGCCTTTTCCAATCCATACGCCAGGATAACATTGTAGTAGGAAAAAAGCACCATTGGAATCGCGGAACGATAGCGGATACGCGCTGCCATGGCAATAATATCGCGAAGAGTTACCCCGGATTTTAATGCCCGCATACTGGACTCCTGTATGACCGGACCATCTGCCATCGGATCAGAAAAAGGTACTCCCAATTCAATGATATCAGCACCCGCCCCTGCCGCGCGGAGAATCAGTTCTTCAGTAGTTTTCAAATCCGGATTGCCTGCTGAAACGAATACTACCAGCGCTTTCCTGTTTTCTGCAGCGCATAGCCGGAAGGTCAGATCAATACGGTTTTCCATTATATAACCTCTGGATGTTGTTGTTTGAATTCAATCACACTTTGCATGTCTTTGTCGCCACGGCCGGAAAGATTGACGACGATAATCTGTTCCGCGTTCATACTGCGCGCTTGACGGACGGCTTCAGCTACGGCGTGGGAAGATTCCAGCGCCGGAATGATACCTTCCAGCCTGGAGAGAAGATCAAACGCCTGAATTGCCTGAATATCGTCAATTACGGTGTATTTTACCCGTCCTGAATCGTTCAGCCAGGCATGTTCGGGACCAACCCCGGGGTAATCTAAACCGGCGGATACTGAGTGCGTCGGAATAATCTGACCATCCTTGTCCTGGAGCAAATAGGTTTTGCAACCATGTAGAACGCCGACTTTGCCCGCATTGATACTGGCGGCGTGAAATGCGGTATCTATTCCGTTGCCGCCCGCCTCGACGCCGATGAGTTGGACTCCGGCATCGGGAATGAATCCGGCGAAGATGCCCATGGCATTACTGCCACCGCCGACACAAGCGATAACCTGATCGGGAAGTTTGCCGGTTTTATCAAGAATCTGCGCCCTTGATTCTATCCCTATCACAGCTTGAAAATCGCGAACCATCGCGGGATAGGGATGTGGACCGGCAACTGTGCCGATAACATAGAAAGTGTTTTCTACTGTTGCAATCCAATTGCGTAAAGCCTCATTCATTGCGTCTTTCAGTGTGGCTGAACCGGAATCAACTGCGGTAACTTTCGCGCCGAGTGTTTTCATGCGCTGGACGTTGGGGGCTTGACGCCGGATATCCTCGCTGCCCATGAATACTTCACAATCGAATCCGAAGAGTGCGGCAACGGTGGCAGTTGCGACACCGTGCATGCCGGCGCCGGTTTCCGCGATTAAACGTTTTTTGCCCATTTTTCTTGCCAGAAGCGCCTGACCGAGGGTATTGTTGACTTTGTGCGCGCCGGTGTGATTCAAATCCTCACGTTTCAGATAGATGCGGGCGCCTCCACAATATTCCGTCAATCTCCGGGCTAAAAACATCGGGGATTCGCGTCCGATATAATCACGCAGGTAACCCTGCAATTCCTGTTGAAATTCCGGGTCGGTTTTGCATTTGAGATAAGCAGCTTCAAGTTCGTGCAGCGCCGGCATCAAAGTTTCGGCGACATACTGTCCGCCGTAGATGCCAAAATGTCCTTTCTGCGTCATGGTCATTCTCCCTTGATATTTTTAATCAGTTGATAAATTTTATGATGATCTTTTATTCCCGGAGTTGCTTCGACACCGCTGCAAACATCAATTGCAAACGGTTTTACAGTCGTAATTGCCGCGGCAATATTTTCCGGATTTATGCCTCCAGCCAGTACCAGTTTTACCTGTTCCGCTAATTTTGCAGCCTGCTGCCAGTCACATTTTTTTCCGCTGCCACCACGTTGTTCCGGAGTAATAGCATCAGCGAGAATGGCGCTTGCCGGAAAATTTATAGCAGAATTGATATCAGCGCTGGAATTCAACGCCATTGCTTTCCATACACGTTCGCAACCGATAATTCCGGCGTAATTTGGACTCTCTTCACCATGCAGTTGTGCGATATCCAGCGTCAAATCTTGCATTATTTGAATGATTTCATCTGCCGGGAGATTTACGAATACTCCGACTTTCATTATATGCCGTGGCAATTTTTGAATGATTGCTTTCGCCGCTGACGGGGTGATATATCTGGGTGAGGCGGGATGGAAAATAAAACCCAGGTAATCAGCTCCGGCCTCAGTCGCGGCAATAGCGTCAGGCAGATTGGTAATACCGCATATTTTGAGTTTAACAATCATGAATTGTTTCTCCGGTCAATTCCAGCAAGGCTTTGCCGGGGCAGGGGTGACGCATAATCGTTTCACCAATAAGGAATGCATTGGCGCGTAGGCGGCGCAAATGTTCCAGGTCTTTATTTGTTTTGATGCCGCTTTCCGCAACCGCGATGCAATTGCCGGGAATTGCAGCCAGCACCTGTTCCGTGGCACAGATATCCGTTTTGAAAGTTTTCAAATCGCGACAATTGACGCCGATGATATTGGCGCCGGTAGCGCAAATCCAATCCAGTTCCGACTGATTGTGTACTTCAGCCAGTACTGCCAGTCCGTGCTCCATCGCAGTAGCATAGAGCCGGCGGAATGTCTCCTGATCAAGCGCGGCGGCGATTAACAAAATAGCATCGGCGCCGAGTAACCTTGCCTCAATAATCTGATACGGGTCAAAAATGAAATCTTTGCGTAACACCGGTATCTTGACAAGCACGGCAGCACGGCGGAGGTATTCTGCTGAACCTTGAAAGTAGAATTCTTCAGTAAGAATTGAAAGTGCGGCGGCGCCGGCGGCTTCAAGTTCCAACGCCAGTTTTTCCGGTTCAAAATCCGCACGGATAATCCCTTTTGATGGCGATGCTTTTTTTAATTCCGCAATAACGTTATAGCGGTCGGTCCTGCTTAATGCCGCGGCAAAATCTTTTGCCAGCGGCATACCCTTGATTCGTCTTTTTATTTCTGCTTCAGGAGTAATGCTTTTGCGCTGTTCAAGCGCACTGCGGTTACGTTCAATTATTTCATCGAGAATGGTCATTGCCGGCTTACCCTGATTAAGATTTCAAGTTTATCCATAGCGGCGCCGCAATCAATGGACTGCTTTGCTAATTCAATACCTTTTTCCATCGTATCGGCTTTGCGTCCAACGACGATAGCTGCGGCGGCATTCAACAATGTTACTGCTCTGGCTCCGTCATTGTTACGACCGGATAATATTTCCCGCATGATTTTGGCGTTATGTTCAGGTTCTCCGCCCCTGATTGACTCGGCATTAAACGTTTCGCCAAGCAACATTTCCGGGAACATTTCAAAGGTTTTAATTTCGCCGTCGCGCAGTTCAGTTATTCTGGAGGCGTCGGTGCAGGTGATTTCGTCGAGGCCATCGTGTCCGTGTACTATCATCGCCCGTCGCGTCCCCATCTGCTTCAATACATTGGCGAACATTTCTGTCAAAGCCGGGGAGAATACACCGATTACCTGTCCGGTTGCGCCGGCAGGGTTGGTGAGCGGTCCGAGCATATTAAAAATAGTCCGCACTTTCAGTTCAGTCCGTACCGGCGCCACATTACGCATCGCCGGATGAACTTTCGGCGCAAAAAGGAAGCAGATACCGTGCTCTTGAAGACATTGTTCCATACTCAGCGGATCGGCATCAAGATTGAATCCTGCCGCAGCCAGTACATCTGCTGAACCGCATTTACTGGAAATGCTCCGGTTGCCGTGTTTTGCTACGGTAACTCCCGCACCGGCGGCGACAAAAGCCGCCGTCGTGGAGATGTTGAAGGTATGAGATTTATCGCCGCCAGTACCGCATGTGTCAACAATATTATCGGTGCCCGCGTTGATAAATGTGGCATGACGGCGCATGGTCATGGCGGCTCCGGTAACCTCATCAATCGTTTCACCTTTCATTCGCAGTGCAACTAGAAATGCCGCTGTTTGAGCATGTGTCAATCTGCCGGACATGATGTCATCCATGACACCGGATATTTCCTGAATGCTCAAATCCTGTCTGGCGATAACCTTTTCCAGCATTCCTGTAAACATTATTGTGCCTCTGCTGCTGATTTTTTTACAATTTCGATGAAATTAGCCAGTTGTTTTTTTCCTGTCGGTGTCATAATCGATTCCGGGTGATATTGAATTCCTTCGAGCAGATACTCACGGTGCCTGACGCCCATTATCTCGCCGTCTTCTGTTCTTGCTGAAACGATTAGACATTCCGGCAGGCTTTTTTCATCGATGGCGAGTGAATGGTAACGTACCGCTTTTAATGGTGAACTCAAACCGGTAAACAATCCCTTGCCATCGTGGTTGATTTCTGAGATTTTACCATGCATAACTGCTTTGGCGTGGATGATAGTGCCGCCGAAGGCTTCGCCCATAGCCTGATGTCCGAGACATATTCCCAGTAACGGTATTTTTCCGGCGCATTCCTTGATTAGCGGAATGATTATGCCGGCGTCAACCGGTCGTCCGGGACCTGGAGAGATAACAATCATTTCCGGTTTCAGCGCAATTGCCTCCGCCACGGTTATTTCGTCGTTGCGGCGTACCGTTACTTCCTGATTCAGCATGTAAAAATACTGCACCAGATTGTAGGTGAACGAGTCGTAATTGTCAATCATTAATATCATGATAAGGTTCCTTTATAATTCCATATTATTTGCGGCCAGCGCTATTGCTTTGAACATTCCGCGTGCCTTGTGCCTGGTTTCCATATATTCAGTTTCAGGGTCTGAATCATACACGATACCGGCGCCGGCCTGAACTGAAATTTTGTTGCCGCTGACTTCCATGGTACGGATAGTAATTGCCGTATCCATATTGCCGTTGAAGCCGAAATAACCGACGGCGCCGCCATATACTTCACGCGGGGAGGGTTCCAGTTCATGGATAATTTCCAATGCCCTTATTTTTGGCGCCCCGCTCAGTGTGCCTGCCGGGAAGGTGGCTTTGAACAAATCAAAACCGTCATATTCCTGACGGAGTTGCGCTTCAATATTGGAAACCAGATGCATGACATGTGAATAACGTTCCACGGTCATAAAATCGCGCACTTGAACGCTGGCGGGGGTGGCTACGCGCCCCAGATCATTTCTACCCAGATCAACCAGCATCAAATGTTCTGCTCTTTCCTTGATATCCTTAAGCAGTTCATCGGCAAATTCCCGATCCTGCTGTTCATCCTTGCCGCGCGGGCGGGTTCCGGCAATCGGGCGCAATTCAGCAGTTCCGCCGTTCAACCGGACCATAACTTCCGGGGAAGAACCTACGAGAATCTGTTCAGCGCCGAATTTCAGGAAAAATGTATAAGGCGATGGGTTTACCAGTCGAAGCGCACGGTATAGTTGAATCGGCGCGATTGCCAGTTCTGTGGAGAACCGCTGTGACAGAACGACCTGAATAATATCACCGTCAGTGATATACTCTTTGGCGCGCCGCACCATCGAACAGTATTCATCTCTCGTCATGTTAGACGTGACCATATTCTCGTCAAAAATCACCGGTGGTTTTTCCGCAACTGATGGCGATGGTGATTTGAATACTTTTTCAATGGCGGCAATCTGATCACAAGCCGCGGAATATGCGGTCTGCGCGTCCGGATACTGGTCAAGTCGTGCACATACCACCACTTTAATCGTATGCCGGACATTGTCGAAAATAATGACTTGATCCGTAAGGATGAAGTTGGCAATCGGCTGAGTTAACGGGGTCTTCGGCGCCGGCAGACGTTCAAACTCATTAATCATGTGATGCCCGACATATCCAATTGCACCCGCAAAAAAACGTGGCAATCCGGGTAATTCGACGATTTTGAACCGCTTGATGTAATCACGCAACGCAAAGAGCGGATTTCCGGTATAACTCAAAATTTCCTCATGTCCGTCTCTGGTCAAAATCGCGCGACCGTCAACTACTTTGAACATCGCGAACGGATTTATGCCCAAAAACGAATATCTGCCCCAGCGTTCTCCGCCTTCAACGCTCTCCAGCAGAAAAACATTTGTATTATCGATAAAACGATTCAGTACCGAGACCGGGGTATCCATATCAGCGAGGTATTCCTTATATACCGGAATGATATTACCCTGGCTGGCGTATTTTTTAAATTCTTCAATATCTGGTTTGTACATTTTGTAATTCTCCATCGGTTTTATATCTTGAACCTTTTAACGGAGGTTCATTAATTTATGGTCAGCTATCTTTTAATTTAATTGTTAGCAACGCCATCGAAAACTGGTTATCAATAATTCTTTCATCATTTTACCATCATTTATATGTGTCCGGTTAAAAAAAAACTGCGGGTTGAATTTTCACTCAAACCGCAGTTGTTATTATCGCATCAGGGCGTAACAGAAGCTACGGGTTGAACCGTATGTGCCGCCACCAGCCATTCAGATTATATAAACTACTAATTAACATCGCACAGACCATAACTTTATTAAGTTTCAATATGTAACATAAGAAAATACCAAATATGGCAATTGTCAAGTCTGAAAGCTAAAAAAAACTCTTTTCTGCGTAGATATTATCGGTATTTATGGTTTTCGGGCTTCTTTTTTGCCGGATTGGACCGGATTGCTATTCAACCAATTAAGCCATTTCTGCTTGTCCGCGCCGAAATCTTCACCGGAAATTTCTTTGAGTTGTTGAATAATTAAATCCCGTATCGTCGGCGCCTGGGCATTATCCAGCAGGCGAACCAAAAAGGGTACGGCCGCCTTGTTAAATCCCTGCATGCTTTCTATCGCGGCGTTTGCCAGGTCCGGCCTTTTTTCCAGATTGCGCAGGAAGATTGCTTCGAGTGCGGGTAGCGCTGCCGGGTCGGCAATCCGGGCAAAAGCGCGGATTATTTCAAGTTGCACCCGCTGGCTATCTTCATTTTCTACAGCATTTATGAGCGCCGGTACCGCTTGCCGGTCGCGCAATTCCCCGATGATATATACTGCCTGTTCACGAATGAGAAAGTCTTTGTTGCGCAGCAGTTCCTGTACCGGGAGTATTTCGGTACCGGGAGGTTTCGCTGCTAACGATATAATTGAACGGGCGGCAATCCGGCGGAGATTATTGTCTTTATCTGTCAACAGTTTAATCAGCTCCGGAATTGCTTTAGGATCGCCCAGTGTTTGAAGGTCATAAGCGGCGGCGGCACGGGTTTCAGGTTTATCAGAATTGAGATTTTTAATAATTATTTCCAGCGGCGATGGCTCTTTTACATGTCTTTCCGTGGGACTGTCATTGATTAATTCCATCATGGCGCGATTGCGTTCCGCCTCTTTGCTTTTGATGTCGGCGATGTGTCCGTAGGCTTTGCCGGCTGCTTTCATACCGTAGATGCCGAAGAGTGCTTCCCCCTGTCTTATTTTAGTCAATGCATTGGCGGCGGCGCGTGCCACTTCCGGTGAGTCATCCGCATAGAGATTAAGTATATTTTTCATCATCGGATTGATAATGGTCATTCTTTCACCCATGGTCTCGACCGCCGTGGCACGCAAAGCCGGCGGTAATTGATGATTTTCGGCAATTGCGAGAATACCTTTCATCATGGCGGCGGAATTGAAATCCTTAATCATACGTATTGCCGCCTGCCTTACCAGTACCGGATTGGCGGCATTGGAGGCGATATCAAGTAACTGCCTGGCATATTCCGGATTCTCAGTTTTTTTGACATTTTCGATTACGCTGGCGGCGGTAATTGCGGCGATACGGATTTTGTCTGTCATGTCAGAACCGGCGGCGACTTCCAGCAACGGTTGTATTGCTTTTTCATCATTGAATTTCACCGAAGCATTGATTGCCGCCAGTGCCGTTTCCGGATTACTTGAAGAATAACATTGACTGAACAGTTTCAGTGCTTTCAACCGTTGATCCGGTTTCTTGATTTGCTGTTTAATAAGACGTTCTGTCAAATCTTTTATTGCTCCGGCCTGTCTGATTGCATCGCCGCTTTTTACCGCATCTGTGGCGATTTCAAGATAGGATGGACCGCCGAACAGCATCCAGACCGCGAGGGCGGCGATGACGACCAGCGGTGATATGGCAAGCATGCCCATTAATACCGGTCGGCGTTTTATTTTTCTTCCTGCGCGCATGTACCATGGAATCGGTCTGGCGCTGACCTGGTCGCCGCGCAAATAAGCATCCAGATCCGCTTTTAATTCGTAAATATGCTGATAGCGCCGTTCCGGATCCTTTTCCATACATTTGAGAATAATATTTTCCATATCTTTTGAAACGCTTCCCGGGGCAATCGAATGAGGTGGAATCGGTTCGGTGTTGACCACCAGACTGAGTGTTTCAAGTGCAGTTTCGCCGTGGAAAGGTTTTTGACCTGTCAGTCCTTCGTAGAGGATTATCCCCATACTGTAAATATCGGCGCGGCAGTCAATATCATGAGTCATACCCTGAGCCTGTTCCGGACTCATATATGCAGGGGAGCCGAATACCGCACCGGTGATGGATTGGATGGACATACTGGCGTTGTCTTTCGCCAGTCCGAAGTCCATGACTATCACGCGGTTTGTGCCGTCTTCAAGCATGATGTTGGCTGGCTTTAAGTCGCGATGAATGATGCTGTTGTCGTGAGCAATTTGCAACGCGGAACAAGCCAGAGACATCGCTCTGATAAGATCTTCTTCAGCAATACGCTCTTCATTAATAAAAATTTCCTGAAAAGAGCGACCTTTAATCAAGTCCATGGTAAAGTAGTATTGACCGTCAATCTGACCCATCTCGTGAACGGTGATAATGCCGGGATGCTTTAGATTGGCCGCGGCGCGTGCTTCGCGAAGAAAGCGTTTAATTGAAACTTCAGTAGCGCCTTCGCCCTGCAGCATAATTTTCAGCGCCAGGTCACGGCGTAACTCAGGGTCGTGAATTTGATAAACTATACCCATCCCGCCACGGGCGATTTCTCTGATAATTTCATACTTGCCGAAAGAACTTTTTATGAGTCCCCTGCTGCTGTGGTCGACATTTGCTGTCATTGCATCACGGGTATGGTCACTTATAGCAAGAGTTTTTTCGGGCATTTTCAGCGCTGGTGGTTTCGCCTGCGGGCGTTTTGCGTCTATCAGAGAAATAACCTCTGCAGGTTCCGGCTTCTTGTCCGCAGTCGGTATTGGTGGTTGAAACTGCGGTGGCGAGATAATCTGGCGAATTACCGGCATAGGCTGGGAACATTCCGGGCAAGGTACAGATTCATTGATGGGACCAGACTCAGGTTCACTCTCCATTCCGCATGATTTACAGGCAAAAACCAGCAGGCCCGGCGCAACCAGGGTGGCGCCGCAATCACACGGCGGTATTTCACCGGGAATCAGTTCGTCAATCAGATATTCATTACCGCATTCCGGGCAATTTAATTTAAAGTTATTATCCATTATCCTTTGCCGTTAAGTCTGCCGGCGGCGGCTATTTCCCGGTCAGGAAAATAACCCCGAGTAATAACGCGAACAGTTCAAATACATACCCTGTCAGCCCGATAATGTCAATGCTGACACCGTTAAGCCGCCATTCGCAGAAACGGCGGAAACCTGCAGCGATGACAAATGCCGCGCCGAATGCCAGCAACGTCGGATATGGCGCTTTGAACAGGATGAATAGACTGATAAATCCGGCAATCAACCAAATGTGCCAATAGCTTTCGCGTGGAATCTCAAGAATCGGCACACCGGTATTCAGTGACGGCGCTGCTGCCATAAAGCCTTGAATCGTGAACTCAAGGGTGAAGATTGCAATCATCCAGTAATAATAACCGTAATATGACATGATGAAGAAAGCGGTAAGTTTCAGCACCATCGCCAACAGCAATATCACACTGCTGACGGAAGATGCAATTTTTTTGACATCATTATCCAGAGATAACAGCGAATCAATAAATGGACGCCGCGCCATTTTATGTTCAAAAAACGAGAGCAAAACCCCGGCGCCACGGAAGGAATCTTTCAATTCGGACAATATTGTCATTGCCAAGGCAAATATGAGCGCCGCAGCAATTTTAGTCAGTACCGCACTCAAAATCGCTCCGGATATCCAGGCACACATGCCCAGCGCCAACCCGACAATCGGAAAGTTCATCTGAACAAATGGCGAAAAAGCTTCGCTGTCAAAGTTTTTCCCGGAACGTTTCAACGATTCCGGCAGTGGAAAATCTGTCAACATCTGCCATGCGGCAACGAAAGACCCGTACGAAACTTTTTTAATCATGTAGCTTTTCCTTTAAGCGCTTGTGCTATGTAATTTTTATTGATATTTAAATATGCAGTCTCCATGATTTGATGAACCTGGACTGCCAACTCTTTGCGGTTTTGTCCTTCCGGTATAATCGTCGGGAGAATATGAACTTCGCCATCAATCCGGCGGTACCCTAAAATCCGCCATAGATGCGGCAATAAAGTCATATCGCCAAACCATGCCACCGGTTGACCATCTTCGGTTGATTTATAGCAGGTGATTATCGGCAGAATTGGAAACCTTTTACCCGTGACAGATTCAAATGGAGTTGATTTGAACGGCAGAAGCCCATGGAGTCCATCGGTGCTGGTGCCTTCAGGATAAACCATCAATGGAATGCCATGCGCCATCGTTTCTTCAAATTCACGGGCAACCTCCTGCGATTTTTGTCTTGAACCGCGGTCAACCCAGATTGGCCGGCTGATGCTAAGATAATAGCCGAGGAACGGCCACTTGCGGATATCTGCTTTCGGGGAAAACCGGATTGGGAAAATTGTCGCATGAACGAGAATATCTATATAACCCAAATGATTGGAAACTATCAAACCACCCTTGAACGACTTCGGGTCACCGTGAACTTTTATATGTATATTTAAAATTTTGATAAAACCGCGCCCCCACATACTGGAGCAGAATGACACCCGTTTGATCGCTCCCCAGCCGCCAAGGTGGACGAAAAATGACAAAAAACCAGTAACAATCAACCAGATAAGAATTGCTGGAATTCTAATAATACGCAGGAGCATCGCCATTTTTAACCTATAGTGTTCATCTGAAAAACTTAAGAACAAAAATGCCTGAAGTATTTTTCCGGCAGACGCGCGTGGTCAAGTAAAACTAAAAAATCAATACACCCGAATTCTTTATCCAGCGCCGGAGTACCGCAAATACCGACACCCAGTCGCAGATAGCCTTTCAGCAGTGGCGGAATCATGTGCAACAGATTGCGCCTGTTACTTAATAACTCTTGAACCTTACTCTCTTCAGGATAAGGCAGAACAAATTCTTCAGTGGGAGTCGCCTGCAACACATCAGATAGATTGTTCCGTTCCTTGAAATGCTCGTATAACGCCCAGCCTACCGCCGGTTCCATTGTTTCAAGGCTGACACAACCCAGCAGATAGCGTAATTTCGAGCGCTTTAATACTTCGGCAATCCCCGCCCACAACAATGCGACGACCGCACCAGAACGGTGTTCTGGTGAAACACATGAACGTCCGACTTCAATAGCATTTTGGGAAATATTATTCAAACCGGTGATGTTATATTCTTTTGAGGAGTAAAAACCGATACTGGCGCTGGCAACCACGCCAGGGTGCATCCGGTAGGTTCCGACAATCAGATTACTTTTTTTCTCGACAACAATCAGATGCAGGCAATATTTATCAAATTCATCGCGATCCAGTTCTTCATTTTGTGAGTTCGGATTACTTTTTCCTCGTGCTTGAATAAAGATTTCATAACGTAACCGTTGCACCTTCCTGATTTCATCTTCAGTTTCGGCGAATTTGATAAGGAACTGGTCACCCTCTGCCAGAATTGGCGGAGTACATATTCGTTGCACCAGAGCTTTTAACGATTCGTTCTCCATTACTGCCTTCTTTTCTTTTTCAAAAATTCAGTATCCAATCAAAAAATCACCTGAATTTTAAAATACACCCGATTAACATTAAAATATACCGGAATTCAAACTATATTCCGTAATATATATTTATCCTGTTGTCTGATATAATAAGCAAATTCAGACAAAATTTAAAGCAACAATTAAAAATTTCAATTCAAATTCATAAAAAACAACTATTGATTTTGAAAATCCATGAAAAAAACATTCCGGCACTTGCCATATCACGGTTTAACTGCTATATTTGTAGTTCCGTAAATGTGCGGAAATAATATTTAGACATAAGTTATTGTAATATTCAACAGCTTGAACATAAATTTAACGAGGTAAAAAATGGCACATAAAAAAGGTCAATCAAGTAGCAGAAACGGTCGGGACAGCAATCCGCAGTATCTCGGTGTAAAGGCTTACGGCGGTGAAGATGTCAGCGCAGGCAGCATTATTATCCGTCAGCGTGGAACAAAGTTTCACCCCGGTAAAAACGTCGGTTGCGGCAGAGATTTTACCCTCTTTGCACTCGCCGATGGCAAAGTGGAATTTAAAAAAGCTTCACGGACTGTAAACATTATTCCGAATGTTTAAAGCAGTTCTTTTTTGATAATAAAAAGTCGTTGATATTTACAGCCCGGGTCAGCCGGGCTTTTTTTTCCAAATTTAATTAAGGTGAATCATGTTTGTTGACAAGGCGAAAATATCGGTTAAAGCCGGTGACGGCGGCAATGGCTGCTGCAGTTTCCGCCGTGAAAAATATGTCCCGCAAGGCGGTCCCAACGGTGGTGACGGCGGTCGTGGCGGCAGTATCATTTTGCGTACCTCAAACAACGAACAGAGCCTTGTCGATATGGTCTTTAACCGCCATTATCAAGCCAAACATGGCGAAAATGGCCGTGGCAAAGATCAGTATGGAAAAATGGGCAGTGATATCATCCTTCAAGTTCCTATTGGAACTACAATAAAAGATGTCGAAACCGGTGAATTGATTGTTGATATGGACCAGCCGGATATGGAATTCGTCATTGCCGCCGGCGGCGAAGGCGGTCGCGGCAATATGCATTATGCCACGAGTACCAATCGTGCACCGCGGCATTGCACCCCCGGCATACCGGGCGAAGAACGCACCGTCGAACTGGAATTGAAAACTATTGCCGATGTCGGTCTGGTCGGATACCCCAATGCCGGAAAATCAACTTTGCTCCGGGCTGTTTCCCGTGCCAAGCCGAAAGTCGCCCCGTACCCTTTCACTACGCTGCATCCCCTGGTCGGAATTGTTGAATATCCTGACTACTATAAACTTTCTGTCGCTGACATTCCCGGTCTGATCGAAGGCGCTCATAATAATGTCGGACTTGGACATGCATTTCTAAAACATATTGAACGCACTCATCTGCTGGCTTATGTTCTCGACACCGCCGGTGTTGACGGCAGAAACCCCTGGGAAGACTTCGCCCATTTGCAGAATGAACTCGAACTCTACATGAAAGGTCTCTCTAAACGCCCGGCAATCATCATCGCCAACAAGATGGACTTGCCCGAAAGTCAAGAAAACCTTGCCTTATTACGGGAAGCATTGAACACTTCATATCTGGAAATTATTCCGCTAAGCGCTGAAAAAATGGAAAACATTGACGAATTAATCAGCGTTATCAGAGAAAAGGTTGAAGCATACAAAGCGAAGTAACCAGCGGTTACATGCTTTGAAATCATTTCGGATTGCTGCGACTGTTCCAGCGGACGTTTCTCAAATTTACCTGCCGATTAATTTCAATCTCAGGAATAGTGTTTATTTGAGCATCTTGAGGCAAATCAATAGCAATGGAGACTATTACCAGATTTTTAGCTTCATCCTGGTTTTTTCCAGCGCCGGCACTGTTTTTTCTACCGGTGAGAATTACTACTAATTGCTTTTCCATTTTGCAACCCTCCAGTTTGGGATGCTACCATTTTCAACTTGCCCCGGGAATGTTTTTAACTATTAACATCCCGCTACTTTTGATTATAACATAAATTTTTTTAAAAAACTACTGCTTTTCTAAAAAAATATGAAAATAATATTTCAAACGGAACATAACGAATTGTCGATATGGAATGAAAATTTAAGGACTTGGCGGTTTTATTTACCATTAAACTGTTGATATTTATCTAATTTGGAATACCGTATAAAAATTGGCAGTAGTAAGTTTTTCTTTTCTCTGTTTTGTCAGTATGAATAATATAAATTTCGGTTTGTTGTTTTAAATTCTCACAAAAAGCTGTTACCATGACCACAATGAAATATTTTAAAGGTTCGTTTGCGGTTAGCGCCGCCGGTTTAATCATCAGTTACATGATTGGCGGCGGCTGGGGTGCCGTTTTTACCACATTTGTTCTGGCGGTGCTGGAAACCAGTTTGTCATTTGATAATGCCGTTGTCAATGCGACAGTTTTGAAAGATATGGACCTGAAATGGCGAAAACGCTTTATCACCTGGGGGATGTTAATCGCGGTATTCGGCATGCGCATGGTTTTTCCATTGGTAATTGTTGCTGTGATTGCCGGTACCGGGGTGATCGGGGCATTTAATCTGGCGGTATTCACTCCGGATAAATATGCTGAAACCCTTACCGTTGCGCGCGTTTCAGTGTCGGCGTTCGGCGGAGCTTTTTTGATGATGGTGTTTTTGCGGTTTTTCCTGGATAAGAAAAAGTCACTCCACTGGATTGGTTTTCTCGAGGCGCCGTTGAGCAAATTGGGTAGAATTGAAGCAATTCACATGGCGATTGTACTCATTATCATGTTTTTCATCGGCAGACATATCAAAGCAGTGGAACAAGTTTCCTTTTGGGTGAGCGGCGCGATGGGGCTTGTTACTTATGTCCTGG
>CAYMSF010000049.1:0-31125 GCA_964392985.1 uncultured Victivallaceae bacterium | reverse complement strand
AGTAATATAACACGCCTTATATAAATCGCAAATATTTATGACGTTAAGTATAACAATCAATATCTTTCAAAATACAACTTGTGCTGGGGGGCCAATTCCACAACCGCGCGGCGTTTTATGGATCGAAACTGACCAGTCATAAAATTAAAGATTAGAGGGAAAAATGTTTAAAGTTTTTACAGGTATATTTGCCGCGATGATTGTGCTGTCCGCCAATGGAGCGGCCGGAAAAGCGGATGAGATAAAATTTGAGCGGACTGAAGTTACTTCTCCGCTAAAAATAGGCAAGCGTCACCGGGTGGTCAAAGATACGATGATCTATGCGCGCATTCAGCCGTATGATTTGTATAATAACTATCTGCATCGCTGGATCGACCGCCCGCTGTTTCTTAACCGTGAATGGCGTGAATCTCCGGACGGAACGCAAGACGGCTTTATGCGGGACATCCAGTTGGTTAAGGAATATGAGATTGACGGATTTACCATGCTTGGCAATGCATATCAGAACAGATATCAAAATTATCTTAGAATTGTTGATAAAGGTCAGCCGAAAAACTTCAGTTTCATGCCGGGACTGGCATGGGGCAAAGTCCCTTATGAACGCTATTTAAGCAATGCCCAATTGGGACTTAAAAGCGCGTATGCTCCCAGAATCAACGGCAAAGTGCCATTCTTCTCCTACAGCAGAATTCCGTTGCCGGAAATAAATAAAATCCGGGAAAAACTGGCGGCTGACGGTTGTGGCGATGTATTACTTTTCGATGATATCAGCTTGAACGTCTGGGGCGATTACCAGCAGTCCGGCAAATTATCCGCGGGAACCGTGGCCGGCATAAAAAAACAGTTTCAGGAAAGTCTGGACACCGTTGACGGACTTATCTTCTGTAATTATCATATGTATCGCAATCCGCTTGGCGATTATACGCTGTCAAAAAAGTTTTATCTTGATCTTGATGCGAATCATCTGTCTCCCGTCCTGGAAGAGATTTACGGCGAGAAGAAAAATCAGGAAAAACTGTTGGGGTTCAACGTCCGCCACGGCTATATCGGACACATGTCCGGCACCAATGAAGGCGAATACGGTACTGAACAGTTGCGCCAGGCTATGGATACGGCGCTGGTGTTCAATCCCGATATTATTGCGCTGGTGGAATGGAACGAAGCCAACGAAAACACCAGTTTTCAGCCGACCGTTTACAACGGCAAATCACTTCAGCGAATTATCCGTTTTTATTCGCGCAAACTGAAAGGTCTGCCCGCGACTCCCAATCCCGGCGACAACCTTAAATTTCCCAATCTGATTGTTTCCTCGCGCCAAGTGCTGGCGCTCGGGGAGAAGTATCGAATCGAGTTGCTTAACGTCCCGGATTCAGATCAAGATAAAAGTTATAGCGTGCAGCTTACTTTGAAGAATCAAGATGGCGGCATTATCCGCAACTTTCCTACGGATATTTTTAAGGTCAATGCATTGACGGCGATTACCTATACATTGCCGACCGAGGCATTGGCCGGCGTCTGCGCGGTAATCCCGGAATTGGCTGTGACTGCTGCCGAACAGGAAAAAATCCAGATTCCAGATTTGCAGTATACCCGGATCGTTCCTTCTGTCTGCTGGAATTTCAAAGAAGTCAGGCAGCCGTTGCGCGATCTCCTGATTCCGGAAAAAGTTTCTTTTGCAGTTACCGGACGTGCGGCGGACGGCAGTTTTCAACTGAGCGGTTCGATTCTTACCGCCGAACCTTTGGCATCGGTTGAAGTTCTCGACCGAGAAGCAGAGGTTTTCGCGGTTGACCGCAATAATGAGTTTGGTTTGGATCGCAATTATCTGCTGCTGGTCAGTTTTTCCACCAAGGAACAATTGATGCGGGATGTAAAAATTCAAGTTCCCGGCGTCAACGATTTTATTTTCAAACCCTGGAGTTATCCGTATGCCAGTTTTGGCAATTGGACAAGAAACGGGGATACCATCAGCGGCAATCTGCAGTTCTTCGGTCATGGCGTAAAGATGTTGCTGGCCATACCACGCAGCGCTGATGCGGCGTTGATAAAATTCGACATTCATGGATTGGGCAAATTCGAATTGCCGGTTAAAGAGGTGATTGCCAAGGGCGTGACGGGGATGGAACTGCCGGGCCTGACCATGTTCCAGATTGAGCGGATGAATAAGCTGGCAGACCATCCGGTGTTTTTGAAGCAGAACCGCACGGATTTCAAAGCAACGGTTAAATCTGATTTTAATTTGCCGTGCTTTCAATTGCTGGCGATTACTGAATCAGGCCGGATTTACCGGTCAAAGCCGGTTTTTCCGGTTTCGCTTTCCGGTAAAATGGCAAATCTGAATGTTTTTTCCAGTTCGGCAGGGAAGGTAGTAGTTGCGCCGGTACCGGCGGAAGAAATTGTTGACATTAATTATGCGTTCACCTCGGAACACGGCACGATACTCAGGGATCCCGCCAATCCCTATTTTGATGCGCAACTTGGCGGCGGATTTAAATATCTTGATCCGATGCGCCTCGCTAAATGGTCTGGAAATATCCAGAAAACAGCACCGCAGTGGGTTAAATCCGGTGACGGCTGGGCGCTCAAGTTCGACGGCGTCGGTAATTATCTGGTTTTCCCGATTGAAACGATTCCGCACGGCAGTTTTACCCTTGAATTCGAGTGCAAAACCGATTCCGCCGACAATCAGGCGCTGTTCCGGCATTACAGCTACCGGCCGGGCTCACTGTTGCTGTATATTATTGACGGCAAGTTGCAGGCTGAGTTTGCCAGCATGGGCAGAAATTATTTGGAAAAAAATAATAAGCTACCGGTAAATCTGACATTCCAGACCGGGCGCTGGTTAAAAGTAAAAGTGATATACGACATGCACAAAATAACGTTTACGGTAGATGGAAAAAGTGTGATCATACCGTTCAATTTGCGCGCCGCCAAGCCGACCTCGGCGAGTTTTGGAGGCTTTTCTTTAGACGACAAAGACCTAGCTGGCAAGAATCTCAAATTTTTCCAGGGTGAATTACGTTCATTCCGCATCAGACATAATGCGGAATTTTGATAAACCTTTTTATCTGAAGGAATAAATAAATATGTATTATTTTCCATTGATAATGCTATTAGCCACAGTAATCAATCCGCTGCCGGAAGGGAATATGGTCGATGGTGTGAACTGGCAGGCTGCCGCTCCGTCTGTAATTGTCAAAAAAGATGCTTCCGGCATTTATCAAGTCAGCAATGGCGAAGCTATTTTGCCTATGGATAACGGAGCGGAACGCGCGTTTAAATTCGGCGAAGGATATTTCGGCAGGATGTATGCTGCTTCGGTCAGAGTGAGCGGTTCCGAGACATGCGCATTGGGCGTTGAAAATATTGGTGGGAAAAATCCGGTCAGTTGGTCGGTTCCATTCGCTCTTTCCGAATCGCCTCGCGAGATAGTTATGACCGGACAGATATTAAATGCCGATTGTTCCGGACAGCGTCTCCGGATTAAGGCCAATGGCGGAGAAGTAAAAATCAGTGGGTCGAAACTGAATTATGAGCTTGATAACCAGCATGAATTGCAAATAAATCCCAAGGCTGTTCTGGCGGTGTCCGGAGACAATATAAAGACTGTCGTTGCCGCGCCAAAGGGTAAAGAAATCTCGGTGAGATACTTTTCTTCATTCGACAGCGCACAGCCGGAGTCGGATCGGAAAATTGAGCCCGGCGTGTTCTCCTTTCAAATCCCCGCTGATGTCAAAAGCGGTTGCCGCATGGGGTTCGGGATTGACGGCGGCAAAGTCTATAAAAATCTTTATGTACAACTGGCGGAACGCCGGGAAGTCGATGAACTTAATGCAATGGCAGCGCAGTATCCGGCGGATAAACCGCTTCACATTCTGGTGATAGGCGACAGCTTGACTGACTACCACCGGGGGCGCAATTACATCGCCTTGGTTGACGGTCTGCTGGAAAAATACCATCCGGGAAAAGTGAGTTTTCGCAATGTTGCCTGCGGCGGCGATTTCATTACCAGGGTTTGTGAACGCCTGGAAGACAAAACCGGCTCCGGCTATCGCACTTACATGTATAAAGCGCTACTGTCGCCATTGCCGGACGTTGCAATCGTGGTACTTGGCGCCAATGATACCAAAGTGTCCAGTGAAAGCAATTATCAGGTTCCACAGGTAACTGCGGCGGAACAGGAGAAACGTTATCGCCAGTTGATTGAATTTCTGCGTGACAGAGGAGTGCGCCGGATAGCGTTGTTTAGCTGCCTGTCTTTTGACGCTGAACGCATGAAAAAAGCTACTGCTATCGCCGCTGCTCAAAATAAAAAGCACAACCTGTTCGCGGTGGATGAAAAGATCCGGGATTATAACACCGTACTCAGCAGGCTGGCGGCGGAATATAAACTTGACTTCGTTGATCTTTACAATGCCAGCCGTCAATTTCCCGACAAAAATACACTCTTTATTGATGGCGTGCATCTCTCGGAGAAAGGGCAACTTTTCATGACCAGGCAAGTATTGCAATATCTAATAAATAGTAAACGGAATTAAAATGCATAAGAATTTTTTGCATTTGGATTTCAAGGGTGTGGTACCTGCTACGGAAATGCTGTCGGAGTATTTGAAATATTTTATGGACTGCGGTTTTGAAGGCATAATCTTCGAATTTGACTGCCGTTATCAATGGCAGACCTGGCCCGATGCGGCGATTCCGTTTCCATCCTCGACTATTGCTTTTCCAGTTCGTCAATAACAGCTTGAATTTTTAGCGTCTCATCCCAGTATCCGGGCGGATCAGAAGCACGGTCAACAGTCGCGCCAAAATGGCGGGCGGCGTCCAGCCCGATAAGCATATTACCATAACAGTTAACATGGTATTCGTCGTGCATCATTTTGAGGTATATTTCAGGATGCACCTTCCGGAGCAGATCCCAGCGTATCAAATTATCCACCAGACCGGATTCCGTTGATTCGGCCACTTCTCTGACAATATCCATGAACCGGTAAAACGGTGACGCGTCGGTGCCGGGCGCTGGATTAATCGAATAATAGGTCTGGAACACTACCATACAATTTTTTTCAGTGAATCGCCGGTGCAGTTCATAGAGGTTTGAGACGAATCCGGTTTCAGACGTTCCGCGCATACCGTCATTGCAACCGATGGTGATGAAAACAAGCTGGGGCTGATATAATGCGGCATCTTCATCAAAACGATCCAGCAAATCGTATGCTGTATTTCCACAAATACCGCTATCGATACAGTAAAGTTTATGACCATAACTGTTCCATATCGCCATTTTAAACACATCAAACCAATGCATGCCGGGATAAATATGTTGTGTGTTCGATGAACCGAAAGCAACAACCCGGGTTTTCAGATTCGCTTTAAACCGCAACTGCATTGCTTCAAAAACATGATTTGATAGCATCTCTGCCTCTTTCAACTATTCCACTGGTCGTGCAATGCTTTAATCTGTTGCACCAGAGCAGGCGCCATCGGTTTGGCACGGCGATCGCCATCCAGTAAATCCTCCAGATGTGCAATTTGGGAAGTCCCGGCAATGGAAGTCAATAGATTCGGAATTGATTTTAAAAACGAAAAACTGAATTCTGCACGGGTGGTACAACCGGATTGTTGGAATATCGGCTCAAGCGCGTCAAATCTGGCAACCATCGGATCCGCCGGGTTTTTCTCTCGCGCGACTTGAATCCTCGCCGGTTCAAGATAACCGCCGCCCATTGTCCGCAATGATATCAGCGGTTCATTTTTCTGTTCCAGCAATCGGAAAAGTTCAGTACTGGTCTGCCGTTCTATCGGGCTGAAATAAAAAATATACCCGGGAAACATTCCGGCATTGACTGCACGAACAGCATCGGGTGAGAATGAGGCAAAAATTTCCATGACAAACTGACCGACTTTACCGGATTTGTGCAATTCCTGACAGACCTGCCACATCTCCCCTTTATTCATAAAATCATTGACTACCGGCCGTTCATCATGTTTGGCGCGACAAAGCTGCGCAATATCCACCCGTTCAATATTCAACCGTCTCAATGCGTCTTCCACATCAAACTTAAGAATTGCAGCATGGTCACAACGGATTTTTAATATTACGCGCGGCTGGTGAACCCTGTCTTCATCGAAAGCGTGGCGCATGATGCCGAATGCACCGCCGCCGGCATATTCCTGACTTGCATGAAACCATACCCCGCTATCCATTGCTGTTCGAGCGGTACGAATATCCTGAGCAAATAACGCAGGGTCTTTGCCAAGACTCATACATCCGTAAGTAAATGAGCTTATCGGCTTGCCGGCAAAGAATTCTTTAAGACTGGTTTTATGTATGCTCATCTGCGGTTGCCTCCCATAAAAGTTTAATTTTAAACAAAATCATGCCAAATAGCCTTCAATAAGCTAATATCGATGCTACTCAACATAACAGGCTGTCGAGTCCGGAAATCATAAAAACTTTCAAGGTGTTAGGGCACGGATTGATTAAACCGAAGCCGTCCTGTCCTTTGACTTTGGCAATGACTAGACAGACGCGCAAAAATGCCGATGCGACAAAAGTAACATCTTCGATATCGAATATCACTTTGGTGTTAATGCATTTTGCGAGTTCAACAAGACTGTTCTCAAGTTCCTGCGCCGTTAAAGCATCCATTCTGCCGCTGAAACGGCAGACCAAAGTGTTATCGGCGCCGGCGGCAAAGGTTACGAATGATACTTTATCCGCAGATTCACATTGCGGAATAGTTGCGACCAGTTTTTCAAAATTAGCCGGAGTGGGTTCATTTTGCCACGCATTCAAAGCATCAAGGCAGTAAATAGTGTTTGACATAGGATAAACCTTCAATAGTTGCGGTTGTATAGTTTTACCAAATCGGCGGGGTCAATATTCTCGTCAAAAAAGTGGGAGTAATCAAACCGTTTAATCCGTTCGTTCTCACGGCGGCGCGCAACGCGCTGAATATTCAACAGATGTTTAGCGCTGATATTATCCGTGGTAATGTTCTTGCCTGAAGTACCGCAACCGAGCGTAAGTGACGGCGTTAGCATATTGTAAATACCGCCAACCGCCCCCTGTGAAGACGGGGCATTAACAATAACTCTGCCGGCATTCATCAATGTTGCAAACTTCTCAATCGCAGCATTGTCATTGGAGAAGATACTGGCCGAATGTCCAATACCACCATGATAGTTGAGTTTCAGGCAAAGTTTGACCGCGGCATCAAAGCCATTAGCGGTATAAAACGCCAGAATAGGAGCGAGAATTTCCGATGAAAGCGGATATTTATTTCCCACGCCACCCAACGGCGCCAGCAACAGTCTGGTGTTCTCAGGAATATTCAGTCCCGCCAACGCCGCTATTTTTTTGACGCTTTGTCCCACCACATCGGCATTCATAATTCCTTTTTCCGAATCAAAAGCAATTTTTTCCACCGCTGCCACTTCTGCCGGATTGAGGAAATAACCGCCCTGACGCGTAAATTCCGCGATGGCTGCATCTTTAAGACTCGAATCTACAACAACGGCCTGTTCACTGGCGCAAATAGTACCATTGTCAAAAGTTTTAGAAGTGAATATCTGTTCAATCGCAAATGGCAGATCCGCCGTTTTTTCGATGAATACCGGAACATTGCCGGAACCGACACCAATCGCGGGAGTACCGGAACTGTATGCAGCGTGAACCAGACTGCCGCCGCCGGTTGCCAGAATCAACGCCAGGTCGGGATGCCCCATCAGTGCTTGCGTATGTTCACGACTTTCATGAACGCTCCACTGGATGCAGTCATCCGGGGCACCGGCAGCGAGAGCGGCTTCATAACAAATACGTGCCGCCTCTACCGAACAATTAGTTGCCTTGCGATGCGGACTGATAATAATCGGATTCCGCGATTTCATGGCAATCATAATTTTAAAAATCACCGTTGACGTCGGGTTGGTTACCGGGGTAATAGCTAATACCGTACCGATTGGTTGCGCAATCTCCATCAAGCCGGTAACGCGGTTGTCGCTGATAACTCCTACCGTTTTTTCATCTTTTATTGATTCATAAACCAGCAGGGCGGCAACCACATTTTTGATTACCTTATTTTCCCAAATACCCATTCCGGTTTCTTCATGTGCCATTTTGGCGAGCCGGACGCGTTCTTTGAGTGCGGCCAGATGCACAGCGCGGACAATTGCGTCGGTCTGTGCCTGGTCATACTGGCAGAATACTGCCGCGGCTGAACAACTTTTTTCAAGCAGATAATTGGCGGCTTCTTTGGGTTCCATCGGTTAAACCTTTCATCTTTTTGTTTATAATTACTTTTTTGCAGCGGGTTTTGCTTCGTGATAGTCGTAAACTATATCAAAATACCTCAGAACGCAGTATGCCCAAAGCTTTTGACCCGCAGGAGCTAAATGTTCTCCGTCCTTCCACAGATAAGGAGCCCGGCTTTCTGATAACGTATTGCCGTGTTCTTTAATCAACACCTCTTTCCAGAGAGAACGCAAATCGAGATAGCCGAGTTGTTGTTCTTTCGCCCATTTCGGGTAAAGTTGAAAACTGTTTTCGTCTCCGTATTTATCAAATTTATCATACTTGACATCCTTGCCAGTAGCGCCATCCTTGCCGGTAGCGTTCCGTATATGATCCGCGAGCAGCAGCACTTCCACCCGGTTGCCGCGGCTGTTGGTCATGTTGCGAAGTCCCGGTTTGCCAAGTTTGTTATCAAAGTTTTCTTTCGTCAGTTTAAATCTTTTTACATTTGCTTCAGTTTCAGGCTTGATAGTATTATACCACTCGTCAAGTTGGGCCTTGGTTTTTATGCCATCAAAAAGCAGATAGGCGTAATATTCCCTTTTAGGACTCGGATAGTCGTGAATAATTATCAAATCCGGATTGGTTCCTTTGAGGTCTTCAAGATATATTGCCAGTAACCACCCGGCCACCCAGCCGCCACGGGCTTTGTTATCAAAAGTAAAAATATCGCCGTATTTCTTTATCATTTCGGCAGGAAAGATCTTCGCAGCCCAGGCATTATCCTTTGCCGCCAGCGACTGCCCGTAAAAGACAATTCTGACGCGATCGTCAGGTGTCAAGGTACCGTCCTTAAGTTTTTGCTGGGCTTTTTGCAACAAGGCTTTGGTGCAATCAAGATTCTCCCATGACGCAAGGCCGTATCCCGGCAACGGGTTGGCGTTCTGACCAAGTACTGCAAATGCCAGTACTACGAGCGCGGCGGTAATTGTTCGTTTCATAAGTTTCCTTTGTGGTAAAGACTATAAGATTGTTAGTAATTTATTGTTAAATTGATATATTGCTGACATTCACGACGTAAGCAACTATTGCCTTTCTATACAGCATTTATTGAGACAATTTATGCAGACTAAAATACCCCGACAAATCGCAAATTCCAACATTTTTTACAAAAAATCCATATCAATTCGGGATTAATTATTGCGACCATCTCCCAGGCACGCAGGCTTTCATGCTGGCAACCAATTACCGGTCAGTTTCCAGCATCATTAATGCATGTATTTCGGCTGGCAGAGCTATAAAACGTTGTTATTTTTTCGAAATATAAAATCATTAGCTTAATGTTAAAAAAAGCACCCCAAGGGTGTCCGTGAACTGTTCTCGCCCGGATACCTGAACCGGGGGATATTGTCAAATCTAATACCAATGAGCGAACAGTCATAGATATGAAAGATTATGCCGGTTTGTTAAGGCTGAAGACAATAGAAATCAAATTTTAGTAGTGAATTTGAAAATTCTAGTCTCTCCGGCTTTTACCTTCTCTTTGAAATTGACTATGACAAAGTTGTCGCTGACGTGCCAGGCACTGACATTCGATAAATCCCCGGTCGCTTTCGGCGATTTAGACTCTTCCGGGAGAAACGCAAAGACCGGACGAATTGATTTCGGGCTTTCAGGCTTGAAATCCATATCCTTTTTAAACTTTACGCTCAACGTCCAGACCGTTTTGCCATCCTCCGCTTTTTCTTTTTTCAAAGAGTATTCATATAAGGAAGTCTCTTTTGCCGATGATGCAGGCACTCTTGCCTCCCAGGCCGGGTCTCCATACATGATGCATACATCCTTGTCATAGGCCATATCTTCGTCTTCATCTCCTGACAAATCATTTTCCATGGCCATAATCAATGCCTGATTAATGATGAAAACACTTTCGGCAAGAGTAAAGTCGCCACCCCTGTAAAAGAAATAATCAGCCATTCCCCAGCCCATCATGCCATAATAGCTTTCCACAGTATATCCGAAAAACTGGTACGCCCCGCCGGAATGCATCCAGGCAAGTGAATAAGCGTTGTCTTTATCTTCTATGCAAGCGGTCAGACAATTACCAATTCCAAGATATATTTTGGGATTAGTTGATTTTATAGGATATACTTCTTCGTTGACATAACCAATCAACTTACCGCCTTCAGACGAAATACCCGAAGGACCATCAGGATAATAAGCCAACCAACCACCGGGAGTTGCGTGTCCGCTGGTCCATATGCCGTTAACCTTATTGCTGTTCAGCAATGCAACCATACCAGGCAAATGATCCTCTGGAGCGTCTTTAAAATCTTCTACTTTGCCACCTGGAGCTTTCGCCTGCCAGTTTTGTTTTTTGTCAAAAAATTCACAATAAGCAACTCCTGAAGGCAGTGAATCAATAAACCCAAGCATTCCACCGAGCCCGTAATTGATTTCAAGCGGTTGTTTGTTCCTGGATATCCTTAACGCGTCTTTAGCAGTTAAACCTGTAACAATTCCCAGAATTGCTTTACCGTACGGCGCGGTGCCAAGATTCCGGTTAAACTGGTTGATTGCCTTCACAAATTCCGGACTTGAGTCTTCAGGTGTAGAAACCACCGCAATGTAATCAGGGGAATAAGCCGTTACACTTTCCTCAACTTCATTCAGCGCTTTTTTATAAACGAAAATACGCGTGTTTGGATATTTTTCGGATAATGCCTTGACAACCTTTCTCCATTCCTTATCCTGATAGGTTGCTTCTTCCACTACTATTGCGTAATTAAAATCCTTTTGCGCAATAGCGTATACGGGCATAGAGCAAAAAACACAAAGACCTATTATGCATATTATATTCTTGATCATTAAATTATCTTCCTGTTTTAATTTATATTACTTCTTTGCCAGTGATCACTTTACTTGCCGGCGTTAATCAGACGCTCTGTGCCCGGGAGCAGGCATGATGCCCGGCTTTCTCATGACGTATTCTTTAATCCGGAGAGAGCTCCAATTGAGACAATTCCTGTTGACTAAAGTACCTCGCCAAATTGCAAATTCAAGCATCATATAATGCGCAGACTGTCAATCCCGAATTCCACCAGACAGTAGTCTTCATTCCATTCCTCCAGCTTTCCATTCCAGTTTTTTGTAAAAACGCCAGGTTCTTTATAAAACGAGAATGGTCCGACTGCGTAAGATTCACCTTCAGCCAAATGGTGAGGCCCAAGCAGGTTGCGCAGGCTGTTTGTCAGCTCTATTTCCAAATGGTTAAACCCGGAATGGAGCAGACCGTCCAAGCAGATGCTGAACGGTTTCCAAATCATCGGACTAAGTTCCTGACCGTTAATGCTGATACGTGAAACGATTGCCATTTGCCGGTCAAATACCAGATAACGACCACATTCCTCTCCCGGTTCAACCGTGAAATCACGCGAAAGATTGAGTTTGCCGCTGAAGAACGGTAATCCTGCTTCATGGATTTTGCCTAAAGTCACCGTCTCCAGACTGCGTCCCAAAGTGAAGCCGCGCTGACAGCGCACTGCCTCGCGTTCGAGCTGCTGAAATTCGCCGACTGTCTTAACACCGAAACTGCCAGCGAGATAGATTGCCTCAATTTCCATCGAGTAGGAGAGTTTATTTTTCTCCGATTCGAAAATTGCCGCCGCTTCAATACATTTATAGACTGAATCCGGCTGTGAGAACAGCGTTTGCAGGCAGATATTATTTTGTCCGACTCGCACCGCCTTGCCAATATTGATTTTGCGGAACGCCGGATCGAACAGAAAACCGCAATCGTCCATCGCCATCTTACGACCATTGACCGCCAGCGAGAAGTGCTGCGGAATCTCCATAACCAGAAATAAATCAGCAGTGAAATCATAATCATCCGCGATATAAAATTTAAAATTCATTTCCAGATTGACTGGTCTTTTCAGCCTAAGCAGGCGGTCCTGAATCGACATGACATACTCATTGTCTGCCTGGAGTTCACCATCAAAATAAAACGAACAATAATCCAGCGTAAGCAGATTCGATGTCATTGCATCAATATGATATTCGCCATCAAGACAAATCACCGGATTTTTTAATTCCAGTTGCGCCGGGTCGCGGCGGAAGAAATCAACAGCCGAGGCAGAAACAGCAGATGCCCGGACCGCCAGCACCAGATCACCCACCGGACAGAAATAGTGTGGCACAACAATCCGTCCGTCCGACGCTATTTTGAAGCAGACCGGAATAAACTCTCCGGTTGCCGGGTCGAATCGTTCCACCGTTTTGCCAGCGAGGTAGATTTCGACATCATAACCATTTTTCAGGTCATTATTGGTAAAGTAATAAACCTCGGCAGGGAAACCGCCGAGATCGCTGAAATAGCGACGGGTAAAGGCAATTTCTCCTAGTTGCGCGATAAAGTCATCCACCGCCGCTATGTTGGTTCCAGTCTTCACAATCGGGCAGGATGCGGTATATTGATGCAATGCAGCCGCCAGTTCCGTTTCAGTATCGAACCAGATGATTTTGCTATGTAGCGAGGCAAAGCCGGCAACGGTTTCGCCACCAATGTAAAACGTGGCATCTTCCACGCGGTTCTTTACCGCCAGCACTTGTCCACCCGCCGCAACAAATTGCTGCATAAGTGTATAGACCTCCGGCGAGAAATTCTTCATCTGCGGCATGACAATGACGCCGTAACGCTGTCTGCCGATGACAAACTTGCCGCCGGTCACAGCACCGTGCATGGCAATCATGGTTTCGTCACCGTAGTGATAATTAATGTGAGCGGCATCAAGCAGTTCGCTAAGCCGGTTAAAGCTGTCGAAATAGCTCTCGATTATTTTATTATGCTCTCCGGCGAAACTCAACCAGGCACTGGACTGACCATGCAACACCAGCACATCAGTACGGATTTCTCCCTCTGACAACAGCACCCCCAGTCGTGAAACGTAGTCATTGAACTGCCGGTAGTCGTTCCACCACGGTTGATGGCGGAACAGCGAAGCCGGATAGTCACGTTTACGAATACCCTTGAGCGAATAGCTCTCCAGATGTTGGCAGAGCAGATTAATACCATGAACCATTTGCCACTGATAAATCCACTTCAGTTCTTCAAATTTGACGTTCCAGCCACAGAGCGCAAAGGTTTCAGAAAGTACCTGTTTTTTTCCGGTCTGCGCACAGACCGAGGCCACTTGTACCGGCGCAGTTACCGGTTTAATATGACGTCCCAGCCAATCCATGCCGGGAATATGGTAGTACTGATAATGCGGCATGATCGCGCCGTTGGTAGTTATTTGAGAATTGTATGTTTCCTCCATCACATGGTGTCCGGTAATTCTGGTGCCATGAGCTTCGCACCAGTCGTAGATCTGCTTCATAAAATTATTCATAAACAGCAGTGTAACCAGTCGCCAGAAGCGATAACGGGTCCGCCGGAAATCGCCACAATCCTGGAAAAGCTGAGGAAGCAGCGGTAGCAGTTTTTCTCCGTATGCTTTTGCGTATTCCACTTCCATGATGAACGACCACGGAATGCCGTCGCGCGATACCTGCGGTTCGTCGGTGAAGAACCCGCTCAGTTCGCGCCAGTCGTCGGAATCAAGACTATCCTGATACGGTTGATATATTTTCTCGAGGAACATTCTGGTTACTTCGGCATCAAGAGTATCGACATAATAAGGGTTGACGTCGTAATAGCAATGCAATATCTCAGCGTCGGAACAGCCAGCCGGTTCGACCTCTGTACCGTCAACACGGAAAAAGGCGAGAGTATGTTCAGTTCGCACCGCTTCCGCAGTCTTAACCGATTTCAAGCGCAGGTATTTCTGCTGATAATTTAGTCCAAGTCCGTTGACGCGACCGTCACCGAATCCGCTGGGCCAGCCGTTTTCGTCATAAGCCCAACTGTGCATTCCGAGTTTTCGTCCTTCGTCGATGCTGGCCCGGACGCAGTCAAACCATTCCTCTCCCATATATTCCGTCAGCAGACCGCCGCGGGCATGCATAAAATAACCGCCGAGTCCGGCGTCATGCATCAGTTTGATCTGATTACGCAATTCCTGCGGGTCAAGTTTATCATTCCAACTCCAGAACGGAATCGGACGATACTGCAGGCCGGGATTTTTTAACTCAGCATTGATTTGCATTTATATTATACCTTATTATGTGACGTGGTTAAGTTTTCTAAATTTGATAAAGTTATACTCTATAATCTACTGCCTGATGATTTGTTTTTAAAATTAACTCTTTCTGTTTTATTCAGCTTTTACCGATTTTGGCAAAATTAAAATTTTGTAATCGGGGTGATTCCGGATCGCTCTTCTATTAATCTGAAAAGACATTTTAAAAATCGTTCAGTAACAAAACGCCGTTGAACTTTAATTTTTATTCATTATATTTATCGAAGTTGCCAAATATTTAAGGAAGTTGTTTCGGGCAACAATTTAGTGTATGCAAGTTTTTGCTGGAACGGTAAAATCAAAAATGTATTATCATAAAACAAAGTTATCGGAAATGAATAAAGACGAAAAACATGAGACAAATGAATTCTGGAACAGGGTCGCACATGACTGGGATATTCAAGTCGGAGACGAAGGCGACAGTAATCGCATCATGAACTCTGACCCTGTACTATGGAAATTTGCAGGAAATGTTGCGGGACTCAAGGTTCTTGATGCCGGATGCGGCACCGGATACCTGTCCAGAAAACTGCAAGAGAGAGGGGCTTATGTGACGGGCATAGATTTTTCGGAAAAAATGATTGAAATCGCACGTGCAAAGAGCCGGGGCATCGACTTCAGGGTCGATTCTTGCTCTGATTTGGCTACCGTTGGCGATGATTCAGTCGATATGATCATCGCCAACTATGTAATCATGGACACTTCAGACCTCGCTGGAACAATACAAGCATTTAGCCGTGTGTTAATAACTGACGGCATAGCAATTCTCATTTTCTCCCACCCTTGTTTCCCCGCAGATTGGTCAACAGAGTTACCTGATAGCAATGCGTTACAATATAAATGGAGTTTCCCATATTTTGAACAACGGAAATGCATTGCTCCTCCATGGGGGCATTTCACCTCAGAATTCATTTGGTTTCATCGTCCCCTGTCCGACTACTGGAAAGCATTTAAAAGCGGTGGATTTATCGTGACTGACTTTGAAGAACCAAGATTAACTGAAGACAGATACCATTTAGCAAAAAATGAAAGACAACTCCGCAAAGGCAAGAGTCAACCATATTCAGTCGCTTTTAAGCTTAAAAAGTCAAGGGATGCATAACAGAAAACACAATTGAACGTGAATGGTAAAACGTAAAAATGGCTTGTAACATTGTGTTTTAAAAATGTTCTAATTTTTTTCTTTAAAGCATATAAAAGCACCTTTTTGCAGGTTGTGACAGGGGGATTTTGCATCAAGCACAAGTTGAGGAAAAAATAGATTTAAAGGCTGAAATGGCACCAAATGGCACTAAAGAGGTTTTTTTGAGTTTAAAATGGTGGGCGATGGGGGACTCGAACCCTCGACCTATACCGTGTGAAGGTAGCGCTCTAGCCAACTGAGCTAATCGCCCGTTTTGTAACTTCCATAAAAATACTTTAATATTCGCGGTTTTCAAGTTGCATTCAAATAATCATGCCTGACTCTGAGTGACTCCGGTCATGGGGACAAATCTTACCGGGATAGTTTCTTCTATTTTATATCCTTGCTCTTCGCGAATAATAACATTAAGCGACTGTACGGAGGAAGGATTACCAAGCGGAATTACCATGCGGGCACCAAGTTTGAGCTGCAATATAAGTTGTTGCGGAATTACTCTGGCGGCGGCAGTGACAATGATACCGTCAAATGGTGCTTCCTCCTGCCAACCGAGACCACCGTCTCCAATCCGGAAATGGATATTGCTATACCCCATTGCCCCAAGATTAGTTTTAGCGCGTTCCGCCAGCGCCGGAATGATTTCCACCGTATAAACATTTTGAACAATTTCCGCCAATACGGCCGCCTGGTAACCGGAACCAGTACCAATTTCCAGAATACGTTGAGTCGGACACGGATTAAGCAATTCGGTCATATAAGCTACAATGAACGGCTGAGAAATGGTCTGTCCATGTCCGATGGGCAGAGGAGTATCCGCATAGGCGCTGGGTTGAAGCTCGTCAGATATAAGTTTATCCCGTTCCACTTTGCGCATGGCCGCCAGTACCGCCGGATTGGTTACGCGGCGCATTTCAATCTGCGAACTCACCATGATTTCACTATCCATGAGCGCCTTGATATTTTAAAATGGAATAAAGAGAATATGACCCGAACGTTTGCCCGTCTGCTTTTCAGTCCGGACATCAAACAAATGCCAGCCGAAAGAATAACCGGAAAAATCTTTTGATCCGCGCATACTGATGAACGGGAAAATGTCATAGCTGTATTTGTCATTCTGCTCTTCTGCATGGAAAAGATACCTTAACACGCGGAATGAGCTATAATTTGGCCGACTGGTACTTTCCGCCATGAAAAAGAGAATATTTGTATAATACTCCTTGTTTTCATAACTGCTGTAATACAAGGGAAGTAATAGTGAATAGCCATTTTTATTAAAAGCTGGTTTGATGCAGTTAGACTTTACGGGTGTCTCCTTGTATCCACTAAAAAAAAGTGGCAGCACAATTGTATTGCCTTCATTTTCCAATACTGTGTATTTGCTGTCAAATTTATTGATTTCCTGCATTAAATCATCTTCGGATTCGCATTTTGCCCGCATGCCGTACTTTTGCATGGCAGTAATAAGTTGAATGCGGGTTTCAGCCTGTTCTTTTTTGTATTTAGCCACACGTTCCGATCGTTCTTTTTTTATTTTATCGGATGAATTTTGGATTTCTTTATCTGATTCATCATACCATTTTATGGTCTGATTCAAAGACAGGTATTGGTTATATTTCTGGGCAATTATATCAGCATCCTTTTGTTCAATTAAATCCTGATTCCACACCTTGTTCCGTTCTGCTTTTCTCATATATAAAAAGTAGAAATCCTGCTGTGATTCAACCATATTCGTCACATGCTTTTGTGAAAAAAACATATTCCTCTTTTCCGATGATGAAAACATAAACAGCAACGACCTAAATTCAGTTTTTTCAAAATCGTCGTTATTGACGCGGTTGTATTTAAACCCGAACGGACCGATGAAACTGAATCCATCATGGTCAACATTGACCAGCAATGAGGGACATTCTTCATTGACCGACACCAATGGCATGAATCTGAAACTGTGATTTTGATATCCGTACCCGATCAGCGGATAGAGGATGTCAAGGCGTTTGTCACTGAAATTTGACAGTAACGGCATAATGCACAGGTTTTTTTCTTCTCCGCCATAATAAAAGAGCGGAAACACCGCACCGGAAGAAGGTTTATCCTTTTCCGCGCACTGATAATACGGGAACAACCACAAACTGTCGATCTCCGGAGAACTTTTATGCCGGTAAAACGGTATTACCATCCGTATCTGTTTAGAACAATCGGCAATATTGACGGAATAATACGGAAAGATATACATGTATTCAGACGTTTTATCTTTTTCATTATAAAAGAAAGGCATTGCCCAGACAGTTGATCTTTCCGGCGAACCTGAGTATCCGCCAAGAAAGCACAATGCGCTAGTAAAACTATTGTCTCCTTTAAGACTGCGATAGTACAGCGGCCCCATGATATTAACCCAATAGTCACCAGATTTAGAATCGGTGCTATACATAAACGGCAGGGTGAGGACTGTATTCCAGCCATCGTTTCTGCGGTATAAATATAGCGGCAGCAACATGTCGTGGACGGTTTTTTCATCTTTCGTCCAGTAGTGGCAATAGATCAGCACCATCAACGATTTGTTGCCATGACTGTTGCTGTAATGTCCGGCCAGACCGTACAATGGCAGATAAATACTTGTATCGGTTGTCTTGTCGTAGAAATACAACGGAAAGAACCAACCGTGATTCGAAGACTCATGGTAACAGAGCGGGAAAAATCCGCCGCTGCCGCTGGTGGAATTATACCAGAACGGGCCACCGTAATTCAATCCCGAATTTCTAGCGAAACAAAAACCGGGAAATCCGACGGAATCCGGAGTCCACCATACCGGCATGACATAGTTAAATTTCGGTCCGAGATGATAGAGCGGGAATGAACCGTTGAACGATTTTTCCCAGTAGGTATTAAGTACCCAGCCGTCTTTATTGACCGGATTCCATGCTGCCAGCGGAAAAATTACCGAATATTCATCGCCGTCCTTGACGTAAAAAGGTCTGATTGCCATACCGTTTTTATCAAAATCTGCCATCGGCCAGAGTATGGTGAAAAGCTCAGGACGACGATAAACAAGCGGCCAGAAGTTGACCCGTTCCTGATCAACATTCAGGTCAAGTTGGTTATCTGTTTTGCGGGCAAGCTTCAGAGATGAATCGGTTCCGCTTTTCGCAGTTTGCCGGATATTACTTTCCGATTCGTCTGCAAACGGAGAACTCCGCACCATCCGCCGGCTTGAAGCACACGAAACCATCAAAACCAATGAACAGGTTGCTACCAAAGTAATTAGTAGTCTGAGTCTTAGCAACGCCGGCATAACAGGTTCTCCTTTCGTCTGTTTTCTAGATATACAAAAGTATAAAGTAATCTTTCCTCTGACAAAATCAAGGGTAATGGCCGTTGAAAAATTCAGTCGCGTCAACGGGTATTAATTAAGCTTCTGATTTCCCGTACTTTGGCGGTGATATTTTCGGCTTGAGTAATTTCGGTAACCATGGCAATCCGCTTCGCACCGGTTTTGACCAGTTCAGGAATGTGATGTGATTTTATGCCGCCCATGACCGTGAATGGAATATTAATGGTCGTACTGATGGCTGCCAGCATGGTTAAACCAATAGCACCGCAGGCTACGGTCTTGGTATTAGTCGGATAAACCGGTCCGATGTTAATATAATCAGCGCCATCGGCAACAGCCTCAGCAGCTTCAGCCGGGTTATGGGTGGAACACCCCAGAATCAAACCCCCGCTGACAGGAACCGCCAATTTTAGCGGCAGATCATCCTGACCAAGATGGACGCCGTCGGCACCTGTCGCCAATGCAATGTCCAGATGGTCATTAATAATCAACAGCATGTCGTATTCAGCAGTAATCCGGCGGTAATCCGCTGCCATTGCACAAATCTCTTTTTTGCTGCGGTTTTTCTCCCGCAATTGGACGATTCTGGCACCTCCGTCAGCGATCTGGCGCAACACATCAAGCGGATCGCGTCCTGCAGTAAATTCAGAGGAAATCACCGGATAAAGGTCAATGTTCGTAAACGCCGCAAGGCGTTCTCTCTTGTTATTGAATAAACCCATTACTTCTCCTCTTCCGGTTTTGGCGACGCTTTGAAATCTGGACAATCATCCATCGGATTGACATTTTTATTTTGCCGTTCACACCGATTTAAAAACGGATGCCGGACAAAATGAATGCAGTCACGACAGAAACATTGTTCTCCGTCATTTTTTGTTATGACCGGGGCAGATTCAGCCGTCGTGTTCAGAAGTGCCGCCAAGCTGGAAACATTGCCACTGGAGCTATCACTTTTCTTCACTTCCGGCAAATCTGCGATTTTTACGCCGCAAATGGCGCAACCGAGAAATTTTCCGGTCTGTTTCCAGCCGTCCATCGCCACTTTCTCTTTCAGCAGCGTTTCCTGACCGCAGTGCGGGCAGTTAATTTTGTCGCCTGTTTTCATTATGCGTTCTTTCAACCTTATAGAGTATAATTAAAATCTCTCATGGAATTAAGCAAATGTAATTTTGCATTAAAATCATAACTTTAATCTAGCATGGCGCGGTAAATTTTCAATCCGGCAAATAGCACGGTTGAGACATATTGTCTCTTAAAAAAACAAACCGTTGTGTGTCTTTTTGTCTCTTTTATTTGATTCTATATTATGGCAGAAGGTTAAAAGCAACGCAGGAATAACTATTGCCGGACAGGACTTCCAGTAATTTCGACAATGTTATTCAGGAGGTTGCCTATGCTGGATGCAAGGGGGAATTTCAGCTTCAACAAGGATAAAGACCGCTCAAAATGCGGCAATTTTTAATCCCGACCGTGTTTTTGATGTGGTTATATTTTTAAAAGTTGGCATGTTGTCTGCTATGATATTAACTGTCACGGCATTAGAGTTGCCGGATGACTTAAAACAAAATTAAAAAATGGAGGTTGGCTATGATGTTAGCAAAATTAAATGACAATTGGGGATTGCTCCATCCGTGGCGTACAGTTAACGGGTTGCAAAAGGAGCTTTCCAGTCTGTTCGAAGATTTCACCGAAAACATTAACCGTTACCGGGCTGATTTTCCGCGTCTGTCTATTGAAGACAAAGAAAATCAAATTATTGTGAAGGTATCCCTGCCCGGTTATGTCGCAAAGGAGATTAATTTAGAGGTGGTGAGTGACTTTCTGACAATTCGCGCGGAACGCACAGCGCCGGCGTTGAAAGAAGGAGAAAAGCATCTCCATCAGGAACGCACTTTCGGAAAATTTGAAGAAAGCATCCGTCTTCCAGGCAAAGTGAAAACTGCAAAAGTTTCCGCAAAATACACTAATGGTATTCTGGAAGTTGTGCTACCGAAAGAAGAAACTGAAAAACCACGCGCCATCAAGGTTGGCTGAATAAAAACGAGGAGGTATAATATGTCAGACATTGTCAAAAAGAACACAAAAACCACACAAGAAGAAAAGGTCACCGAATATTTGGATTATGCTCCGCCGTGTGACGTGATTGAATCGAAAACACAGATTGAAGTGGTACTGGATGTACCCGGAGCAACGCCGGAACAATTGTCCGTGCATCTCGAAAACCGGTTGTTGAAGATTGAAGCCGACACCGATCTGGTGAGAAACGGCAAAACAGTGCGCTATGTGCGCAGCTTCCAGGTTTCAAACGAGATTGCACATGACAAGATCGCTGCTACAGTGAAAGACGGCGTACTCAGGGTGCAACTACCCAAATCAGAATCCGCCAAAGTCAGAAAAATCAAGGTGGCTTCGGAAGCATAATTCGGTATTCACGGTACCTGACCTCTGTTCTCCGCCACTCAGGAGGACAGAGGTTTTTAGTACTCCATAAAGTTGAATATTCACTTCAGTATGTTTATAAATATTAAAGATATTGAAATGAACGTTTAAATTATGTATATTACAATGAACATGGTTAATGCCTATGGCAAAATTAAAACTGGAGAGAGGTGATTAAATGAGTTTAGATAAATTTACCAACCGTTCGCGTGAAGCCTTACTGGCGGCACAAAATCTGGCGGTCGAACACGGTCATCAGGAGATTCAACCGTTGCACGTTCTGGCGGCATTGCTGCGTCAGGATAATGGGTTGATTCCGTCATTACTGCAGAAGATGAATATTGATCCGGCCGCTTTGAATGAGAAAGTTGAGTCGGAACTGCGGACAATTCCATCGGTCAGCGGTCCCGGCGCCAGCCAGGTCTATAATTCGCGGGAATTCAGCCAGTTATTGACCGGCGCCGGCAATAATGCCGAAACGATGAAAGATGAATATGTCAGTGTCGAACATCTGTTAATGGCCATGCTGGATATAACCGGCAAAGCCCAGCAACTCCTTAAAAAGGCCGGAGTAACTTCAGAAAAACTGCTTCAGGCATTGAAGCAGGTACGCGGCAATCAGCGCGTAACTTCAGAAGACCCGGAAACCACATTCCAGGCGCTGGAGAAATACGGGCGCGACTTGACGGAACTGGCCGCCAAAGACAAACTCGACCCGGTCATCGGGCGCGATGAAGAAATCCGCCGCATTATTCAAATTCTATCCCGCCGCACCAAAAACAATCCGGTTCTGATAGGTGAACCCGGTGTCGGTAAAACCGCAGTCGTCGAAGGGCTTGCCCGCCGGATTGTCCGTGGCGATGTTCCAGAAGGACTCAAGGATCGCAAAGTCGTCGCGCTTGACATGGGGGCATTGATTGCCGGCGCCAAATATCGCGGTGAGTTTGAAGAACGGCTGAAAGCAGTATTGAAAGAAGTAACTTCCAGCAATGGCAGCGTAATTCTGTTTATTGACGAATTGCATACCGTTGTCGGTGCCGGCGCGGCAGAAGGGGCGATGGATGCCGGTAATCTGCTCAAACCGATGCTGGCCCGTGGTGAACTGCACTGTATCGGTGCCACGACACTAGACGAATACCGTAAATATATTGAAAAAGATGCGGCACTGGAACGGCGTTTTCAGTCGGTGCTCATTGATCAGCCTTCGGTAGAGGATACCATTTCCATTCTGCGCGGGCTGAAAGAACGTTACGAGATTCATCACGGTATCAAGTTGCAGGACAATGCGCTTGTCGCCGCTGCAGTTCTCTCGGATAAATATATTGCCGACCGGTTTCTGCCGGATAAAGCGATTGACCTGATTGACGAAGCCGCAGCCGGACTCCGCACTGAAATTGACAGCTGCCCGCAGGAGATTGACGAAATCGAACGTCGCTCCATGCAGCTTGAAATTGAAATCACCGGACTTAGAAAAGAGAAAGATGCCGCCGCCATTAAACGCCGCGACCAACTGGAAGCGGAACTGGCGGAACTGAAAAGCGAGGGCAAAGAATTGCGCGCCCGTTGGGACAATGAGAAAAAATCCATCGGTGAACTCCGTACCTTGATGGAGTCAGTGGAAATGGCCAAACAGAGCCTGGCAAAGGCGGAACGCGAATACAATCACGAAAAAGCAGCGGAACTCCGTTACGGCACTATCCCGGGGATAGAAAAACAAATCAAGGAAACCGAAGTTAAATTGCGTTCCGGTTCCGGGGAACGGATGCTCAAAGAAGAGGTTGACGAGGAGGACATTGCCGCAATTGTCAGTCGCTGGACGCATATTCCGGTCAGTAAACTCATCCAGAGCGAAAAGGATAAACTGCTCAAACTTGAAGAGCATCTCCATTGCCGGGTTATCGGACAGGAAGAGGCAGTAAGCGCGGTTTCAGATGCAGTTATCCGGGCACGCGCCGGAATGAAAGATCCGCATCGTCCGATTGCCTCTTTCATCTTTCTCGGTCCGACCGGGGTTGGAAAAACCGAACTTGCCAGAGCGTTGGCACAGAATTTGTTTGATGATGAACGCGCCATGATCCGCATTGACATGTCGGAATATATGGAAAAACACAGTGTCTCCAGACTCGTCGGAGCGCCTCCGGGATATGTCGGTTATGATGAAGGCGGTCAACTGACGGAAGCGGTTAGAAGAAAACCGTATTCGGTCGTGCTTTTTGACGAAATTGAAAAAGCGCATCATGACGTTTTCAATATTTTCCTGCAAATCCTTGATGACGGTATTGTTACCGATTCGCATGGCAGAACGGTGAGCTTCAAGAATACGATTATCATTATGACCAGCAACATTGGCAGTGACATTATTCTCCAGAATGAAGGAAAAACTGATGCCATCAAAGATAAGTTGATTGAACAGCTCCGGTTGCATTTCCGTCCGGAATTTCTCAATCGCGTTGATGAGACATTGATATTCCATGCGCTGGACAAGAAACACCTGCTGGAAATTGTCGATATTCAGATTAAACAGTTCGCTGCAAAGCTTAAAGAGCGCGATATCGTTCTTGACATCAGCGAAGATGCCAAAAAACATATTGCAGAATCCGGCTACGACCCGGTTTTCGGTGCCAGACCGCTCAAGCGCGCGGTGGTTAAGGAGCTTGAAAGTCCGGTTTCAAGAATGCTGGTCGGCGGCGAACTTAGCGGTGGCAATACCTTGAAGATAACCAAATCAAAAACCGGATTGGTCTTCAATGTTAAATAACTCCGCTCAATAATGGTCCGGTTTTTAATGTGCGATAAATATATAAACTTTCATACACATCACCGTGACGCCAGACCTGAGGTGTCAACGGTGATGTGTTTTGAACCTGAACAGCCTGTTCTGAAAAGTGGCAATGCCTCCATCGGGATTCACCCCTGGTCGGCAGACAAAATTCAAGTTGACACCCTGCCCTTGATACTGGAACAACTTGCCGTTGCCGTTAAATCCTGTGCTCCTGTCGCCATAGGCGAGACTGGCTTGGACCGGCTGCACAATCCCGATAATCTGCCTTTGCAGCAACAGATATTTGAAGAACATTTGCGTCTGGCGGAAATCCACACGCTACCGGTAATCATCCATTGCGTCAGATGCTACCCGGAACTGCTCTGCCTGCGAAAAAAATACCCGAATTCCCGTTGGATGATTCATGGTTATAACAATAAAGTTGCGATTTTGGAACAACTCCTCAAACATGACTGCTATATTTCAATCGGTCCAGCGGTTATTTGCGGCAATGCTGAGAAGCATTTAATTATTCAAGCTGTTCCGCTGGATCGTCTCTGTCTGGAAACTGACGATGCCGACGGCGATATAAAAACAATTTACCAGTTAGCAGCAAAAATTCTCAATCTGTCCGAACCGCATCTGGTCCGGGCGATGAATCATAACTTCACGCAACTTTTCGGGAGAAAACCATGAGTGATACCACGATAAATTCAACCATTCCGATATGGCAGCAACGTACCGCGTTGTTATTGGGCGAGGAACGGTTGAAACGGCTCTGGCAGGCGCATGTTCTCGTCGTCGGACTCGGCGGCGTCGGCGCTTATGCCGCGGAACTCATCTGCCGCAGCGGTGTCGGCAAAATGACTATTATTGACGGTGACACCATTGATCCGACCAATCGTAATCGCCAACTACCCGCAATGTCCAGCACGCATTATATTCCCAAGGCAAAGCTGATGGCGGAACGACTCAAAGACATCAATCCGGAATTAATACTCGACAGTCGCGAAATTTTTGTCCGTAACTCAATCACCGATGAAGTGTTACAGGAAAAATATGATTTTGTTGTTGATGCCATAGATTCATTATCACCCAAAGTGCATCTGATCATGAAATGCCTGGAACGCGGCTACCCTATCGTCAGTTCAATGGGTTCCGGTGGCAAAACCGACCCGTCGCAAATAAAAATTGCCGACATCGCGGAAACTTATCACTGCCGCCTCGCAAAAGCTGTCCGCAAACGGCTTCACCGTCATAACGTCAATACCGGATTTACTGTGGTATTTTCACCGGAACCAGTGCCTGACGGCGTTATTGCGAACAACGGCAGTGAAGATGAATTCCGCTCTTTCGCCGGAACTATTTCCTATATGCCGGCGGCGTTTGGCTGCTTCTGTGCTTCAGTGGCAATCCAACATTTGAGTCGCGTAAATGCGTAATATGGCAACCGTCAATCGCTGGTACACTCTGTTCAAATGCCGTTTTTTTTGATATTGCGGTTGTTTTTTTAAATTTCGGGATTATTTTATCCCTCAAGTGCCGAAGTGGCGAAATTGGCAGACGCGCTAGACTCAAAATCTGGAGTCCGCAAGGGCGTGTGGGTTCGAGTCCCACCTTCGGCACCAACTTCTCTCCTCAAAAATACCATTTATCCGGAATCCGTGATTTTCTCCTGATAGCCCGTTTTATGCCCTGATATTACGTTTAAAGCACACAAAAAGCACACAAATTATTTGAGGGTGAATTAGTTCACAGCATAATACCCATATGTCACAGAAGTATCATCAAACTAACAACTTTACCACTTTATAACAGTATCTTTCCCACAGGTTTTCCCGTCATCAGCAACTAGCGGTAATACTGCTTCCAACTTTTTCCAATACTCTTTATCAACCTTTCTTATCCGTAGTATAGTAGCGGTACCCCGACCAAACACACAAATATCTCTGAAGCTCTTTTATCACGGACAGGACGGTGTTCTGACTGCAATATTGAGAAAAACAGTAATGCCCGCACTCATCATTGGCGCTTCCCACCTCTCTGCATTCCTAATTAAATTAAAATATTTAAAAAAAGATGAATTTTTATTTTTTTGTTAGGAAAACGCACAAAGACTTCGCAAAATCTTTCTGATAAAATCATATCATAAGCATCCCGAGTATCAAGATGGTACTTCGGGCGACTGCAAAAAAAAAAGAAGGATATGTATGGAAGTCTCAAAGACGATCAAGCCCGAAATCCTGGCAGCAGCTACTGGCATCCTGCAACCGTATTGCCCAGGACTATCTCCCACTGATCTGGTCCAGGCAATCACGAACCACAGGTCGGAACCAACAAAAACAAATGTATTAAAACCAGCAGTAACTTATGCAGAATTTGCTAAGCTTGCTGGAATTTCGTTACCGACCGTACACAGAATGGTCGCTCGTGGGGAATTGCAGAAATTAAAAATCGGTTTAAGATCAGTACGTATTCCTTATGCCGCCGTGGAGGCAATGCTACGCGGGACTGAGGTGCGCCATGATTCAAATTGAAAATAAAGCACCAACCCAGCAGGCTGATACCGTTGCTGGGTTAGCGCAGAACCAACTGCCACCTAACTTACACCAAAAACATACCTCTGTCAAGCAGGAATATTCCCCCCCCGGCATTGTTGATGACCAAGATGTTTCTGAAGTTCCGGCAATCACCAATCCCCGCATGGACGTCTTCAATGACCTTACAAAACGTGGATTCAAGTTGATACCAGTGGAAACCAGGGGGAAAAAGCCATGGGATTTTAACCGTAATTGTGGTTTAATGGGGTGGACCCAAAAAACATTGTCTCAGGAAGAAACGTTACGGATCCTTGAACAGAACCCCACCGCCAATGCTGGCGTATTGACAGGAGAAAAATCAAGTGCTGTTGTTCTGGATTTCGATACTCCTGAGACCTTTTTTGAATGGAAGGAATCGCACCCTGACGCTTTAAATACCTTTATGGTAAAACGCGACAATGCTCCAGAAGGAAAGCTTCACTTGTATTTCTCAATACCAGAAAATCTTCCTGCTCCTAAAAGTACAAAGACTATAAATTGGGATTTTCAAAGCGATGGCAAACAAGTTGTTGCTCCGGGGTCCATTCACACCACTGGGGGCACTTACTGTATTATTAATGACGTTCCGTTATTACCTTGGCGTGATGAGTACCTGCCAAAAGATGCTACGCAGAAAATTGTACCGGTTGGCAGTTTTACAGAAACCAGAGATGCTATTGCAGCGCTACCAGAATCTCTTCACTTAGCTATAGCCAATGGCGCTAAGGAAGGACTCCGCAACTCCACCCTACTGCACATCGCTTGTCAGTTACGCGATGCGGGATTATCTCACGCCAGGGCTACGCCTTTTGCTCTGGAATTCGGGGGTAATTGTACTCCACCAATGGAGGGAAAAGAGGTTATTGCTACCATTGCCAGCGTCTTTACCCGCCCGCCAAGGGATAAGGCCTCAAAACAATCTGGCAATGATGTCGAAAAGTCCTGTCTATCGGATGCTAATTTTGTACTGGAAAATGCTCGCGAAATGGCCAGTACCGGGAAATTCTTTATTTTAAACAACAAACTCATTCAAGTATCAGGCAATGACTTGATTACACCGACCCCAGCTGGGCTTTGCGTAGATATCCTCCCAAAGCGTAGGAAAAAAGGTAAACCGTTTTTTTCAGAAATAACGGCCCGCCGATTACTCGAATCTGATCGGGTGAAAAAGTTGTTCCCGACAATTATGACAAAGTCTGATGTCCTGCAACCGTACCAAGCCAACGGACTACTAAAGTTCACCGAGTCAGGGTATAATCCTGCACATAAAGTTTGGACACCGCCCAATGCGATACCAGTTTGTAGAATACCCAGACAGGCTGCAGTGGACTTGCTACAATATATTCTCCAAGGTTTCTGTTTCCTGGAGCCTGCACTAGATATTGCTCGTACGCTTTTATTCCTGATTACGCCAATGCTGATGCTTTTAACTAATAATTGCCGGTCAATGATTTTCCATATTTGCGGCAACAGACCCGGACTGGGTAAAGATTACCTATTGGCATTGGCCCCAATTATATATACAGGGCGTCAGGCTGCATTCTATCCGCCCCCAGGATCTGACGAGGAATTCCGGAAAATGCTTTTGGCAGCGTGTGTAGCAGCAGAACCGTTTATTTTGATTTCCAACCTCAAGGGACACCTTGACAGCCCAGCACTTGAGCAAGCGTCGACGTCATTATTTATTAAGGGACGTGTCCTGGGTAAGACCGAGCTAACCACTGCACCTAATTTGGCACTCTATGGACTCTCCAGCAACGATGGCACTATTTCCCCTGACATGGAACGGCGTGTAATTGATGTCCGCCTGTTATACCTTGAGGAGGACGTTAATCAACGTATCTTCAAATTTGACTTACACGAATATTTACTCGAAAATCGAGCCTCGGTGCTTACCGCATTATACTCGCTGGTAATCCATTGGGGGGAGCAGGGTTTTCCGTTAACCGGGACTATAATCCCGTCCTTCGTCAAATGGAGTGAGATCGCTTCCAGCATTCTAGTTGCGAATGGCTTTCAGAACCCGTTTGACAAAAGGAAGGTTATCGTAGCAGCGTTGGAGGTGTCTGGCAACCGGGAGGATAGGGATTTTGCGGCATTACTTGAGTGCTGGTATAACGGTACTGAGTCTAAAACTTTGCCGTCATGCCGTGTACGATCGATCGCTACCCAGCATGAGCTCTTTACATGGTTGGATTTGAATGAACGAAGCGGTCAGGTGGCTTTTGCCGCAATCCTCCGCCAGCGGGCAATGCGCGTCTTCCGTGGTTTTCGCCTCTCTATCATCAGAGGTAAGGCCTCAAATTACACCGTAGAAAAGGTTGTTGTGGGGGATCTCCTGGTATCTAAAGGGGATCTCGGTCAACCGCAAAAGAGTGGTTTTGTGGTGGGAAATGGGATCTAGGGTATCTCCGGGATCTTTTTTCAATTCTATATGTATATAATAAAATATTTGTATAAGGGTGAGTGAAAAGATCCCAAAGATCCCCGAGATACCCCCAGCGCCATAGTAAAGGTAAAATAATAATAAAAGTTAGTGGATTTAAAAATGAACAAGGATAGAAATAACCAAGAAATGAAACTTTACCAACAAAACTCCCCTGGCATGAACCTGCCTTGCGAGGAACATGTACTCCATTCTGCCCCTAAGGTGACACCTACAAACGCCATCGCCGCGTTCTGCGCAGAGTGTTCTGCATCACCGGCAGCGTGTACAAAAGCTATGGAATCACCGACCAGGCAAGAGCAAAGCAAAAAGGTGAAGATATGAGATTACTTAATATTACATTGGGAGGGTGGTGGAACCATTTATGCCGGGCGCCTTGAGGATGCTACCATCAACAATGTTTTTTATGTGTTTTTGTGTTTTGTGTTTTGTGTTTTTGTGTTAAACCTCCGCCAATAAGGCAGAAAAAGAAAGGGATTTTTATAATGAAAGAAGACACTACTTCCTACAATGTTTCTAACTCCGTTGCCGCTAAACTTAGTACTTTATTTTGCAACAAGTTTACAGCTGGGCTAATGCCTAATGTCGAGTTGGATGTCGCCAATAAACAAGAAACGTTTCAGGACATGCTAAATTGGACCGAAACTCACTCCTTGAGGACCGTGGCAGTACTCCGTATGCAGCATTCAGAGCTACTTGAGTGTTTGAGCACTCGTGGGATCATTTTTAAGTCTGGGCGTTTCTGGAGACCAACCGCCAGATTTCGGGGTAAAAATCTCTTCCACCCGGCGAATGGGGGGAAGGAATTGCAAACCACCTTTCTGGGGGAATGTTTTATTTGCCTAGTTATTTCAAACCCGGCATTCTCGCCCGCTGAGATCTTTAACCGGTTTTTTAAGGATTAATGCTTTGGGTTTTGAGGCAGATATTATGAATAAAAAACCTTTTAACTTTAACTGTAGAAGCCCTTGCATCTGCATTGGGTAAATTCCCTAACCCTATGGGTTGGCTTTGATTTAGTTTTTAGTATTTAGTTTTGTTTTTTATTTTTTTAACTTCCGCACATAATGCGGACAACAATAAAAGGTTTATCATGGATAGTCAAATTTCAAATTCGTCAGGTCAATTAAAAAACGGTAGTATTCGGGTTTTCATCAACGGTCAAAGAATTAATCTTGCACCAGATAAAGCGGTAGCGAGGAGGCAAACACTGCCGCTGGCGAAAAACCCTCAACCATCGCCCAAAGAAGAAGGAGGAAGGGCGATACCTAGACGCGAATGCTCTCCTGAAATGAGAGCTCTAATTTCAATTGTAAAACCCCCACCAGAGCAACACAAATGCCCACCGAAAAATCCAATGTCTATTCAACTACTGAAGTTGTTTGGTCATATCTCTGGTCAAGTGGCGGACATAATGGTTTACAACGGCATGCCTGCTGAGATGGCAAAAATGGAGGCTGCCGCCTTCATCCGCGCTGGAAATGATGCGCTGCGTTGGACGATTGATAGTAATATTAATCGTTTTGACTGGTTGAAGAGTCCATTGTTGGATGAGGCAGTGACAAAATTAGTCGGCCCAGATAGATCACAGTGGCGAATTGCATCTGTGAGTGGTTTGTTACGTTCCCAAAAACTGTATACAATGTCAAGCATTGCGAAGGAGAACGGGTTAATATCTTCAACCAGGTTGCTAAAACATCTGTGCCAACAGGGAATTATTTACCATGATGGCAATAAATGGAAACCTGCTGCTGAATTTGAGGGTAAACAATTATTTGCCGAAGGAAAAACTCTGGCGGCGATGAATAAACTGCATTGCACCCTTAGAGGCAGATGTTTTGTCTATGTTCTACTCAGCCACCCTGAGCTTAATCCGATGGACGCTTATTTACAGACGTTTACAACGGAAGTTCTATAACAACAACACCGGTGGTGCAGCAGATGGCTGCGCCACCACCTTTAACAAGGAGATTTTAAGATGAAAGAAAGTATTGATAATTTATGTTCGAATGAGGT
>CAYMSF010000048.1:0-31751 GCA_964392985.1 uncultured Victivallaceae bacterium | reverse complement strand
TGATATTATTAGCTTCAGTCAAGGTGTTTTCCAATCGCCCAACAGACTTTTTTTCGTCTTGATATTTCTTTTCCTGTGTCTCAATGCTCTCTGTTAATTTAGCTAGTTTCTCCTTGAGCATTTCGCACTCTTCATCTTTGCCTTTATTTCCTGCCACTATTTTTTCTTTATTGCCGAGTTCAATGTCATATTTACGGCGTAGTTCATTAACTTCTTTAACAAGGGACTGAATAGTTGCCTGCTGTTCAGTAGAAGAAGAAGTTACGGACACCGATTGATTTTTAGGTGGCAATAAAATTGCCAGAGATCGGTCATCTAAAGGAACAAGCATCCTTGTGCCGCACGAACAACATGCCACTTTAATTCCGCGCATGTTATCTTCGGCACCCAAAATTTGTTGACATTTAAGACAGGCAAAACAAATCATTTTATTAGAGTCTCAATTTTTCATTGTTAGGATTAACAACATTGGTTCATTTCTTATTAAATATTACCACTGCAATTACAATTCCCAGTAAAATCACCAAAACCACAATAAATATATTCCTAGATAGTTGCGTTACCTTACCCGGTATATTTCTCAACTCACTCCCGCATAACCAGCACAAAGTTGTTCCGCCAACAAGTTTAGTGTGGCAATTTGGACATACATAGTCACCTTTGTTATTAGACGAATGCGGCATATTCCCTTCGGACTTTAAATCAATTTTTATTGGTGGAGGGTTCAAGCATCCGGTGGAATGACAACCATAAGTCGCACACCCATTGTTATCTTTCCAGCAATCCGTGTGATAAACAATTTGGCAATTTGGACAGGTAATCTGCTCTTCGTCAGGAGTAATCTTCGCATAGCAGATGGGGCAATTTGTTATATTTTGTTCCATGATTACTTCCTATTCTTAAGTGTTTTTATTACTTTAATTGTATAAATTGTATTACTGTTTTTTAATTACCTCGTTGTTACCAACATTATTTCTATAGAATTTTAATATTCCACGCCTTAGATTTTTTTATTGTAGGGAACAGAAGGTGCAAAAAGTAGCAACAGCAAAAGTGGACCAGTGAATAAATACCATGGAGACAGTCCGGTATCTCGTAATCGGCGAATAATAATTCCAATTGTTGGCAAGAATGTTCCAGCCCAGTAAATGTTTGCTAAATAAAAATTTTCGGGTAAGGCAACAAGAATGAAACTGATACATAATGTGGTAATAGCAAAGCATGAGAACTGTTCCCTTGTTGCTGTACTATTAAAATCTGCATAAAATAGAATTCCACACTTATATAGATGAAGTGTTTTTAGTACAAGTGGTTTTATTGTCCGTAACAGAATAATAAAATCTTGCAAAAGGTTCAGTAGGTTATGCGCAATCTTTTGATATGTCGCCGATGCATGTTCTTTAAGTGTAGATTTTGCACCGTACAAATCGATTCTATTTTCGCAGATGTTACATATAATAACACTGGGTGGCAACAATGCATTACACCATGGGCAAGGTACAAGTTCGCCATTTTTTTGTTCATGGTAATGTAAATCCAGACATTGCGCAGATTTGCACCCATAAGTTGCACAACCTTTGTTATCTTCCCAGCATTCCTTATGATATTTTGTTTTACAGTCGGGACAATCCACGCTTTCGTCTGGAGGCATAAAGCGATAACAACAAACCGGACAAAGGCATGACACATCAGTAGATGGCGCAAATGATTCATCGGCAACAGGTTTGACAGAAGAACCAGCATCGGTTATATCGTCAATATTTTTTCCAGTTGCTTGTGCTCCGCATTTCGGGCAAAATTCTATGGTCTCTGAGCCCCTGATATCTAAAGTAATGTTACAGCATTGGCAAACCCATGTCATGAAGAAGTCCCTGTTACTATTTATTCTTTATGGCTTTTACTTCAAAAATAAAAATTGTGTTTCCAATTTTAACCTGATCCCCTGTCTTTAAACGCTGCTGCTTAACTAAAACGTTGTTTACATAGATAGGCGCGCCTTCAATTGAAGTTATGATAAACTCACCATTGTGATTGTTAATCGCAGCATGTTTAGCAGTAATTTGTGAATCTTTGAATAGGTATATTTCACATTTTGGAGAGCCTCCAATGACCGTCGGGCTTCGATACAAAATAAACTGTTTACCTGCAATAAGTCCCGTGGCAACCTTTAACCACCCCTGTTTGGCGATATTTTCAAGAAATACTGTTGCAACTGCGGCTCCAACTCCAAGACCTACAATGTTTACGAAACGCGCAAACCCCACACTCCCGAAAATCGCGCTAATTGGATCAAAAAGAATACCGCCAGCTATCCCACCGATGGCGCCGCCAATAATACCAAGCATAAATTTTTTCCCGCTTTTCATAACAATTCCAGGGGCAATTGCAACAAAAGCGCCTAATATTCCCCAGCCAACGCCTCTCGCAAAGACTTGTTTCACAGTAATTGAATCAGAACCCCCGCCCCCCCCCAAAATATTATAGATTTGATTTATGAATAAAGAGACAATAAAACCCCCAAGAGCACCCAGCAACAGGGATAATATACCATTTTTTATCACTAAACTGGTATTTTTAGTAACGCATCCCTCCGCTATAGATAGCCCTATTGCAATAAACACACCAAGCACAACCCAATATAATTTATCCAAAAGATTGTAGTTACCGGTTAGCTTTTCGCGTTCTTCGGCACGCATGTTAACATATTTATCCGGCATATATTCGTTGTTTTTATAGTTTGGATTTTTTTCTTTTACGTTACGAAGCACATTTTTTAATTCTTCTGTGGTTATGTCCCGGTTTTTCTTTACAATAAAAAAAATAAGGGTACGAACTTGATATATCGGGTCATTGTCCGCAGCTTTTTGTATTTGTTCACCTATCGCCCATGCGATTATTGAAAAAACCAAACCAAATATAGCCATATACACCATGGAATTTCTAAACCCACCCCCTTGTGTTTTTATTGGAGACGATGTCTCAAAATTAACCCGGATCTTTTCTTGATGTTCAGCCATACGTTCAGCTACATTTTGACGATGTAACTCAGCGTCAACGTTTGCGTTGTTCACTTCATCGAGTGTAACCGTGATTTTTTTGTCGTCCATAATTTTCTCCGGTAAAGATGTTAATTTTTTGTATATGGAGTAATATCCACCCCATGTTCCTGTGCTATTTTTAGTACATTATCATAAGTATTTTTTATTCCCTCATCAACTCTGGCTGCTTCTTCTTTCAGTTCGCCTCCAGCCTTGACATCAGCAGCTATTTTACCAGCAATCATCCCGAAATTTCCAGTATAACCGCCAACCAATCCGACAACAAAGCTACGCAAAACATTCCCCCATCCGTTTAGTTCTTCGACCTCTTTAATTACAGGAATGGCTTTTTCCCAAGCATCGATGTGACATCTATATGCCACTTGAAATTTTGCGGGGCAATTTGATAGATTAATAGAATACATGCGTTGGACAGATGTGCTGAAATCTTCTACTGTCGAAGCATTTTTTATGTCAGACCCAATGTTTTTATCTGCAACCAGTACGGCTTCAATTTGGCGTTGATAAGTGGGTTGCGCGATATAGTAAACCAGGAAGAGACAGGCAATGATCAAAGCAGCAAGGCTGAACATTTTTCCCATTGCGGTTTGTGGCAATGGAGGCGTTACCTTTGGTGATTCAGAAATATTGTGAGAGTTCTTGTCAGCGCTTTCATTATTGAGATCAGTTAAATTGATAATGACTTTTTTTACTGGATTTGAATCAGAAACTTTCGTCGAGTTAAGGTCATCTTCATTGATGATGATTTTTTCTGAATTATCCTTCATTTGGCACACGCTCCATTATTTTTTTTTGTTTGCTGTTACCGGTTTTTGGTGGGGGCATTGGATTGCTGAGTTTATCATTGGCAGTCTTCCCTGAAACGGTAGAATTATTTCCGTGTGGCTGAGTTTGTTTTAAAATATTTCCGTCCCGAGATTGTCTCTTCATTGTATCATCATTTGATACATTTTCTAGCTGATTTAGTTTATCGCGATCAGTATGTTTTACTTCACGATTCAAAACTGGTGATTTTTTCCAAATATAGATACTTAATGCAAGTGCGAACAAACTGGCGATCATGGCTATGGCAATGATTGTGTTATTAAATGTTTCCCGACGCATCTTCTTGTTAATGTCAATAGCAGGCGATATTTTTTCATTAACAATATCAGTTTTTACCTCTGGTATTTGTGCAGGTATTAGTGGAATTATCAATTTATCTTCAAGTACTTCTGCGATGGTCGGTTTCATCAGGGAATCTTTCCAGATAAAAAAACCTGATTGTTCCGCCTGAGGGTCGTAAACATAGGCTGTCTGCCATGGAAAATTAAAGAAATTACGATTAATAAACATATCCATATCAGAAAGGAAAATTCCAAATCCGGGATGGGTATGATACCAACCAACAATTTTTCTGTCTGGATATTTACTTGATAACTCTTCGTGAATATAGTCCCACGTTTCGCTGGTAAAAGTTACACTGGCGACATTGTCACTCGCGCCTTTTCCTTCAATGCAGGCTTCAATATACAGAAATGGCCACGAGTCCCAAAGGACTTCCCCGACAAGTACTCCGCAGACTTCTGCGTGCATACTGCTTCTGCCATGTCCTTTTATGGAATCAATGACTGATTGCTTAACAAGTAAATGGAAGCCGTCTCTCTGTGCTCCCATATTAAAAGGGAAAAAACCTCTGGCGCAGTCTTCACGTTTAATGTTCGTGACATCAATACTGGTATCCATTAAAACTTCCTCATAACGACAAAGGTCCTAAAACATCTTTAGCATCACCACTAAATTCATATCCGATTAGTCGATCCTGGTTTCTTGCCCATATTATATCAAACTTTGGTATTCCTATGTCTGCAAAAGTGCGGTTGACAAAGTTTTCTGTTCCATTAATGGTAAAAAACGATTGCACGTCACGGTTGTCGCCGCAATCTGGACATATACCAACAGATTTTGAAACCTTACCGAGAGAAACGAACATCTCTTCCTCTTTATGACAAGATGGACAAACCAGTTTTTCCAGTAAATCACGCCCGGATTCCAGTACCGTTTCTGCTCCTAGTGTTCTGCGCGCCAAGTCAAGTAAATCAACAATAACAGTTTGATCGCTGCGTTGTTTAAGAGATATAATGGTTTCAGGCATGTCATGGGTATAACAATCCTCTTTGCGCTGGTAGTCTATCAAGTAAGAATCACAAGTAGTGCCATTAAAGACAAAACCTTTACCGGCAATTGTTTCCAATCCATGTAACATCTTGATCGCTTCTTGACACTGCACTCCCGCAATAATTGAGCTTATGGTAGGAGTGGTAGGAGTTTTTCCTGTCTGCATTTCATCGCGGGTAAGTAAATTACATGATCGCCGTTTGTTTAAAAGCTGCCAGTCAGTTTCTGACATCGTGCATTCATAGCATGGACCGTCAGGAACAAATACTCTAGCACACCCATTAATCTGTTCTATTGCTCCGTCAATCCAGGCTTTATTTACTTTCCAGGCGTTTCTGTTTATGGAAAGCCTTGCCTCGCGGTTATCCAGACCACCTAATATAATATCTGCCCAACGGTAAACTCCTGTACCTAAATCATAAACAACGTTTCCGTCAAAATGATGAACATTCATGTCAGGATAAATATCTTTGGCTCGTGCGGCGGCAACCTTGGCTTTTGAACTTCCATTGTCTGTTGCACGGTATAATACCGAACGAGACAAGTTGGAGTTTTCGATAGTATCCATATCAGCAATCAAAAGGTTTCCAATGCCCAGCAATGACAGGTTTTTGATAATCTCGTTTCCCAATGCCCCGGCGCCGACTACCAACACCTTAGCATCCTTGATCTTCTTTTGTGACCACCATCCAATCAAACTGAACCGTTGAAATCTATCTTCATTCACTTCGGTCTCTTCGACAGAAATTTTTAATGTCTCCATATCTCCCCCTCAAAAAACTTTTTTAGCCCGCAGTTATTTCAGGCTGAAGTCGAATAACATCCCCTTCTTTGACGCCAACATCTGCCAGACATTGAGTTTCCTGAAGTTGTTTCCCGCTAGCTTTGTGATGAAACTTATATGCCAGCGGTTGTCCATCAGGACCATTTTTTGGCAAATTCATTTTATCCAGTAGTACCGCAATAATGCGGTTCACCGGGGCATTGTCCGGCAATTCCACTTCTTGACGTTTGTTTCCCGTTGCATCCCAGATGTTAACCGTTACATTGGCCATTTTTCTGTTCTCCTGTTTTTGTTTAAGGTGCTGAGGTTTTATTGATTTAAATTATAGTAATTTTCAACATAAAAACAAAGGGCGCTCAGACACACTCACTCTATGGTACCACAAACACCCTGCCGAGAATGTGAAAGAACGCCCGAAAGGAGCGAACTTTCAACATCGTTTCTCGGCAAAAATTGGTGGTTTTTAGAGTAAAACGCGTCAAAAGTCAATAATGACTTTTATAAAAAAATGTATAGTTTAGTTGTTTTTAGTTTTTAATTCCTTGGTTCATGTTATAGAAGTTGCTCATAATAATCCGTTCAATTATGCAGTTAAGCTAAATTGCTAAAACAAAAAGTCAATCTGCTAATCAAATATTTTCTAAATAATCAGATTTGAAGATTGCAACGCAGCATGCTAAAATTAAAAAACTGCCGGACATTTCATCCGGCAGTTTTTTGGGTTATTTTGCGTTTGTTACCGGGCGCGGTATAGCAATGGAACTATTGCGCAGGTCAGTCCAAAGTGTCCCTTCGCCGGCATAGATAATTTGAGTTTCTATTTTCGGATTCAAATTCTCAACCAGTTTCAGTTCACTCAGAAATTCCCGGCTGCCGATGGCTTTGGCTTTCTGAATCGAGCCGAGAGAACGTTGATTTTCCAGCATATAAACGACACTTGCCTCTGTTTCGCCTTTGATTTTGGCAATTTTGGCGACGATTTCAGATTTTTGCAGTTGCAGTTTGGCAACTTCAAGAGCGGTTGTCGCGCGGATTTTTTCAACAGACTGATTCTGGTTGGCGGCAACTTCAGCAACAAGTTTACGCGTACTCTGCTCTACTTCACGAACTTTCTGATCAATCAATGCTACCTGGGTATTAAGCTCAGCCTGGATTTTAGAGGCGTCCTGCAATGATACGTTCGTCAACTTTTGCTCTTTTGCGAGGCTGACCTCACGAATCGGGTTGAGGATATCCATTGGAATTTCCACATTGCGGATGATAGCGTTATGAACGATAATATTTTTTTCCGCCAGAGTTTTAACCAATTCATTGCGCAATTCATTCTGGAATGTTTCTCTGCCCTCGCCCATAATGAAATCCTGTGCCCGGTAGCTGGAACCTTTTAACCGTGAAACGGAAAGCACTTGCGGCAGAATGATTTTTTCAACAACTTGCGGCAAATCGCCATAGAGCAGGTAAATCCTGGAAATGAATTCAGGCATCAATTCAAATTCCACGGTCATATCAATCATAATTTTGAATCCGTCCCGCGACGGAAACTCAACGAAATGACTGACGCCGTAAATTGCTGAATCGGCAGAAGCGCCGATTCTTGCGGCCTTATCTGCTTTTTCGGCAGGTCCCGGTTTCTTGGATTTAAACTTTTCTCTTTCCTTTTTCTCCCCTACTTCAGCTATAGACTTTGCCGGCATTGCCCGGGATGAAGAGTAACCCATGCTGCTGGTTTTTGCCAGCTCCATGCGTTGCTGTTTTTGAACATTCAGAGTATTTTCCTGCATTTCATCAAGAGCGGTACCGGCAGTATCCTGACGGTTTTTAGCGGCGATTATACTGCGTCCTTCCTGCTGACCTGACATTGTTACCTGATTCATGCCGATTTCAATGATATTGACTTGATAAGCATACGGATTCAAATAATATAGTCCGGGCTGCAGAATATCTCTTAACACGCCCTTCTGACCCATTTTGGCAAATTCACCGCTAACATATTCTTTTCCGTTCTGTGAGGTAATCACACCAACATAACCGATAGGGATGCTTACCGCATCGGCAATATCAACCTGATAGCCTTGCGGATTCAACCGGTAAATGCCGGGTCCTAACACATTACGCCATACGCCCTTACTGTTGCGGTCCGGGGCAATTACTTCGCCGGGATTCAATTCATTACCGATTTTGGCAGTTACAATTCCGACCTTGCCCAGCGGGATCGTTACTGCGGGTAGAATTGTGATATCATGCATAAACGGGTCGAGAAAATGGCGGCCTTCCGCCAGCGGTTCCGCCCAGATGCCCTTTTCGCCGGGAGATACCAGAATCTGCCCGGGTTTAGGTGTATTGCCCGATTTAGCGGTAACTATTGCCATATATCCCGCCGGGACATAAAAGCGGCAGAAGAACCATTGATAAGTAAAATAGGCAAAAACTACAATCACTGCTAAAATAAACAGTGAAAAACCAAGATGACGTTTATTCATATTGAACTCCGGAGTTAAATTTGCGGGATTGCTGCTCATTTCTGACCTCCGCTTTTTTGCGTTGCGGACATTAGCGGAATTCCAAACATTTGACGGTCGCTGCCTGCGCTGTTAGACATGACAGCGCGAATGCCAGGTGCCATTTTTTCGTAAAGTTTCGCCCGGATGAAAAATTCTCCGCCACCGTATGCTTCGACATTTTGTCTGAGTACTTCGGCTTCGTTACGATTGCTCAGTTCAATTACCTGCCGTTCCGCCTCGGCCATATTGAGTTTGGATTTGCTTTCCGCTTGCGCTGTCTGTATTGCAGTTTCAGCGACGACCAGTTCGGTTTTAGCTGCGATAACTTTTTCCAATTGTTCCTGACTGGCGGCAATGTCAGCGGTAATCTTACTGGTGTTGGCCTCAACAATACGACTGCTTTGTAACGCCAGCATCTGTTGTTTTTTTAGTTCCGCGTCGGATTTAGCCTGTTCAATCTGCTGTCCGAATTTTTTAGCTTCCTGATTTGCGATTTCGCGATTACGGATAATGCCGGCGATTTCCTGTGGCGGGATAATATCGCGAATAAGTACTGAGTTGATTGAAATACCCCACTTCTGGCAGTTATTGCGGAGGTAATTCTCCAAGTCCTCCTGAAAAAGTTGACGGCTTTCCCCGATCATAAATTCTGTCGCACTCTTTTTACTCCCTTCGATACGGGCAAACCCGCGCACCGAGGGAAGAATAAGTTTATTCAGAATATCATCCATATCCCCAACTTCATGCGCCAGACGCGCCGCTTTTCCCGGTTCAATATTGAATTCCACGGTTCCTTCCATGGAAACGCTGAATCCATCAACAGTAAAGAAGTTTATGGCATCATTGCCACTGAATTCATTGCGCTGGCTTTGGATATTGACAATGGTTACACTTTGAATAAATGGATTGATACGATGCGTGCCTTCTTTCAGAACATCTGCCTGTACCCCTTTCACTCCGGGCTTTACCAGAAAACCGTCACTGTATTTGAAATCGTTAGGTATTCCGGAAAAAATATCTGCGCCGCATAATGCTCCCACGACACCGACATTGCCGGGCATGATTTTGATATCGTCATAAATACGCACTTCATAAGCAAACGGGTTGATTCTGTGTTTCCCGGTACCGAGAACTTCCTGCACTACGCCTTTGTAGCTATTGTCTGGCGCGAGGATTTGTCCTTCCGGCAGGTCTTTGCCGAATTTTCTCACGAGGACGCCGAATTTACCGGCAGGTATATCAATGATATTGACGATTCTCCAATCCCAGATATAGGGATTGCGAAAATATCTGCCTTCTCCGATGGTTTCCAGTTGGATTCCTTTATACTTGGAATCCGTGGCGATAATTTCGCCCGGCGGCAGATTTTCGCCGGTTTTCCGAATTAACACCGCGACTTGACCGTCTTCAGGTTCAATCCGGCAACCGTACCAGATAAACGCCGCCACAAAAATGATTCCCCCGACAATTGCCACCGGCAATATTCCGACTGCATACTTCCCCATATTTCCTCCTTCGGATTTTATGGTTTAACAAAACTGCTCATGCAATAAGTTCAATAACATTTGATACCGCGTTGTAACCCTCATTGATTTTGTTTGCGCTGGCTATGCCAGTTGCGAATCCATTTTTCAATACCGACAATAATATAAGCACACATCGATACCGCGAGGATTCGCCACCATGATGCCATGCCCAATGGCGCGGTATGGAATAATTTATTTGCCGTCGGTTGATATGTTATCAACATCTGCAACGCTATCATTATTGTCACTCCAGAGAGCAACCAGCGATTTGAGAAAAGCCCGACGGAAAACATTGATTGGGTCAGTGAGCGGCAGTTGAACAGATAAAAAAGTTCAACCATAACAATAACATTGACTGCCACTGTTCGTGCTTCAGCCAGCGAAGCTCCGTGTGCCTGCTCCCAAACAAATAAACCGAACGCCCCCGCAAGTATCAGCGCAGTAACCAGTGATGTGCGGAATATCAGCGCCGGAGTCATAATTGAGGCTTTGTGATCGCGCGGTTTACGTTGCATCAAGTCTAGTTCTTTCGGTTCAAATACCAGCATCAAGCCCAGTAGAACTGCGGTTACCATGTTGATATACAAAACCTGGACTGGCAATACCGGAAGAACTGTACCGGCAATAATCGCTGCCAGAATAATTAATCCCTCGCCAAAGTTAGTTGGCAGTGTCCAGACAATAAACTTAGTAAGATTATCAAACACATTGCGCCCTTCTTCTACCGCAGCCTCGATTGAAGCAAAATTGTCATCAATCAGGAGCATATCAGCAGCGCCTTTAGCGACGTCTGTTCCGGTGATACCCATGGCAATACCGATGTCAGCCTGTTTCAATGCCGGGGCATCATTAACGCCATCACCCGTCATGGCAACAATATTATTGCCTGCCTGCAACGCTTTGACGAGTCTCAATTTCTGTTCCGGCGCCACTCTGGCAAATACTGTGGTTTCATTCGCGACACGAATCAGTTCGGTGTCAGAATATTCTTCCAACTCTCTACCGGTAATCGCAACAGTCGTGGCATCAGAATGTCCGAGACCTATTTTTTGAGCGATGGCGGACGCAGTAAGAATATGGTCGCCGGTAATCATTTTTACTTCTATCCCGGCAGTTCTGCATTTTTTAATCGCGGCAATCGCTTCAGGACGGGGCGGATCAATCATTGCCTGCAAGCCGATAAAACTTAAGCCACTGGCAATATGTTTGTGGTTCAAAGGTGACATTTCGCCGTTAACCGGCATTGAGGCAAAAGCTAAAACCCGCAGACCGCTGGCAGCCAAATCTTCCGAAAATTTGACGATATCCGCTTTGACCAAAGTTGTTTTATTACCGTGTTCGTCAAGAGCGTCAGAACAGCGTTCGATAATTTTTTCTACCGCACCTTTCACATAAATGATACTCTTACCATCATTTTGTTTGTGCATTGTTGCCATGTACTGATGTTCTGATTCAAATGGGATGGAATCGATCCGGGGATTGGCAGTTGTTATCTGGTGTTCATCCATTCCAGCCTTGTGTGCCGCAACGAACAGGCAGCCTTCAGTCGGGTCACCATTAACGGTATATTTGCCGTTTTTGTTGACCAATTGTGAATCATTGCATAAAATTCCGGCAGTAAGGCATTCTTTTAATACAGGATATTTGTTGATATCACAAACCGAATCATTCTGTTGAATTTCGCCGCGAGAATCGTAACCGACTCCAGTTACGGTGAATTGAACACCGCCGGCATAAATCAATTGTACCGTCATTTGATTTTCTGTAAGTGTTCCGGTTTTGTCAGAACAGATTACACTGGTGCTTCCGAGTGTTTCCACCGCCGGCAACTTCCGTATGATAGCCCGTTGTTTAGCCATTCGGGAAACACCAACCGCCAGAGTAATTGTTACTGCAGCCGGCAACCCTTCGGGAATCGCGCCAACCGCCAGTGCCACTGCCGCCATAAACATTTCAATGACAGAATTTCCCCGTAACATGCCGATAACAAATGTCAATACTGCCAGCGACATAATTACAATTAAGAGGAAATTGCTGAATTCAGCAATTTTACGAGTCAGTGGCGTGGAAAGATCAACCGCTTCGGCCACCATGGTGGCAATTCTTCCCATTTCAGTTTTGTCGCCGGTGGCAAAGACTACTCCTTCTGCTTGACCGCGAGAGACCAGAGTTCCGGCAAAGGTTAGATTTTTGCGTTCTGCTAATATTGTGTCAGACTCAAGAGGTGAAGATATTTTTTCAACGGGAACAGATTCACCCGTCAATGCGGACTCATCAACTTGCAACTCGCGTATTTTTATCAAACGGAGATCCGCTGGAACTTTGTCCCCTGATTGCAACAGAACAATATCGCCAGGAACCAGTTCCGCGGAAGCCAACCTTACTTTTTTTCCATTTCTGCGCACGGTGGCTTCGGTAATAACCATTTTGGCGAGGGCATCTATTGATTTTTCAGCCTTTGCTTCTTGAATATAGCCGATAATGGCATTCAACATTACCACGCCGAAAATAACTGAGGAGTCAACCCATTCACCGAGAATCGCGGTGACTATGGTAGAACCAATCAGGATATAGACCAGCGGGGCGTTAAACTGCAGTAAAAACCGCATTAATTCGCCGTACTGTTTTTTTGGTGTAAGCTTGTTCCAGCCGTATTTTTTGCGATTTTCTTCGACTGCGACTGCATCCAGACCTGATTTCTCATTCACGTTGAGTTGCCGGCATGCATCTTCGTGCGACAAATTATGCCATGCCGTTTTTATTTTATTTTCACTCATTAACTACCTCCAGAGGTGTATCAAATATTATTTGGGGGGCAAGATAAAACAAAGTTTTATTGTTTCAGTATTCCGCTTCCGTTCATTATGTATCAACAAAAAAATTGCAGTATTTTTATAAAACGGTTACGCTTGCACCATCACCGATGGCACATTGAATTATTTCCGTGTCCTTGCCAGTTTGCAGTTTGAATGCCGCGGCAATGCGATTGCAATAACTGTCAACCATTTCTGTCTTGACCAGATGGATAGTTATTCCGCCGAAACCGCCACCGCTGAGTCTGGCGCCAAGACACCCGGGAATAGACTGGGCTAATTCGACCAGAAAATCTAACTCAGGACAACTGTTCTCAAAATTCTCCCTGGAACTCTGGTGTGATTCAAACAGGAGTTGCCCGAATTCTGCAATACTGCCATGTTGAAGGAATTCAACCCCGCGCAATACCCGGTCACCTTCGCCGACAACGTGTTTTGCCCGGCGATATTCTTGACAAGTCAATAGAGTTTTGTGTTGTTCCAGGATGGCAGGTGTAACATCGCGCAGAGCTTTTACCGCAGGCTCTACTGCACCAATTTTAGCTGCAGCGCTTTCGCAATCACGGCGACGAATATTATATTCCGAATCGACCAGATTATGTTTGACCATTGAATTTGCCACCACCAGTATATATCCTGCCGGCAGACTGACTGTTCGCAGCACCTCGTTAATTCTGAAATCTGATAAAATAAGCGCATCCTTGCTACCGTAAATTGAGCTGAACTGATCCAGCAATCCGGTACAAACACCAAGGTAGTTATTTTCCACGCCTTGACCCAGTCTTGCCCAGTCCGTCAACGGCAGGTCTATATTGAATGCAGCTTTGAATGCAAATCCCGCCGCAACTTCAAGCGCGGCTGAACTGCTCATTCCGGCCGAAAGCGGTACCGTGCTGAGAATTGCCCCGTCAAATGCGCCGATATCAATCCCGCGATGTCTGAGGCCGACAATCATTCCCTTGACATAATTGCTCCAGTCTTTTGGTTTGGCCTGTGCAATATCGTCCAGATTAAACTCAACAGTTGACCCGTCCCGGAAATCATGCAAGTGACAGATTCTTCCCGGTTTGGGCGCTATGGCAAATTCTGTTGCTTGTGCCACGGCAGCGCTTAGCACCAGTCCTTGATTGTAATCAGTGTGGTTGCCAAGAATTTCCAATCTGCCCGGAGCCCTGGCGACAGCTACCGGAGATTTGCCGAATGTAACTTTAAATTGTTCAATAATCTTACTCATTTTTTCTTTCCAAAATTAAGCGCTGTGGGATTTTCCGCCAATCTGAAAATGTCAGTAGCGGAGAGAAAAACAAACGAATTTGAGAAATCGTTTAATCAGACTTTAAAACCATGATGTTAAATTAACCGCAAAAATGACAAATTACAACCTTGAACCACAAAAAGCGGTTTTAAAATGACAGGTTTATTTGTCGATGCGGATAACGGTTTTTAAAATGTGCCGACATCCGGAATGAAGCGTTTTGGCGTCATTTTCTGCGTTAGTCGTTTCAACACATACCATTTTTTGATATTCTTCATCGCCAAAATCAGGCATACGCTTTGATTTTGCTATCCACGGATTCCAAACCACAGTCGTATTACTGCCGCTCTTGTCAAGTTTTATCCGGCGTTTATACTTTGGATCATGGATGATGCAAGAGGTCTCTGTGTCCAGATATATCCGATCTGTTTCTTCAGTAAAATTGATTGCGCCTGATTGTTCATTGCGGGTGTTGTTCAAAGTATCCAGAAATGAACAGTTTTCCAGTCCGGTTATCTTTATTGAACTGATTTCACTGACATTCAAATATGTGTGCAATGCCGCAGTGAAGCTTAAATCATTATCCCCGGTATTCTTTATTCCCAGCGCCACCTGCAAATCATCGCCGGCGATAACGTCAAGCCGAAGCTCAAAGGGGAATTGCGGCATATTGCCGGGAACTTCTCCGGGAGTTAACTTGAGCATGATCCTGGTTGCACCATTTAATTTCTCAGTCAATTCCACCTGCCATTCGGAAATTCTGGCGAAACCGTGTGAAGGTAGATTTTTATCGCATGGATGGGCGCCAAACCACGGCCAGCATATTGGAATACCCCCGCGAATCGGTTTGTCCGGCAAAAACCAACTGGAATCGCTCATCCACAGTACGGGCAACTCCCCGGCAGGAACGTAACTCATGACATGTCCACCATGCAGCATAATTTCCGCGGTTGCCTTGGAATTATTGATTTTAACCATTGGCAGTCCGCCTGGTCCGTCAGTAAAAAACAGTTCCCCGGGAATACTGAACCGGTTATTCAAATCACAAATTTGCGCCATTAATCTACCTCCATACATGACAACATTTATGAATAATTGTTTATTCAGGAAAAATTTTCGTTGGCACTTTAGGCTAATACACTTTCTGCCAGTTTCGTTATTTTATAAAATAACCCGCAATTTACAGGCAACAAGCATATTTTATAATATAATTCGTTGAAAAGATAAAAGCCAATGCTACTTTATGACGAATGGAAACGAAGAACGTAATAAAGTCGTAATGATTAAAAATTATTGCCATGATTACTGGGAATAATGTTATTACGGCTCAATAATACAAGGTTATATTCAGCATGAAAAAACTATTTGGCACCGATGGCATTCGGGGCAAAGCAAATACTTATCCGATAACGCCGGAAATTTCAATTCAGTTGGGCAAGGCGACGGCGATGGTGTTTGGTTCATCGGGGAAAAGGTCATTGAAGGCGATTGTTGGTAAAGACACGCGTCTTTCCGGATATATGCTGGAAACGGCAATAATCAGCGGACTGGTCAGCATGGGGATGGATGTTCTTGCCGTAGGACCGATGCCGACTCCGGCAGTAGCGCACTTGACTCGCTCTATGGGCGCGGCTTGCGGAATTATGATTACCGCGTCGCATAACGCCGCTGATGACAATGGTATTAAAATTTTTGGCGGCGACGGCTTTAAACTGCCGGACATCGTTGAAGCACAAATAGAAGGTCAAGTACTCTGCGGCGAAATCAACAGCAGTCATGTCAGCTCAGAACTTATCGGCAAAGCTTATCGTATTGATGATGCTCGCGGCCGCTATATCGAATTTGCCAAAAGTTCTATCCGTAATCGCAGCCTGAAGGGATTGAAAGTGGTTCTCGACTGTGCCAATGGCGCCGCATACTCAATCGCTCCGCTGATTTTGAGAGAACTTGGAGCTGAAGTAATTGAAACTGCGGTTAATCCGAATGGTCTGAATATAAATCTGAATTGCGGCGCAACCTTCATCAGTCATGCCGCGGAACTGGTTAAAAAACATAAAGCCGACATTGGCATTTCGCTTGATGGCGATGCCGACCGTTGTATTTTTTGTGACGCCGACGGCCGGGAGATTAACGGCGACAGAATTATTGCTTTGTGCGCGCTTGAATTCAAAGCGGCAGGTCATCTGGCGAATAACAGTGTAGTCGTTACCAGTATGAGCAATCTGGGTTTGCACAAAGCGATGAATGATGCCGGAATTAAAGTTATTGAAACGCAAGTCGGAGACCGCTACGTAATTGAGCAGATGCGTGACGGCGGTTATAATATTGGCGGAGAACAATCGGGGCACATCATTTTTATGGATTATGCCACCACCGGAGATGGCATTATAACTTCACTGCATGTGCTTAGAATGATGATTTCACGCAATAAAACATTGGCGGAACTTGCCAATGTTATGGAAGAATATCCGCAAACAATTAAGAGTATTCCGGTCAAAGAGAGAATTCCAATTGACAAGCTTCCCAGGACTAGTGCCGCAATCAAAGCTTGCAGTGAAGCGCTGGAAGGTCATGGTCGTACGATTGTGCGATACTCCGGGACTGAAAATAAAATCCGCGTGCTTGTTGAATCTCCCGCGCAGTCCGAAGTCGATCAGTGGGTTGAGAAAATCAGCGCCGCAATTAATGAAGAATTGTGCTGAAACTATTTATGAATATATCCCTCATATGGAGGTCATCGTGACATGTAAATCCATAAGTCCCGGTAGTCTGGAAACAATGCAACCGCTCAATTGCCGCCGTCAGTTGGGTGAAATTTCTGTCGCAGGAATCACCTTGGCGGAATGGCAGCAGGTTCATTTTGGCACATTGCCGGCAAACTATGAACTTTCCATCCGTATTGACTTGTGGCCATCTCCGGTGTTACGGCAGATATTGCTCAACGCCAATCAAAATCTGCTGATTTCCGGAGCAGACGGTGAAGAACTTGTAAAATTGAAAGTTTCCCGGGACGATTCCTGTCAGCAGTTGCAATTGGATGCCGACTCCTTTCTGTTGCGCTACCCGTGGGACATCTTGAAAATAAATGAGCAGGTAATCAGCAATATCAACGACAATAACCTTCGCGGGATTGTCCGAGAACACGTTACCATAGATGGCAACTTGCACCTCGGCGCCGGATCTGTTATTCTGCCGGGAGTTTTTATTGAAGGCAAAGTGATGGTCGGCGAAAATTGTAAAATCGGCCCTAACTGCTATCTGCGTGGAAATACCTGTATTGGAAACAACTGCCATATCGGTCAGGCGGTGGAAATTAAAAACAGCTTGATTATGGATAATGTCAGCATTGGTCATCTTTCTTACCTTGGCGACTCGATTGTCTGCCCGAAAGTTAATTTCGGCGCCGGAACGATTACGGCAAATCTTCGCCATGACGGCAAAAATCACCGTTCTGCAGCCGGGAATATGCTTGTTGATACCGGCAGAAGAAAATTTGGAACAATCGTCGGTGACAATGTTCATACCGGCATTCATACCAGCATCTATCCAGGGAGAAAGTTCTGGCCGGATGTCTGCACAAAACCGGGCGATATTGTTGCCGTTGATATAAAATAATAGCCAGTCGAAACCTCTCATTTATCACAAAATGCCACGGTGTTTACGGGTTTTCCACTATTGCATTTTTGTCGATGTGGTGTAAATTATAAGTCTGTAAATTTCTTACGGAGGCAGATTTACATCATATTCAAAAGAGTATGATTAAACAATAATACGATTGGAATACCCGTGGTTCTTTACGCGCCGGGTATCAGGGGAAAAATAAAACCTGCCTCGTAAAGAATCAATAATTGGATATTTTTACAGAAGCAGTAAAAACTATAATTCAGGTGAAGAACATGACAGCACATCACGGTAAATCAGAAGAAATTAATATTAATAATGACAATGAGCATAGCAAAAATGTCCATCCGCATTCTGCTGTGCACGCAAAACATTCCGGAGATGCAAACGATGCAGAGCCGGAAACAACAGCAAAACACGGACATGGTCACAGCCATAAAACACATAAAGAAACACAGTCCGTCGAAGCCGTTCCTGTTGACAACGACAATGTTGATGCCGTTGATGCGCAAACAACCGAACCTGCCGTGACAGACACAGTAGAAACTAAATTAGCGCAAATGGCTGGTGAAATAGCTGCGGCACAGGACAAGTTTTTACGCTTACAGGCGGAATATCAGAATTATCGCAAGCGGGTTTTGAAGGATATCGCCGTGGCCAAATCAATTGTTCTCGAAGATACCATTATGCCATTCCTGCAAGTTTTTGACTACTTGAATATGGCATTTGATGCTGCCGCAAATTCTGATAATATTGCGTCCATCCGCGAAGGCTTGAAAATGATTATGAATGAATATCAGAAAGCAATGGATGAACTTGGCGTGCAGAAGATTAACGCTCTTGATCAAACCTTTGATCCGGCTATGCATGAAGCCCTCGCTCATGAATCATCAGAAAAACCGGAAGGCAAAGTCATTAAACAATGGAATTGCGGATATAAACTTAACGAAAAATTGCTGCGCCCGGCAAAAGTAGTGGTCAGCAGCGGACCAGATAAAAAAACAGATAAAGAATAATATTTCAGGGTTAAAATCATGGCAACCAAAGACTTTTATGAACTTCTTGGCGTAAATAAGACCGCCAGTGCTGACGAAATTAAAAAAGCCTATCGTAAGATGGCGATAAAATACCATCCCGATAAAAATCCGGGAGATAAGTCGGCAGAAGAAAAATTTAAAGAGATATCTCATGCTTATGAAATACTCAGTGACACAACTAAACGCTCACAATATGACCAATTCGGACCGGAAGCATTCACCAGCGCAGGTCGTGCGGGTGCCGCAGGCGGTGATTTTCACGATCCGTATGATATTTTCAGTCAGGTTTTTGGCAATCGCGGTCGCGGAGGCGGTGGCGGTGGTGGCAGTATATTTGAAGAATTGTTCGGCGGCGGCGGTGGCGGAAGAAGTTCCCGTAATGGAGCTGTCGATGGTTCAGACCTGCGTTATGACCTTGAAATAGACTTTGAAGATTCTGTCTATGGCGCGGATAAAAAAATTCTTATTCCCAAACTGGTAAGTTGTGAACGCTGCAATTCCAGTGGTTGCGAACCGGGTTCCAGCAAGAGCAATTGCACCCGTTGCGGTGGTAGTGGTCAGGTTACTGCAACTCAGGCGTTTTTTACGGTAAGACAGGCGTGTCCGTCATGTCACGGCACCGGACAGATAATCCAGAAACCATGCAGTTCGTGCCATGGCCAGGGACGTGTACAGACACAGAAAACTATTCAATTGCATATTCCCCCGGGCGTGGATAACGGTTCCAAACTGCGCGTGACCGGCGAAGGCGAAGGCGGTGTCCGCGGCGGTTCCACCGGTAACCTTTATGTTGTTATTCATATTCGTCCCCATGAAATTTTTCATCGTGAAGGCAATGATATAATTTGTGAAGTACCAATACCGTTCTCTGTTGCCGCGCTTGGCGGCATTGTTGATGTTCCAACTGTTGCCGGAAAAGCAAGAATGAAAATTCCAGAGGGAACGCAAAACGGCACTGTCCTGCGCTTAAAAAGCAAAGGAATGCCTGATTTGCGCGGTGGAGCAAGAGGAGATATGCTGGTACATGTCGTTGTCGAAGTGCCGCGTGCTCTCAGTCATGACCAGCAACAGGAAATTACCAAGCTGGCAAATATGCTTTCTGAAAATAAAAATTATCCTAACCGGACATCTTTTCTCCAGAAATCAGCGCGGTTTATGACTGGCGAATAAACCTGTAAAGGCAATATGGCAAAAAGGACAGAATCGGGTAACGGGGTCCTGCTTACCAACAAAAAAGCATTTCATGACTATCTGGTCATCGAAGCATACGAAGCCGGAATTAAACTCCACGGCACCGAAGTGAAAAGCTGTCGCGAACGGGCTATTTCTGTAGCTGATTCGTACGTAAAAATAGAAAAAGGGCAGGTTTTTATATATAACGTTACGATTGCTTCATATTCTCACGGCAATGTCTTCAATCACACTCCGCGAAGCGTTCGTAAACTGCTTATGCATAAACGTGAAATTCTCAAACTCTCCCAGTTAGTTAAAGAAAAAGGCTACACTATAATTCCTTTAAAGTTTTACTTGAAACACGGTTTGGTTAAAGTCGAAATCGGACTGTGCAAAGGTAAAACCCATGGGGATAAACGTGATACATTACGCGAACGTCAGGACAGTCTCGATGCCAGACGCGCAATTCAGAATCATAAAGGCTGACTTAAAGCAACCTTTTTCGCTGAGAACTGTGCGCGAAACTGCGCAAATTTACCCTCTGCAAGCGACTTGCGAATCCGTTGCATCAATGTCAGATAATAATGCAGATTGTGAATGGTGACCAGTCGTAATCCGAGAATTTCTCCAACATTGAATAAATGACGGAGATAGGCGCGGGAAAACTTCCGGCAGCAGTAGCAGGAACACTCAGAATCTATCGGCATAAAATCTTCACGGTATTTTCCCGCTTTGACTGGTAACGTACTTCCATCAGCCAAAAACGCGCTGCCATGCCGCGCCAACCGGGTTGGAATGACACAATCAAACATATCAACGCCACGCGCAACCGCTTCGACTAACTGTTGCGGCAAGCCAACACCCATTAAATATCTCGGTTTCTCCTCCGGCAGAATTGGTGTTACCCAGTCAAGGCATTCATACATTATTGCTTCGGGCTCACCAACGCTAAGACCGCCGATAGCGTATCCGTCAAATCCGATTTTAACAAGTTCATTTGCTGATTTTTCTCTGAGTTCGCGGTAGTTTGAACCTTGAACAATGCCAAACAATTGTTGTCCGTCATTCAACGGTTGATCCCGTGAAATCTGTTCCCAGCGTGTCGTCAGTTCCATTGACTTTTTAGCAGCATCAAATTCGCAGGGGTATGGAGTACACTCGTCAAATGCCATAACAACATCAGAACCCAATGTCCGCTGAATAGCCATTGACTCCTTCGGACCGAGGAAAAACCGGGTTCCGTCAATGTGTGACGCAAATCTGACGCCGTCTTTTTCAATCTTGCGGAGGGAGGAAAGACTGAATACCTGGAAACCGCCGCTATCCGTCAAAACCGGCCGGTTCCATGCCATAAAATTATGCAGTCCGCCAGCTTTGCCGATTATCTCCATGCCGGGACGCAGAAACAGATGGTAGGTATTGCCGAGAATGATCTCCGCCCCGAGTGATTCGACTTCATCCGGAGTCATAGTTTTGACAGAGCCGCGCGTTCCAACTGGCATAAAAACGGGAGTATTAACGCTTCCATGGGGGGTATGCAACACCCCTAAACGCGCTTGTGTATCCGGACATTTTTTCAACAATTCGAAACTCATGATATTTTTACCTGACAAACATTCCGGCAAGTACCTTGCTGACCTGTTCGCCACATCCCAGCGCTATTGCAACTTTTTCCGCGAATTCAATCGTGGCTCCCGGTCCTTTGCCGGTAATAATCTGTCCGTCTACGACAGTCATCTCTCCGGTATATTTAGCGGCAGTAAAATCTTCCTCGAAACCGGGATAGGCGGTAATATTTTTCCCGTCAATCACTCCGGCTCTGGCCAATACGATAGGAGCAGCACAAATAGCGGCTACAACCCCCCCTTTATTATAAACTGTTCTTACTGCTGACAATACAGCTTCGCTTTCTCTCAGGTTATTTGAGCCGGGCATTCCGCCGGGCAGAACAATCGCGTCAAATTTTTCAGGATTTACCTCCGCCAGGGTTTTGTCCGCAATAATCCGGATGTGATGCGAGCCGGTAACGGAAAGTCCTGCCAAACCGGCAAGGGTTACTTGCAAACCGGAACGGCGCAATACATCTGCCGTGCCGACAGCTTCAATTTCTTCAAATCCGTCCGCCAGAATCATTAATACCTGTTTCATAATTTAGCTCCTATCGTTAATACCTTTTCCATTGTCTTAAAATGAGTTTTAACATATTTATTAAGAACGTCAATGCCAAATCTGGCCGCGATATCCCTGGCGGTTACTTCAACGATTGTTCCGGCACCGCGCGGCAATTCCATCTCCAGTAATTTCCCCAGTTTATCCATCTGGGATAGAAAAGTATCGCGTGCCAGTATTGATGCCGCCGCAACGGCAACATCACTTTCTGCACGCACCTGCTGTTCCAGAATAACCTCTTTGCCCTTCTTGAGTAACGCATTACGGATAAGATGTTCCGCGCCAAACTTATCCGAGAGTACTCGCGGGCATTCAGGAGCTTTTTCCAGAATATTTTCAATTGCTCTGGCGTGCCCCCATGCCAACAGGCGATTAAGGTTGTTTATTTGTGAGTAGAGCCGGTTATAGGCCTCCGGACCAATGGTCACTACACTGAATTTGCCGTTGCAAGCCTGTCGTATCGCCGCTGCCATTGCCACAATTTGTTTCCGGCTTTTAATTGTTTTTGAATCACGCACGCCGATTTTTTTCATTTCCGGCATGGATTTGTCATCAACATAAACTGCGGCAATGACTAACGGACCGAAAAAATCACCCTTGCCGCTTTCATCTATGCCGCCATGGGGAGAGAATGGTGTTGGCTCAATTTCTTTATCCTCAACGGGACTTTCATAGCCGAATCCGGAAGTTTTCAATATTTCCGGTTCCAGTAAAAACAACACCAGGTCACTCGTGTTTTTGCCCTGTACCGTAAGTTTGCCGCTAAGATATGCGCTTACCGTTGTTTTATCCAGAGAGGCCTGCCAGTGCGCATAAGGAATGGTTTTGAAATCCCAACCGCGTTCTTTCAACGCGTTTTCCAGCGTTGCCAGTTGTCCGGCGTCAATGGTGCAAACATAAGATTTTTTTGTCGTTCCGGAACTCATGATGTGCGTGCTGTTGACTTCAGCCAGGCTTCAATGAAACGGTCAAGGTCACCGTCCAGAACTGCTGCGGTATTGCCGGTTTCTTCTTCCGTTCGCAAATCTTTTACCATCTGATATGGATGCAGTACATAAGAGCGGATTTGATTACCCCAGCCGTTATCAGTTTTTTCGCCACGAATCTGGTCGGCTTCTTTACGGCGTTCCTCTTCCTGCTTCTCATAAAGGCGTGCTTTTAGAATACGCATTGCCGCGGCACGATTTTTATGTTGAGAACGTTCCGCCTGACAAGCAACAATGATGCCGCTGGGTATGTGGGTAAGGCGCACCGCTGAGTCCGTTGTATTTACGCCCTGACCTCCAGGGCCGGAAGAACGGTAAACATCAATCCGCAAATCTTTTTCATCAACTTCAACTTCGACATCGTCGCTGAGTTCCGGAAAGACATCCACTGACGCAAATGAGGTATGGCGCCGGGCATTGCTGTCGAAAGGGGAAATGCGCACCAACCGGTGAACACCACGCTCTGCCTTGGCATTACCATAAGCAAATTCGCCTTCAACTTTCAAGGTGATGCTTTTAATACCGGCTTCATCTCCTTGCTGGATGTCAATAACTTCATCTTTCCAGCCACGGCGTTCAAACCACCTCCGGTACATCCGCATCAACATTGAAGCCCAGTCACAGGATTCAGTGCCTCCTGCTCCGGCATGAATGGAAAAATAGGCGTTATTACCGTCAAATTTGCCGGAGAGAAAGCTGAGAAGTTCGATATGGTCAAGTTCCGGAGAAAGCTTTTTCCAGACATTGTCCGCTTCGTTTAACATCTCCTCGTCTTCTGCGGCAAGTTCCGCCAGTACCGCAAAATCTTCAATTTGTTTATTCAATCTGCAGTATGGGCTGGTGATGTTTTTGCAACTGCTCAAGGTCGCCATGAGAGACTGTGCCTCTTCCCGGCGATCCCAGAAATCTGGCGCTGCCATACGCGCTTCAATCGCCTGCATCTCTTGTTGTTTTTCCGCAATTTTTAAAAATGTTCCGAGATGCGCCATGCGTTCCTGCGCCTGTTTTCCCGCAACAGTAATTTCATCAAGCGTCATTATGATGCTCCATTTGTGTCTTGATTATAACTAATATTTTATCTGCCGTCCCCGTCATTGTTGTCATTGACACCTGACCGGACATTATATCACTATATCTGGAACCGCTATTCAAACCGTTTGATTATCAAAACCGAGTTGTTTCCGAGCATACCAAACGAATTATTGGCGATATAGTTGATTTTTTGTCCGGGAACCGGGGAGCCTATAACCAGATTGTCCATCTGGCATTCCGGATCAAGACTGTCAATATTAATGCAGGGATGAATAATTCCATCGTCAAACGCCGGAATATTGCCGGCAAGTTCCAACGCTCCGGCAGCGCCCATGGCATGACCGATAAATCCCTTGGTATTATTGATAAAAGGTTTTTTTGATGAATTGGCAAACACTTTTCTGATGGCATTGCACTCTTGAATATCGCCAACCTTAGTGCCGGTGGCATGGGTGTTGAGCAAATCCACCTTGTCCGGTGTAATTCCAGCGGCAAGAATCGCGCGATCCAGACATTCAGCTTGACGTTCATCCAGCGGCAGCACCGCGTCAGAGGCATCTGAATTCATACAATAGCCCGCGATTTCAGCATAGATTTTCGCTCCGCGTTTCTTTGCATCATCAAGACGCTCAAGGACATAGAGGCAACCGCCTTCAGAAATAACGATACCATTTCTGGCCATATCGTATGGACGACTGGCTTTCGTCGGATCTTCGTGTCTGGCAAGCGCACCCTGACTGCGAAAACTGGCAAAAATGCCGAACGTGTGCGGGCTTTCAGAAACTCCACCGGCAATGGCAACATCAACTTCACCAAGCATCAACTGTTGTGCGCCTTGAATGATTCCGCAGTTTCCGGCAGCACAGGCCGCGCCGACACAGATATGCGGACCGGTTATTTTCATGTTGATAGTAACTTCGCCGGCAGGATTATTTGCAACTGAACGCGGGTTATGGTGGTGACTCCATAAATTGATGTCATAATTAAACTGGCTCAGGTTGAATACCTCGTTTTCGGTCTCAACATTGCCATGTTCCGTCGTCCCGATAAAGACACCGGTCCTGGAACGATTGGCATCTGTAATCTCAATACCGGCATCTTTCATCGCCTCGTTAGCGCAATAAATTGAGATGGAACCGGCGCGGGTTCCGGTACGAATATCTTTTTTGTCCTGATAAGTTCTCGGATTAAACTTACAAAGACCGGCAAAAACATTACCGATATAGCGGTGGGTCATGGCCGTAATGCCGGAACGTCCGGTGAGCAGTCCTTGACGGAATTCGCCAAGATTGTCACCGTTCGGCGCAGTAAGTCCAATTCCTGTTATAACAATTCTTTCTCGAAGTATTGACATTAGTGGGTTTTCCTGTTATTAGTATTAAACAGTTATTTTACAGACAATAAATCTATAAGATTTAAGCAAAAATACAAGCGGACGAAATGATGATTTCAGGATTAGGTACCGATATTGTCCAAGTTTCTCGCATCAAAGCGATGATAGAAGAACATGGCAAGGATTTTCTTGACAGGGTTTTTTCTGATTCAGAGCAACACGAAGCGTCAAAACGGCGCGACCCGGCGCAATACTATGCCGGTCGTTGGGCGCTGAAGGAAGCAATGGCGAAGGCCATGGGATGTGGCATTGGCGAAAAATGCGGCTGGAAAGACGTAAGCACCAGAAACCTCGAAAATGGTCGACCTGAGGCTATATTAAGCGGCAGAGCCCTCGAAACCGCCAACGCTCAACACGTTGTTTGTATCCATGTTTCCATCAGTCATGAACAGGAATACGCCTGTGCCACGGTAATTATGGAACGGGATAATTTATAGTCCCGCGTATTCGTTTACGGTATTTTTTATTTTTTACTGTTTTTCTGTTGCCATGCGGCTATTGCGGCATGATAAATGTTTTTCACCGGCACTCCTGAGTCTTTTGCCAGGCGGATACAGTCGGCGATTTCCGGAGAGGCGGTAATATCCTCAAGATTTCTTGAACCAACTTTAATTTTCACTTCGCCATATCCAGTGTTTACCGCATCAAAGCGACGGTCAAGACATTGCCGGTTCAATAATGACTCCCTGATACCGAATGTCGTGGTTTCCCGGAAGATCACTTCATAAATGCTGCTTTTATTTTCTTCATGACATATAACGGACAGAACAATTCCGGGGCGTTGTTTTTTCATCATTACCGGCGTTGTCCATACATCCAGCGCACCGGCAGTGAAAAGTTGGTCAAATACTACCCCGATAAATTCGGCAGGACAGTCATCAAGATTGGTTTCCAGCAATACGACCTGATCTGTATTGATATCTGCAGGAAAGGACGATTCGTAAATAATACCGCGCAGCAGATTAGGGCGTGAATTAAGTTTCCGCTTGCCAAAACTGTTGGCGATGGCGACAATTTTGCTTCCTGCCGGAATATTACATTGCGGCCATGATGACAGTAGCGCCGCGCCGGTAGGTGTAACCAGTTCATAAGGTTCATCCGTCATCACAATCGGCATATTCTGTAACAATTCTACCGTCGCCGGCGGTGGCAGGGGATAGGTGCCATGCTGGCATTTGAATGTACCCTGACCCGAAGGCAGGGGCGAAACGGATATGCCGTCAATATTCAACATTTCAAGTCCCAGACATGAACCGGTAATGTCAACAATGGAGTCAACTGCACCCACTTCATGAAAATGGATTTTTTCCGGCGGAACACCATGAACTTTGCTTTCCGCCGCCGCAAGAGCGGTAAAGACTTGCGCACTCATTGTTTTTACTGATACCGGCAGTTGACTTTGTTCAATTATCCGGGTGATGTCCTGAAGGTTTCTGCTATGATGATGTGCATGACCATGGTGTTGAGATTCATCAATTTCAACGGATGCCTGCCAGCCGTTAATGCCGCAGTCCTGATGTGGCGATACAACAATTTTAAAATGTTCGTCCGGTATCAATCCGGCCAAAGCCTGGTTAAGTGTTTCAGGTGCTACGCCCAAACCGGCAAGCACTCCGAGAATCATATCTCCGGAGGCGCCACCAACACTGTCAAAACGCAGAATTCGCATATTTTCACCTTTTTTAACGCAATATAAACCAGTGCGCGGCATGTTCCGGTTGTACCATTTGAGCCGGATACTTGACCGGATTGCGCTGGTCGAGAATGTAATTTACTAAATTTAATCTTTCCCGTGATGCTATCAGGAAAAATAGATTGACGGCGGCATTAATTACGGGCAGAGTTAACGTCAATCGTGCCACTGCCGGTTCAACTGTCGACGGTGGCGGGGTTGCAATAAACAGCTCAGTATTTTCCTGCAACGTTGCGGAATCCGGGAATAGTGATGCGATATGACCGTCCGGACCTAAACCCAACTGCATTATATCAAATTGCGGTATTCCGGCATCATTCCGGCGCAAATGCGGATGTTCACGAAGTAATTGACGGTATTGTTCCGTTCCAAGTGAGGAGCATGTCGGAATGCAATGAATGTTTGCCGGCGGGAGCGGAACACGGTCCAGGAGTAATCTTTTTGCGTTGCCGTAATTGCTCCATTCTGATTCCTCTGGCACATCCCGCTCATCAACCCAGAAAAAATACCCGCGCTCCCATTGAATCAAAGTTTTGAATTCACCAGCGAGTAGAGCAAATAACGGTTGCGGACCGTTGCCGCCGGATATTGCCGCAGTGAAACAGCCATATTTAGCGATTGCGTTCGTGGCGGATTCAACAAAGAAACGCGCCGCGGCGTGGTAAAGGTCGTTTGGGTCCGTAAATTCAAGAATATCTGAATAGTTCATTAATTTCCTGCCGATAAGAAGTTTCTGATTCCGGTGAAAATCATCTGAGCTGCAAGCGCCGCCACCACCAGCCCGGTAAGTTTGCTGAGAATATTCAGCCCTTTCTCACCAATAATGCGAAGTATAGGATTCGCTGCCAGCAAAATTGATCCGGTAAGGCAAACTGCAACGAGAATCCCGCAACTGTCTATAATTTTATGACTCATGGTTCCGGCGGTTGCACCCATTACGAGCATTGCCCCGGTCGTCCCCGGTCCGATGGCAAACGGAATCGACAACGGCACGACTGCAATATCACCTTCGTTTTGCCCGGGAACAGTTTTTGATCTGCCGGTAACCATTTCCACGGCATTGATAAAAAGTATAGCACCGGCGCCGATACTGAATGCATTAAGCGTAATGCCTAAAAATGAGAACAGTATATCCCCGAAAAAATATAGGCAGAGGCAAACGAGAAAATTGCTTAATGTTGTTTTGAGTGCGATGGCATTCCGTTGCGCCGGAGTCATTCCATGGGTCAGCGTAACAAACATGGAAAGGACAAAAAAAGGCGTCAATAGAAAAAACAGCTTGATTAAAGTGCTCACAAATGAGTTGTCTGTTACCATAAATCCCCTGCTGTCCAATAAACCATTGCGTTAAAATGTTACCTTAAATTTTTAAAACTGTTGCCTTCCGTACTGATAATATATCAGAATAATATTAAATCGCAATCTTGAGAGTCTTATCAAATGGGCATTATAAATTGCACGCCGGTAATTTGTAACAAGCTTTCAATAAAAGATTTAAAAATCACCGTACCTCCTTGAAAAATGAGCCGGATGAATTAATTTACCAAATATACTTTTGTAAAAATACCACCAGGTATCAAATTGCATCTGGAAGTCAGTCCTGATTGTTGTTGGCAGGAATGACTTGAAACTTAATTAAAAAAGGACTGAATATGTATAAAACGATAATGCTGTTAATTCCGTTGCTTCTGCTGACCGCCGGATGTATCAATGTCAGCTATGATGGACAAATTTACGCTCCTACGGCTGAAGTAAAAGTATTTGAAGATAAGGCCAAAGTGCCCAAAGACAATTATGCCATTGTCGGACATTGTCGCGGTACCGGCGATTATAACAAATTCTCCAAGGCTGATATCTACAATAAAATTATCGAAAAAGCAAAAGCAGATGGTGCTGATGCCATCCTGATTTACGCCTATCAAATTGTCCCTGGCGAAGTTGAAGCCGATATGTCGTCAGATTATCTGCGCGTATGGGGCGAAGACGGATCCACTGTCAGTGGCTGGAACCGGCTTGAAAAAGATTTCTCATCCGTCTATGGCACAATCGGTGAAAAGAATACCAATGATGCTTCACCGAGAACGTATACCCGGATTTTACGCGCCTGGTTCCTGAAGGATAAACAGAAAATGGACAAAGAAAAACCACTGAATGAAACGGCTAAAACTCCAGCGGTGCCAATAACCCCGGTTGCACCATCAGTTCCTGCGACACCAACACCGGTAACTCCATCCGTTCCAGCTACGCCAACGGCGGCAAAGTAGTTTATTGTGGTAAGATATGTTTGTTGACGCTTAGAGAAATATTAATTCTTTCGGACTAAAATACCTTTTTTGTCAAGCACCAACTGTTCAGTCTGAGCGAGCTCACCGTAACCAATCACATCCGTGTCTGAAAATGCCCCTTGATTGTTGCGCCGAACCGGACCGATCAGACGGTAATTTTGCGCCAACCTGTAGAGCCTCTGGTCAGACTCAAAAATATTATTATTTTCCAAATATAAAATGTTGCTGCAAATCCTGAACCGGTATGGCAACAGGATTTGCAGGTTATTACAACTTATTTACCGGCCATCATCGCGGCGACATCACTGTCTGCATCGGAGATTAGTTTGATGTTAAACTTTTCCACCAATACCTTGGCGACATTAGGCGATAAGAATGCGGGAAGGGTTGGTCCCAGACGGATGCCTTTGACTCCAAGCGCCAACAGTGCCAACAATACCGCCACTGCTTTCTGTTCATACCAGGCAACGTCAAACGAAATCGGCAGTTCATTAATGTCTTTCAGTCCGAATACTTCCTTCAATTTCAACGCAATTACTGCCAGCGAGTAACAGTCATTACACTGTCCGGCATCAAGTACGCGCGGAATTCCACCGATATCACCCAGATTGAGTTTGTTGTAACGATACTTGGCACAACCCGCAGTCAAGATTACTGCATCCGGCGGCAGTTTGGCCGCGACATCGGTAAAATAACTGCGGTCTTTTTGTCTGCCATCACAACCGGCCATGACGATAAAGCGCCGGATTGCTCCAGATTTTACCGCAGCGACAACTTTATCGGCCAATGCCAGAACCTGATTATGAGCGAATCCACCGATAATTTCACCGTTTTCAATCTCGACTGGCGGTTGACACGTTTTTGCCAGAGCGATTATCTCGGAAAAGTCTTTCATCTGACCGGGTTTACGGTCTGCCAGATGTTTAACTCCGGGATATCCCGCCATACCTGTGGTGAAAATCCTGTTTTTATAGGTATCTTTTACCGGAACAATGCAATTCGTCGTCATTAAAATAGGACCATTGAACGTGTTGAAGTCGTCATTCTGATGCCACCATGAACTCCCATAATTACCGGCGAGATGGGTGAACGCCTTAAACTTCGGATAATAATTGGCCGGCAGCATTTCACTATGGGTGTAAACATCCACTCCCGTGCCTTCAGTCTGTTTCAACAGTTCCTCCATATCGCGCAAATCGTGACCGGAAATCAAAATTCCGGGATTGCCGCGTACGCCTGTTTTAACTTTAGTTATTTCCGGATTGCCGTATGCTCCGGTATTGGCGGCATCAAGTGTCGCCATGGTTAATACTGCAGTATTACCTGCTTCCATTACTAATGCCACCATTTCATCCACAGAAAGATTTTTGGTGGTTGACGCCAGCCCTTTCACCAGGAACTGATAAATACCGTCATCTTCCTTGTCCAGCACAGCCGCGTGATCCGCATAGGCAGAAATGCCTTTCATTCCGTAAATAAGCAGTTCGCGCAAGGAACGGACGTCAATATTTTCCGTACTTAATACGCCGACTTTTTCATTTTTTGCCTGTAATTCCTCCAGTGTTTTTCCGCTCCACACTACAGAATCATGCGGATTGGCAGGAAGAGTTCCGGCATATTTTGCTTTCAACTCATCTCTGGTCTGCTGCGCCTGCAAAATCAGGGCGGCGATACGATCAGTATCGAAGTTGGCATTGGTAATGGTTGTAAACATCGCCTGGGTCAGAAACTTTCCAACTGATTTTTCCACCGGCTGCCCGGATGCTTCAACGACCAAAGCGATACCCTTTAGTGTGTACATCAGCAAATCCATCATATTCGCGGTTTCTGCTTTTTTTCCACACATCCCGGCCATTGTGCAACCACTGTTCTTACAGGTTTCCTGACATTGATAACAGAACATACTCATGATAATACCTCTCTTTTTTGTTGTTAAACTCTAATCTCTTTTTTGTCCGAATACAAATCCTGAATCATAACTTCTTCTACCCCCGTTCTATCGCCCTCCATTTTTAGTTAGTCAATAATAACTAACTTGCTGATTAAAAAACAACTCTTAAATTATTCGCGATGTTGTTATTTACCTTGCAATAATTTTAAATCTGCGTCCCAGAGCTTGCGGCCCTCTTTTTCCAGATTAAAACCGAATCCGCTCAATGTCCACTGTTTAATCAGAAGACGCACCGGACCGAAGATAATCCTGAAGAGGGTTACACTGTCTATATCAGTACGGATGCTACCGTCTATTTTGCCCGCTTCAACGATGG
>CAYMSF010000047.1:16720-32570 GCA_964392985.1 uncultured Victivallaceae bacterium | reverse complement strand
AGGCGATATTTATATCGCCAATCAGTCGGATCGAAAAAATCCAATCCACAATCCTACTCGTCTATGTTAAATTTTCAACCCTATAGAGTATCAGGTATAGAATAAAGAATATCCAATATCCTGACGGGTATTGGATGTTTTTTTTCACTGATGGAATATTCAGGCTTTGAATAGTTTATTTAACGTTCTTCATCTCGGCGGCGAATTCGATATAGGCGATTTCGGCGGTGGTATGAGAATTGGTATACTGGCTGTTGCCGCAAACGGTGATCACAAATTCTTTAGGTACAAATCCGTAGGTCTTTCTTAAGTCTTCAGCGATATTGCGTTCTTCTTCGTACCACTTATTCACACCATCATTCTGATTCCGGAAACAGAACCATTTAATGGTGACTAAACCGGCGCCATATCTGATATTACCGGATTCTGCCCGGGGTGTTTCACATTCCCAGCGATAAGAGACGCTCTTCTTTTTGCCCCAATCACTGTAACCGACATAGATTGCCACGGGCTGGTCATCTTTTTCGGGGAAACGGCCATCGGCGCCGGCGGGAAGGGCTTTGACGCGCCAACGCCAACGCAGAATCGGGGTTTTACTGAGATCCACTTTGCTGGATAGATTGCAGACGATACCGCCACTCGCTCTTTTCGCGTCAATGACGAGGACATTTTTTTTTAATTCAGTATTGTGCTCCACATAGAAGCTGGTAGTATTAACGCCGAATTTAGTGATGTTAAGGTTCCAGTTTACCGGCAGCGCGGGGTTGCACTTGTAATTGATATTGTTGAAATTTTCTTTCCACGGGGAAACTGTTTCGACACCGATTACGCCGGCGGCAAGTACTGTTACTGATAAAATTAAATATATCTTATTGAATTTCAATTTTTCTGTTCGTCTTTGCTTATGTAGCCGCGATATCTTTTCATGACGGCGTTTACATATTCTTTAGTGCTTTTAATTTTTATGGCGGGGATTATTTCGCCGTCACAGGTTGGCGGTTTCCAGTTTTCCGCCCTGCTTTCACCGGCATTGTATTGGCATAATGCCAATTCTACATTAGCGTTGTAATCCTTCCACCGGTTCAAGGCTTTGGCAAGATACCAGGCGCCGATTTCGATATTCAATCGTGGACTGAATAACAATCCGCGCGATGGTGTTTGAACGCCATGGGCATCAGCCCAATCCTGAACCGCAGTCTTTTGCATAATCTGCATTAAGCCGACTTCACCGGCACGACCGGCGGCATTGGCATTGAAACGACTTTCCTGATAGATGACCGCTTTTACTAAACGGTGGTCAATACCGTATTTGTTGGAAATTGTTTTGATAATCGGTTCATATTTCCAGTCGCTGACAAAAAAACGATGGAGAATGGGATAGTCAAGAGAGAAGAGGATGGCGAAAACCAAACAAAAAACTACAACAATAAGTAGTGCATGTCTCACAGTTTATCCCGGTAACTATGTTTGGAGATGCCGTTACATTACACGGTACGCCGTGACTGTCACTAAAACGGCAGATATTGCTCAAAACAATATCATGCCGTACGTGAAGTATCATCAATACTGGTAAAGATCAATCGTCTTCGGTATCGGCCGGCGGATCATCGTCATCATCATTGCTTTTTTTGCCGCCTTCATCGTCATCATCACTGTCTTTGTCTTCACCGCCGCCATCATTACCATCATCTTCACCCTTTAACGCCATGTGCTGCCAGGGTTTGCTGATGAGGTTTTCCGGGCAGGTGTTCGCTACAGAGAGCGAAGCCATTGCACTGAAACTGATTCCAAATGCCAGAGTGATTGCCAGAAGCCAGATTACTGTTTTCATCGTCAACCTCCGTTATTTATTGTTTGTAACCGTTGCCGCCACAGCGGGAGCAGTTACTTTTTTACTATCGTCCGGCGCCGTCAGTACCTGTATTGGCTTAGCCGGTGGCAGATTTTGTTTTCTGACATATTCTGTCATTTTCCGCCGTAAATCATCGGTTATTATTAATTTAGCAGTAACTTGCTCTTCCTGCAAGGAAACTTTCAAAGATTTTGATATTTCCATACCAAGTTCCGGACTATTTTTAAAAGCTGAGGAGAGTCCGAACATGGCGACACCCTGAATCTGCATTGCCAGCATTGCCGCGGCATTCTTGTCATTGCAGGAAAACAGCGCCACCAATGCCAGGTCTTTGCCAGTGGCGTCTTCATTTTTCACCCCAAGCGTAAAACGGTTGAACGGTATATTCGCCATCATCATTTGCTCCGGCGAACCGGGTGCGCCGGCTGCAGGAGTATCTTTGCGCTGGAACATCAGCCACGCCAAGGTTTTATCATCGCCGGGATATTCGGCGGGTTTTACCGTTTTGGTCTGCATCAATGCCAGCAAAGGTTCGGCATTAACGGCGTCGGCGAGGAAGACAATGTCCGGCGTAATATAAGCAATGGCAACGGTTTTCGTATCAGTTTTATTCAAGTTTGCCGCCTGCATCATATTCTGGCTGTTTTCGAGCAGATAGACGACGCGGTCTTGTATTTTTATTGAGGTGTATTTGATCTGGTAATTTTCTTTGAACTTGCCATTTAGCTTTTCCGTTATTGATGTTCTGGCGAGAATGCCGCACTTGGAACTGTCCGGCAGCATAAAAACAAGGAGTTCAGAGGGAATATCGGCAATGGTCAGGTTATTCTGTTGCAATTCCTTTTCGAATTTCTGATATTTTTCTGCGAATTCTGGCTGTTGTTGGAACTCCTGATAAATCGGGGTATTCATCAACTCTTTGACCCGGACAGAAAATACCAGAGTCGAACTTGCCGGCAGATAGTCGGTAAGGTTGTCAGCAATAGTTGACCACCCGCATAATGCCAGCGTCAATGAGAAAAGATACTTTTTCATCTTTTCTGCCCTTCTTTGTGGTTGATAAGCCGTTAAATTTTCTTAGTCCAAAGGAGTGACGGTAATCCGGTGGACAATCGGAATGACCAGTTTCTTGCAATTCAGATACAGACCGGCTTCGCGTTCATGCAATTTCCGGCGCCAGTAGAGGATCGCCGCCTGCATTTCCGCATCCTGTTCAGCCTCTGGGAAAAAGGTTTTAATATTACGGAAACTGGTAATCAATCCTTTGATCATCCAGGTTTCCATTTGTTGTTTTTCCTTGATTCCTTTGAATATTTTATCATATTGCGGGGAGAATGGATTCAGGCTGAATTCTGCGGCCAGATTAATCCCTTTTTCCAAATCAGTGCGGGAGAATTGTTTGGTTTTATCGCCCCATTTTACTTCGGCTTTTGCTTTGGGCAGATTGGTAACTTTCAATTCAAATGAATTTAATTCCTGCTGGAAAGGGAGAAAAGGCAGAATGCTTGCCGGATTGGCCGGGTCATCAGTTTTTTCGGGAAAACATACCGGATAGCGTTTGCTCTCCAGTTCAACGGAGCCGCGTTCCTGCTTCAAAATGGTGTGACCGGATGAAACTTTGGTGTTACTGGAATAGTCCATTTCAATATTGGCAATTCTGCCGTCCATGCCGAGCGCTTTCAAAAAAACATAAGCCATGATTAATTGTCCATTGGCGCCGGGATGCACTCCATCGGTACCGGCGACATGATATTTGTTTCCGAGCGCGGTCTTTGCCAGTTTGGTCACGGCGGACATGGTGCAAAAAATGTCAGCAAATCCGACATTATTCTGCTGTGCCAGTTCTGCATCAATTTTAGCCAGTTCACCAAGGTTTTCGTTGTATTCAGCGGCAGGAATGTTTTTCTTGTAAGTGTCCGGATCAACAATGCCGGGAGTGCCGACGATGATTCTGGCGTTATGTTTTTTTGCAACATCAATAATTTTCTGCATGTTCTCGCGGTAGGTATTGCCGATGGATGGTTCATATTTTTTGTAACTCCCGTCATTCATACCGTAACAGGTGGTCATGATGGTTGGATTCCAGGAAAGCACATCGTTGTACATCCGGTCAACCATGCCGGGAGCGCGTTCACCGCCCCAGCCGAATTGAAATACCCTGACGTCATCCAGCCCGGAACATGCCAGTACATAGGTCGCGATGTAGCATGAATACATTTTCTGTTCGGTAATGGAGTCGCCGAGAATGGCGAGACGGTCACCGTTTTTGAGGCTTTCTGTTCCGGCTGATAAGACTCCAGTCAGCACCAATGATAACGTCAGTAACATCAACTTAATGCGTCGCATAACACATACCCTTTGTTTAATAATTTTTAACTGGCGGCATCCGCCGGAAACTGTAATCATCAATTACCGAAAAACATATCTGAATATGAATATATGTTGTTAAGATTAAAAAAGCAAACCGGATATTATTGCGGCGTTGATATCGCCGGTTCGCGTGATTCGCGCGGAACTCAAGTTAAAATAGTCAAAATTGAAGCGTTACAGACTTGATTATTGATAGAAAAAATGGTATTTTATAACTTGTATTGCTGGTGTCGCCGGGCACTTGTTGTCTGCAGACACTTTATTAATTCAGAAATTTTAATATGTTATTAACTAAAACATTACTTGGAAGGGAATGACAAATGAGTAAAATCTCAGCGTTACAAAAGGCCAGAGCCAGCTATGAACCCAAACTGCCGCCGGCATTACGCGCCGGGGCGCTCGCCAAACCTGTCGAAGGCAAACCGACTACAGCCGTCGCCGATGCCAAAAAAATTAAAGCGTTATTCCCGGCTACATTCGGCAGTCCCGAAGTTACTTTTAAAAAGGCCACGAAGAAAGCCTCCGGCAAAGCAATTAATGTTGGAATGATTCTTTCCGGCGGTCAAGCTCCTGGTGGTCATAACGTTATCGCCGGTATCTACGACGGTATCAAGTCCATCAATAAGAAAAGCAAAATCTACGGATTCAAAAAGGGTCCGGATGGTTTGATTAAAAATGAATACATGGAACTGGATGATAAAATTATCAATGACCACCGCAATACCGGCGGTTTTGATATGATCGGTTCCGGCAGAACTAAACTGGAAACCGTGGCACATTTTGAAGCCGCGAGAAAAAATTGCGAAGCATTGAAGATCAGCGCACTGGTTGTTATCGGCGGCGATGACTCCAATACCAACGCCTGTCTGCTGGCGGAATACTACAAGTCCCACAAAATACCGATTCAGGTTATCGGTTGCCCCAAAACTATTGACGGCGATTTGAAGAATGAACACATCGAGGCATCATTCGGTTTCGATACCGCCTGCCGCGTTTACAGCGAACTCATCGGCAATATCTGCCGTGATGCCAACTCCGCCAAGAAATACTGGCATTTTATCAAATTGATGGGACGTTCCGCTTCGCATATCGCGCTGGAATGTTCATTGCAGACACAGCCGAATATTACGATTATTTCTGAAGAAGTCGCGGCGAAAAAGATGACGATTGCCGGACTGGTTGACTATATTTGCAGTGTCATTGCCAAACGCGCTGAAAATGGCGAAAATTTTGGTGTGGCGCTTATTCCCGAAGGTTTGATTGAATTCATCCCTGAAGTTAAAAAATTAATCAGCGAATTGAATGACATCCTCGCCAAGCAGGCGGCGACATTCCAGAAGCTTAATGACGCTGATGACAAAATTAAATTTGTTCAGAAACATCTGGATAGTGATCTGTCCAAAGTTTTCGCTTCGCTGCCGCAGGGGATTCAATTACAGTTGTGTCTGGATCGCGATCCGCACGGCAACGTTCAGGTTTCGCTCATTGAAACCGAAAAAATGCTGGCCGAAATGGTCAAAAAACAGCTTAAAGAGCTTACCGGCAAAGGTAAATTCAAAGGCAAATTCAGCGCGCAGACACATTTCATGGGCTATGAAGGACGCTGTGCCGCTCCGTCCAACTATGATGCCGACTACTGCTACAGTCTCGGTTATACCGCCGCCGCGCTTATCGCCGCCGGTAAAACCGGTTATATGGCATCAATTCGCAACACTACTAAAGCATCAGACAAATGGGTTTGCGGCGGTATTCCGATTACCATGATGATGAATATTGAAAAACGTCACGGCGAAGATAAACCGGTAATCCAGAAAGCGCTGGTCCTGCTTGACGGCGCACCATTCCTGTTCTTTGCAAAAAAACGCGGTGAATGGGAACTCAGCAGCAAATACATCTATCCCGGTCCGATTCAATATTTTGGACCAACTGAAGTCTGCGACTTGACGACAATCACTCTGGCATTGGAACAGAAGAAAAAATAACCGGTGTACCGGGAAACGGCGGCAGTTTATGAAAGAAGGCATGGATGTCGGTTATGTCGCTACGTTGGCGAGGATCGAACTGCCAGCGGCGGATAAAGTTAGATTACAACATGATATGGAAGCGATTCTCGGCTATATCGAGCAACTCAAAGAACTTGATGTTACCGGAATCGAACCTACTGCTCATGCTGTACCGATGACAAATGTCCTGCGCGAGGATTGTGCCGGAACTCCATTCCGCCGTGAAGATATGCTGGCTAACGCTCCGGCAACAGTCGCCGATGATGAACAAATCAAAGTACCGTCCGTATTGCCGGGCGACGGGATGGCGTAAAATGAGCATCGACATTAAGAATTTTACCATACATCATGCCGCGGAATTACTCCAGGCAAAAACCTGTTCCGCCACCGACCTGGCTGAAGCATATCTGGAACGGATAGCGCAGGTTGAACCGGCGATTCAGGCGCTGCTCAAGTTTGATGCCGCTGAATTGCGCGCCGCCGCCGCCGCATCTGATCTGCGTCGTGCCGGGGGGCGGGAATTAAGTCCATACGATGGCGTTCCCATCGGGATAAAAGATTGTATCGTTACCAAAAATCAAACTTGCAGTTGCGCTTCAAAAATTCTGCAGAATGTAGTTTCGCCATACGATTCAACCGTGGTGTCCAGATTGCGCGCCAAAGGCTTTATTCCTTTCGGCCGGTTCAATATGGACGAATTTGCCATGGGGTCCTCGTGTGAAAACAGCGCCTATCAAAAAACCCGTAACCCATGGTGTACCGACTGTGTGCCGGGCGGCTCCAGTGGAGGTTCCGCCGCGGCAGTAGCAGCATCGGAAGTTCCCGCGGCGCTCGGTTCTGATACCGGCGGTTCAATCCGTCAGCCGGCGGCATTCTGCGGTATTGTCGGTTTGAAGCCTACTTACGGTCGGGTTTCACGTTATGGACTGGTGGCATTTGCCTCATCACTCGATCAGATTGGTCCGATGACCAAAGATGTTCTTGATGCCGCTATCCTGCTGGACACTTTTGGCGGACACGACGAACGTGACTGCACCTCGCTGCCGCAACCTTGCGGCGGTTTTGCCGAAGCCGTGAAAAATATAGATTTGTCTGCGTTGAAGGGAATGAAGATCGGCCTGCCCAAAGAATATTGTCAGAATGACGGACTTGCTCCTTCAGTGAAAGCCGTAATTGATCAGTCCATAGCGATACTGCGGGACGCCGGTGCGGAGATGGTGGAAGTGTCGCTGCCGCATACAGAGTATGCCGTTGCCACATATTATATTATCGCGACAGCAGAAGCCAGCGCCAATCTTGCCAGATTTGATGGCATTCGTTACGGTTCCAGAGTGGCGGCGCCGGATTTAATGCGCACCTATTTTGAAACAAGAGGATGCGGATTCGGTGATGAAGTGAAACGGCGGATTCTGCTCGGTACCTATGTGTTGAGCAGCGGATATTATGACGCTTATTATCTGCGGGCGCAGAAAGTCAGAACGCTGATTCGTCGTGATTTTGAAAATGCCGCCGCTGAATGTGATATTCTGTTGACTCCGGTAACACCGACGGTAGCATTCAAATTCAATGAAAAATCTGACCCGTTGCAAATGTATCTGGCCGATATTTTCACCATTGCGTTAAACCTTTCCGGTAATTGCGGCATCAACGTTCCGGCGGGTATTTGCCCGCAGAGCGGAATGCCGATAGGTATTCAATTTATTGCTCCATCCATGCAGGAGGAGAAATTACTCACCGTCGCCAGAATGTTTGAAATGCTGCGGCCGGTGAAGACGTTTACACCATCGCTATAACTGCAAATCGGATGCGTTCTATCATGTTTATTAAATTAATTTCTGTCTGTTGTTTAGTTTTTGCCGCAGCCCTGACGGTATCTGCGATTGATACCGGTGATGAGATGCCTGAACTGAAAGTCAGCAAATGGTTGATGAATGGTCCGGTAAAGATTGAATTTGACCCCAACGATAAAGCAGCGGATCGTAAAATTTACACCTACGTTTTTTGGGGAAGCTGGTCAAATCCCAGCCGCGATGTTCTGCCCTTGTTAACACTGTTGCAAAAAAAATATCAGGCGGAAAGACTCAAAATCATCCTGATTTCCCGTGAAGACGAGGAGACTGTCAGCAAATTTCTCGAAAAAAATTCGATTGGCGGTTGTGCTATGGCGCTGGATGATAAGAGTATTTCCACGCTGAGCTACATGGGGCAGGACCGGATGTTCCCGAAGGCATTTGTCATTGGTAACGGCAGTCAGATATTATGGAGCGGCGAACCGGTGGATCTGCCCGGATTTTATGAACAATTCTATGCCGGCCGTTTCAGTTTCGCACGACAGAAAGAAAAAACTGCCATTGCACTCGAACTCAAAGTCGCATTGCAGCAACAAAGTTCTGAACTGATACGAAAATTGTCGGATGATATCCTGAAATTGGATCCGGAAGACGGCTTTGCGTTGCGTTCCAGACTTTTCACCTGCGAGAATGAAGGCAATATTGGTGAGGCATTCCTGTTGTTGAATAAATTACTCAAAAAGGCGCCTTCAGCTAAACTTTATTTCATTAAATTGGATTTGATAGCCAGATACCCTGATCCCAATAGCGATTTATTGCCCGTGGCAAAAGAGTGCCTTGAAAAATTCGGCAATAATACGGAGGAGTTGAATAATCTGGCGTGGTTGCTCATTGAACGTTTCCCTTATACCCCCGGTACGCTTGAAATTGCCATGGCGGCGGCGAAACGTGCAGAGGAATTGATAACCAAAAGCAACGATACATCGCAACAGGCCGCGACGTTTAATACTCTGGCGCTGGTTTATTACAAATCCGGTTTGCTCAGTCTGGCTGTTGCCAACCAGCAGAAAGCGCTTGACGCAAGCAAAGACAATCCCGCCGCAACCAAAAGCGGCACGATGGCGTTAGAATATTATCAACGGGCATTGAAGTTGCAGGAAAAAGGTAATGCCGGCGGGCGGTAAACCCGATAAACATCTCAATATCTTCGAGAGTTCCCCATGCTGGAAAATTTATTAAGCGGTTTGACTGAAACTCAAATAATCATTCTTTGTCTTTGCGCTTTGATGGTCGGCATCAGTAAAACCGGTCTACCCGGAGCAGGGATATTGACCATCCCGATTATGGCGATGGTGTTTCCGGCGAAACTTTCGACCGGTCTGTTACTCTTGATGCTGGCTTTTGCCGATATTTTCGCCGTTTTATATTATCGCCGCCATGCCAATTGGCATCATGTCTGGCGCTTGCTGCCGTGGGCGCTACTGGGTATTGGCGCCGGTTCGATTGTGATCAGGTATATCAGCGATGACCAGTTGCGACCGGCGATCGGTTTCATCATTCTTCTGTTGCTCAGTGTAAATTACTGGCGCAATAGCAAGCCGGAACTTGCCAGTAGAATTCCAAACCACTGGAGTTTTGCCGCGGCGCTTGGATTTACCGCCGGTTTTACGACTCAGATTGCCAATGCCGCCGGACCGGTAATGGCCATTTATCTGCTCGCGATGCAGTTGCCGAAAAATGAATATATTGGTACTGGCGCCTGGTATTTTCTGATTTTGAACTGGTTGAAAATTATCCTGTTTGTCTGGGATGGCCGTATCACCATGGCGGCGGTGAAAGTTGATCTGGTGATGATGCCGATTCTGGCGGCAGGTGCGTTCATCGGTGTTATCCTGCTCAAAAAAATATCTCAAGTATGGTTTGAACGGATTGTGCAGATACTGGCGCTGGTCGCCGCGCTCAAACTGTCGTGGGCGATTACGGAATTTTTATAAATAATCAATATAAAGTCGGCGAAAAATATGACAACTGAAAAAATATTACTGGCACACGGCGGCGGCGGGCGGCTCAGCGCTAAATTGATCCAGGAAGAGATTGTTTCTCGATTCGGGTCCGGTCCATTGCGTGGCTTGCCGGATGCGGCGACACTACCGGCGGCGATTGGGCGTGAACTGGTATTTTCAACCGACAGTTTTGTTATTTCACCCTATTTTTTCCCAGGCGGTGATATTGGCGAACTGGCAATATATGGCACGGTCAATGATTTATGCGTTGCCGGCGGTATTCCGCAATGGTTGTCGCTGGCAATGATTATTGAGGAAGGTTTTCCTCTAGCAGATTTGCGCCGGATTCTCGATTCTGCGGCGAGGGCGGCAAAGCAATGCGGTGTGACAATTGTTACCGGCGATACCAAAGTGGTGGAACGCGGTCATGGCGATGGTATATTTCTTAATACCGCAGGAATCGGTTTTAAACTCGATAATTTAAAATTGGGCAGTGAACTGATAGTGCCCGGCGATAAAATCATTGTCAGTGGTAATATTGGTGAACACGGTTTTGCCGTGCTGGCGGCGCGAAACGGCATCAATACTGAACACGGCGTATGCAGTGATTGCGCACCGCTGACCGGGTTTATGGATATTGTGGCTAAGGCAGGAACGGCGGTAAAATTTATGCGCGACCCCACTCGTGGCGGCGTTGCTGCCGTAACTCACGAAATTTGTGACAACAAGACCTTTGGCATTGAACTTGATGAAGCAGCCATACCATTATCCGACGGTGTGCATGTCCTCAGTGAAATGTTCGGCATTGATCCGCTGCAAGTGGCATGTGAAGGCAGGATATTAATGATTTGCGCTGCCGATGCCGCTGCTGGTATTCTGGCGGCGATGCAGGCGCTTCCTGCCGGACGCAATGCTGCGATTATCGGACGTACTACTGCGGATTTCCAGGGTAAAGTACGGATGAATACGCTGGCCGGGTCCAGTCGCCTGCTGGCCATGCCGAGTGGTGAAACCCTGCCGCGCATTTGTTGAGCAAATATTACAGAAGTTGTTGATTGAATTATGAGCATCAAAAAATGTATTATAATTACCGTTTCGTGAAAAGGTAAAGGATCAAAACTATGTTTGATGATAATTCGCCGAACATATCAGAAGAAGATTTATTCCCGTCTTTGAGGGATTTGTTAAAAAGTAAACTCGTCTTAAAAACAAAAGCAGACTTTGCCCATTTGTCGATTGGTCATATGCTTGATGGTCAGCAACGATTGTCGATTCCCAAACGCGAAGAAATTTATCTGGTTTATGATGAACAGGCGCTTAAATGGGAAAATAATTCTATTCGCGTATTGTTCCGCGGCAACAAACTGCCACCGGATTTACAACAAATTCCTGAACAATATGAGTTTATATTTTTTAACATTGAATGCTCAATTGTAACTTTCAGTGAACAACCGGACATGGCGCTTAGCGACGCTGACTTTAGGGATATTTTTTCTGCCATGCGCCGTCGTCCAGATGGGCGCAGGATAAATCTGATGCACGATCTGATCTGGCAGTCCACCGCATTGGCAATGGCGTTGATGCCATACAGCGAAGCAGAATATAACGCTATTTTTTCTCGATTGGAACAATCTGCCAGAAGTTTTAATCTGGGTTGCGGCAGTAAAAACTACTTGGCTTATCTTCAAGATAATTTTTCAGATTGATTCTGAAAGGTCTATTTTCTCAAATCGCTTAATTCTATGGGTTTGAATGTTTTTTTGCCGCAGTCGCGCTGTTGCAAATCAATGCTGAGATATTTCCACTGCGCAAAGGCAAAATCATGCGGAACAAAGTTTTGCAACCAGGAATGGGTGAGCTGGAACGATATCGGGTAGCCTTCAAAAATCCACGGACAGCGTTCCGTCAAATATACCACCATCTCTTTGTATAATCTGGAACGTTCCGGTGATTCCGGCATATTCACGATATTTTCATACATCCGGTCAAACTCTTTATCCTGAAAGAAGGCGCGATTAGAGCTCCCTGCGTTACGACTGTAAAACAATTGCAGAAAGTTTTCCGCGTCAGGATAATCCCCGATCCAGGAGAGCAGAAACAGTTGAAATTTACCCTGTCGCATTTTTTGAAAAAATCGCGGCTGGCTGTTAAGCGCGGGAATGATTTTAATGCCGATTTGCCGCATATCGCGTTCCATCAGTTCCGCCAACTGGCGATACGATGAACTGTTGCCGTTCTGGTCAAAAGTCAAGGTTAGTTGCTGGTTGGTCTTCGGATCGATTCCATCAGGATAACCGGCGAGCTTCAGGTGTTTTTTTGCTGCATCCAGATTATAACTGCACCATGGATTTTTAAAGTTTGGATCATAGCCATCAACACCGGATGGAATCGGTCCTTGCGCCGGAATGAGCTGATAATTGAAATGGCGTACTCTGGCGGCAGTATCATACGCCAGGCTGATTGCACGGCGCAACTCCAGATTATTCGCCAGTAACGGATCAGAAAAGTTGAAGCCGATATAGCGGATTTCAAATGCCGGGATTGAGAAAATTTTGATGCCGCGTTTTGCCAGCGCCGGAATCAGTTGCTGTTGTGCGTCGACGACTGCGTCGAGGTTATTCTTATCAAGCGCGCTCATGTCAAGATTGCCCTGCAGAAAGAGCAGCCAGGCAGAGAGCGGCTGTCTGATTTGATAGCAGACAATTTTATCGAGCAGCGGGAGCGGACGAGTCCGGTCGGCAATATTTTCAGCGCCGCGGAATAGCTCACGGCGATATTCCGGATTGCGTTCCATTGTGATGCGGTATTCACGCAGCCACTTGATCAGGCGGAATGGGCCGGAGCCGATTGGATGTTCCGAAATTGATTCACCGTAAAATTCAGCCGCGCGGCGGGAAACAATCGAAGCATAAGGTATTGCCAGTGAGTAAAGAAAACGCGGGTCAGGATTATTAAGATTGATCCGCAGTGTGCGTTCATCCAGCAATTCCAGACCGGCAATACCTTTATCATAGAGGGAATAATCTCCCTGCGGTGCTGTTGCAGTTTTGTCCATAAACTCGTCAATACCTTTAATCTTGCCGCGGAACATCCAGAATACCGGACTGTGCAATCTGCCGTCAGCAACGCGCAGGTATGAAAAAATTACATCTTGCGCGGTGATTTTTCGTTGTGCTTTGGACATTCCGGTAAAACATTTGTCGTCCTGAAAATAGAGATCATCACGCAGTTTCATCGTGTAACTGGTGAAATCAGGGGAATGTGAAGGCATGCTCTCCAGCATTGACGGTTCCAGCCGGTAGGGGCGTTCAGTGTAGTTGTATTGCAACAGCGTATCATAGAATGCCGCGACAATATTCCGGCTGGCGAGGTCCGAAGCCAATGCCGGATCCATCGTTTTTACCTGACCGCCGGCGCTGATAAACATGGTGCGTTCGTCCGGTTTATCCGTAACGTCCCCGCAACCTGTGACGAAAAGAAGCGCGAGCAAGGCAAAAGAGGAGGTATATAACGTGTTTTTAATTTCTGGTATAAATGAATACAATGAAGTTGTCCGGTTCATTTTTATTGCAGTATTTCCGTTTTCAGCCAATTAACGGTATCAAGCATGGCTTTTTCAGGAGCAATTACGGGTTGATAGCCGAGATCATTGATGGCGGCGCTGATGTTGAAGTAATGGGAAAATGCCAGTTGTCCGGCAACGAACCGGGTCAACGGCGGCTCACCAAGGAAAGGCAGTACCTTGTAGAGTAATTCAATGGCGCGACCAACTTTCATTGCCCGTTGATATGAGATTGAACGCGTTACCGGCGGCAGTTCCAGTTTTGCCAGCAGTTCATTCAGCCAATCCCAGATTTTTACCGGTGAATTGTCACTGATGAAATAGACTTTGCGGCGGGGATGTGTGCATTTATCCAGATATTCCAGCGCCTTGATGTGAGCAGAAGCGGCGTTGCTGATATAGGTCAAGTCAACCAGATTGCTGCCATCGCCGATGCGGGTTAATTTGCCGGAGGCGGCTTTGCAAACTATGCGCGGCAGCAGATGCGGGTCGCCCGGTCCCCAAAGCAGGTGCGGGCGTAAGACGACGGCTGCCAGTTCCTTATCAGGGGCGCCGAGCACGTTTTTTTCCGCGATGGCTTTAGACGCGGGATAGTAGGCCAGATAACTATCCGGATACGGTGATGATTCGTCAATATTGACAATATCGCGGGTAGGTGGATATGCCACACTCGGAGAGCTGGTGTAAACCAGACGATTGATTCTGTTGGCGCGGCAACCGCTTAATACATTTAATGTTCCTTCAACATTGGTTGAATAATATTCATGCCAGCTACCCCAAACCCCGGCTTTGGCGGAAGTGTGGATGACTGCGGTGGCATCACGGCAGGCTTCAGTGACGGCTGAAGCATTGCGGATATCGCCGCGTTTGACCTCCACGCCGAGACATTCCAGTTCCGGAGCGGGACTGCGGTTGAATGCGGTAATATGACCGCAGTTAAGTTTTATCAACTGCCGGATGATATTACTGCCGAGGAAGCCGTTGCCACCGAAAACGATTATATTTGCCGCGGACCAGTTCATAATTTATTACTTGCATATCCGGTTGAATTTTTCCAGAGCTTTATCCCATTCGGGTTTATCATCGATATTGGGCAGAAATTCTTTAACTTCAAAAGATGTTTTGATAATCTCGCGGGCGGCAGCCAGACTGTCAATGTCGCCGTCAGTTATCGCCTGAGCCATGATATTGCCGATGGCGGTTGCTTCGACCGGTCCGGCAAGAACCGGAATGCCCAGGCAATCGGCAGTAAGCTGCATCAACATGGCATCTTGAGTGCCGCCGCCAACGATATTTAAACATTCATATTTGACACCGAGAATTTCTTCAAGTTTCTGCAGTTTTATGCGGAAATAAAGCGCCAGCGAATCATAGATACAGCGCAATATCGCATTGTCACCGGAAATTTCCCCTTCGCCATGTTTGATGCAGTAATCACGAACCCGTGACGGCATCTCACCAGGCGTCAGGAATGATTTATCATTGGGGTCAATAAAATATTGCCATGCCGGTGCGGTAGCGGCGAGTTCAGCCATTTCCGCGAATCCGGTTTTCCGGCCGTTTTCATTCCATACCCGTCTGGTTTCCTGAAAAAGCCATGTTCCCATGATGTTATTGAGGAAACGGATTTTGCCGTTCAACCCGCCTTCATTGGTGAAAGGTACCGCTCCGGCGGCAGGAGTTACAATGGGGCTGTCGATTTCCGCACCGAGCAATGCCCAGGTGCCGCAACTGATATATGCCCATTTCCGGTCGAGCGGCGCCGGCACGGCCGCGACTGCGGATGCAGTATCATGGCTGCCGACTTTGACGACGTTAATCTCGCCGCAACCGGTTTCCTGTTGTATTGCCGGTGATAACGGCAGCGATTTTGAACATGGCGGAACAATTGGCGGGAAGATTTCACGCGGCAGTCCCAGGCGTTCAATAAGTTCAAAATCCCATTCCCGGCGGAACGGGTTCAATAAATTACTGGTGGAGGCTTCACTGTATTCACAACTGATGTCACCATTCAGCATGAAAGTTAACGCATCCGGCATTAATAATATTACGCTGCCGGAAAAATCTTCAGGATGTGACTGATAATGGGCATACAATTGATATAAGGTGTTTAATTGCATGAATTGAATACCGGTCCGTGAATATAACTCCTGTTCGGAAATGATGTCGTGGATGCGGCGATGCGCTCGGCGGAACGCGACGCGGCTTCCGCCATCGAGAACGGCGCGCGCGCGCGCAGCGGCGCAGGCGTCATCGGAAAACCATTGCAC
>CAYMSF010000047.1:0-16710 GCA_964392985.1 uncultured Victivallaceae bacterium | reverse complement strand
GGTACGGCAGCATCGGTTCGTGCGTCACGATAGTGATATGGCATCCGTACCGGTTTACCGTTGCGGAAGAGCACATAATCAACGCCCCAGGTGTCAATGGCAATACTGGCAATGGTATTAGTCGCCGCAGCTTTGCTGATACCGGTACGAATTTCCTGACAGAGTTGTTCAAAATCCCAGAACAACGCGCCGTCACGTTCAACCGGACCATTACTGAACCGGTGGATTTCTTCCAGTTCTAATCTGCCGTCGGATAGTTTTCCGGTGATGGCACGCCCGCTGGAGGCGCCGAGGTCAAAGGCCAGGTAGCATTTTTTCATAGCATAAACCTGTTGTTAGTGTCTTGTTTTATTTTGCGGCGGAATGCTGGCAGGATAGTGAATTTATTCTATTCCATCTGCTCAAATTCGACCTGCTATTTATTGTTTTCACGAATCGATTTCAAATGTCTGCAGGCGTTGCGGATGAGTGACTCTGTCTCTTCCCAACCGATGCACGAGTCGGTAACCGATTGTCCGGGAATGGGTTTTTGTCCCTGAACAATATCCTGCCGGCCCTCAATCAAATTGCTTTCCAGCATACTGCCGACAATGGAATCTTCGCCTTCACTGATTTGCTGCAATACATCGTATAATGCCAGTTTCTGTTTCTTGTAATCTTTGTTGGAATTGGCATGACTGCAATCAACGATGATATTCGGCGTAAGTTTATTTCTGGTCATTGCCACTTTGACGAACGCAATGTATTCAGCGCTGAAATTCGGCCGGTTGCCTCCGCGGAGAACAATATGACCATAAGCGTTGCCCTTGGTACGGAATACTCCGGTGCGACCGTCTTCGGTAATACCGATAAAACTATGTGATGACCGTGCGGTATTAATAGCATCAATCGCTGCCTGGCAACTGCCATCGGTTGCATTTTTGAATCCCACCGGCATCGAAAGTCCGCTTGCCAGTTGGCGGTGTGTTTGTGATTCCGATGTTCTGGCGCCGATTGCCGCCCATGAAACTGCGTCGGCGATATACTGCGGCAGAATCGGGTCAAGCATCTCGGAAGCCACCGGCAGACCGATATCCACAATTTTCAGCAATAACCGCCGTGCCAGGAATATTCCCTCTTCAATATTGTAGGTATTATTCAGACCGGGGTCGTAGATTAATCCTTTCCAGCCGATTGTAGTGCGCGGTTTTTCAAAATAAACGCGCATAATGAGCATAATCTGGTCACTGACTTCATCGCTGAGTGTTTTAAGCCGTTGCGCATATTCGACGGCGGCATCAGCATCGTGGATGGAACAAGGTCCGACGATGAGCATAAACCGTTTAGTTTTGCGGTCAAGAATATTACAAATATCCTGCCGTGCGTTAATGACTTTTACGACCGCATCGAGCGCCATTGGTAATTCCGACTTTATCTCGCCCGGCGAAAAAAGGGATGTTTTACTTTCAATATTGACATTATTGCTTGTCAGCATTTCATCTTCCTTAATTTAAATTTCAACCTTATAGAGTATACAACTGATAACCCGGCATTACGCCACATGGGTAAATTATCTTTAACCGGTAATTGATCAATCCGGTGTTTTTCCGGCGACGTTGATAATTCTGACCCCGGCAAGGAGATCATGAGGAGCACGACCGAAAATATAAACCATAAGTGGTGAAATAATTCCCAAAACAATCATCAAAATTGTGAATATAAATGACCGGAAAAAGTAAACTTCATTAAGCTTGCGCCCGGTTATGAAAATACCCCAGAACCACATTCCAAATGTCTGCGCATAGTAACCGAGCGTAATTCCAAAATAAAGAATGATAATCGGTATGGCAACTGCAGCAGCAATCGTGTAAATATGGTTCAATTTATTAACATCAAGCCAACGGGCGGAATTTTCCGCCGGACTGAGACATACGTACTTTATCCCGCTACTGGCGTCCTTCCAGATGGAACCGGTTTCATAACCGGCGGAGGCACAGGCTTTGGTTGATGGCGGGTTAGTCGCTCTCAGATTGTCTATGGTTGGCGGCGGTGCTTTTTTCTCAGGAACAGGTGGTGCGGCCGGTAACTCAGGATTAGTCGCTGCCGGAGCAACGACTCCGCCTGGCGGCAATGACTGCGTCTGCGCCGGTGCTGCCTTAGCCTTGCCATCTTTTGCCGGTGGTTGCACAGGTGCTTTCGAATTAACCGCCGGAGCAGGTTTTTTATCGCCGGATGGTGTTGCTATAGGTGCATTTTTGCCCGGGGGCAAAGATTGCGTCTGGTCTTCCGTCACGGGATTTTCGTCTTTTATTCTTACTTTGCCGGCATCGGGATAGAGGTTGTCTTTCAAGGGCAGTTCTTTTACGGAACTATCGGTTTCGGTGGCGGCAATACTGCTGGCGTAAAAGTTGCTGATAATAAATAGCGGCAGAAAAACGAGCAGCGACAATAAAGCGACATCAAAAACGAAGGCCCAAATACGTGAACCAGCTTCCGCATTCTCCGCTTCATGTTTATGTGCAAAAGAAGTTTTTTCTTTCGATACCTTTTTTTTGAAAAATGATTTAACGGAACTTACTGCAGATACAGATTTAGCGATGGCATCGGACTGTTGTTCCAATCGCGTTTCCTGTTCCTGAAGATTTTCCTGTACGGAATCGAAATCGGCGGCGGTTTTCCATCTGGGGATAAGTGAATTCCGTACCGGAGTGTCTTTCGTAACCCGGTCTTCATCAATCCACTTTTTCAGTGTATCCAAATCAATCGGGCCATGTTCTTTATCGTTGATGTCCTTAATGATAAAATCCATAAAACTGCCTATGTTTTGCTTTGCCGTTGTTCAATTTTGTCCCAGTTTTCTCTAATCAGGATTGCGGTGTCATTGAGCGCTTCCGGAACACAGCGCGTATCACTGATTACCGGCATGAAATTAGTGTCACCATTCCACCGGGGAACGATATGCAGATGCAGATGATCGGCTAAGCCAGCCCCTGCCGCCGTGCCAAGATTAAAGCCGATATTGAAACCATGCGGATAGAGCAACCGTTGCAGAACCGTTTTGCTGTACACGCATAAATCCATAATCTCATGTTGTTCCTCTGTCGTCAATTCCGCAATATCTCCGATATGGCGATACGGCGCAATCATCAGATGACCGGAATTATAGGGGAAACGATTCAGAATCACAAAGGCGTTTTTACCGCGATAGACAATAAGATTTTCTTCTATTGAACCCGGTTGCGCGGTCTCATTACCGCAGAGGAAACAACGCTCTTCTTTCGGGGCTCGAATAAATTCAATGCGCCATGGCGCCCATAACGGTTTACTGTTCATTTGCCATCCTGTTACTTATATTGCAAAAAACTCATTCAAAAGGTATTGCCAAATCCGCAAAAGTCAAATCCGTGAACCCATCACTTTGTAACTGTTTGTAGTCAAAGAATGAATATTACTTAACGGGCGATATAGAGGTTGTTAGATGCGAGTTTGACGTTTTACTTATAAATGTGATAAAAAAAGCGGCGCATCTGCGCCGCTTTGAGTATATTTTAGACAAGTTACAGCTGACGACTGCTTGTTATTCGATTATGCCGTCTTTGCCAATCGTTCTGACACTGAATTTGATGGTTACCTGACGATCTTTCGTTACCGTTATTTCCTGAGAAAATGATGATTCGAAAGTAACTTTGATATAGGTTTTGCCGGAACGTGCATCGGTGGCATCTCTGATGACGTTTTTATTATCGCCGGTCCATCCGGCCATTACGCCATTTACGCTGAGCAGTTCAAAGTCCGGATTTTCACATTTGGCATTGATGACTTGCAACGCATCATAAGCCACCCATATCGGCAGAACTTTTTTTGCGCCTGCCGGTTTATACCATGGACCACGGAGAGTCAACTTGACATTGCCATCTTTTTCAGGTGTGAATATAAAGGCGAATTCACGCCAGTTTTCATCAACGTTTTTTGAGGTAATGACCAGACAGTAGTCCTTATTTTTACCCATCCATTCCGGATTTTCCATTACCGCATCCTGGGTGTAAACCGGTTTCAGTGGAATCTGTTCCCTGGAGCCGTCAAGATCAATTCGTACTTCGCATTTTTGTGCCATAGCGGCTACTGTGGCAACGGACAACATCAGAGTCAACCATTTTTTCATTGCATTACCTTATTGTTCAAGTTGGTGATTAAAATTGTTCATGAACTTATTCTAGCTTTGAGAATAAAGTAATTCCAAAATTATTGAATGCAACTTATTAACCGTCGGCGAATAACTTCTAATCATATTCTAACAATTTCAGTAAGAATATTGAAACCATTAAATTGATAAAGTATTTTATGATAACGTCTTGCGTTGGTAATGGTTTATCCATTCATTTTAAAATTAAGTAACAATATGACAGTTCTGCAATTTAAGGGAATAAATGAAATTTGAAATTTCCGCCAGAGGGTCATTCAGGGTTACCTTGAGCATAATCGGGGTGATGTTGACGCTTCATATTGTTTCCATGATTGCACAATATGGACTTCATGTGGAGAAAAACAATCCTTTATTACGCCTGTTTAATATGGAGTATGAATATAATATTCCTCATACTGGTCAGGTCTGCTCTTGTTATATGCGTCATTGCTGCTCTACTGCGTCAGCAAAAAAATGTTCAAAGAGGGAGATAAGTATAAGTGGCTTTGGGCGTTATTGTCTTTGGCATTTTTCTATCTTTGCCTGGATGAATCGTTTGAACTCCACGAAAAAGCCATGGCGCCTACTCATGATTTATTGAATACCAGCGGCATTCTCTATTATTCATGGGTTATACCGGCAGGATTGGCGTTAATCATTATGGGGTTTGTTTATTTGAAGTTTGTCTTCCAGTATCTGCCGACTAGAACCCGCAATCTTTTTATTCTCGCGGGTGCAATCTATGTTGGAGCAGCGATTGGCTTTGAGCTGTTAGAAGGTCCGATTGACCAGGCCGGGCATTGGATGAATCTGCCTTATGTTCTTTTGGTAATGGTTGAGGAAACATTGGAAATGTTCGGGATTTGTGTTTTTACTTACGCCATAATTGACTTTGCGGATAAACGTTTCCCGGAAAAAATATCTGAACCAGTCCAAACAAAAATATAAAAGTCAATACTTCCAGTTTAGTAGTTAAGACTGTAATCATGGATTATAAGTTTGGGGTATTTTCTAATTACCTAACCATGTTATCACAACAGACGGTGATTACGTTATTTCTCCTCTTTATCAATGTAGCCATAATCCATGTCCTGAAAATCCTCTTCGTCTTCAAACATCTGTTGGTCGCCATACCCGCCGGGATAACCATTCATGCTTTCCATATTAAAGTCATCATCAGTTTCGTTATCATCTTTCAGCCAGAATGGAGCGTCGGACTCACTGAAGTCAGTGGAACTGGTCAGATTTGATGGCGGCACGATGCTGTCAATATTATCTGCCGGCTTTTCACATTTCGAAGGATACACCATGTCATTTAAGTAGTTAAATGTTTTGGCAAACAGATAAAAGAAAAGGAATAGCAGCAACGTCGCAACGAATACAACGATTGTTGCAAACAGGAGAATTTTGAACATTACTGCCAGGATATAGGCAATAATTCCAGTAACTATATCCATAACTGACTCCTGTTGCTGTAAGTTTATTCTGCTACCAAAATGCTGTTTCCTCTGGAGGTAGAACAGCGCTTATTTAATGGCAAACCTTGACGATTCAAGGTTTGCCATTTTACGATTATTTTCCAAGTAGACTTTTGAACGCCTCTTCTTCCTTGCCTAGTTTGGGAACTAAGTTTATTTTTCCGGGTTTTAAATCTTTGTCTTTGATCTGCATCCGACCTTCTACTCTTATCCAAAGACTCGGATTAAAACGTGACAAATCACTTTCTTTGGCGGTAAAAAATATTTTATGCTCTCTGTTACTGTTAAAATAAATACTTGGAACCGGATCCCTGTGTTTAAGTACCTTAGTTACTGCAATATCGCCGACAAACCCAAGTGTTTTTAGTATCTGGCGAAATTGGGATTCTCCAAGAGATGAAAACTGCTCATTACTTTTCACCATCAACGCTTTATTGGTAACTTGAAGTGATGTGGTTTTAGGCAATTTTATTAACTGACTGGTGGTGACGATGACGCACGGTACTACGGTTTTTGTGGCTTCGACTTCTGACATTTTTTTGAACTCCTCTTTTATGGTTTTGACATTTGGACTGCCCAAAATGTTATTGACGAAATTGGCGGCGTTGTTTCGATCAATCTGGCGCGCACTGTTATCGAGAGAACGGGCACGATTGGTGAAACAACAAGGGATACCGCGTTTTCCCAATTCATAGCTGATCCGGTCGTACGAATGTTTGCCGATACAAACGACAACGCGCGGTGATAGCATTTCTATCCAGTTTAAAGAATGCTGCATACAGGTTTGGGTAACATTCTGTGATGGAGTGGCATTATTCCTGGTGCGGCATCTTACCAGATTGAAGTATGCAATATCTTCCAACCCCAAATTGCATTCATCTATCGGGAAATATTTTGTTACCTGCCACTTTTTCATAAAATCTAATAAGAATGCATACAGGGTCGAATATGTGGCAGAATTTTGTTCTTTGTGTAGTTTTAGTAAAAGATCGGCATATAATTTGTCTTCATCAGAGAAGCGGTCAGGCGATGCTCCGGGATTTTGACCAATTAAGACAATTTGATGTTTGGCATAGTTTTTTCCGATGAATCCAGGTTGCGGGAGATTGAAAAACGTGTCCCGGTGAACATCTGAGACGGAACAGCGTTCACACCCGACGACATTGTTGAATCCCGCGATAATCTTTTCCAGCGAAAGTTCCATGATTCCCTCTTTAGTTTATGTATTTAAGATTGCAAAACCGTTTTGTGTAAAAATATGTGGATGCGTTCTGTTCCCAGGTTGTCCACATTCAACAGTAAACGTTTACTTTTCAAATTTTCTATTTAATTTTTAGTTTTGCCTAGCGTGCCCTTGCCGCTACAGGTTTTGCATATTTTAATTTTAAGTTGCGGATCTTTATTGCCGACTACTTCTTTGATGATGCCGGTACCGTTACATTTATCACATTTGACATCACGCCATGGCGGGGCGGGTTTGCTCCAGTCATGCGGGGGTGTTTGGTCCGTTAAAATATAGTCTTTATCATTCTGATTGCCGGCGTCATTGGCATCGAAAGTATCAGGATATTGCTTTTTACTTTTTTTTTTGTTGTTTTCATAGGCACGTCGTTTGCTGTCAGCATCATCTTTTTTCTGTTGCGATGTTGATTCGGCGTTCACGTTAATCAGCGTTACTGTCAACAGTGTAAAAACTAAAGATTTTATATTGAACATCTCCGCCTCCGATTTTATTTGTTACTGACATCAAGGAGTCGTCACAAAGTAACCTGCATTTTTGTCTCATTGCCTAAACTATAGCATAGACGGTGAGACATTTTGTGTCCCATCATGACAAAGTGGTATGCATTTTTGCTAAAATTATTGAATTTTGATGAATTTTCTGCATGAGAGCGGGAGGGTTGATCAGTTTTGCCTTGCCGGATTGGTACATAACCCATTTAACGATTTCATGTTCAGGGGCGGCGGGGATGGTAAGCAGGATGTTTTCAGCGTCATAAGGTTTAATTTTTTGAGCTTCGTGGAATGGTTTTGCTTCGATAAAGCTTTTCAGTTCATTTGCGCAGACAATTTCGATATTCATGATTTTTTTATATTCAAGAAAATTGCCTTTGCGGGTGCGGTTGATAAGTTCCCGGTCAGGTTCAAAGGAGAGTCTGGTTGGTTCAGCTTTAAGGATGCGGTGGATGGCAAATGAGCGAACTTCATTGCGTAAACGGCACCAACCTTTGACGTACCAGGCCTGATCATAAAAAGCAAAAATATGCGGTTCAATCAGGCGTTCAGTTATTGTTCCCTCAGTATCTTCATAAGTAATATTGAGGCCGTTGTGTTCCTGCCATGCCTTGAATACCCGCATAAAAATATCTGCATTGATTGCAATCATCAGGCGTGGCACGACAATGAGCGAGTTGATTTGCGCCGAATCAAGGAAGTCGGGGTTGTTACCCGTGAGTTGACTGTCAACCGCTTCTCTGATTTCGCTGCGGAGCGGTTCAGGGAAAATTTCTTCTGACAGGCGTGCCCCCAGGACTGCAGCAAGCATTTCGGAATCACTCAGCAGTTGCGGCAGGTCAAAATCCCAGCCTTTATGGGTGAGGTGGTAACCGTTTTCTTTGACATCAAATTTGATTGGCGCTTTAAACTCATCCTTCAGCACTTTGATATCGCGTAAAATAGTTTTGCGGCAGCAAATTATATCGAGGTTTTCAGTGAGGTCTGCCTCGCGTAATTCTTCCGCAAAACTTTTGCAATTCGGGTAACGATTCTCTTTCAATTGCCCGACTAATCTTTTCAGGCGCTGGAGTTGTTTCTTGTTCACCGGCATTTTCTTTTTCTCCTGATTTTAACATATCGCATTTACAATAAATGTCAATACCACAATATTGCAGCACCACCATATCAATTTTTTCCGCTAGTCGATTGCGAATGTTATTATCTGCCAATAAAGCTGAGAATACCGGTGATGAAAGTCAGTGGGTGTGTCGGACAGCCGGGAATGTAAAGATCTATTTTATTATCAGTCAGAAATTTCCGTTGCAGACAGGGGGAATTTTGAAAGACATGTCCGGAAATTGAGCAGGAACCAACGAGAATGATTATTTTAGGATTCGGAACGGCTTCATAACATATTTCAAGAGGAATTGCCATGTTTTGCGTGATTGGTCCGGTGATGACAATGCCGTCGGCATGCCGCGGTGAGGCGACAAATTCGATGCCGAATCTGCCCATATCGAAGTTGACATTGCTGAGGGCATTCAATTCCAGTTCACAACCGTTGCAACCGCCGGCGGAAACCTGCCGTAACTTTAAGGATTTGCCGAAATAGCTTTTGATTTTCTTCGCGGCGGTAGCGGGGGTGATTGATTTTGTCTCTTTCGTGACAATCAGATTTTCTCTATTATCCGTTGCCAGATGATAATTATTGGTGAAGTGAATTAATTTCTCCGGACAGGCTTCTTCACACAACGGGCAGAAGGTGCAACGACCGAGGTCAATGCTTAACGGATTTAATTTTATCGCGTTTACGGGGCAAACTGCGGCGCATTTATTGCAACTGGCAGGGCAGGGGGCATAATTATTAATTACCGGGAGACCGCGAAACAGAGCGGGAAATGTGGCGTTTTTTACATTGTGAACGATCGGGTCGCCCTGCAGTATTCTAAGTTTTAAAGCATCTATCATAAAATTTATTCCTTACAAATCATGACCGGCATAGGACAAATCAAAACTTTTGTTGCAAAGCGGGAAGTCAGAAATCCCGGTATCACGCAATGCGAGGGTAAGTCCATACCAGTTGTTGAATGACGGATCTTTAATTTTGTATTGCGCGATACCGCCATTGGAGTTGGTAAATGCACAGTGAACAACTTCGCCTCGCCAGCCTTCTGTAATCGAAATTACCCCTGAATCCGGAGCTATGTCGCCGGTAGCGGTTCTAATTTCACCATCGGGGAGATTTTCGAGTTGTTCAAAGATAAAGCGGAAGGATTCATCAATTTCCAACGCGCGGAGGCGTGAACGTGCGAAAACATCGCCAGTTGACAGGGTTATCTGAGAAACCGGGAAATAGCGATAAGCGCCGTATGGGAAATTTATGCGTGTATCTAGTTCAAGTCCGCATGAACGTGCCGCCAGTCCAACCAATCCGATTTTCAATGCGGACTCCTGTTTTACTGTCCCGGTTTTTTCAAACCTGACGAGCGCGCCGGTGGAGGAAAATAAAAAGTCGTTGATGACTCTTATATCACTTCTTACGGTGTTCAAATTAGAGATAATCCGTTGAATGATTCCGGAATCGAAATCGAAACGCACGCCGCCGTAAACAAACAAGCCGCGCCCGAAGCGTGAGCCGGACAATTCAGCCAGGCTGTTGATAACCAAGGTGCGTAATCTGCCGTAGGAGGATGCGGCAAGCGCCAGTCCGATATCATTAGCCACGCCGCCAAGTCCGGTTAGATGCATTGCGACTCTTTCCAGTTCTTCAGCGATGGAGCGGATAACTTGTGCTTTCAGACCTATTGGCGTATTGGACAAACTTTCGATGGCGCTGCAATGAGCATAAGTGTGACCGATGACAGTATCACCGGTGATGGATTCCGCCAACGTCAAGCGTTGTCCTGGAGTTGCGTTCAGCATCATCGCTTCGACACCGCGATGCTGATAGCCTAAATTTATTTCCAGATGGTAAACCAGTTCGCCGTGGCACTGAAAGCGGAAATGTCCCGGTTCAATGACCCCGGCGTGAATCGGGCCGACTGCAACTTCGTGGATTTCATCGCCGTCAAGCTTGTAAAACTGGTACGGTTGATTGCCGGAGATGACATTTTGTTTTCTTACCGGGCGCAACCAGGGATGATGAAGCGGCAGGAAACCATGTTTTTCAGCGAGTTCACATTCAAAATAATTGGTCTGTGGAAATGCCTCAGCCCAACTTTTGAATTCGAGTTTGTCTTGAGCGAATTCGCCACCGGTGATGAAAAACGAAGATGAATTTGAATCTGCCAGTATTGCGATGATTTTTTCTGGTTTGTTATTGTCTGGAGGAAAGAGCCCAATCATGCGGTACCCGCTCAATAAATATGCGGAAACATTATTCAAAAAACTTTCTTTACCGGAATAATTAATTTCATCCAGCCGGAAAGTTTGATTATTTTGTATTTTCAGCGAGTTCATATCTTTATTCCAAAATCTTTCGCAATATTCAAGATATGGTCATGGAGAATTTCCGGAAACGTTATTGCAATGACTATACCCAAAATCAGTAATACTATTGACGCGAAGTGAGAAATGTCGAAATGTTCTGTTTTAATTGTGACGGTTTCCTGTTCATCTTTTCTGTAAAGCATATTAAAAATAGCGCGACCCATGTTAATGAAAATGAACAGCATGAAAAACATGGTGACGAACAGTATCCAAGGTTTGCCGGAGAAAAGCATACCTTCAAAAATCATCAGTTCACTGAAAAAAATACCGAACGGCGGAATTGCAGAGATAGCGAGAAAGGCGATTAAAAACAGCCACCCGGTCCAGGGCATCAGATTTATTACCGAACTTACGCCGGTGATTTCACGGGTTTTGAATTCGCGATGGATATTGCCAGCGATGAAAAACAAAACGACTTTACAGATAGAGTTATAAACAATATGATACATAGCACCAACAAAAGCCATACCGCCAACACCGATTGCCAGAGTGATAATTCCCAGATGTTCAACGCTGGAGTAGGCGAGAAGTCTTTTGTAGTTTTTTACCTTGAACATAAAAACAAATGCGACGAAAAGCGAAAACAGCCCGCCGATGATTAATATGGTTTGCGCAAAATTGTGGATAGAAGTCGGGGAGACAATCTGGAAAATTCGCATCACTCCAAGCAATGCAGTTACGCGCAGAGAGCCGGCCATTAGTGCGGCAATCGGACTGGGCGAATTACTCGTGGCATCGACGTCGGCGGAATGCATCGGCGCAATGCCGATTTTTGTGCTTAAGCCGACAAAGATAAAAATAAAACTGGCTTTCAACCAGATCGGATTTAACAGTCCCGCATTCTTCGTAAATTCGGAGAAAAATAACTGCCGGCCTTCAAGTAACGTGCCATTTGCAGAAAGCATCAGAAATAAAATTCCGATAAAAGCGAAGGCGATACCGAGTGAAACGAGGAAAAGGTATTTCCACATTGCTTCAAGCGCTTCTTCGTTGCGGTAATAGTAGATTAGGGGCGCGACACTTAATGTCGTGGCTTCCGAGGCAACCCAGTACATACCGAAATTATTACTGAGAATTGCGGCGGTATTGGCGGACAGATAAAAGTTCAGCAGCATAAAATAATAGCGTCTGCCGGACACTGAATTGGAAGTATTAGTTCGCTTCAAATAGGAGAATGAAACAATCACCACCCAGAAATAAACATTTGAAAGCACCAGCAGGATAAGTTGACTGAGTGAGTCGGCGCTGAATACAATAAATGCTCCCGGGCAGTACCACCCGGAAAAGAGACCGAAGGCAAACGCGAAATGAAAGACACTCACTGCTATCGAGATATAATATTGCGTACGAATACTTTTCAAAAAGTAACAGGCCACGGTTGCAAGAAAAGGAATTATAATAGCGAATATAAGCATGTCAGTCCTTGAGCCTCCTGAGTGAAGTCACTTCAAAGCCGGAAAGTGTCGAACTGATTTTGTTCAACGCGATTCCCATCAGGAAGACGACAACAAAAATATCCAGCAATGAACCTAGTTCAATCATCATCGGGAGTTTTGACGCAATGGTCGAGCCGAACAGGAATATACCATTTTCCAGTACCAGAAACCCTGCGACATGAATGATTAATTTTTTTCTGAAGATGATAACGAAAATACCAACGGCGACGGCTGAGAATCCGCTTGCGAACGGGATGGTCTCGATAGCCGTGATTTTAGAGAGAATATTGGTGGCGACAAATATGACTGTCATGGTAAAAATTACGAGGAGTAAAAATGAAAATTGCTGGATGGTCGGTTCTATAATCCGCTTAATGTCCAGGTCGAGAAGTATTTTTTTGATATAACGCGGGATCAGAATGACCTTGACGGTGAACAATGTTACCGGTAATATCATCGCGATGACAGAAAATTTATCTATCAAAGGCAATAACAAAAGTATCGTCAGGATGATACCTTGAATTTGCAGCACGGTAACGTAGGTCTTTACCCGCGACGTAACCGCAAGATAAAAGAGTGATAAACAAAAGATTATACTTAAAACATTTTCCATAATTATTTTCTACTTGGTAAAAGTATAAATTAACAGATTCAATACTCCTATTGCCGTGGCAAACAGGAGGTAATGCGGTACATATTTAAATTTGAACCGGGAAGTGACGGTTTCAACAACTGCCAATGTCGTCGCCAGTGCAGTAATAACAACGAGAAAAATTAAGATTGAAACATTATAATTCTCCACCGCAAATGGATAAAACAACGATGACTCCAGTATGGCATAAATAAACAATTTGATATAGCTGGAATATTGATACAGAAATAAATCCACACCCGAATTGTCCAGAATCATCACTTCGTGAATCATGGTAAGTTCCAAATGGGTATTGGGATCATCAACCGGCATGCGTGAGCATTCGGTAACCGCCAGAATCAACAGTGAGATTGAACAGACAACAATAAACACGCTGTAAGCGATGTTATCCAGTTTTATCGAATGATAAAGTTCATATATGGAGGTCAAGTCACCCGCAAAGGCGACACTGCCGATGGTAAAAAAGAAAATCGGTTCAGCGAATACGGCAAAAGTGGCTTCGCGTGCCGCCCCCATCCCTTCAAAAGAACTCCCGATATCCATTGCCGCGAGAATTTGAAAAAATCTCGCCAGTCCCAGCACATAAGCGAACAGGATGATATCGCCTTCAAAACTGATTAATGGTTTGGTGAAGCCGATGGGCAGCATTGCCGCGGCAACGATAACTGCAATCAGATTCAAGGATGGAGAAATTTCGCTGATGAATGATGAACTTCCGGCATTAATTGTCTCCTTGCGTAACAGTCTTTTCAATTCATAGTATGGCTGCATTACCGGAGCGCCGATACGTCCGGTGAAGATGGCTTTCTGTTTGTTGACAATGCCTGCAAAAAGCGGCGCCACCGCCAGAATGACCAGCAATGAAATAATTCCCTCTGCCAGTGAGTTTAATTCCATAAGAAACCTATCAGACTGTAAATTGATATTATTACCAGAATAAAAGCGACATAGTAACGGATATCGGAGTAATTTAATATTTCAATCCGGGAAATGAAGCTACTGAATTTATGGAACAACGGTAAAATTATTTTTGAGTCAATAAAGTCGTCCGAATGGCTTTCAAATTTATTTTTTTCAGGAAAAACGGTTGACAATAATTTAATTTTTTTGCGATAACCAAGTACGGATTTGGCAATATAATTAAGTTCATCGGCGAAAGACGATGCAGTATATTGCATTCTTGGAGTGATTTTATCGTAACCGCACCCCCAGGCAGGTGATATTTTTCTGCCATATTTCCAGTTGATACAGCGCTTCCATAAATAAATCAGAATAAAGCCGCCTAAAATCGCCAGAAAAACCATACTGATGTAAAACCAGTTGATCCCTGTCAGCGCGGTGGAAGTATTGCCAGGAACAGCGGAACGGCTTAACACATCATTGACGATGTGGACAAATGGTTGCGGATAAAAACCGATTACAGCACAGAGCAGTGCAAAAATTCCCATGGAAAGATAGTCATACAAGGACACTTCGAAATGTGGTATTGCTTTCCGTTCTACGCCAGAAAACATAATTGAATTAATTTTGGTAAAGCATGCCACCGCAAGTCCGCCGACAAATGCCAGACCTACTGTCGAAATCAACATCAGCAACGGGTAGTAGTTTTTTAATTCCCGCGCTGTCGTGAAGAAACCGTTAAAGATAATAAATTCGGAAATGAAACCATTTAATGGAGGGATACCGCTGATTGCGACTGAACCGACGAGAAACAGTATTGCAAACAATCTGCTGCGCCGTGATAATCCCCCCATGAGTTCAATGTTTCTGGTACCAAGATTTTGATAAATCACCCCGCTGCCGATGAAGAGCAGACTTTTAAAAATAGCATGGTTTAGGGTATGTAAAAGTGCGCCGCCAAACCCCAGCATTTGTACCGGGAGCGAATTATATGCCGAACCAATAAAACCGATGCCGATACCGATACCAATGATACCGACATTTTCAACCGAGTGATACGCCAGCAGTTTTTTGATGTCATGTTGTGCCAGGGCATACCATACCCCGAATATCGCGCTGACCAAACTCATGCCCAGTACCAGCCAACCCAGCCATTCCGGCGTCGGATTGAGAAATTGAAACGTCCGGAAAATTCCATAGATGCCGGTCTTGATAATTACACCGGAAAGAAATGCGCTGAATACCGTCGGCGCGATGGGATGCGCTCGCGGCAACCAGGAGTGAAACGGCATAAATCCCGCTTTCATGCCGAAAGCAATCAGCGAAAGTACATAGAGGATAATGAATAAATTACCCGATTCCGGTGAAATATGAAAGTCACTGAACATCCAACTACCATTCTGATGATGGAGCAGAAAGAAAAATATGTAGAGAATAAATACAATTACATGATTTATGACCAGATAATAAAAGCTTCCAGTCTGAACTTCATGTTTTTCTTTATCAAAAATCATGCCGAGGTAAGCTACGGTACTCATCAATTCCCAGCAAACCAGAAATAAAATGGCATGATTGGCAACAACGACTAATTGCGTTGCTACAATAAGTATTGGATAAAAAATCAGCAACTGCTTTACTGATCTCCCTTTATCAAGATAGTGGCGGATTGAGGAGTAACTGTAAATGGTAGTCGGAATGGCAATCAATTGCACTATGCTCAGAAAATAGAGCCCCAGTGAATCAAATCTGAATAATGCATCAGGTATTCCGCAGATAGTGAAATGATGCGATGGCGCGTCAGGGATAAATAAAGCGGTAAGCGTTGAAACAAATCCGGTAATCAGTCCTGTAAGCAATAAGAGATGTGCAACAGTTGACGCTATCCGGCTGTTTCGCAGCAACCCGACGGCAGGCAGGCTTAACAATTGTAACGCTATTGCATAATAAAACAGCTCCATAATTGTCATCCACCTCTTGTACTCTCAATATGGCTTACTGTTTCAAGAATATTTTTGCTATCTATCCGGTTTTCCAGCGCGGAACGGAACGTTTCCTGGGAAAGCAGAAAACTCAAACGGGCAAGCAGACTCAGGTGCTGTTTAATGGTCTGTGAAATTAACAGGATGATAGTGTGAACCGGTTTGCCGTCAATCGATTTTAAATCCAGCGGACGTTGTGTGAAGAAAAAATTGATAAGCGGACTGCGCCCGACCATTAATGGTATGCGCGGATGCGGCAGACTGATGCCGTTGCCGATTGCGGTACTCATCAATCCCTCACGGTTTTTCAATAATTGGATGATGATGTTTTTGTCGACATTTGCGTCAAGTTGAACCAGATTGAGCATTTGTTCAAAATATGAACTTTCGGAAAAAGCACAATCATAAAAGAATGAATTATCGTTTAGAATAGTGCTTAATTCTTTGACTTGATATTCCACCATATTACTATGGTTGGAAATGTTTATTGGAATATTCCGGATTAACGCCCATTCCACTATCTGCTGTTTATTGAAAACAATCTTATCTTGTATTTCCTGGAAGGGAATTATGTGTTCTTTGATTAAACTTTGAATTTCTTTTTCGGGTTTGTCGAGCAGTAAGGAAACATCTTTGATTGTAAAGTCCATGGTTTGATATTCTAATTGCGTTACTGACGGGAGCGCGATTATCCTTAAGTTAATATGATTTTATTCAGTGATAATTGATGTCTATAAGATACAACCACCAACCGGAACGGATTGTACTGTATTTCAGTATTCACTAGATTTCAATCATGTCTTTGATAGAATTATAAAAAAAGTTAACCCGTCTGCGATGAAGTCTTGAATCCGTGAAAGAAAATGACAAATAATTTGATAAAATAGTTGATAACCTG